>NZ_JBIBWL010000016.1:19544-171386 GCF_043081325.1 Streptomyces sp. NPDC014882
CGCGGGTGTTGGGGGCGGGGGGGGCTCACCAGTGCCGGCGTGGCGCCCCCCCTCCGACCCCCCCCCCCCGGGGCCCGCGGCGGGGGGGGGGGGGGGGGGGGGGTGTACCCCCCCCCCCCCCCCGGCCGTCGCTGTTCGCCCTACCCGTCGGTAGCATCCTGGCCATGGCAGACACCAAGCAGGTTGACGAGACCGCGGACGCCAAGCGGGCCGCGAAGGCCGAGCGCGCGGCGGCCCGCCTCGCCAAGCGGATCAGCACCTTCTCCCAGGCGCACGGCGGCGCCGAGGGCCAGGTCGCCCACCTCGGCGAGCGCGGCGCCCGGATCGTGCTCGTCGGCGAGGACGGCGGCTGGGGCGACCTCGTGGCGCCCAGCGTGGAGATCGCCGCCAAGGCGGTCGAGAAGTCCGGGATCACCGTCCACGAGAACTTCGACGGCGAGTTCGCCGCCAAGGTGACGACCGGCCCGTACGAGTGGACCCGGATGGCCGGGATCCAGGTCGGCGGCCCGCGCAACACCTGAGCAACACCTGACGCCGGGTTCACCCGTTAGGACGTGTGAGGAACACACCGAGCACACGGTCCAGCCGCGGGAGTCCCGGATGATCGAAACACCGTCCCTGGTGGACCAGTACTGCCACGGCGTTCTGAGGACGGAGCTGGGCCTCGGCACCTTCGAGGCCCAGCTGGCCCGCACCGAGGGGCCGCCCGCGCCCGGCACCACGCTGTTCGACACCCAGACCGGCTTCGCGGTGCGCCGCTGGTGCCCCCCGCTGCTCGGCCTGGAACCGCACTGCCCGCCCGCCCGCTACCTCGCCCGCCGCCGCGAACTGGGCGTGCCCGAGGCGGGCCGCCGGCTGCTGCGCGGCAGCGGCATCACCACCTACCTCGTCGACACCGGCCCGCCCGGCGACCTCACCGGCCCCGACGAGATCGCCCGCGCGGGCGACGCCGAGGCCCGTGAGATCGTCCGGCTGGAACCGCTGGCCGAGCAGGTCGCCGACACCTCCGGCACCGTCGAGTCGTTCCTCGCCAACCTCGCCGAGGCGGTGCACGGCGCCGCGGCGACGGCCGTGGCCCTCAGCTCCGTGGCCGGCGTGCGCCACGGTCTCGCCCTCGCGCCCGAGCCGCCCGGACCGGGAGAGGTCCGGGGCGCGGCGGGCCGCTGGCTGGCGGGGCGCCGCGTCGGCGGGGAGGTGGACGACCCCGTGCTGCTGCGGCACCTGCTGTGGATCGCCGTCACCGCGGGCCGGCCCCTCCAGCTCCACGCGGGCCCCGGCGGGCCCGGCCCGTGCGGCGACCGCGCGGACCCCGCCCTGCTGACCGACTTCGTCCGCGCCACCGCCGGTCTCGGCACCGACCTGGTGCTGCTGCACGGCTACCCCCACCACCGGCACGCCGCCCACCTCGCCGGTCTCTTCCCGCACGTCCACGCCGACTCCGGGGCCGCCCTCGTGCGCACCGGCGCCCGCGCGGCGACGGTCCTCGCCGAGATCCTGGACCTGGCCCCCTTCGGCAAGGTCCTCTTCTCCAGCGGGGCCCGCGGACTGCCCGAGCTGCACGTCGTGGGCGCCCGGCTGTTCCGGGAGGCGCTGGGGCGGGTGCTCGGCGGCTGGGTGGCGGAGGGCGCGTGGTCGCTCACGGACGCCCGGCGGGTGGCGGGGCTGCTCGCGGCGGGGAACGCGCGGCGGGTCTACGGGCTGGAATGAGCGAAGCCCCCACCGGCCGGGGCACGCCGCACCAGACTGGGCGGATGCAGACCGAAGCCCTGCTCGACCGCTTTCTCGGCGCCCTGGCGCCTCTCGGACCCCTCACCGTCTGGGCCCACGGCTCGCTCGCCGGCGGGGACTACCAGGAGGGCCGCAGCGATCTGGACCTGATCGCCGTGCTGCCCGGACCCGTGCGGGCCGCCACGGTGTGGCGGGTGGCCCTCCTGCACCAGGGATTGCGCGCCGACCCGCTCGCGGCGAAGCTGCACTGCAGCTACCTGACCCCGGCCACGGTCGCGGACTTCGGGCACCGGCACCTGACCTGGGCGCACCGGGAGCTGATGCGCCGCCCGGTCACCCCCGTCACCCGTCGCGAGCTGCACACCTTCGGGCGGGTCCTGTACGGCGGCGCCCCGGCCGGGCTGCTGCCGGAGGTGGCGGACCGTGAGCTGGCGGAGTTCGTGGTGTCCGACCAGCGGGACTTCTGGCGGCCCGCCGTGGACAGGGCGCACCTGTGGACACGGGACGTCTGGGTCGACATGGGCCCGGTGACCTTCGCGCGGGCGACGGTCACGCTGCGCGAGGGGCGGCTGGTCTCCAAGCGCGAGGCCCTGGAGGAGCTGCCCGGCCTCGGGGCGCCCGCCGAGATCGTCGAGGACATCCGGCGGCGCCGTTACGGCGGGCCCGCTCCCGTCCCCTCCGGGGAGGGGTGGCGGGTCCGCCGGGCCGAGCTGGTGCGCGGCTGGCTCGGACCGGCGATCGACGGCCTGGTGGCGGCGTACGGCTGAGCCGGGAACGCGGGCCGGGAGCGGTCACGGACGGACGCCGGGAGACGTCGGGCGCGGGTGCCGGGTGTCGGGTGCCGTCAGGCGCGGCTGCCGACCGTCGCCTCCGCCGCCGGCCCCGGCAGACCGGGCAGCGTGTCCGGGCGCTCGCGCAGGGCCAGCAGCACGCGCAGGACCGCGATCCACACCAGGCACGAGCCGAGCATGTGCAGGCCGACCAGGACCTCGGGGAGGTCCGTGAAGTACTGGACGTAGCCGATGACGCCCTGGGCGAGGAGCACCAGGAACAGCTCGCGGGTGCGGTGCGACGGCCCCTCGGGGGCGTCGACCGCCTTGAGGACGAACCACAGGGCGAAGGTCAGTGTCACCACGATCCAGGCGAGCACGGCGTGCAGCTTGGAGACGGTCTCCCAGTCCAGCGGCATGCGCGCGACCTCGCTGGAGTCGCCCGCGTGCGGACCGGCCCCGGTGACCACCGTGCCGACCGCGATCAGCAGCACGGACGCGGCGACCAGGAACCACACCAGCTGCTGCACGGCCTTGCCGACCAGCGCCACGGGCGCCCCGTCGCCCTCCCGGGTGCGCTGCCACATCACCGTGGCGACCGCGATCAGCGCCGAGGAGAGCAGGAAGTGGGCCGCGACCGTGTACGGGTTCAGACCCACCAGCACGACGATCCCGCCGAGGATCGCGTTGCCCATCACGACCCAGAACTGCGCCCAGCCCAGCCGGGTGAGCCCGCGCCGGTACGGCTTCTGCGCGCGGGCCGCGACGATCGCCCAGCCCACCGCGGCGCACAGCACGTACGTCAGCATGCGGTTGCCGAACTCGATGGCGCCGTGGAGGCCCATCTCGCTGGTCGAGGTGAGCGAGTCGTCGGTGCACTTCGGCCAGGTCGGGCAGCCGAGGCCGGAGCCGGTGAGCCGGACGGCACCACCGGTGACCACGATGACCACCGACATCACGAGCGCGGTGAGCGCCGCCCGCTGGACCGTCCGGGGGTCGGGGGTCCAGCGCGCGGCGATGAGGGCGAGGGGGTTGCGCACGGCGGCTACGGCGTCGGCGCGGGTCACGTTCGGCACGCCGTCCATCGTAAGGGGCCGCTTGTGCACGCTTTCACGAGGGTCCCGGACCGGGGCGTTCCCGGATCCTTCGCGGGTCACTCCCAGCGGAAGAACCGGCCGGCCGCGGCCAGCCCCGCGACCGCCCACACGGCGAGGATCCCCAGGTCGCCCCACGGCATCGCGGCCCCGTGCTGGAGCACGTCCCGCAGGCCGTCCGAGAGCGCCGAGACCGGCAGCAGGGCGAGCACGTCCTGGGCGCCCGGGGGGAACTTCTCCAGCGGCACGATCACCCCGCCGCCCACCAGGAGCAGCAGGAACACCAGGTTGGCGGCGCCCAGCGTGGCCTCCGCCCGCAGCGTGCCCGCCATCAGCAGACCGAGGCCCGAGAAGGCCGCCGTGCCGAGCACCAGCAACAGCACCACGGCGAACGGGTCGCCGTGCGGCGACCAGCCCAGCGCGAAGGCGATCACCGTCAGCAGGACGACCTGGAGGACCTCCGTGACCAGGACGGCGAGCGTCTTCGCGGTCATCAGCCCCCAGCGGGGGAGCGGGGAGGCCGCCAGCCGCTTGAGCACCCCGTACCGGCGCTCGAAGCCCGTGGCGATGGCCTGGCCGGTGAACGCCGTCGACATCACGGCGAGCGCGAGGACGCCGGGGGTCAGGAAGTCGACCGCCTCGCCGGCGCCGGTGTCGATGATGTCCACCGAGCTGAACAGCACCAGCAGCAGGGCCGGGATCACGACGGTCAGCAGCAGCTGCTCACCGTTGCGCAGGAGCATCCTCGTCTCCAGCGCCGCCTGGGCCCTGATCATGCGGGACAGCGGAGCGGCGCCCGGCTTCGGCGTGTACGTGCCGGTGCTCGTCATGAGCGCAGCTCCTTGCCGGTCAGCTCGCGGCCGTGTCCTTGCGGGGGGCGACCCCCGGACCCCCGGCCGGTCGTGTGGCGGGCGGGAATCATGAGCGCAGCTCCTTGCCGGTCAGCTCGAGGAAGACGTCTTCGAGGGTGTGCCGTTCCACCGAGATCCGGTCCGGCATCACTCCGTGCTGCGCGCACCACGAGGTCACCGTCGCCAGCATCTGCGGGTCGACCTTGCCGGTGATCCGGTACGAGCCCGGTGTCGGTTCGGCGGCCGTGCTGTCGGCGGGCAAGGCCTTGAGCAGGGAGGCCAGGTCCAGGCCGGGACGGCCGCCGAAGCGGAGGGTGTTCTCGGCGCCGCCGCGGCACAGCTCCTCGGGGGAGCCCTGGGCGACGACCCGGCCCGCGTCGATGATCGCGACGTCGTCGGCGAGCTGCTCGGCCTCGTCCATGTGGTGCGTGGTGAGGATGACCGAGACCCCGTCCGCCCGCAGGTCGCGGACCAGGTCCCAGGTGGCGCGGCGGGCCTGCGGGTCCAGCCCGGCGGTCGGCTCGTCGAGGAACACCAGCTCCGGGCGCCCCACCACGGCCATCGCGAGCGCGAGACGCTGCTGCTGGCCCCCGGACAGCCGCCGGTACGTCGTGCGGCCGCAGCCGCCCAGCCCCAGCCGCTCGACGAGCGCGTCCACGTCCAGCGGGTGCGCGTGCAGCCGGGCGACGTGCCGCAGCATCTCGTCGGCCCGCGCCCCCGGGTAGACGCCCCCGGACTGGAGCATCACCCCGATCCGGGGGCGCAGGGCGGACGCCTGTGCCACCGGGTCGAGGCCGAGGACGCGCACGGTGCCGGAGTCCGGTCCGCGGTAGCCCTCGCAGGTCTCGACGGTGGTCGTCTTGCCCGCGCCGTTGGGGCCGAGCACGGCCGTCACGCCGGCCTCGGCCACCAAGTCGAGGCCGTCCACCGCGGTCTTCGTGCCGTACCGCTTCACCAGGGCCTGGACCTGGACCACGGGCTCGCTTCGCATGGGTCCAGAGTCTAGGTTCGCGGCCGGGCGCCCGGACCGGCGGGTGTGCGGGAAGGCGCCGCCGGCCCCGCGGGCGGGCCCCGGACCCGCGCCTCACCGCACCGCCGTCCCGGCCGGCCGTAGATCGTTCGCGCAGGTCAGATTAGGTAAACCTAAGTGACGCAGGGCACCGGACGGCGATCCGGACGCGGCTTGCCTGCTTCCGAGGAATTACGCAACAATGGCGTTGTGAAAAACGTCGGCGAGGCTCGGGAGACCCCCGCGGGGGCCCCTCAGGAGGAACTGGCGACCGGTGAGCGCTCCACGCGCAACCGCGTCGCGCGTTCCATCCTGGACCACGGGCCGTCCACCGTCGCCGAGCTGGCCGGACGGCTGGGGCTCACCCAGGCCGCCGTGCGCCGGCACCTGGACGCGCTGGTCACCGACGACGTCGTGGTGCCGCGCGAGCAGCGGGTGTACGGAGCGCGCACGCGCGGGCGTCCCGCGAAGGTCTTCGCCCTCACCGACTGCGGCCGCGACGCCTTCGACCAGTCGTACGACAAGCTCGCCGCGGACGCCCTGCGCTTCATCCGGGAGCGGTTCGGCGGGGACGAGGCCGTCACCGCCTTCGCCCGCGCGAGGATCGCCGAACAGGCCGCCGGCTACCGCGAGGCGATCGAGGCCGCCGGACCCGCACAGCGCACCCAAGCCCTGGCCAAGGCCCTGAGCGCCGACGGGTACGCTGCTACGGCGCGCAGCGCACCGGTCGGCGAGCAGCTGTGCCAGCACCACTGTCCCGTCGCCCACGTCGCGGAGAAGTTCCCCCAGCTCTGCGAGGCGGAGACGGAGATCTTCTCCCAGCTGCTCGGGACGCACGTCCAGCGGCTGGCGACCATCGCGCACGGCGACGGCGTCTGCACGACGTTCATCCCCAAGATTTCCCCCACGACTGATCACCGCACCGATCACACCACCGATATCGCATCCGCAAGCACGGCCGGGAGGAACCCCGCATGACTCTCCCCACGGAGACTGCCCACCCCGAACTCGAGGGCCTGGGTAAGTACGAATACGGCTGGGCCGACTCCGACACGGCCGGCGCCTCTGCGAAGCGCGGCATCAACGAGGACGTCGTCCGCGACATCTCGGCGAAGAAGAACGAGCCGGAGTGGATGACCAAGCTCCGCCTCAAGGGTCTGCGCCTGTTCGAGAAGAAGCCCATGCCGAACTGGGGCTCGGACCTGTCGGGGATCGACTTCGACAACATCAAGTACTTCGTGCGCTCCACGGAGAAGCAGGCGGAGTCCTGGGAGGACCTGCCCGAGGACATCAAGAACACGTACGACAAGCTGGGCATCCCCGAGGCGGAGAAGCAGCGCCTCGTCGCCGGCGTCGCGGCCCAGTACGAGTCCGAGGTCGTCTACCACCAGATCCGCGAGGACCTGGAGGAGCAGGGCGTCATCTTCCTCGACACCGACACGGCGCTGAAGGAGCACCCGGAGCTCTTCAAGGAGTACTTCGGCACCGTCATCCCGGTGGGCGACAACAAGTTCGCGTCGCTGAACACCGCGGTGTGGTCCGGCGGCTCCTTCATCTACGTGCCGCCGGGCGTGCACGTCGAGATCCCGCTCCAGGCCTACTTCCGCATCAACACGGAGAACATGGGCCAGTTCGAGCGGACCCTGATCATCGTCGACGAGGGCGCCTACGTGCACTACGTCGAGGGCTGCACGGCCCCGATCTACAAGTCGGACTCGCTGCACTCCGCGGTCGTCGAGATCATCGTCAAGAAGAACGCCCGCTGCCGTTACACGACCATCCAGAACTGGTCGAACAACGTCTACAACCTGGTCACCAAGCGCGCCGTCGCCTACGAGGGCGCCACCATGGAGTGGATCGACGGCAACATCGGCTCCAAGGTGACGATGAAGTACCCGGCCGTCTACCTGATGGGCGAGCACGCCAAGGGCGAGACCCTGTCCATCGCCTTCGCGGGCGAGGGCCAGCACCAGGACGCCGGCTCCAAGATGGTCCACATGGCGCCGAACACCTCCTCCAACATCGTCTCGAAGTCCGTGGCGCGCGGCGGCGGCCGCACCTCCTACCGCGGCCTCGTCGAGATCGGCGAGGGCGCCCACGGCTCCAAGTCCAACGTGCTGTGCGACGCGCTGCTCGTGGACACCATCTCCCGCTCCGACACGTACCCCTACGTGGACGTCCGCGAGGACGACGTGTCGATGGGTCACGAGGCGACCGTCTCCAAGGTCTCCGAGGACCAGCTCTTCTACCTCATGAGCCGCGGTCTGAGCGAGTTCGAGGCCATGGCCATGATCGTGCGCGGCTTCGTCGAGCCCATCGCCAAGGAACTCCCGATGGAGTACGCGCTGGAGCTCAACCGGCTGATCGAGCTGCAGATGGAGGGCGCGGTCGGCTAGGACCCGCCCGCCACCGAGAGCCAGCGAAACCTGACGTAGGAAGAGAGCAGACCGACAGCCATGGCTGAGGCCCGAAACATCCCGGTGGGCAGCACGACCGCCGGCCAGATCGCGGTGGCCGCCGAGTCCACCGTCGCCACGCGCATGAGCGCGCCCGCGTCCTTCGACGTGGCGGACTTCCCGGTCCCCCACGGCCGCGAGGAGGAGTGGCGGTTCACCCCGCTGGAGCGGCTGCGCGGCCTGCACGACGGCACCGCGGTCGCCACCGGCGACGGCGTGAAGGTCGACGTCGACGCCCCCGAGGGCGTCGTCGTCGAGACCGTCGGCCGCGACGACGCCCGCCTCGGCAGGGCGGGCACCCCGGTGGACCGCGTCGCCGCCCAGGCGTACTCGGCGTTCGAGAAGGCCGGCGTCGTCACCGTCCCCAAGGAGACGGTCCTCACCGAGCCCATCCGCATCACCGTGCACGGCGAGGGCGGGACCTCCTTCGGCCACCAGGTGATCGAGCTGGGCGCCTTCGCCGAGGCCGTCGTCGTCATCGACCACACCGGTGACGCCGTCCTGGCCGCCAACGTCGACTACGTCCTCGGCGACGGCGCCAAGCTGACCGTCGTCTCCGTCCAGGACTGGGACGACAAGGCCGTGCACGTGGCCCAGCACAACGCGCTGATCGGCCGGGACGCCACCCTCAAGTCGTTCGTGGTCACCTTCGGCGGCGACCTCGTACGGCTGCACCCGCGGGTCGCCTACGCCGGCACCGGCGGCGAGGCCGAGCTGTTCGGCCTGTACTTCACCGACGCCGGCCAGCACCAGGAGCACCGCCTCCTCGTCGACCACAACACCCCGCACTGCACGTCGAACGTCATGTACAAGGGCGCGCTCCAGGGCGACGGCGCCCACGCGGTGTGGATCGGCGACGTCCTCATCGAGGCCGCGGCCGAGGGCACCGACACCTATGAGATGAACCGCAACCTGGTGCTCACCGACGGCGCCCGCGTCGACTCCGTGCCCAACCTGGAGATCGAGACCGGCGAGATCGTCGGCGCCGGCCACGCCTCCGCCACCGGCCGCTTCGACGACGAGCAGCTGTTCTACCTGATGGCCCGCGGCATCCCCGCCGACGACGCCCGCCGTCTGGTGGTCCGCGGCTTCTTCGCCGAGCTGGTGCAGCAGATCGGCGTCGCCGACATCCAGGAACGCCTCCTCGCCCGGATCGACGAGGAACTGGAGGCGTCGGTCTGATGACGTTCGTACGCGCCTGCGGACTGGGCGAGCTGGAGGAGAACACCCCCAAGCGGGTGGAACTCGACGGCACACCGGTCTCCGTCGTGAAGACGGAGGGGGAGGTGTTCGCGATCAACGACATCTGCTCCCACGCGAACGTCTCGCTCTCCGAGGGCGAGGTGGAGGACTGCCAGATCGAGTGCTGGCTGCACGGCTCCGCCTTCGACCTGCGCACCGGCAAGCCGTCCGGCCTTCCCGCGACGCGCCCCGTCCCCGTATACCCCGTAAAGATCGATGGGGACGACGTGCTCGTCTCCCTCTCCCAGGAGTCCTGAGGCACCCATGGCAACGCTTGAAATCCGAGACCTGCACGTCACCGTCGAGGCCGACAACGCCACGAAGGAGATCCTCAAGGGTGTCGACCTGACCGTGAAGCAGGGCGAGACGCACGCCATCATGGGCCCCAACGGCTCGGGCAAGTCCACCCTCGCCTACTCGCTCGCGGGTCACCCCAAGTACACGATCACCGGCGGCACCGTCACCCTCGACGGCGAGGACGTCCTGGAGATGTCCGTCGACGAGCGCGCCCGCGCCGGCCTGTTCCTGGCGATGCAGTACCCGGTCGAGGTCCCCGGCGTCTCGGTCTCCAACTTCCTGCGCACCTCCGCCACCGCCGTCCGCGGCGAGGCCCCCAAGCTGCGCACCTGGGTGAAGGAGGTCCGCGAGGCCATGGAGCGCCTCCACATGGACCCCTCCTTCGCCGAGCGCAACGTCAACGAGGGCTTCTCCGGCGGTGAGAAGAAGCGCCACGAGATCCTCCAGCTCGAGCTGCTCAAGCCGAAGGTCGCGATCCTCGACGAGACGGACTCCGGCCTGGACGTCGACGCCCTGCGGATCGTCTCCGAGGGCGTCAACCGCGTCCGCGAGACCGGCGAGGTCGGCACCCTGCTGATCACGCACTACACGCGCATCCTGCGCTACATCAAGCCCGACCACGTGCACGTCTTCTCCGGCGGCCGGATCGTCGAGTCCGGCGGCGCCGAACTCGCCGACAAGCTGGAGAACGAGGGCTACGAGGTTTACACGAAGGGCGGCGTATCCGCGTGACGCAACTGCCGGGCCTCCTCGACACCGAGGCGATCCGCAAGGACTTCCCGATCCTGGACCGCGTGCTCCACGACGACCGGAAGCTCGTGTACCTGGACAACGCGGCGACCTCGCAGAAGCCGCGCCAGGTGCTGGACGCCCTGAGCGAGTACTACGAGCGCTACAACGCCAACGTCCACCGTGGCGTGCACGTCCTCGCCGAGGAGGCCACGGCACTGTACGAGGGCGCGCGCGACAAGGTCGCGGAGTTCATCAACGCGCCCAGCCGCGACGAGGTGATCTTCACCAAGAACGCCTCGGAGTCGCTGAACCTGGTCGCGAACATGCTGGGCTGGGCCGACGAGCCCTACCGCGTGGACTCCGAGACCGAGATCGTCATCACGGAGATGGAGCACCACTCCAACATCGTGCCGTGGCAGCTGCTCGCGCAGCGCACCGGCGCGAAGCTGAAGTGGTTCGGCCTCACCGACGACGGACGGCTCGACCTGTCCAACATCGACGAGATCATCACGGAGAAGACGAAGATCGTCTCCTTCGTGCTGGTGTCGAACATCCTGGGCACGGTCAACCCGGTCGAGGCGATAGTGCGCCGCGCGCAGCAGGTCGGCGCCCTGGTGTGCATCGACGCCTCGCAGGCCGCGCCGCACATGCCGATGGACGTCCAGGCCCTCCAGGCCGACTTCGTGGCCTTCACCGGCCACAAGATGTGCGGCCCGACCGGCATCGGCGTCCTGTGGGGCCGCCAGGAGCTGCTGGAGGACCTGCCCCCGTTCCTGGGCGGTGGCGAGATGATCGAGACGGTGTCGATGCACTCCTCGACCTACGCGCCCGCCCCCCACAAGTTCGAGGCGGGCACCCCGCCGATCGCGCAGGCGGTCGGTCTGGGCGCGGCGATCGACTACCTGTCCGCGATCGGCATGGACAAGATCCTCGCCCACGAGCACGCGATCACCGAGTACGCGGTGAAGCGGCTCGGCGAGGTTCCCGACCTGCGGATCATCGGCCCGGCCACGGCCGAGGACCGCGGCGCCGCGATCTCCTTCACGCTCGGCGACATCCACCCGCACGACGTGGGCCAGGTCCTCGACGAGCAGGGCATAGCGGTCCGGGTCGGACACCACTGCGCCCGCCCCGTCTGCCTGCGCTACGGAATTCCCGCGACCACGCGAGCGTCGTTCTACCTGTACTCCACGCCCGCCGAGATCGACGCGTTGGTCGAGGGCCTGGAGCACGTACGGAACTTCTTCGGCTGAGGGGCGTGACGACGACGATGGGACGCGAGGGTAGCTGACGTGAAGCTGGACTCCATGTACCAGGAAGTCATCCTGGACCACTACAAGAACCCGCACGGGCGGGGCTTGCGGGACGGCGACGCCGAGGTGCACCACGTCAACCCGACGTGCGGCGACGAGATCACCCTGCGGGTGAAGTACGACGGCACGACCGTCCAGGACGTCTCGTACGAGGGGCAGGGCTGCTCCATCAGCCAGGCCTCGGCCTCCGTGCTGAACGAGCTCCTCGTCGGCAAGAGCGTCTCCGAGGCGCAGCGCATCCAGGAGACCTTCCTGGAGCTGATGCAGTCCAAGGGCAAGGTCGAACCGGACGACGCGATGGAGGAGGTGCTGGAGGACGCGGTCGCGTTCGCCGGTGTCTCCAAGTACCCGGCACGGGTCAAGTGCGCCCTCCTCAGCTGGATGGCGTGGAAGGACGCGACGGCCCAGGCGCTGGGCGCCGACGCCGACGCCGAAAGGAAGACGGCATGAGCGAGACCGTTGAGACGAAGCCGGCCTCCGAGGAGGAAGTCCGCGAGGCGCTGTACGACGTCGTCGACCCCGAACTGGGCATCGACGTCGTCAACCTCGGGCTGATCTACGGCATCCACATCGACGACGCGAACATCGCGACGATCGACATGACCCTGACCTCCGCGGCCTGCCCGCTGACGGACGTCATCGAGGACCAGGCGAAGTCCGCCACGGACGGCCTGGTCAACGAGTTGCGCATCAACTGGGTCTGGATGCCGCCGTGGGGCCCGGACAAGATCACGGACGACGGCCGCGAGCAGCTCCGCGCGCTCGGCTTCAACGTCTGAGATCCCCGGTACCCCTTCGGTACCCCCGCGGCACGAGAAGAACGGCGGCGTCCTCACGGACGCCGCCGTTCTTCTCGTGCGCGTCATCCCGTGTCGTGCGCGTCTTCTCCCGCGCGCCCCTACGCCAGCCCCTCCACGAGCCGGAAGGCCGAGTCGGCGGCGTACGGGCCGTCGCTCTGGTGGCGCTGCAGCCTCACCTGGAAGTCCTGGTGGCGCAGGAAGTACCCCGGGAAGTTCACCGACTCCAGCACGACCGCGCCGGAGCCGGCGGGACGGGCGCAGAAGGTGACGTCCTGCCGGAACAGGGGGGAGCCGTCGTCGGCCTCCGCGCGCAGCACGAAGTCGCGGTGGCGCAGATAGGTCCCGTCGGACGTGCGGAACGACAGGCACGAACCGCGCGCCAGACCGCTCACCACGGTGAAGGTGGCGTCCGCGCGGAACTCCGCGCCGCCGGCCGCTTCGAGCCGCACCTGGCCGCCGCCCGCCCGCCAGTAGTGGCCGGGGTGGTTGACGGACCGCACCGACCGGCGCACGGTCGCCGGCCCCGGACCGGAACCGCTCCCGCCGGCCGAGGCGGACGGTGAGGCCGTCGCCGGGGGGTGCGGCGAGGAACCGCCCCCCGGCGACGGCGAGGAGGAGGCCGACGCGGACGGCGAGGCGCTCTCCCGCGCGGCCGACGCCGAGGGCGAGGCGTCCACCGGGGGCGAGCCGAAGGAGATGAGTCCCGGCGACGTCTCCTTGCCGGACACCGTCCGCCCCGCCGGGGCGGCCGACTGCTCGTCGGCGGACCGGTCGGTGAGCGCGACGGCGGCGACGCAGGCCACGACGGTCGCGACGGCGAGGACGCCGGCGATCCACAGCCGCCGCGTCCCGGGTGTCCGGGAGGTGTCCGGAGCCCAGCCGTCCTCCCAGGGGTGCTGCGGGGAAGGCCGGGACTTGTTGTCTGGCATGTGCTGTTCCTCCAGCGGCGCCCGAAGGGCGAACACGGCTGCGACGGCCCGTTGTGCGAACGGTGAGACAGTAGTGGAACCAGTGACTCCCGAGCAGGCGTTTGAGTGAGCGCTTTCCCCCCGGGTTCCGGATGCCGCGGAGGACGCGGACGGGCGGCCGCCTCCCGCCCCGCCGGCCGTGCCGCGGCCTCCCGCCCGCCCCCTGAGACACCGCCCGGTGGGTTGGCCTCCACCGGCTCCCGCCGGTTAGGTTTCCCTCATGACCGACACGACTCGCACCACCGGCGCCGCGGCCGCCGGCCTCGCCACCCTCGCCGCCGACGGCACCGTCCTCGACACCTGGTTCCCCGCCCCCCGGCTCACCGACGAGCCCGGCCCGTCCGGCACCGAGCGGCTGTCCGCCGAGAAGGCCGTGGAACTGCTCGGCGAGGGAGCCGCCAAGGCGATCGGCCCGGACACCCGGCGAGGCGTCGAGGTGGTCGCGGTCCGCACGGTCATCAACTCCCTCGACGACAAGCCCCTCGACACGCACGACGCCTACCTGCGCCTGCACCTGCTCTCCCACCGCCTGGTCAGGCCGCACGGCCAGAGCCTGGAGGGCATCTTCGGCCTGCTTGCGAACGTCGCCTGGACCTCCCTCGGCCCGGTCGCCGTGGACGACGTCGAGAAGGTCCGGCTGAACGCCCGCGCCGAGGGCCTGCACCTCCAGGTGACGTCGGTCGACAAGTTCCCGCGCATGACGGACTACGTGGCACCCAAGGGCGTCCGCATCGCCGACGCCGACCGGGTCCGCCTGGGCGCGCACCTGGCCGAGGGCACCACGGTCATGCACGAGGGCTTCGTGAACTTCAACGCGGGCACGCTGGGCACGTCGATGGTCGAGGGCCGCATCTCCGCGGGCGTCGTGGTGGGCGACGGCTCGGACATCGGCGGCGGCGCCTCCACGATGGGCACCCTCTCCGGCGGCGGCAACGTGATCATCGCCATCGGCGAGCGCTGCCTGATCGGCGCCGAGGCCGGCGTCGGCATCGCCCTCGGCGACGAGTGCGTGGTGGAGGCCGGCCTGTACGTCACCGCGGGCACCCGCGTGACGATGCCCGACGGCCAGATCGTCAAGGCCCGCGAACTCTCCGGCGCCTCGAACATCCTGTTCCGCCGCAACTCCGTGACCGGCACGGTGGAGGCCCGCCCGAACAACGCGGTGTGGGGCGGCCTGAACGAGATCCTGCACAGCCACAACTGACATACCGGCCCCGGGCCGGGGCCCGTACCGCGGACACCCGCGGTACGGGCCCCGGCCCGTACCGGTACCGGTGCCGGTGACGACCTGCCGGGGGAGGCGCGTACCGCCGGCCGCACCCGCTACCCGGACACGCAGGCCCGGTAGGCCGCCAGCAGTGCGTCGACCGTCTCGCGGCCGGCGGGCCGCAGGGGTGCCCGGACGGGACCGGCCGGCAGGCCGAGCCGGTCCAGGAGGCCCTTCGCGGTGACCGTGCCCGGCAGCCCCGAGGCCGTCATCGACTCGACGAGTTCCAGCGCACGCCGCTGGAGGCGCGCGGCCCCGGCCGTGTCACCGGCGTCGAACGCGTCGAGGACGGAGCGCAGATGGCGGGGGACGACGTTGGCGACGGTGCTGATGTACCCGGCCGCGCCCACCGCGTACAGCGCGAGGATCTGCTCGTCGCAGCCCGCGTAGTAGGCCAACTCCGTGCGGGAGAGCACCTTCTGGGTGCCGAGGAGGTCGTAGGAGCAGTCCTTGACCCCCACGATCCGGGGGTGCTCCGCGAGGCGGATCAGCGTCCGCGGCTCTATGCGGGTGCCCGTGCGGCCGGGGATGTCGTAGAGCAGGACCGGCAGCCCGGACGCGTCGGCGACCTCGCGGAAGTGCGCCTCCAGGGCGTCCTGCGGAGGGCGGCTGTAGTACGGGCTGACCACCAGCACGCCGTCGGCGCCCGCCCTCTCGGCGGCGAGGGCCAGTTCGACGGTGTGCCGGGTGTCGGCGGTGCCCACGCCCGCCACCAGGGCGGCCCGGTCCCCGACCGCCGCCCGCACGGCCCGCACCAGCTCCGCCTTCTCGGCGTCCGACGTGGTCGGGGACTCGCCCGTGGTGCCGGACAGGACGAGTCCGTCGCAGCCGTCCGCCACCAGACGGGCGGCGAGGCGCTGGGCGCCGTCGAGGTCCAGGGCGCCCGACGAGGTGAAGGGCGTGACCATCGCGCAAAGCGTGCGGCCGAAGGGGGCGGCGGGGAAGGCGGCGTTCGTCATGGGAGCAGTCTCGGCACCGTGATCGTGAAGCTCCACTTAAATCTGCTACGAGGTACGGCTAAGGACTGCTGCGACGTCGTCGGTGCGGCGAACCCTCCGCACCGCACGGGTAGCCGTCATTCCTGTGGGTACCCGGAGCGTCACCACCGCGAGAGGAGGCGGAGCACGTGGCAGGTACCACGGAGACCCGGCCCGTCCACGACGGGCACCACACGGTCGGAGAACTCGTCGGACAGGCGAGCGAACAGCTCTCCCGGCTCGTCCGGCAGGAGATGGCACTGGCCAAGGAGGAACTGGCCGAGAAGGGCCGCCGCGCCGGCCGCGGCGGCGGTCTGCTGGGGGCCGCGGGCGCGTTCGCGTACGCCGGTCTGCTGGCCCTCGCCGGCACGGGCGTCGCCGCCCTCTCGCTGGTGCTGCCGGTCTGGGCCGCGGCTCTCATCGTGACGGCGGTGCTGTTCGTGATCGCCGCCGTCCTGGGCGCGACCGGACGCAGTCAGCTGCGTCAGGCCACGCCGCCCACCCCCGAGGCGGCCCTCGGCAGCGTCAAGGCGGACGTCGAGGAAATCAGGGAAAGGGCGCACCGATGACGGACAGGGCAGCCGCGGACGGTGCCGCGGAGCTGCGCAGGCAGATAGCACAGACCAGGAGCCAGCTGGGCGCCACGGTCGAGGAACTGGCGGCGAAGACGGACCTGCGCGGGCGGGCCAAGGCCCGTGCGGCCGACCTGAGGGACCGGGCCGGCGCGATGACGGTCCAGCTCCGCAGCACGGCGGCCCAGGCGGGGCACACCGTCCAGGAGAAGGCGAAGGGCGCGGGGCACACCGTCCAGGACAGGGCGGGCCGCGTCCGCCACACGGCCCTGGACAGGGCGAAGGGCACGCGGCACGAACTCCGGGACCGGGCCGCGCTGACGGGCGAGGACCTGCGGCACACGGGGTCCCACGCGGAGGGCGCCGCCCCGGCGACGCTGCGCGCGCCGGTCCGGTTCGCCGCGCGGCATCCGCGGCCGGTGGTGATCGCGGCCGCGGCGGGCGTCGCGCTCGTGGCGGCGGGAGTGCTCGGCCGCCGGCGCCGCTGGGCACGCTGCTGACCCGACTGCCGGCAGGCGCCGGTCGCCGGGCGACGGCATGTGGGGCCCGGGCCCCCCCCCGGGGCCCGGGCCCCCCCCCGCCCGGGGCCGGGGGCCCCCCCCGCCCCCCGGGGCCCCCCCCCCCCGGGGCGCGCCGGGCCGGGGGCCGGCTGGGGGGCCCGGGCCCCCGGGGGGGGGGCCGGGCCCACATGCCGTCCGGGCCCGGGTCCGCCCGCCGGTCACGGCGGAACGCCCTGCCGGGGCCGGCCGGACGACGTGCCCGGCCGGCCCCGCCGACAGCCGGTTACGGCGTGAACCGCAGCACCTGCGGGTCGTGGTCGCTGATCTGGTCGTGGAACTCCGCGTTGATGTGCACGCTGTCGTACGTGAGGTCGCAGCCGCGCCGGATCGACGGGCTGACCAGGATCTGGTCGAGGACCTGGCTGTTGCCCTGGTAGACGTACGAGTAACGCTCGCTCCTCGGCAGCGACTTGACCGCCGACCACAGCTCGCCGTCACCCTCGAGGAGCTTGGCGGTGTCGGAGAACTCGAAGTCGTTGATGTCGCCGAGCGCGACGACGTCCGCGTTCTTCTGGGTGTCGAGGATGTCCTTGACGAAGGCGTTGACCAGCGTGGCCTGCTGGTGGCGCTGGGTCTCCGAGCTGCGCGCCGCCGGCTGGTACTGCGAGGTCAGCCCCTGGTCGCCGCCCTTGGAGTTGAAGTGGTTGGCGATCACGAACACCGTGCGGCCGCGGAAGACGAACTCGCCGACCAGCGGCTTGCGGCTGTCGTCCCAGGCCGCGTTCGCCGGGTCGATCCGGCCGGGAGAGACGGTCAGGGCCGCCTTGCCGCGCTCCCTGGTGACGCCGGCCGCGGTGGTGGCGTCGCCGCCCGCGCGGTCGGTGAAGGAGACGCGCTCGGGGTTGAACAGGAACACCTGGCGGATGTTGCCGCCCGGCTGACCGCCGTCGGTCTTGTCCACCGGGTCGATCGAGCGCCAGTCGTAGCGGGGGCCGCCCGCGGCGACGATCGCGTCGATCAGCTCGGTCACCGTCCGGTCGGCGGCCACCGTGCCGTCGTCGGTGGCGCCGTTGTTGTCCTGGATCTCCTCCAGGGACACGACGTCGGGCGACCTCAGGTTGTTCACGATCGCGGCGGCGTGCGCCCCGAACGTGGTGTCGGACGGGTCGAGGTTCTCGACGTTGTACGTCGCGACCGCCAGCTCGCCGTTCTTCTGCTTCCGGGTCGTCTCCCGCTCCGTACCGGCGCTCTCGAGCGTGCCGATCCGGTTGGCGGCGACGGTGTAGCCGCCGAACTGGTTGTAGTCCAGCGGGCCCGCGGTGGTGCCGGCCAGCCGGTCGCCGACGTTCGCCGCCGGGAAGTCGGCGGACCTGCCGAGCGACTGGATCTGGAGCCGGCCGGTGTTCTGGGCGTCGTAGGAGCCGTAGACCGTGCCGCCGCGGCGGTTGCGGTTCTCCCACGGCTTCACCGTGACCCACAGCTCGGTGTACGGGTCGGTGGCGCCGACCACGCGGACGTCGGAGACCTCGACGTTCATGCCCTCGAGGGACTCGTAGAGGTCCAGGGCGTAGGCGCCGGGCCGCAGGGGGAGGGCGTTGACCGAGTGGTTCACGGCGGGGTCGCCGGCCGGGGCGTAGGCCGCCGGCACCGACTTCGCGTCGACGACCGTCGCGGCCGGGACCGCGTTGCCCGCGGAGACCGCGGTCACCGTCGGACGGACGATCTCCGTCACCGCCTGGTTGCCGGACGAGGTGCCGCCCGGGACGTACTCCGAGACCGTGCCGGAGACGCTGACCGCGTCCCCGACGGCGACCTTCGGGGCCGAACCGGTGAAGACGAAGACGCCCTCGCTGGTGGCCGGGTCGGCGTCCGGGTTCGGATCCTGGATCCAGAAGCCCTTGGACGAACCGTAGGTGCGCACACCCGTGACGATTCCGGTCACGTCCGCGACCTGCTTGCCGGCGTACGGCGAGACGCGGGTGGTGCCCTGGATGTCGTGGATGCGCACCGAGTCCGCGTGCGCGGGCGCGGCGACGACGACCGCCGACGCGGCGGAGCAGACGGCGGCGACGGTGAGCGCGGCGAGGCGCGTGGAAGACCTGCTGGGCAAGGGATTCCCTCCGGGGACGTTCATGAGCGCCGGGACGAGGGTGGACGTGGGGCGCGGATGACGCGCGTAGAAGCCGGTGAACACCTGTCCCCCCAACTTCTACGCGCGTCAATCTCCTGCCTGGCCAGTCCAGTTGTCAAGGTTTCGGCCATGTACGAGACCTGACCGGTAGATGAACCGGGCGGCATGGGGTGAAACCCGTCTAGGCTGAACGACCGAGTGGCACCACGCGTCCGAGGAGAACAGCCGATGTCAGACAGCTCCCCCCTGCCGCCGGTGCGGCTGCACCCCGAAGCGGAGCTGGCGCGCGACGCGCTGTCCACGCCGTTGCTCTCGCGGGCCGTCCTCCTGGCCCGTTGGGCCGGGCCCGGCACCCGCGTCGACGCCGGCGGCGGACTCGTCGACGAGCAGCTCCCGGCCGCCGCGGAAGCGCTCGGACTCACCGGCGACGACGCCGCCGCCCACGCGAGCGAGGCCTGGCGGGTCGCCGTCGACGCCGGGCTCGTCGAGGTCACCGACGAGGAGGCCGGCACCGTCACCGCGGGCGAGGACCTCCCCCTGCTCACCGGCGGCGCCCCGCACGACGTGCTCGCCGTCTGGCTCGCCGCCCTGGAGGCCGTCCTCGCCGACGCGACCGTGCCCGACCTCGACGACCTGGTCGACGCCATGGACGAGGGCGGCGAGATCGACTTCTCCCGGCTCGACTGGGACCCCGAGGGCGAGGCCGCCTTCCTCGACGGCGTGCTCGGCAACCTCTACCTGCTCACCGTCACCGAGGACGGCCCCGGCGGCGGCCCCGTACCGCTGCCCGCCCTCGCCGCCTCCATGATCGTCCCCGGCGACCTGGGCGAACCCACCAACGACATGCTGGAGCAGATCTCCGACGCGATGATGCGTCTCGACGACCAGTTCCGGCTCCTGGAGCCCATCGGACTGGTCGCCTACCGGCCCGTCGACGAGGCCCTGATGGGCGACCCCGAGGAGGAGCCCGCCGCCGCCGTCGACGAGACCGACGTCTCCCGGTACGGCATGGTCCGCCTCACCCCGCTCGGCCTCTACGGGCTCCGCGCGCGCCTGCTGGAGGCCGGCTTCCAGGCGCCGGCCGTCGGGGACCTCGTCGACAAGGGGGCCGACGCCCTCCTCGACGGCAGCTCCGGCTACGGACCGCAGGCCGCCCGCGCCGAGACCGAACAGTGGCTGGACCGGCGCGAACCCCTCGACGCCGCCCGCGAACTGCTCGACGCCGCCCGCGGCTCGGACGAGGGCGCCCCGCTGCGCCGGCTGCGCTGCCAGCAGGCCCTGTCCCTGGTCGGCGCACGGGCCGAACCTGCCGTCCGGGAGGTCCTCGACGACCCCGAACTCGGCGGACTCGCCCGGGTCTGGCTGAGCGAGCTGGGCGCCGCCGACGTGCCGCCGCCCTCCGAGGACCTCGTCTACTGGCTCACCATCGACACCCTGGCCGCCCAACTGGCCGCCGAGGGCAACTCCGACGAACTCCAGGGGCTCGTCGAGGGGCTCGCGCAGCAGCACAGCGGCTTCTTCGCCGCGGCCTGGCGCGTCGGGCACCCGGCCACCGCCGACGTCCTGGAGGCCATGGGGCGCCTGCACCCGGACAAGCGGATCGCCAAGGAGGCCCGCAAGGCCGCGTTCAAGGCACGCTCGCAGCAGGGCGGCTGACCGAAACGGGTTCGCACCCCGCGTGCCCCGCCGCCTGCAGTGAGGGCACGACGACGCACCTCCCGGTGCGAAGGCGGCGGCTGCTTCTCTTCCCCTGATCTCGGGCACCCTCCCCCTGCCGTGCCTCCCTCCGCAACACCATCGAACTCGGGGGGAATCCAGCACGGCGCGCTTCCACTCCCGGACCCCGCAACCCCGAGGCCCGTACCGCACCAGCGGTGCGGGCCTTCGCCGTGCGGCCCTTTTCCCGCGCCGCGGCCCTTCTCCCGCCGGCCACTGACATCTAACATGTCAGTCCATGGAGCCACTACGACCCGTGCCCCGCACCCTGCTCAGGGAGCGGGCGTACGCAGCGATCCGCGACGCCATCGTGGCCGGGGAGATCGAGCCCGGCGCGGTGGTGCGCGACGCCGACCTCGCGGAGCGGCTCGGGCTGTCCCGGGCGCCGGTCCGGGAGGCGTTCGCGCGCCTCGTGGACGAAGGGCTGCTGGAGAGCAAGCCGCAGAGCTACACGCGGGTGACCCCGGTCGTCGCCGGCGACGTACGGGACGCGGCGGCCGTGGTCGGCGCGATGCACGAACTGGTCACGCGGGTGGCGGTGCCCCGGCTGTTCGCGGCGGACGTCGAGGCGATGCGCGCCGCCAACGAGCGGTTCGGCGCCGCCGTCGAGGCCGGTGACGTCGAGGGCGCCCTGCGCGCCGACGACGCGCTGCACGACGTCCTCGTCCGGGTGAGCGGCAACCGCGCGGCCGCCGCCACCGTCGCCCGCTACACCCCCCTCATCCGGCGGCTGGAACGACGGCGCTTCGGCGAGGGCGGCACCTGCCGCTCGGCCGGGCTGCACGACCGGCTGATCGCCGCCTGCGCGACCGCCGACGCGGACGAGGCGGTCCGTGTCACGGCGGAGATCTGGCGCACCCTCGCGGATCTCGCCGACACCGACACCGACACCGACACCGGCACCGGCGTAACCGGCACGGACACAGACACGGACGTCGACACCGATACCGGAACCGACGGCCGGCCGTCCCGCTGAAACCGTCCCACCGAGACCGTCCCACCGAGACCGTGCTGCCGAATCCGCCCCGGGAGGCGACATGTCCCTGTCCTCGTACGAGCGTTACCCGCTGCTCTTCGGTCCGTCGCCCGTGCACCCGCTGCACCGGCTGACGGAACACCTCGGCGGCGCCGCCCTGTGGGCCAAGCGGGAGGACTGCAACTCCGGGGTCGCGTACGGCGGGAACAAGACGCGCAAGCTGGAGTACCTGATCGCCGACGCCCTCGCGCAGGGCTGCGACACCCTGGTGTCGATCGGCGGGGTGCAGTCCAACCACACCCGGCAGGTGGCGGCCTGCGCGGCCCGCGCCGGACTCAAGTGCGTCCTGGTGCAGGAGAGTTGGGTGGACTGGCCCGACGCGGTGTACGACAAGGTCGGCAACATCCTGATCAGCCGGCTCGCGGGGGCCGACGTCCGGCTGGTGCGGGCCGGGTTCGGGATCGGCTTCAAGGAGAGCTGGGAGCTGGCGCTCCGGGAGGTCGAGGAGTCCGGTGGCAAGCCCTACGCCATCCCCGCCGGCGCCTCCGACCATCCGCTCGGCGGGCTGGGTTTCGCCGGCTGGGCGTACGAGGTGGCGGAGCAGGAGCGAGAGCTGGGCGTCTTCTTCGACACCGTGGTCGTGTGCTCGGTGACCGGGTCGACGCAGGCCGGCATGGTCGCCGGGTTCGCGGCGCTGGAGGAGGCGGGCGGCCGGCCCCGGCGCGTCCTCGGCGTCGACGCCTCGGCCGAGCCGGCCGGGACCCGGACGCAGATCGCCCGCATCGCCCGGCGCACCGGGGAACTCATCGGGGTGCGGAGGGAACTGACCGAGGCGGACGTCGAGCTGGACGAGCGCTACCACGCCGGGATCTACGGCGTCCCCGACGAGACCACCCTGGAGGCGATGCGGCTCGCCGCGCGCACCGAGGGCATGGTCACCGACCCCGTCTACGAGGGCAAGTCGATGGCCGGACTCGTCGACCTGGTCGCGCGCGGCGAGATCGGCCGCGACTCCACCGTCCTCTACGCCCACCTGGGCGGCCAGCCGGCGCTCAACGCCTACAGCGCGCTGTTCTGAGCCCGGACGGCGGCACGCCGGTCCTCGCTACCATCGGGGGGAATCCCCGGTTGACGAGGAGTGACGGGATGACGCAGGTCAAGCCCATGCGCGCGGACGCCCGCCGCAACTACCAGCGGTTGCTGACGGCGGCGGCCGAGGCCTTCGCCGAGCACGGGGAGGGCGCGTCCCTCGACGACATCGCCAAGCGGGCGAGCGTCGGCTCCGGCACGCTGTACCGGCACTTCCCCACGCGCCAGGCGCTGCTGGAGGCGGCGTACGTCGACCGGGTCGAGGCGCTCGCCGTGCGCGCGGCCGAACTCGCCGCGCGCCTGCCGCCGGGCGAGGCGCTGGTGGAGTGGCTGAACGAGGTGTGCGTCGGCACGATCCAGGTGCGCGGCATGAAGGCGCTGCTGGGGTCGGCCGTCACCGACGCCGGCAGCGCCGCGGCCACCGTCTGCGGTACGACCGTGCAGGGCGCGGCGGCCCGGCTGGTGGAGGCGGCACAGCGGGAGGGGACGCTGCGGGCCGACGTCGAGCCCGTGGAGGTGCTGCGGCTGGCCCACGGGGTGGCGACGGCCGCGGAGCTGGCGAACGGGGGCGCGGTCGGCATCCGCCGGTACGTGTCGCTGCTGACGGAGGGGCTGCGCCCCGCGCGGTGAGCGGGGCGTGGTGCCCCTCGGCGGCGGGCGCCCCCGCCGCCGAGGGGCACCCGGGTGCGTCGTCGGGGGCCGGCCGGCCCGCGGGTCAGAGCGCCTGCGCCGCCGGCTTCACCATGTTCCGCACCGTGCGGGCCTTGACGAAGTCGCCCATGGCCGTCATCTCCCACTCGCCGGTGAACTGGCGGATCAGCTTGGCCATCATCACGCCCGTCTGCGGCTCGGCGCTCGTCAGGTCGAAGCGGACCAGCTCCTCGCCGGTGGCGGCGTCCAGGAGACGGCAGTAGGCCTTGGCGACCTCGGTGAACTTCTGCCCGGAGAAGGAGTTCACGGTGAAGACCAGACCGGTGACCTCCTGCGGGAGCCGGCCCAGGTCGACGACGATCACCTCGTCGTCGCCGCCGCCCTCACCGGTGAGGTTGTCGCCCGAGTGCTTGATCGCGCCGCCCACGATGGACAGCTTGCCGAAGTAGCAGCTGTCGATGTGGTTGCGCTGCGGGCCGTAGGCGATCACCGAGGCGTCCAGGTCGATGTCCCTGCCGCGGTACGCCGGCTCCCAGCCGAGGCCCATCTTGACCTGCGAGAGCAGCGGGCTGCCGCCCTTGACCAGGGACACCGTCTGGTTCTTCTGGAGGCTGACGCGGCCCTTGTCCAGGTTGATCTTCCCGGCGCCGGGGGCGGGCGGGGCCGGGGGAGCGGGCGGTGCGGCCATCGGCGGGGCGGGCGGGGTGACCGGGGGCTGCGCCGCGGGCATGGGCGGGGCGGCCGGCCGGGCCGGGGCGGCCGGGGCGGGCTCCTCCACGGTGACGCCGAAGTCGGTGGCGATGCCGGCCAGGCCGTCGGCGTACCCCTGGCCGACGGCGCGGGCCTTCCAGGCGCCGTTGCGCAGGTAGATCTCCACGATCACCAGCGCCGTCTCGGTGCCCAGCCGCGGGGGGGTGAACGTGGCCAGGACGCCGTTGTCGTCGGCGCCGCGGATGGTGGCCGTCGGCTCGATGCCCTGGAAGGTCTGGCCCGCCGCGTCCGGGCTCGCGGTGACGACGATCTTCTCGATGCCCGGGGGCAGTGCGGAGGTGTCGACGATGATCGCGTCGGGGGCCGCGCCGCCGCCGGAGCGGTAGGTCACGCCGGGGCCGGCCGGCTGGTTGTAGAAGATGAAGTCGTCGTCGGAGCGCACCTTGCCGTCGGCGGTGAGCAGCAGGCCCGAAACGTCGAGACGCACGGGGGCGGCGACGTCCACCGCCACACGGGTGACGGGGAGAGGGATGTTCGAGCCGGGGGTCATAGCTGTCATGCCGGGTGAACGAGCGAGGGCGTTTTACCGTTCCCTTACCTGTGGTCCGATCGGGGCCGGTGGGCCCGCGGGGGCCGCGCCCCGCCGCCCCTCCCCGCCCCGTCCCCGAGGAGGGTGAGTGCCCCGGGGACGGGACGGGCAGGGGCGCCGGGGCGCGGAAACCCCTACGGGACCACCACGATCTTCCTGCCCACGCCCGCGGCGAACTGGTCCAGGGCCCGGGGGTACTGGTCCAGCGGGAGGCGGTCGCTGATGAAGACGTCCGGGTCCAGCACCCCGTTCGCGAACAGCTCCGCCGCCCGCTCGTAGCTGTGCAGGACGGCCATGGAACCCGTGATCGTGATCTCCTGGTTGTAGATCCGGTACGGGTCGATCGTCACCCGCGTCGCGTAGTCGGCGACCCCGAACTGCAGGAACGTGCCGGCCTTGGAGACCCGCTCCAGCCCGTCCTGGATCGCCGCCGCGTTCCCCGTCGCGTCGATGACGAGGTCCCACCCCTGGGGCCGGTCCAGCTCGTCCGGGGTCGCCGCCGACGCGGAGACCCCCAGCCGCCGCGCCGTCTCCAGCCGCGCCGGGTTCAGGTCCACCACGTCCACGCTCGCCGCACCGGTCCGCTTCGCCAGCTCCAGCATCATCAGGCCCATGGTCCCGGAGCCGTAGATCAGCACGTGGGCGCCGAGACGCGACCGGAGCACGTCGTAGCCGCGCACCGCACACGACAGGGGCTCGATCAGCGCCGCGTCCTCGGTGCGGACGTGCTCGGGCAGCTTCACGCAGTTCGCCACCGGCGCCACCGCGTACTGGGCCGCGCCGCCGGCCGCCGTCACGCCGATCGCCGCCCAGCGCTCGCAGAGGTTGTTGTGGCCGGTGCGGCAGTAGCGGCACTCGTGGCAGTACAGGGACGGGTCGACGGCCACCCGGTCGCCCACCGTCACCTCGGTGACCTGGGCGCCGGTCCCCACCACCGTGCCGGCGAACTCGTGGCCCGGCACGATCGGCAGCTTCGGCGCGAACTCGCCCTGGAGGATGTGCAGGTCGGTGCCGCACAGTCCGCAGGCGGCGACCTCGACGACGACGTCACGGGGCCCGGGCGTCGGGTCCGGGACCTCGGTGACGACGGCGCGGCCGATGGACTCGATGACGGCGGCCTTCATTTCACGGCTCCCAACGACAGGCCCTGGACCAGCTTGTCCTGGGCGGCGAACCCCGCGGCGAGCACCGGCAGGGAGATGACGAGCGACGCGGCGCACACCTTCGCCAGGAACAGGCCCTGGCTGGTGATGAAGCCGGTCAGGAAGACCGGGGCGGTCTCGGCGACGACGCCCGTGAGGACCCGGGCGAACAGCAGCTCGTTCCAGCTGAAGATGAAGCAGATGAGGGCCGTGGCGGCGATGCCGGGCAGGGCGATCGGGCCCACCACCCGCGTGAGGACGGTGGGCAGGCGGGCCCCGTCCACCCGTGCCGCCTCGATGACCGCCACCGGGACCTCGGCGAGGAACGACTGCATCATCCACACCGCGATCGGCAGGTTCATGCAGGTGTAGAGGACGACCAGCAGCCAGATGTTGTCGAGCAGGCCGGTGTCCCGCGCGAAGAGGTAGATCGGCAGCAGGCCCGCGACGGCCGGCAGCATCTTCGTCGACAGGAAGAAGAACAGCACGTCCGTCCACTTGCGCACCGGGCGGATCGAGAGCGCGTAGGCCGCCGGGACGGCCAGCAGCAGCACCAGCAGGGTGGACGCCACCGAGGCCACCGCCGAGTTGGTCAGCGCGGGCCAGGGGCTGGCCCCGCCGTCCGTGCCGAAGAACTCGCGGTAGCCGTCCAGGGTGAGCGGCGCGGTGAAGGAGGGCGGGTTGGTCGCCGCGTCCTCCTCGGAGTGGAAGGAGGTCAGCGCCATCCACGCGATGGGCAGGAAGAAGACGATCCCGGCCAGCCAGGCCAGCAGGCCGAGTCCGGCGCCCTTGCGGCGGGCCCGTACGGTCGGTGCGTTCATGCGCGCGACACCTCCTCGCGGAACAGGGACGACACCACGCGCAGCGCGAAGGTGGCGATGACGATCGAGCCGATGACCACCAGGACGCCCGCGGCCGACGCGAGGCCGTTCTCGTGGGCCTGGTAGAAGCTCTGGTAGACGGTGTAGGGCAGGTTGGCGGTGCCCAGGCCGCCGGACGTGATCGTGAAGACGGCGTCGAAGTTCTGCACGATGTAGATCGAGCCCAGCAGGGCGCCCAGCTCCAGGTACCGGCGCAGGTGCGGGAGCGTCAGGTGCCGGAAGATCTGCCAGTCGCTCGCGCCGTCCACCCGCGCGGCCTCCAGCTGCTGCTGGTCCCGGCTCTGCAGCCCGGCCAGCAGGATCAGCATCATGAACGGCGTCCACTGCCAGACCAGGGAGGCCTCCACCGCGAGCAGCGGGGTGTCGGAGATCCAGTCGGGCTGCGGGCCGCCGACGTAGTGCAGCAGGCCGTTGAGCAGGCCGTACTCGGGGTTGTAGAGGACGTGCTTCCACAGCAGGGCCGCCGCCACCGGGACCACCAGGAAGGGGGCGATGAGGAGCGTGCGGACCACGCCCCGGCCGCGGAACCTGCGGTCCAGGAGCAGGGCGAGGCCCAGGCCCAGGACGAGGCTGGCCAGCACCACCGAGGCCGTCAGCACGACCGTCGTCCACACCGAGTGGCGCAGGTCGGCGTCGCCCAGCACCTGCCGGTAGTTGTCGAGGCCGGTGAAGCCGCGGGCGTCGGGGTAGAGGGCGTTCCAGTCGTAGAACGAGATCACCAGCGTGGCCACGAACGGGAGCTGGGTCACGACGATCATGAAGACGAGGGCGGGCAGCAGCGGGGCGCGGGTGGCCCAGGCGCGCAGCCGGGGGGAGGGCCGGCGCCCGGCCGGTACCGGGGTGGTGGCCACGGGGGCCGTGGTCGTGGCGGTCATCGGCCCTCGTACTCCTCGGAGATGCGCTCGGCGAGCTTCTGGGACTTCCTCAGGGCCGACTCGACGGACTGGCGTCCGGCGATGGCCGCGCTGATCTCCTGGGAGACCTTGGTGCCGAGGTCGGTGAACTCGGGGATGCCGACGAACTGGATGCCGGGCGCGGGGCGCGGCTGCACGCCGGGGTCCTTCGGCCGGGCCCCCTCGATGGCGGCCTTCGTCATGTCCTGGAAGGCGGACGCCTCGGCCCGGTAGGCCGCGTTGGCGTACGTCGAGGCGCGCTTGCCGGCGGGCACGTTCGACCAGCCGATCCGCTCGCCGACCAGCTGCTCGTACTCCTTGCCGGAGGCCCAGGAGACGAACCGCCAGGCCTTGTCGGTGTTGCGGGAGGCCTTCTGGATGCCCCAGGCCCAGGTGTAGAGCCAGCCGGAGCTCTCCGTCCTCTCGACGGGGGCGGGGGCGTAGCCCATCTTGCCCTTGACCGGGGAGTTCGCCGCCTCCAGGGAACCGGCGGCGGAGGTGGCGTCGTACCACATGGCGACCTTGCCCTGGGTCATGTTGTTCAGGCACTCGGCGAAGCCGGACTGGGCGGCGCCGGACTCGCCGTGCTCGCGGACGAGGTCGACGTAGAACTTCGTCGCCTTCCCGAACTCCGGCGAGTCGAGGCGCGCCGTCCAGTCCTCGTCGAACCAGGTCCCGCCGAAGGTGTTCACGACGGTGGTGAGCGGTGCCATCACCTCGCCCCAGCCGGGCAGTCCGCGCAGGCAGATGCCCTTCATGCCGGGCTCGGCCCCGTCGGCCTTCGCGGCCAGGTCGGCCACCTGGGTCCAGGTGGGGCGCTCGGGCATCGTCAGACCGGCCTTCGCGAAGACGTCCTTGCGGTACATCAGGAAGGACGACTCGCCGTAGAACGGCTGACCGTAGAGCTTCCCGTCGTCGGCGGTGAGCGACTCGCGCATCGGGCCGAGGACGTCCTGCTCGTCGTAGGCCGGGTCCCGGGCGACGTAGGAGTCCATCTCGTGCAGCCAGCCGTTGCGGGCGTAGATCGGTATCTCGTAGTTGGACAGGGTGGCCACGTCGTACTGGCCCGCCTGGTTGGCGAAGTCCTGGCTGATCTTGTCGCGGACGTCGTTCTCCGGCAGGACGGTGAAGTTCACCTTGATGCCGGTGTCCTCGGTGAAGTGGGCGGCGGTCAGTTTCTGCAGCTCGGCCATCTGGGGGTTGTTGACCATGAGGACGTTGAGGGAATCGCCGCCCGATCCGGCCCCGCCGGCTCCGGTC
Source organism: Streptomyces sp. NPDC014882 (assembly GCF_043081325.1). Classification (NCBI taxonomy): domain Bacteria; kingdom Bacillati; phylum Actinomycetota; class Actinomycetes; order Kitasatosporales; family Streptomycetaceae; genus Streptomyces; species Streptomyces sp. NPDC014882. The sequence continues at coordinate 48,160 of NZ_JBIBWL010000016.1, forward strand.
CAGCAGCCGGAGAGCAGGGGGGCGAGCAGCGTCCCTGCGGCGGCCAGGGCGAGCGTGGCTCGCGGTGGCCGCCGTCGGCTCGGGGTTCGCATGGATCACTCCTGGACGTGTGGGGTGGGTGGGGCGTAGGTGGCCTGTGGGGGGCAAGAGGGCGCGCGGGGGCAGGGGAGTGCCCCGGGCGGGGGAGAGGGCCGGTTCTCCCGGGCGTGTTCGTGGGCCGGCCCGTGGCGGTGCGCGTCGGCGTGCGCCGGGGTCCCTCAGACGCGGACGACCTGCGGCCCCAGCAGGGAGTAGCGGTGGGCCTCGGGGGCCGGCAGCAGCGTGCTCGTCACGATCGCCTCCAGGGAGCCGACCTCGGCGAACCGGCAGAAGCTGACGGCGCCGAACTTGGTGTGCACGCCGACGAACACCGTGCGGCGGGCGGCCCGTACCGCCTGCGCCTTGACCTCCCCGACGGCCGGGTCGGGGGTGGTCAGGCCGTGCTCACGGGAGATGCCGTTGGCGCCGATGTAGGCGAGGTCGACGACGAAGCCCGCGAGCATCCTCGTCGTCCAGTGGTCCACCGTCGCCAGGGTGCCGGCCCGCACCCGGCCGCCCAGCAGCAGGACGGACACGTTGCCGGTCTCCGCGAGGGCGCCCGCGACCGGCAGGGACGCGGTGACCACGGTCAGCGGCCGGTCCCGGGGCAGCGCCTCCGCGATGAGCTGCGGGGTGAACCCCTCGTCGACGAACACCGTCTCGGCGTCCCCGAGGAGTCCGGCCGCCGCGGTGGCGATCCGGCGCTTCTCGGGCACGTGGCTGGTGGCGCGGAAGGCGAGGGTCGTCTCGAAACCGGCGCTCTCCACGGGATACGCGCCGCCGTGCGTGCGCCGCACCAGTCCGTGGTCCTCCAGGGCGCGCAGGTCCCGCCGTACGGTCTCCCTGGCCACGCCCAGTTCGGTGGCGAGCGCGGCGACGTCGACCGAGCCGGTGGCGCGCGCGGCCCGCACGATCTCCCGCTGGCGCTCCTCCGCCGTCCTCGGGGTCACTGCCGTCACCTCGTTCTTCCGCCCGTTTCTGCCCGTTCGGGCCCGGTCGGGCCCATGGGGGAAGTTCTACAACGGGGTTGAGGCGGTGACCAGGCCTGTCATGGGCCCGATACGGCCCGTCTGTGCCCGTTTCCCGCGGCCGGTATCCGCTGCGGACCTGCGTGATCGTGGCGGCGGGCGCCGGTTCGGGCAGTGCGGACGCCCGAACGCGGGGGGGGGGGGGGGGCGGGGGGGGCCCCCCCCCCCCCCCCGCGCCGCTCCCGGGGGAGCGTCAGTACGGCCAGATCGGGGGGTCGTTGACGAAGTGCCCGCCGAGGTGGGTGTGCGCGACGTTCCCCGGGTCCAGCTCACCCTGCTCGGCGATCAGCTTCTCGGCCCACGGCTCGGAGTCGTCCTGCGGCTCGTAGCCGAGCGCCCGCGCGCCGGTCAGGTCCCACCACAGCCGGGTGTTGGCGGAGGAGCCGTGGACCACGGTGTGTCCGACGCCCTCGGCGGTCAGGGCGGCGTGGAACAGCCGGGCGCCGTCGGCCGGGCTCATCCACACCGACAGCATCCGGACGCTGGTCGGCTCCGGGAAGCAGGAGCCGATGCGCACCGAGACGGTCTCCAGGCCGTGCTTGTCCCAGTAGAACTGGGCGAGGTCCTCGCCGAAGGCCTTGGACAGGCCGTAGAAGGTGTCCGGGCGGTGCGGGGTCTCGACGGGGATGAGGGGGTCGTCGCCCCGGGGGCTGGGGGTGAAGCCCACCGCGTGGTTGGAGGAGGCGAAGACGACGCGTCGCACGCCCTCCTCGCGGGCGGCCTCGTACAGGTGGTGGGTGCCGACGATGTTGGCGCCGAGGATCTTCTCGAAGGGGGCTTCCAGGGAGATGCCCGCCAGGTGGATGATCGCGTCGACGCCCCGCACGGCCTCCCGCACGGCGTCGAGGTCGGCGAGGTCGGCGACGATCGCCTCCGGCTCGCCCTCGATCGGGCGCAGGTCCATCAGGCGCAGCTCGTAGCCGTACGCGGGGAGCAGTTCCCGCATCAGGGTGCCGAGGCCCCCGGCGGCGCCGGTGAGCAGGACGGTGCGCGGAGCGGGCATCCTCGGGTCTCCTTGGGGCGACGGGTGCGGCAGGCCACGGGCCCGACGGCCGTATGCGTGGACGTCATTCACATGCGTGGACAAGCTAAGGATCTCCCGCCCGTCACGTCAAGTGTCTCGCGGGGGCGGAGGATCGGCTCCCGTCGGGCGGTTCGCGCGCTTGACCGGGCGTGAGGGCCTTCATAGGGTGAGTCCGTTCATAGATGTGGACATTAATCAGAAGAACGCACGCGTCGTCCTAGGGAGAGCCCGTGACGCCAGCCCCGCTCGCCGCACGTCTGCGCGTCCCCAGCGGACCGCTGTTCTTCCCCGTCACCGCCTACGGCCCCGACGGCTCCCCCGACCTCGACGTCTACCGCGCGCACGTCCGCCGCGGCATCGAGGCCGGGGCGGCCGCCGTCTTCGCCTGCTGCGGCACCGGGGAGTTCCACGCGCTCACCCCCGAGGAGTTCGAGACGTGCGTGCGCGCGGCCGTGGACGAGACGGCCGGACGCGTGCCCGTCGTCGCCGGCGTCGGCTACGGGACCGCGCTCGCGGTGCGCTACGCGGGCCTGGCCGAGGCCGCCGGCGCGGACGGACTGCTCGCGATGCCGCCCTACCTCGTCGTCGCCGGCCAGGAGGGGCTGCTGCGGCACTACCGTGAGCTGGCCGCCGCGACCGGGCTGCCGGTGATCGTCTACCAGCGCGACAACGCCGTCCTCACCCCCGCGACGGCCGTCGAACTGGCCCGCACGGAGGGGATCATCGGGCTCAAGGACGGGCTCGGCGACCTCGACCTCATGCAGCGCATCGTCAGCGCCGTCCGCACCGAGGCCCCCGGCGACTTCCTCTACTTCAACGGCCTGCCGACCGCCGAGCAGACCCAGCTCGCCTACGCCGCCATCGGCGTCCCCCTCTACTCGTCCGCCGTGTTCTGCTTCGCCCCCGAGATCGCCCTCGCCTTCCACCGGGCGCTCGCCACCGGCGACGAGGCCACCGCGCACCGCCTCCTCGACGGCTTCTACCGCCCCTTCGTCGAACTGCGCGCCCGGGGCCGCGGTTACGCGGTCTCCCTCGTCAAGGCGGGCGTACGGCTGCGCGGCCTCGACGTGGGCGAGGTGCGGCCCCCGCTGCACGAGCCCGGCGAGGACCACGTCAAACAGCTCGCGCAGCTGATCGACCGCGGGTACGCGCTGCTGGAGGAGGGCCGGTGAAGGCGTCGGCGTTCGTCTACCCCTGGGACGTCAACGGCGACCCGGCGGCACCCGACCGGATCGCCGCGCTCGGCGTCCGGCAGGTCACCCTGGCCGCCGCCTACCACTCCACCCGCGCCCTCACCCCCCGCCACCCCCGCCACCGCGTCGTCACCGCCGAACACGCGGCCGTGCTGTACCCGGCCGGCAGCCGCTGGCAGGGCCGCGCGCTGCGCCCGTACCCGGCCGGGGACTGGGCGCCCGGCGACGCGTACGGCGAGGCCGCCGCCGCGCTCGCCCGGGCCGGCCTGGAGGTGCACAGCTGGGTCGTCCTCGCCCACAACTCCCGGCTGGGTGCCGAGCATCCGGAGACCTCGGTCGTCAACGCCTACGGCGACCGGTACCCGTGGGCCCCGTGCATCGCGCAGCCCGCCACGCGCGCGTACCTCGTCGACCTCGCCGCCGAGGCCGCCGTACGGCCCGGCGCGGCCGGCACCGAACTGGAGTCCCTCGGCTGGTACGGCCTCCAGCACCTGCACGCCCACGACAAGACCGGCGGGGTCGGGCTCGGCGAGGCCGGCCAGTACCTGATGTCGCTCTGCTTCTGCCCCGCCTGCCGGACCGGCTACGACGACCTCGGCCTGGACGCCGACGAGCTGGCGGCGGCCGTGCGGACCGCGCTGGAACCGGTGTGGCAGGGGCTGCCGGACGACGGGGGCTGGGCCGGCGTGGAGAAGCTGCTCGGCACGGAGCCGGCGACGGCCACGCGCGCGTGGCGGGACGCGACCGCCCGCTCGCTCCAGGAGGAGGCCGTCGCGGCCGTCCGCGCGGCGGCGCCCGAGGGCTTCCAGGTGCTCCTGCACGCCGACCCGGTATCCCACCACGTGGGCGCCAACCCCGGCGTCGACCCCGCGCACGTCCTGGCGGTCGCCGACGGCGTGGTCGTGCCCTGCACGGGCGGGGCCGCGCTCCTGGTCCCGTTCGCGGAGCAGCGCCGGGAGGAAACCGTGATCGCCGCCAACCTCACCGTCGTCTCCGGCATGGGCGGCAGCCCCGGCACGCTGGCCGCGGACGCGGCACGCGCGCGGGAGCTGGGCGCCACGGAGCTGCGGCTGTACCACGCGGGACTGGCCTCGGACGCCGACCTGGACGCGGTCCGCGCGGGACTCGGCGCGCTGTGAGCGGCTGCGCCGTGAACCGGCGCGGTGGTGAGCGGGCGCGGTGGTGAGCGGGCGGGCCGGTGGTGGGCGGGCAGGGTGGCACGGCGCGCCGGGCGGGTGCCGCGGCGCGGCCGGAGCGGCCCGTCGCCCGGCGACCGCCGGGCGGGGCTCGGGCGGCCTCCGGCGGAGTCGGGCCGGACCGGGGGGTGGTGAAGAGCCGGGTCGAGCCGAGCCTTGTCGAGCCGGGCGAGTTTGTCTGAGCCGGTCCGGTCCGGGGCGAGCCGGTCCGGGCTGAGCTGGGCCGAGTCTGTCTGAGCCGGTCCGGGTCGAGCCGAGCCGGTCTGAGCCGGTCCGGGCGAAAAGACGGTCCGTTCCGCGATGAGTCCGGGCCGCTCCGCCGGTCTGCCCTGCAGACACCTATCCGGAGGAGCGGCACATGTCCCACATCGGCACCGGCACGGACACCGGCACGGACATCGGCACGGGCACCGACATCGGCACGGACACCGGTCCGACGGCCCCCGACCTCGGAGCGCAGGCCGGGATCGTGGCCCGCCTCGCGGCGGGCGTGCGGGACGACCGGCTCGCGGACGGAACGCCCTGCCCCGCGTACGCGGTCCGCAACCTGCTGGGCCACCTCGCCGGCCTCGCCGTCGCCTTCCGCGACGCCGCCCGCAAGGACTTCGGCCCGACCACCGACACCCCTCCCGACGGCATCCCCGACGTCGGCCCCGGCTGGCGCGAGGAACTGCCCCGCGTCCTCGACGAACTCGCCGCGGCCTGGCGGGAGCCGGCCGCCCGGACCGGCATGACCCGCGCCGGCGGCATCGACCTGCCGGCCGAGGTCGCGGCCGCCGTCGCGGTCGACGAACTGGTCGTCCACGGCTGGGACCTCGCCCGCGCCACCGGCCAGGACTACGTCCCCGACCCGGCCGCCCTCCGAGCGTCCCACGCCTTCCTGCTGGCGGCCGCCGAGGACCCCACCGGCGGCGGAGGCATCTTCGGCCCCGTCGTACCGGTCCCGCCGGACGCCCCCCTCCTGGACCGCACGGTCGGCCTCAGCGGCCGCGACCCGTCCTGGACCCCCGGACGGGCGTGAGACGGGCATGAGACAGGCGTGAGACGGGACGGGAGCCACGGGCGCCCTCCGGGCCGTGCGTCACGGGCGCGCGAGCCCCGCCGGGGGCGCGAGCCGGGGCCGGAGACGCGCGCGTGATCCGGGCGCGATCCGCCGGTGCGGTGCGTACGCTCCCCCCCCACGCACCTCGGCCTCACCGTCCTCGGCGCCGCCTCCCCGCGTCCCGGGCCGGGGCGGCCCTGTTCCGGCTGCCTGGTGCGGGGCGGGGGCACCGAGGTGTGGGTGGACGCCGGACCGGGGACGTTCGCCGAGTTGCGGAGGCACACGGATCCGCGGCGGCTCACCGCGATCCGGACATCGCACCTGCACGCCGAGCACAGCGCGGACCTCCTCGCCGCCGTCCACGCCTTCGCGTTCGGTGGCATGACCCCGCCAGCCCCAGCCCCAGCCCCAGCCCCGGCCCCGGCCCCGGCCCCGGTGCCGGTGCCGGTGCCGGTGCCGGTGTACGCGCCGCGCGACCGCCCCCTGCGCCTGGCGGGCCTCCTCGGCCGGCCCGACGTGCGGTTCCTGGACGGGATCCTCGACTTCAGGCCGCTGCACGACGGTCACACGGTCCGGCACGGGGACCTTCGCCCCACCTCCCGCGCGGTGCTCCACGACACCGAGGCGTACGGGCCGCGCGCCGAGTGCCGGGGCGGCGTGCCGGCCCACTCGGGAGACGGCGGACCGTGCGACGCGCTCACCGAACTCGCGGGGGGCGCCGACCTGTTCCTGCGCGAGTCCGACGTCGACGCGCATCGCGAAGGCGAACGGCGGGTGCACCTCACCCCGGAGGACGCGGGCGCCTTCGCGAAGGGCGCCCGGGAACTGCTCGTCACCCACGGGGGACCCACCCTCACCCGGGAGGCCGCGGCCGACCGCGCCGCGCCGGTCCTCGGCGGACGGACCACCGCCGCGCGCGAGGGCGACACCGTCTCCCTCTGACGAGCGGACCGGCCGGCGGACCGGCCGGCGGGCCGGCGGCCGAACCGACCGGCGGACCGACGGCCGGAAGAAGCAACCTCGACTTCCTCTGTCAGAAGCATTGACGAAACACAGCGCCCCTCCTACCTTCATCCCGTCGTACTTCGTACGTCATATATGAGACGCGATACGCGATACGCGAGATCAGACACGCGACACCGAGAGGCGCGCATGACCTCTGTGCCCACGCCGATCCCCTCCCGCACGCAGTACGTGCTGGAGGAGATCAAACGCCGCATCCTCACCGGGCAGTTGACGCCCGGTCAGGCGCTGGTCGAGACCGAGCTGGCCGCGCGGTTCGGGGTCTCCAAGACCCCGGTGCGCGAGGCGCTCAAGACCCTGGCCGGCACCGGACTGGTCGTCATGAGCCAGTACAAGGGCGTCACGGTGCGCATGGTGGACGCGGACATGGCGCGCGAGGTCTACGACGTGCGGCTGCTCCTCGAACCCGAGGCGCTGAGGCGCGCCGTACGGCGCGGCGCCTCCCTGGAGGCCGCCCGCGCGGCGCTCACCATGGCCGCCGAGGCGACCGACACCGCCGAACGCTCCCTGGCCAACCGGGAGTTCCACCGCGCCCTGTACCTGCCGTGCGGCAACCCGCTGCTCGGCCGGATGCTCGACGAGGTCCGCGACCAGGCCGCCCTGGTCTCGGCCGTCGCCTGGGCCGCCTCCCCCTCCTGGGAACGGGAGGCGGGCGAGCACCGCGAGATCCTGCGGCTCGCCCTGGACGGCGACGCCGACGGCGCGGCCCGCGCCCTGCACGCCCACATCGCGTCGTTCGTCCACAGGGCGTTCCCCGACACCCAGGCAGAGGAAGGTCAGCAATGAGCAGCGTGGCGTTCGAGACCCGACGGGCGGCCCTCGCCGACGTCGTGGCCATCCCGGTGACCCCGTTCGCCGAGGACGGCTCCGTCGACCGGGACGCCCACCGGGCCCTGCTGCGCCGTCTGCTCGACGGTGGCATCAGGACCCTCACCCCCAACGGCAACACCGGCGAGTTCTACGCCCTCACCCCCGAGGAGCGCCGTCTCGTCACCGAGCTGACCATCGAGGAGGCCGGGGACCGCGGGGCGATCCTCGTCGGCGTCGGACACGACGTGCCCACCGCCGTCGCCTCCGCCCGGCACGCCCGTGAACTCGGCGCGGGCATGGTGATGGTGCACCAGCCCGTGCACCCCTACGTCTCGCAGAGCGGCTGGGTCGACTACCACCGCGCCATCGCCGAGTCGGTGCCCGAGCTGGGCGTCGTCCCCTACATCCGCAACGCGCAGCTCGCCGGCGCCCGCCTCGCCGAACTCGCCGACGCCTGCCCGAACGTGATCGGCGTGAAGTACGCCGTCCCCGACGCCTCCCGGTTCGCCGCGTTCGCCCGTGACGCGGGGCTGGAGCGGTTCGTCTGGGTGGCCGGCCTCGCCGAGCCCTACGCCCCCTCCTACTTCTCCGCCGGCGCCACCGGCTTCACGTCGGGGCTGGTGAACGTCGCCCCGGCCGTCTCGCTGAACATGATCGAGGCGCTGCGCTCCGGCGACTACCCGGCCGCGATGAAGGTCTGGGAGCAGATCCGGCGCTTCGAGGAACTGCGCGCGGCCAACGGCTCCGCCAACAACGTCACCGTCGTCAAGGAGGCCCTCGCCTCCCTCGGCCTGTGCCGCCGCGAGGTCCGCCCGCCCAGCAGGCCCCTGCCCGAGGCGGACCGCGCCGAGGTCGCCGCCATCGCCGCGGGGTGGTCCGTATGAGCGAGCCCGTGCGCAGGCGCCCCGAGGACCTGCGCAGCCACCAGTGGTACGGCACGGAGGGGCTGCGCTCCTTCAGCCACCGCGCCCGCACCCGCCAGCTCGGCTACCTCCCCGAGGAGCACCTCGGCAAGCCGGTGATCGCGATCCTCAACACCTGGTCGGACATCAACCCCTGTCACGTGCACCTGCGCGACCGGGCCCAGGCCGTCAAGCGGGGCGTGTGGCAGGCGGGCGGCTTCCCGCTGGAGTTCCCGGTCTCCACCCTGAGCGAGACCTTCCAGAAGCCGACCCCCATGCTCTACCGCAACATGCTGGCGATGGAGACCGAGGAACTGCTGCGGTCGTACCCGGTGGACGGCGCCGTCCTGATGGGCGGCTGCGACAAGACCACCCCGGCCCTCCTCATGGGCGCCGCGAGCGTCGACCTGCCGGCCGTCTTCGTGCCCGCCGGCCCCATGCTGCCGGGCCACTGGCGCAACGAGGTCCTCGGCTCCGGCACCGACATGTGGAAGTACTGGGACGACAAGCGGGCCGGTCTGATCGGCGACTGCGAGATGATCGAACTGGAGAACGGCCTGGCCCGCTCGCCCGGTCACTGCATGACGATGGGGACGGCGTCCACGCTGACGGCGGCCGCCGAGGCGCTCGGCGTCACCGTCCCCGGCGCCTCCAGCATCCCGGCCGTGGACTCCGGGCACGACCGGATGGCCGCGAAGGCCGGCATGGCGATCGTCGACCTCGTCCACCGGGACCGCAGGCTGTCGGCCGTCCTCACCCGCGACGCCTTCGAGGACGCGGTGACGACCGTCCTCGGCCTCGGCGGCTCCACCAACGCCGTCATCCACCTGATCGCCATGGCCGGACGGGCGGGGGTGAAGCTCACGCTGGACGACTTCGACCGCATCGCCCGCACCGTCCCCGTGCTCGCCAACGTCCGGCCCGGCGGACAGACCTACCTGATGGAGGACTTCCACTTCGCCGGCGGCCTGCCCGGGTTCCTCTCCCGCATCCCCGACCTGCTCCACCTGGAGCGGCCGACCGTCTCGTACGACACGATGCGCGAGCAGCTCGACGGCGCGCGGGTGCACAATGACGACGTCATCCGGCCGCGGGACAACCCGGTCGCGGCCGAGGGCGGGGTCGCCGTCCTGCGCGGCAACCTCTGCCCGGACGGCGCGGTCGTCAAGCACATCTCGGCCGAGCCGCACCTGCTCAAGCACACCGGCCCCGCGGTCGTCTTCGACGACTACCGGACCATGCAGCGGACCATCAACGACCCGGACCTCGGCATCACCGCCGACAGTGTGCTGGTCCTGCGCAACGCCGGCCCCAAGGGCGGCCCGGGCATGCCCGAGTACGGCATGCTGCCGCTCCCCGACCACCTGCTCCGGCAGGGCGTGCGGGACATGGTCCGCATCTCCGACGCCCGGATGAGCGGGACGAGCTACGGGACGTGCGTGCTCCACGTGGCGCCCGAGTCCTACGTGGGCGGACCCCTCGCCCTGGTCCGCACGGGCGACCCGATCACCCTCGACGTGGAGGCCCGCACCCTCCACCTCCACGTGGACGACGAGGAGCTGGAGCGGCGCAGGGCCGACTGGACGCCGCCGCCCGACCGCTACGAACGCGGTTACGGCGCGCTGTACAACGAACAGATCACCCAGGCCGACACCGGCTGCGACTTCGAGTTCCTGGCCCGCCCGGGCACCGTGCAGGACCCCTACGCGGGCTGATCCGCACCGCGGAACCGCCCCGGCGGACCCCTGCCCGTGGAGAAAGCGCTTCCTGCGCGACGCGGGCACCGCGCCAGCACGACGTACGACGACGTACCCCAGAAACGGAGAACAGTCATGGCCCAAGCCGCAGCCGTGGCGAAACCGCCCGCGCCAGCCCGGCGGCGCCGTGCCTCCGCCACGCCGCGCAGGCTGCCCTACCTGCTGATCGCGCCGGCGGCCCTGCTCATGCTGGGCTTCATCGCCTACCCGGTCATCAGCGTCTTCTACTACAGCCTGCAGAACTACAACCCCACCAAACCGTGGCGCAACGGCTACGCGGGCTTCGACAACTTCGTCCACGCCTTCACCGACGACCCGGTGTTCTGGGACACGCTCACCTTCAGCGCCAAGTGGGTGTTCGTCGAGGTCGGGCTCCAGCTGATGTTCGGCCTGGCACTCGCGCTCATCGTCAACCAGACCTTCGTGGGCCGCTCGCTCGGCCGCGCCCTGGTCTTCTCCCCGTGGGCCGTCTCCGGCGTGCTGACCTCCGCGATCTGGGTGCTGCTCTACAACTCCCAGACGGGCATCACCCGTTACCTCGCGGACCTGGGCATCGGCAGCTACGGCACCAGCTGGCTGTCGGACACCTCCACGGTGTTCCCGGCCGCGATCGTCGCCGACCTGTGGCGCGGCGTCCCCTTCTTCGCGATCCTCATCCTCGCCGACCTCCAGTCCGTCTCGAAGGACCTGTACGAGGCCGCCGAGGTCGACGGGGCGAGCCGGCTGAAGCAGTTCTGGCACATCACGCTGCCCCACCTGAAGGACGCGATCGTGCTGTCCACGCTGCTGCGCGCGGTGTGGGAGTTCAACAACGTCGACCTGCTCTACACCCTGACCGGGGGCGGGCCCGCGGGCGAGACCACCACGCTGCCCCTCTACATCGCCAACACCTCCGTGGACGCGCACAACTTCGGCTACGCGTCCGCCCTGACCACCGTCGCGTTCGTGATCCTGCTCTTCTGCTCGATGGTCTACCTGAGGCTGAGCAAGTTCGGAAGTGAGGCCAAGTGATCACCAAGGAGGCCACCGAGGTGGCGCCCACGCCCGTGAGCGTCCCCACCCCGTCCGAGCCGCGCCCGCGCGGCGGGAGGAACCGCGCCTGGGACGAGGCCCCGCGCTGGCAGATCTACCTGCCGCTGTCGGTCTACCTCGTCTTCACGCTGATCCCCTTCTACTGGATCCTGCTGTTCGCGCTGCGCCCGGCCGGCTCCACCTCGCTCCTGCCCTGGCCGCTCACCTTCGACCACTTCGAGAAGGTCTGGACGGACCGCAGCTTCGGCACCTACTTCCAGAACAGCCTGCTCGTCGGCGTCGCCACCCTGCTGACGACGACCCTCGTCGCGCTGGCCGGCGGCTACGCCCTCGCCCGCTTCGACTTCAAGGTCAAGCGCGCCTTCATGCTGGCCCTGCTCTGCTCCCAGTTCGTGCCGGGCGCGCTGCTCCTGGTCCCGCTGTTCGAGATCTTCGCCGAACTCCAGATGATCAACTCGCTGACCAGCGTGATCATCGCCGAGACGGTGTTCCAGCTGCCGCTGTCGATGATCCTGATCAGCAACTTCATCAAGAACGTGCCGTACTCGCTGGAGGAGGCGGCCTGGGTCGACGGCTGCAACCGGCTGACGGCCTTCCGCATCGTCGTCCTGCCGCTGCTGCGGCCCGGCCTGATCGCCGTCGGCTCCTTCGCCTTCGTGCACTCCTGGAACCACTTCCTGTTCGCCCTGATGTTCCTCAACAACCAGAGCAAGCAGACCATCCCGGTCGGCCTCAACACCCTGATGAGCGCGGACAGCGTCGACCTCGGCGCCCTCGCCGCCGGCGGCATCATCGCCGCCGTCCCGGTGGTGCTGGTGTTCGCCTTCATCCAGAAGTGGCTGATCACCGGCTTCAGCGCGGGGGCGGTGAAGGGATGAGGAACCCCCACCCGGCCGCGACGGCCGCGACGGCCGAGATGACCGCGGTGGCCGCGGGTGACCGTACCCCCACCCCGCGCGCGGCGGCCGGCAGCACCACGGCGACCGGCCCCGGGACGGCACGCGGGGCGGCACACGGCGCGGGCGCGGGGAGGATCCCGTGAACGCCCCCGAACCCCTGACCACGGGCGCCCCCTCGCACGCGGCCGCTCCGGCGGGCACCGGCGTCCCCGTCGTCCTCGCCGGCGCGCGCGGCCACGGCCGCTGGCACCTGGAGAACATCCGCCGCCTCCAGGACAAGGGCATCGTCCGCCTCGCGGGCGTCTGCGAGCTGACCCCGCTCACCCCCGACGAGATGCCGGAGGGCCTCGGCACGCCCGAGCAGTCCGCCGACTTCGGCGCGCTGCTGGACTCCACCGGCGCCCGCATCGCCGTGGTCTGCACCCCGATCCCGACCCACACCGACCTGGCGCTGACCGCGGCCCGCAGGGGCGTGCACCTGCTGCTGGAGAAGCCGCCGGCACCGTCGTACGCGGAGTTCCGCCGGATGGCCGACGGGGTCGCCGAGGCGGGCGTGGTCTGCCAGATCGGCTTCCAGTCGCTGGGCTCGCACGCCGTGCCCGCGGTCCGCCGGATGATCGGCGACGGCGTGATCGGCGAGGTCACCGGGGTCGGCGGGGCCGGCGCCTGGGCCCGCCCGGAGGCCTACTTCCGGCGCGCGCCCTGGGCCGGGAAGCGGCGGCTGAACGGCGTCGACGTCATCGACGGCGCCCTCACCAACCCGCTCGCGCACGCCGTCGCCACCGCCCTCGCGCTGGCCGGCGTCACCCGCGCCGAGGACGTCACCGGCATCGAGACCGAGCTGGCGCACGCCAACGCCATCGAGTCCGACGACACCTCCTGCGTGCGGATCACCACCGCCGCCGGACGTCCCGTCGTCGTCGCCGCCACGCTGTGCGCGGAGGACCCCGACGACCCGTACGTCGTCGTCCACGGCAGCCACGGCCGGATCACCTTCTGGTACAAGCAGGACCGCGTCCTGCTCCAGCGCGGCGGCCACGGCCCCGAGGAGTTCGAGTACGGCCGCACCGACCTGCTGGAGAACCTCGTCGACCACCTCACCGACGGCGCCGGCCTGCTGGTCCCGCCGGCCGCGACCGAGGCGTTCATGCGGGTCGTCGAGGCGGTCCGGGTCGCCCCCGACCCGCTCGAACTGCCCGACGGCGCCTGGCACCGGCTCCCCGGCGAGGACCGCCGGGTCGTCCCCGGCGTCGACGGACTGGTCACCGCCGCCGCCGACACCCTCGCCCTCTTCTCCGAGCTGGGCGCCACCTGGGCGTCCCCGACCGCGCACCCGAAAGGAGCGGACACCTGATGGCACGGACTCCCGACGCACCCGTCGTGCTGCGGGTCGCGGGCCGCCCGGTCGGCCAGTACGTCACCCGGCCCGAGCTGCCCGACCGGCTCTCCCCGCGCCCCTTCCTGCACCCGGTCACCACCCTGGCCGGCACGGCCGTCACCGAACTGAGCCCTGCCGACCACCTCCACCACCTCGGCGTCGGTGTCGCCGTTCCCGACGTCGAGGGGCACAACTTCTGGGGCGGCCGCACCTACGTCCGCGACCGCGGCCCGACCGAGCTCGACAACCACGGCGTCCAGCGGCACACCGGCTTCCCGCTGTGCGACCCCGACGGCTTCGTGGAGGAGCTGCGCTGGACGGCCGCCGGAACCGAGCTGCTGCGCGAGCGCCGCACGGTCGCGGCCACCGGACTCACCGACACCGCCTGGGCCCTGGACCTCACCTTCTCCCTCACGAACACCACCGCGGCCCCGGTGACCATCGGCAGCCCGGCCACGAACGGGCGCCCCGGCGCGGCCTACGGCGGCTTCTTCTGGCGCGCCCGCAAGGAGGACCGGACCCCCGACGTCTTCACCGCCGCCGCCGAGGGCGAGGCCGAGACGCACGGCAGGCCGGCCGACTGGCTGGCCCTGACGGGACGGGGGTCCCCCCGCCCGGACGAAGCCGGGAGCGGAGGGGAGTGGACCCTGGTGTTCGCGGGCGCCACCGACGCCACCCGCCGCGACCCCTGGTTCGTGCGCACCGCCGAGTACCCGGGCGTCGGCTCCTCGCTCGCCTCCGCCGAGCGGCTCGTGATCGCCCCCGGCGACACCACCGTCCGCCGTGTCGTCACCGTCGTCGCCGACGGCCGCCTCGGCCGCGACGAGGCGGCCGCCCTCGCGCGGAAGGCGGTCGCCCAGTGACGGACGCGGTCGTGGCCGACGAGACGTACGAGAACCCGGTCCTGAACGCCGACTGGTCCGACCCGGACGTGGTGCGCGTCGGCGACGACTTCTACCTCACCGCCTCCAGCTTCGGCCGCTCGCCCGGCCTGCCCCTGCTGCACTCCCGCGACCTGGTCCACTGGACACTGGTCGGACACGCCCTCGAACGCCTCGAACCGGAGGCCGAGTTCGCGTCCCCGCGCCACGACCGCGGGGTCTGGGCACCGTCGCTGCGCCACCACGACGACCGCTTCTGGATCTTCTGGGGCGATCCCGACCAGGGCATCTTCCAGGTCAACGCCCCCGAGATCAGGGGACCCTGGACCCGGCCCCACCTGGTGAAGGCGGGCAGGGGCCTGATCGACCCGTGCCCCCTGTGGGACGAGGAGACCGGCGAGGCCCACCTGGTCCACGCCTGGGCGAAGTCCCGCTCCGGGATCAAGAACCGCCTCACCGGCCACCGGATGCACCCCGACGGCACCTCGCTCCTCGACGAGGGCGAGGTGATCGTCGACGGGGACCGCATCCCCGGCTGGTTCACCCTCGAGGGCCCCAAGGCGTACCGGCACGACGGCTGGTTCTGGATCCTCGCCCCGGCCGGCGGGGTGGCGACCGGCTGGCAGGGCGCCTTCCGCTCCCGGGACTTCTTCGGCCCCTACGAGGAGAGGATCGTCCTGGAGCAGAAGGACACCGACGTCAACGGCCCCCACCAGGGCGGCTGGGTGCGCACCCCGTCCGGCGAGGACTGGTTCCTGCACTTCCAGCAGCGCGGCGCCTACGGCAGGGTCGTGCACCTCCAGCCGATGCGCTGGGGGGCGGACGGCTGGCCGGTGCTCGGGGACGACGGCGCCCCCGTCGCCGCGCACCGCAGGCCCGCCCTGCCGCCGCAGCCCGCCGCCGCGCCCGCCACCGACGACGACTTCCCCGGCGGACGGTTCGGCAGGCAGTGGCAGTGGACCGCCAACCCCGACGACGGCTGGGCCACCCAGCACTCCGGAGACGGACTGCGCCTGTCCTGCGTCCGCACGGCCTACGCGCACGACCTGCGCGAACTGCCCCACGTACTCACCCAGCGGCTGCCCGGAACCCCGTCGGCCGTCGAGGTGGAACTGGAGCTGCACGGCGGGGAGCCCGGCGCACGGGCCGGACTCGCGGTGCTCGGGGACGCCTTCGCGTGGATCGGGCTGGAACGCGGCGCCGACGGCACGGTCCACCTCGTGCACCGCTTCGCCGAGCCGGCCGCCGGGAGGGAACGGGACGCCGCCCCTCCGCGGCCCGCCCCGCACGGCAGGGCCCTCCTGCGCATCGAGATCGGCGCCGGCGCCCGCTGCCGTTTCGCCCACGACCTGGGCGACGGCCGACGCCGCAGCGGACCGGTCTTCGCCGCCACCCCCTGGCGCTGGGTGGGCGCGCTGCTCGGCCTGTTCGCCCTGGCGCCCGACGGACCGGGCCGCCCCGGGGCCGCCACGTTCACCCGCTTCAGGATCAGCCCCCTCTGACCCACCGCGGTCCACCGCGACCCGTCCCCGCCCACCGCACCTCGTCCCAGCCCGTCACCGCCCACCGCACCTCGTCCCGTCCACCGCACCCCATCGCATCCCATCGCAACGGTCAGTCTGTCGGGAGCCGCAATGACGCACTTCCCCAGCAAGCGCTCGTCGAGACCCGCCGCCGTCCCGGCCGCCGCGCCGGTCCTCGGCGCGGTCGGCGAGGGCCCCTCCGCGCCGGTCTTCCCCGTGGGGCCCGCCGTGCCCGTGGCGTCCGCCGCTCCCGCCACGGGCGAGCCGAACATCTTGCCGCAGGGGACTGGACAGGGCCGCTCCGGCACCGTCATCGTCTACGACACGCCTGTGGCGTACGGGAGTCCGGTCGGCAGCGCCGCGGTCCGGACCGCGGCCCACGGCGTCACCGCCCGCCCCCTCGTCCTCGGCGACGGCCTCGACGAGGCCGCGCACGAGCCGGACGCCGGCCGGGCACCGGCGGTGGGGACGACCGGCGACCGGGCCGTCCTCCAGGACACCGCCCTCCCGGCCGGCCGGGACACCCCGGTCACCGGCGGCCTCCGGCCGGACGTGACCGGCGGGGTCCGCATCCGCGACTCCCGCGTCGAGGGCGACGCCGATCACCTCAGGGACACCGGCAACCGGGCTCCCCACGCCCGCCGCTGACCCCGCACGCCCCCACGAGCCCGCACAGCACATGCCCGCACAGCCCGTTGGATCCAGAAGAGAAGAAGAAGAGAGCCGACCAATGAAGATCAGCATCCACAGAAGCAGGCGCGCCGCCACGGCCGTAGCCCTGGGGGCCGCGCTCGCCCTGACCGCCACCGCCTGCGGTGACGACGGCAGCGGCGCCGGCGGGGACGAGGGGGCCGACGGCAGCGGCAAGGGCAAGATCGTCTTCTGGGACAACAACGGCGGTGTCCGCACCGACATCTGGAAGCAGGTCATCGCCGACTTCGAGAAGGCCAACCCCGACATCGACGTCGAGTACGTCGGCATCGCCTCCACCGAGTACCAGTCCAAGGTCGACACCGCCATCCAGGGCGGCGGCCTGCCGGACGTCGGCGGCATCACGGCGTCGATGGCGGCGTCGATCGCGGCGCAGGACGCCCTGGAGCCGCTGGACGGCCGCCTCGCCAAGTCGCCCCTGAACGGTGAGCTCAACAAGTCCATGGTCGAGTCGCTGAAGTCCGCCGGCGGCGGCGACGCGCTCTACTCGATCCCGACCTCCGCCAACAACGGCGTCCTCTACTACCGCACCGACCTGTTCAAGGCGGCGGGGCTGGCCGAGCCGACCACCTGGGACGCGTTCTACACGGCGGCGGAGAAGCTGACGAACACCGGCAAGAACCAGTTCGGCTACACCATCCGCGGTGGCGCCGGGTCCATCGCCCAGGCGCTGGACGCGATGTACGGGCAGAGCGGGATCACCTCGTTCTGGAACGGTGACAGGACCACCGTCAACGACCCGAAGAACGTCGAGGCGCTGGAGAAGTACGCGGCCCTCTACAAGAAGGTCACCCCGGCCGCCGACCTCAACAACGACTTCACCAAGATGGTCGCCCAGTGGGACTCGGGCACCATCGGCATGCTGAACCACAACCTGGGCTCGTACCAGGACCACGTGAAGGCGTTCGGCACCGACAAGTTCCGGGGCATCCCGCAGCCGGTCGGCGCCTCCGGCAAGCGGGTCCAGGTGTCCAACCCGGTCGACGGCATCGGCATGTTCAAGAGCTCGAAGAACAAGGACGCCGCCTGGAAGTTCATCGAGTTCGCCACCTCGAAGGCGGAGAACTCGAAGTTCAACGAGTCGGCGGGCCAGGTGCCGTCGAACACCGGGGCGGCGAAGGACGCGTGGATCGACAAGGCCGAGCCGACCAAGCTGGCCGCGCAGGCGCTGTCGGACGGGACCACGACGATCGTGCAGCTGCCCTACTACCTGCCGGACTGGGGCACCATCTCCAAGTCCGACAACGAGCCCAACTTCCAGAAGGTCCTGCTCGGCAAGCTCACCGCCAAGAAGTTCCTGGACACCCTCGCCGAGCAGCTGAACACGGCGCAGGCGGAGTGGAAGGAACAGAAGGGCTAGGCCTTCTCCCCGTCGCACGGCGGCCGGCCGCGGCGTCCCGCCGGGGCCGGCCGCGATCCCCGCGGCGGAGCCGGCCGTGCTCCCGGCGCCGGGACCGGCCGCGATCCCCGTGCCGGGGCCGGCCGTGACCTCCGCGGCGGAACCGCACCCGTGCACCGCCCCGTGCCCCGGCAGGGGCACGGGCCCCTCCCCGTGAGAAACCCCTGTGCGAAAGGCGCACCCCGTGTCCCTCACCCGCAGACAGGTCACCTCGGCGGCCCTCGCCGCCGTCCCCCTCGCCGTCGCGGCCACCGGCACCGCCCGGGCCGCGGGACGGCCCCGCACCCTCTACCTCGCCGGTGACTCCACCGCCGCCCGGAAGTCCGCCGACGCGGCGCCCGAGACCGGCTGGGGCATGGCACTGCCGTTCTTCCTGCACAAGGACCGGCCGGTCGCCAACCACGCGGTGAACGGCCGCAGTTCCAAGAGCTTCGTCGACGAGGGCCGGCTGGACGCCGTCCTCGCGTCGATCCGGCCGGGGGACTTCCTCCTGATCCAGTTCGCGCACAACGACGAGAAGACCGCCGACCCGGCCCGCTACACCGAGCCCTGGACGACGTACCAGGATCACCTGCGGCTGTACGTCGACGGGGCGCGCTCCCGCGGGGCGCGGCCCGTGCTGGCGACGCCCGTGGAGCGCCGCCGCTTCGACGCCGACGGCAACGCCCTGCCCACGCACGGCGAGTACCCCGCGGCGATGCGCGCCCTCGCCGCGGCGGAGGACGTCGCCCTCCTCGACCTCCAGGCCCTGTCGCTCGCGCTGTGGCAGAAGCTCGGGCCCGAGGAGACCAAGAGGTACTTCAACTGGACCGCCACCGAGCAGGACAACACGCACTTCGATCCGCCCGGCGCGATCGCCGTGGCCCGGCTCGTCGCCGCCGAGCTGCTGCGCCGCCGGGTGCTGACGGCGCGCGACGTGCGCCGGCTCGACGACGAGATCCCGGAGTCGTGGATCACCTGGACCCCGGCCACCACCGCGTAACCCCTCCCCTTCGCGAAAGAGAGCCGCACAGTGAACGCACAGACATGGCATGGGCATGCCACAAAGACCGCCGTCGTGGTCGGCTGCACCGCCCTCGCCCTGACGGTCACCGGCACCCCCGCCCAGGCCCACTCCGCCCGTGACGCCGCCCGGCAGACCCTGCCGGCCGGCGACGGCTGGGCGTCCTACGGAACCGGCACCACCGGCGGCGCCGCCGCCGACGCCGAGCACGTCCACACCGTCACCACCTGGGCGGAGTTCAGGGCCGCCCTGGAGGCCGGCGGCACCGCACCGAGGATCATCAAGGTCAAGGGCACGATCGACGCCGTCTCGGAAGGGTGCGACGCCTTCGCCGCGCCCGGCTACGACTTCGACGCCTACCTCGCCGCCTACGCGCCCGAGGTGTGGGGTCTCGACACCGACCTGAGCGCCGAGCCCGCGGACAGCCCCGAGGGCCTGCGGCGCGCCTCCGCCGCCGCCCAGGACACGGCGATCAAGGTGAACGTCCCCTCCGACACCACCATCATCGGCGTGGGGAGGAACGCGGGCATCAAGGGCGCCAGCCTCCAGATCAAGGCCGTCGACAACGTGATCGTCCGCAACCTCGCCCTCGAGAGCCCCGTCGACTGCTTCCCGCAGTGGGACCCCACCGACGGCTCGAAGGGCAACTGGAACTCCGAGTACGACACCGCCGTCGTCTACGGGTCCACCCACGTGTGGCTGGACCACAACACCTTCACCGACGGCTCCCACCCCGACAGCGCCGCGCCGACCCACTTCGGCATGCTCTACCAGCAGCACGACGGCGAACTGGACATCGTGCGCGGCTCGAACCACGTCACCGCCTCCTGGAACGTCTTCACCGAGCACGACAAGACGATCCTCATCGGCAACAGCGACAGCGAGTCCACCGCCGTGGGCGACCGGGGCAAGCTGAAGGTCACCTTCCACCACAACCTGTTCTCGAAGCTCGTCGAGCGCGCGCCCCGCGTCCGCTTCGGACAGGTCGACTCCTACAACAACCACTTCGTCGCCGACGCCTCCTACTCCTACAGCTTCGGCATCGGCAAGGAGTCCCAGCTCGTCGCCCAGCACAACGCGTTCACGCTGCCCGCCGGCGTCAGCGCGGCGAAGGCGCTGAAGAAGTGGAGCGAGGCGCCGGTCACCGCCGACGGCAACTACGTCAACGGCAGGCCCGTCGACCTGATCGCCGTGCACAACGCCGAGATCCCCGCCGAGACCCTCCGGTCCGGCGCGGGCTGGACGCCCACCCTGCGCACCCGGGTCGACCCCGCGAGGGCCGTCCCCGGCATCGTCGCCGGCCGGGCCGGCGCCGGAAAGATCTGCTGACCCGCACTCCACCACAGCGCACCACACAGCGCGGCACCACACAGCGCGGCACCGCGCAGCACCGCGACGCACAGCACCACGCGGCGCAGCACCGCGACGCACCGTGCGGGCCGGGGACCAGCCGCCCCGGCCCCCACTCCCGCCCCCCCCCACATCCGAGATCCGCGCCCCACGAGCGGCACGCACCCCACGAGCCGCACCCCGAAGGAGCACCCGCATGCCCTCGCACCACGTCCAGCTCCCCCTGTCCCGCAGGGGTTTCCTCCTGGCGAGCGCCGGTGCGGGCGCCGCCCTCGGCCTGGCGGCGGGCCCCGCCCGGGCCGCCGCCCGCCGCCCGTTCGGCCGCTTCGGCTCGCCGTCCGCCCGCCTCACCCCGGGAACCCTGTACGTCGACGCGCGCGGGCGCGGTGACCACACCTCGGTCCGGGACGCCGTGGCCGCCGCCACCGGAACCGGCCGCACCCTCGTCATCGCCCCCGGCACCTACCGGGAGACCGTCGCGGTCGACACCACCCGCGCCGGGGCGACCTGGATCGGCGCCTCGGAGAACCCCCGCGACGTCGTGATCGTGTACGACAACGCGGCCGGCACCCCCAAGCCCGGCGGCGGCACCCACGGCACCACCGGCTCGGCCACCACGACCGTGCAGGCCGACGGCTTCACCGCCCGCTGGATCACCTTCGCCAACGACTGGCTGCGCGCCGACCACCCCGGCGTCTCCGGCACCCAGGCCGTCGCGATCAAGGTCCAGGGCGACCGCTCCGCCTTCCACCACTGCCGCTTCCTCGGCCACCAGGACACCCTCTACGCCGACTCGACCGCCCTCGGCACCTTCGCCCGGCAGTACTTCTCCCACTGCTACGCCGAGGGGGACGTCGACTTCGTCTTCGGCCGGGCCACCGCCGTCTTCGAGCACTGCCACTTCCGCACCCTGAACCGCACGGACCTCGCCGCCGCCCCCTACGGCTTCGTCTTCGCCCCCTCCACGGCCGGCGCCAACCCGCACGGCTACCTGGTGACCGGCAGCCGGGTCACGAGCGAGGCCCCGGACGCCTTCTACAAACTGGCCCGCCCCTGGGTGCCCAGCTCCGACACCACCGCCCGCCCCATGCTCACCGTCCGCGACACCCACCTCGGCCCCGGCATCGACGCGGTCGCGCCCTACGCGAACATGTCGGCCTCCTTCCCCTGGCAGGACCAGCGGTTCGCCGAGTACCGCAACTCCGGGCCCGGCGCGGTCGTCACCGTCCCCGGGAACCGGCCCCAGCTCACCCCCGAACAGGCCGCGTCGGCGACCCGGTCGGCCCACCTCGGGGACTGGGCGCCCTGGAAGGAGACCTGCTGACATGCGCCGGCGCACCCTGCTGACGGGCCTCACCGCGGGCCTCACCGCGGGCCTCACCGCCGGCCTGGCCGCCCCCGCCCTCGCAGCGGGCACGGGCGCGGCGGGCCGCCGTGTCCTGCACGTCCGCCCCGGCGACTCCGTCCAGGCCGCGGTGGACGCCGTCACCGGGCCCGGCTGGACGATCGTCGTGCACCCCGGCACCTACCGCGAGGTGGTCACCGTCCCCGCCGGCGCGGCCGAGCTGACCCTGCGCGGCGCCTCCCGCGACCCGCGCGCCGCCGTCCTCGTGCACGACAACGCGAACGGCACGAAGAGGCCCGACGGCACCACCCACGGCACCGCCGGCTCCGCCACCTTCAGCTCCGCCGCCCCCGGCCTCACCGTCCGCGACCTCACCCTCGCCAACGACTGGCTGCGCGCCGACCACCCCGACGTCACCGGCACGCAGGCGGTCGCGGCGTACGTCACCGGCGACCGCTCCCACTTCGACAACGTGCGCTTCCTCGCCCACCAGGACACCCTCTTCGCGGACACCACCGCCCTGGACGCCTTCGACCGGCAGTACTACCACCGCTGCCACATCGAGGGCGACGTCGACTTCGTCTTCGGACGGGCCCGCGCCGTCTTCGACACCTGCCGCTTCCACACCCTCCAACGGGACGTCGCCTTCACCCCGAAGGGCATGGTCTTCGCCCCGGCCACCGCCCGCGCCAACCCCTACGGCTTCCTCGCCGCCCGCTGCCGCGTCACCTCCGGTGCCGAGGACGCGGCCTACAAACTGGCCCGGCCCTGGGTGCCGTCGTACGAGACGACCGCCTGGCCCTCCCTCGTCGTACGGGACTCCTGGATCGGCCCCGGCATCGACGCGGCCGCCCCGTACACGAACATGCGCGAGGCCCACCCCTGGCAGACCATGCGCTTCCGCGAGCACGGCAACGCGGGACCCGGCGCGGTGATCTCCGCACCGCAGGAGCGGCCGCAGCTGACCCCCGCGGAGGCGGCGGTCCACACCCGGCGCACCTACCTGGGGGACTGGAGGCCGTATGAGCGTCCGTGAACCGGTGGGCCGGCGGACGTTCGTGGTCGGGAACTCCGGCATCGCCACCCCCGCCTTCCGCTCCACGGACGCCTCCAGCACGTACGGCGCCCGCCGGTCCGGCGGCGCACTGCCCGTGACCACCTTCCTGACCACGGGCAGCACCACCATCGGGGCGACCATGGACTGACCGCGGCGACAGTTCCGACATCTTTTCGCGCGGTCCGGCAACCCTTTCCGGCCACGGCGGCGACTGGTGTGAGGAGACGGGACGGGGCGGCCCCTCCGGCCCGTCCCGTCTCCGTCCCCCTCAGGAAAGGAACGCCCCGTGCGTTTGAGCACCGGACGCCACCGCAGGACGCGCACCCTCTCGATCGCCGCCGCGGTGGCCGTCGCCTCGGGGGCGGGCGGCGTCTGCCTCGGCCTGACGAACGACGGCGCCCGGGCCGCGACGACCACGGTCACCGTGTCGACCACCGCGCAACTGGAAGCGGCCGTGAAGAACGCCGCCGCCGGCACCGTCATCCAGGTCCGCGGCGGCACCTATCACCCGACCGCCACCCTGAAGTCCACGGCGAGCGGCACCCCGTCGAACCGGATCACCCTCCGGGCGTACGGCACGGAGAAGGCCAAGATCGACGGCTCGAAGCTCCCGGCCGGTTCCTGGCTCGCCGGGATCCACGGCAGCTACTGGACCGTGCAGAACCTGACCTTCCAGAAGTCCCCGGCGCAGGGCCTCGTCGTGACCTCCTCCACCGGAGGCGTCTTCAGGAACCTGGTCACCGCCGGCAACGGCGACACCGGCTTCACCCTGCGCGGCGACGGCACGGTCGGCAACCTCGTGCAGAACCTCGACAGCCACGGCAACTACGACCCGGCCGGACACGGGCAGAACGCGGACGGCATCGCCGTGAAGTTCGGCTCCGGGACGGGCAACAGGATCACGGGCGCCCGCCTCTACGACAACTCCGACGACGGCCTCGACCTGTGGCAGTTCTCCACGGCGGTCACCGTCGAGCACTCGTGGGCCTTCGGCAACGGCAGGAACCGGTGGGGCGACACCGCCTTCGGGGGCAACGGCAACGGGTTCGAGCTGGGCGGCGGAGGCGTCGTCGTGGCGCACGTCGTGAACGGCAACGCGGCCTGGGACAACGCCCTCAACGGGTTCACCGAGAACTCCAACCCCGGTGCGATCGCCCTGAACCGCAACACCGCGTACGCCAACGCGCAGGCCGGCTTCTCCTTCGCCACCGGCAAGGCCCGCCTCGCCCGCAACCTCGCCGTGGCCGACCAGGGCGGCCCCGCGAAACCGGGCCCCGCCACGGTGAGCGCCGCGAACAACTGGGACGCCGGCGTCGGCACCCCGGCGTTCCGGTCGACGGACGCGACGACGGCGTACGGCGCCCGCGCGGCGGACGGGTCACTGCCGGCCACGACGTTCCTGACCACCGGGTCCACCACGATCGGCGCCACCATGGACTGACCCGGGCAGCCGAACGCCCCCGCCGGTGACCGCCGGCGGGGGCGTTCCCGCGCCGGCCCGAGAGGGGCTCGGACCGGCGGGCCGAGGGGCCTACTTGTAGGTGATGTCGGACGACGAGAACTTGCAGGTCTTGCCGTCGGCGCCGGTGCCCAGCTCGGTGGGCTCCTTGCCGGTGTTGTTGCCCTGGAAGCGGACGCAGGTCTTCGTCTTCTTCTTGGTGTCGCCCTGGATGCGGATCTTCGACAGGGTCGCGGTGTCGCCGTAGTTGGCGTTGACGCCGACGACGGCCTTCAGGGGCGCCACGACGTCGATGTCGCTCAGCACGACCGTGCGCTTGTACTGCGTCTTGCAGTTGCCGCACGAGCGGACCAGCTTGCCGGAGTTCTCCACCCGGAAGCCGGACACGGTCAGCGTGCCGGCGCCGTTGAACTGGAGCACCTTGTCGGCGGCGTTCTTCGCGCCGCCGCCGACGACCTTGTACACCGACGAGGCGGACTTGCCCTTGAAGCTGGCGGCGTCCTCGCCGACGTCCAGCCACCACACGTTCTGGAGCGTGCAGGAGCCCTTGCAGTGGACGCCGTCGGCGGCCGGGGTGCCGATGATCACGTTCTTCAGGACGGCACCGTCGGCGAGCTCGAAGATCGGGTCCTGGCCCTCGTCCTGGCCGCTGCCGCCCAGGGCGCCGGAGCCGACGAACTTCGTCAGCTTGCCGTCGTAGGTCCCCGACACCTTGATCGTCGACGAGACGGACTTGCTGCCGGTGGCGGTCGGCCAGGCCGTCGCCGCGCCCGCGGACGAGAGCATCGTCGTGGTGACGACCGCCGCGCCCGAGATCGCGAAGGCGGCGGAGCCGGCGATCAGCGCCCGCCGCTTGGTGACCTTGCGGCGGTGCCGGACGCGGGGCTGTGCTGGTGCAGTCATGTACCGGTTCCTCAAGTGGGTGGTGACTCTTGCGCCTTGTGGTCGTCACCGGTGAGGAAAGGGTTGCCGCCCCGCCGAAAAGTTTTTCCCCGGATGTTCTCCCCGGCCGCTACGAGTCCCCGTCGTCCCCGTCGTCGGCGTCGCGGGCGGCGAAGTCCCCGCCCACGACGGCCTGCCGGCCGTCGGCCGTGCCGGACACCACGTAGCTGTCGTCCTTGGCGTCCCGGCCGCCGCGGTCGTGGTCGTACTGCCCGGCGAACACCCACTCGCCCTCGGGCACCGTACGGCCCTCCTTGAGCACCCAGGTGTAGACGAGGAAGCCGTCCCTCTCCTCGGCCGTGAACGTGAAGTCGCCCTCGGGCGGCGAGCGCCAGGCACCCGCCGAGGACACCCCGCCGGTCTGGGCGACCTTCAGCTGCACGGTCAGCGCGGTGAGCGGCTCCGAGGTCTTGAACGTCACGTTGCTCTGCGCCCAGAAGTCGTTGCTGTGCGGGTCCACCGAGCCGTCCGACCACAGCGGGCCGTCCTCGGTGTCGTCGACGGCCGGCAGCAGGTCCGGAGCGGACGCGGAGGGCGTCGCCGACGCCGGCCTCGACGGGGAACCGCTCGGCTCGGGCTCGTCCCGCCCGCCGCCCCCGCCCTGACCGGGCGTCGGCTCCGGCGGGGCCGGCGGGCGGCTCGTCGCGTCCGGGGACTCCACCGGCGGCGACGGGACGGCGACCGTCTGCGGCCGCGGCGGATCGTCCTTCACCGCGGACGCCACCGCGTAGCCGCCGACCGCGAGCATGCCCGCGACCGCGGCGGTGGCGCTCACGATCCGTGCCCAGCCCCACAGGGCCGGCCGGGTCGCCCGGTGACCGCCGGGCCGTTCCTGCTCCACCATGCCGCGTTCGATCCGGGCGAGGATCCGCTCGCGGTTCGGCTCGTACGCCCCGGCCGCCTCGTGCAGCCGGGCGCGCAGCTCGCCGTGCCCGTCCCGCTGCGTCGTCATCGGTTTCTTCCTCCGGCCTCACCCGTGCGCGCCGCCATCACGGCGGGCACCTTCCGCGGACCCCCCGTGGCGCCGAGCAGCCTCTGCAACTCGGCCATCCCCTTCGAGGTCTGGCTCTTCACCGTACCCACCGAGACGCCCAGGGCGAGCGCGGTGTCCTTCTCCGAGAGGTCGAAGGCGTGCCGGAGCACCACGCAGGCCCGTTTGCGGAACGGGAGTCTACGCAGCGCCGACTGGACGTCCACCACGCCCGCGACGTCCGGATTCTCCGTCTTCTCCTCGCGCTGCGACCAGAACAGGGCGATCCTGCGGCGCTCGCGGACCGCGCTGCGGATCCGGGTGCGGGCCAGGTTGGCCACGACACCCCGCGCGTACGCCACCGGGTGATCGGCCGCGCGGACCCGGTCCCAGCGGTGCCAGAGCGCGAGCAGCGCGTCCGCCGCCAGGTCGTCGGCCGCGTCCGCCTCGCCGGTCAGCAGGTGGGCGAGCCGGGCCAGTTCGGCGTGGTGGCGTTCGAAGAAGGCATGGAACTCCACGGAGGCGGCGTCGTCGACGACTGTGCCCACGAGTGACCTCTTCTCGGTGCGGAATCTGCACCCCGGCGGGGGTGGATGCGGTGCGTGTCATGTGAATGACATGGGGATGTCCCGAGGAGGTGGCCGGGACGAGATCCGGAGCGTAGCAGTGGTCAACTGCTCGATCGGTACAGGGGTTCGAACAGTGTATGGCCGACCGAACCCGGATTCCGTGACACGTCGAAAACCCGAACGGGGTCCGGCGAGGGTGCGCGCACCGGCTCCTTCCCCCTGGTCACCGGCGGCGGCGCGAGGACGGCAGGCGCGTCCGACCGTCCTGTCCACCCTTGTCCACCGCGATCGGCCGGACGGACGGGGCGGACGGGGAGAACGGGGCGGACGGGGCGGACGCGATCGTCCCCCTCCGCCCGGACGCCTCAGCGGGCGTCCATGAACCCGGCCTCGTACGCCGCGATCACGGCCTGGGTGCGGTCCCGGGCGCCGGTCTTCGCGAGGACGGCCGCCACGTGCGTCTTCACCGTGGCCGGTCCCACCCCCATCCGGCGGGCGATCTCCGCGTTGGTCAGCCCGGCCGCCATCAGCCGCAGCACCTCGCTCTCCCGCGCGGTGAGCCGCGCCACCCACGGCGGCGCGGGACACGCGCGCGCGTGCCCCACGGCCAGCGCCCGCACCGCCGCCGGAAACAGCAGGCTGTCGCTGCGCGCCACCAGCCGCACGGCCTGCACCAGTTCCTCGGCGTCCGCCCGTTTCAGCAGGAACCCGGCGGCTCCGGCGCGCAGGGCGTCGTACACGTAGGAGTCGTTCTCGAAGGTGGTCAGGACGACGATCCGCGGCGGGTCGGCGAGCGTGGCGAGGATCTGTTCGGTGGCGCGCAGCCCGTCCGTCCGCGGCATGCGCACGTCCATGAGGACCACGTCGGGCCGGGTCTCCCGGACGACGGACACGGCCTCGGCGCCGTCCGCGGCCTCGCCGACCACCTCCAGGTCCGGCTCCGCGGCGAGGATGACGCGCAGCGCGGTGCGCACCATGCGTTCGTCGTCGGCGAGGACGATCCGCACCGGCGGGCGGCTCATGCGGGTCCCTCCGTCGCCGTCCGGCGGTGCGCGCCGGGCACCGTCAGCGGCAGCCGTACGCGCAGCCGCCACCGTCCCTGGACCGCTCCCGCCTCGAACGTCCCGCCGAGCAGCCGCGCCCGGTCGGCGATGCCGCGCAGCCCGTGGCCGCCGCCGGGCCGGTCCGCGGCGGGACGCGCGGCGGGACCCGGCGCGGCCAGGGCGTTGGCGAGGGTGATCTCCAGGTGGTCGCCGGCCGCGTCGATCCGCAGGGCCACGGCCCTCCGGTCGCCGCCGTGCCGGAGGGCGTTGCTCAGCCCCTCCTGCACGATGCGGTAGGCCTCGCGGGACACCGGCGGCGGCAGCGTCGCGACGTCGGCCGTGACCGTCGCGGTGATGCGGGGCCCGGCCGCGCGGGTGCGCCGCAGCAGGCCGTCCAGGTCGGCGGCGAGGGTCGGCGCGGGCGCGGTGCCGGTGGGGTCGCCGTCCCGCAGCACGCCCAGGACGGCGTCGAGTTCACCGACGGTGCGCCGGGTGGTGTCCTCGATCGCGGCGAGCGCCTCGCGCACGAAGCCGGGGTCCGTGTCCAGGACCCGCCGGGCCGCGCCCGCCTGGAGCATGACCGCGCTCAGCGCGTGCCCCACGGAGTCGTGCAGCTCGCGCGCCAGCCGGTTGCGCACGGCGAGGTCGGCGGCGCGTGCCTCGGCCGCCGCCAGCCGGTCCCGGGCACTCGGCCCGAGCAGGGCCGGCGCCCACCGGGCGAGCAGGGCACCGCCGCCGGCCGCGCACCCGGCGAGCGCGACCAGCAGGGCGGCGCCGGCCACCGGGGCGAGCGCCAGGACCCAGCCCTCCCCCCACACCTCCGGCATCCCGAACCGGCTGTGCCGCAGCCCCGCGGAGAACGGCAGCGCCATCAGCACCACGGCGAACGGCGGCACCGCCAGGGACAACCCGGCGACGATCGCGCCGATCCCCAGGTGCAGCGTGAACCAGGCGGCCGTCCGGCCCTTCTCGCCCCGGGTGCGGGCCGGGCCGTACGCCAGCAGACCCGGCCCGACCCCGCACAGCCAGCGCACCGCGCCCGCCTCCAGCGGTCTGACCGGCGGGAACAGGGCCGTGACGGCGGCGACCGGCAGGCCCGTCGCGAACGCCGCGAGTTGCAGGGGCAGCGAACCGAGGACGTCCGCCCAGCCGGTGACCGGCCCGAGGACGACCTCACCGGCCAGCACGTACGGCACGGCGAGCGCGCCGCCGAGGACCAGGTGGAGCCAGCGCAGCCGCGCCCGCCGGCCGAACAGCGGCCGGAGGAAGGCCGTCACGGCCCCGGCCGGCGCCGCGCCGCCGGGGCGGACAGCGAGCGGGCGTGGCGGACGGCGACGGTGGCGACCAGGATCCCGACGATCATCTGGCCAGCGTAGGTGAGCAGCGTCGACGACGTGGGCCGGTCCGCCGGATCGTCGGCGACGAGGACGGCGAGGGCCATCCAGCCGCCCCAGCACGCCACGGCACCGGACCCCGTCCAGGCGAGGGCGAGCGGCACCCGCACCGGCAGCCCCGGGCACCGCCGGAACGCCAGCAGCCAGCCGCCGGTGACCGCGACCAGCAGGAACACGACGTACAAGGACTCCAGGACGTGGAAGTCGCTGCTCCGGCCGGCGATCTGGCTCTCGCTCAGTCCGGTCGTGCCGCCACAGGCCCACAGCAGCCGCAGGGCCAGCGGGAACAGGGCCACCACGGCGGCGGCCACGGCGGCCGCCCGGTGCCGCGTGCCCATGAGGCCGGCCGGCAGGTCCCCCGTCCGGCCGCGCCACACGTGCCCCCAGCGGTCCCGCGCGTACAGCAGGCCGAGCGCGCCCAACGCCAGCCCCTGCACGATGAACCCGGCGTACACGAGGACGAACACCCACTCCCGCAGGAAGGGTTCGTCCGAGCCGCCCGAGGTGCCCCCGGCGCTGCCGCCGAACGCGCGCACCAGCATCTGGAGCGGATAGCCCGTCATGATCGGCGCGAGCAGCCCCGACGCGGCCCACAGGGGCGGCACGAGCAGCCAGGCCGGCACCCGCAGTCCCCACGGCCGGGTCAGCAGCAGGGCCAGCACGATCACCGCGCCGTCCATGAGGACGGTGAGGAGGTTGGCGGCCACCATGGCGGTCGGATGCTCCAGCAGCGGGCTGCCCGCCGGAATGCCGAGGCGCCCGCCGGCCACCCAGACGACCTTCA
The DNA here is from genome assembly GCF_043081325.1 of Streptomyces sp. NPDC014882. Taxonomy (NCBI): domain Bacteria; kingdom Bacillati; phylum Actinomycetota; class Actinomycetes; order Kitasatosporales; family Streptomycetaceae; genus Streptomyces; species Streptomyces sp. NPDC014882. Next base: position 77,952 of record NZ_JBIBWL010000016.1, read on the forward strand.
GGGTCAGGTACGGCAGACAGGCGGCGATCGTGACGGCGCGCAGCAGCCTGCGCGTACCCGAAGGCGTGGACCGGGCGGCGGGGTGCGCGACGGGGCGCGGGGTGAGCGACTGGGTCATGCCGCCACGCTCGCGCACGGACCGTCCCCGGCACATCGAGCGCGATGAGGATCAGCCTCCGCCGCGCGGGGGAGGAGCCCTCCTCCCGGAGGACGGCCCCCCTCCCGCGGGTCAGCCCTCCAGCACCAGGACGACCTCGTCGATCTCCGCACCGCGCGCCTGGGCGAACCCCGTGGCCCGCGCGGTCATCCGGAAGCCGCACTTCTCCAGGACGCGCCGGGAGCCGGCGTTGTCGTCGGCCGCGCGCGCGTACAGCGGGCGTTCGGGGACCTCGGCGAGGAGCACCCGCAGCGCGGCCGTGGCGATGCCGCGCCCCCAGTGGGAGCGGTCCACCCAGTACGTCACCTCGCGCTCGCCCGGTTCGCCGTAGACCGACGCGCTGCCCACCACGTCGCCGTCGGCCAGGATCGCGCGCACCACGGCGGTGGAGGCGCGGATCCGCTGCCAGTGGGCGTCGAAGGCGTCCCGGTCGGCCGGGTCCTTCGGGGTGAACGCGGCCATCCGCAGGGACTCGGGATCGTTCATCTGCCGGTAGAACACCGGCAGATCGCTGTCGTGGACCGGGCGAAGGGCGATCTCCATGCCTCAGAGCCTACGGGTCGCCAGTGTCAGCCGGTCGCGCGCGTCGAACAACGCGTCCTTCACCAGCTGCTCGTGCGCCGGCGTCAGCCGGGCCACCGGCACCGAGCAGCTGATCGCGTCGCGCGCGGGGGTGCGGTACGGGATCGCGACGCCGAAGCAGCGCAGCCCCAGCGTGTTCTCCTCCCGGTCCACGGCGAAGCCCTGCTCGCGGACCTGGTGCAGCTCCTCGATGAGCTTCTCGCGGTCGGTGAGGGTGTGCTCGGTCAGCGCGGGCAGCGTCTCCGGGAGCAGCTTGCGCACCTGCTCGTCGGTGTACGTGCTCAGCAGCGCCTTGCCCAGGGAGGTGGAGTGGGCGGGCAGCCGGCGCCCGACCCGGGTGAAGGGCCGCAGGTAGTGCTGGGACTGGCGGGTGGCGAGGTACACCACGTTGGTGCCGTCCAGCCGGGCCAGGTGGATCGTCTCGGTGGTGTCGTCCGACAGCCGGTCCAGCGTGGGGCGGGCGGCCGCGACCACCTCGTCGCCGTCGATGTAGGACGTGCCGACCAGCAGGGCCCGCACGCCGATGCCGTACCGCGTGCCCGTCGCGTCCGTCTCCACCCAGCCCAGCTCCACCAGCGTGCGCAGCAGCATGTAGAGGCTGGACTTGGGATAGCCGACGGCCTCCTGGACCGACGCGAGGGAGTGCATTCCGGGGCGGCCGGCGAAGTATTCGAGCAGTTCAACCGTCCGCACCGCGGACTTGACCTGCGCCCCGCCCCCCGTCTCGCCAGCCGACATCGCCCTTGACCCCTTCGTTCGACGGGAAATAGTCTCCGACAGCATATTCATCATCGGAGACAGCGTTCAGTATATCGAACATCCCTGGTGGTGAGGTAGAGACAGCGGCATTGCGATGCGGCGACGAACGTGGAGGGACCCGCGGTGGCAGCAGCACCAGTCTGGAGTGTCGACCCCCGAACCGGGAAGCAGCGTGAACAGGTCGCGGTGGAGGCCACGGCCCAGGAGGTGGACTCCGTCGTCCGCGCCGCGCACGACACCCGCGCGGCCCTCGCCGACCGCACCGTCCGCACCGCCTTCCTGCGCACCGCCGCGGACCGGCTGGAGGCCGCCAGGGACCAGCTCGTCGAGGTGGCCGACGCCGAGACCGCCCTCGGCCCGGTCCGGCTGACCGGCGAACTCGCCCGCACCTGCTACCAGCTGCGCGCCTTCGCCGACATCGTCGAGGAGGGCGCCTTCCTCGACGTCGTCATCAACCACCCCGACGACACCGCGACCCCGCCCGTGCCGGACCTGCGCCGCTACAAGGTGCCGCTGGGCGTCGTCGCCGTCTACTCGGCGTCCAACTTCCCCTTCGCGTTCTCCGTCGCCGGCGGCGACACCGCGAGCGCGCTGGCCGCGGGCAACCCGGTCGTCGTCAAGTCCCACCCCGACCACCCGGGCCTGTCCGAGCTGGTCGCCAAGGTGGTCCGCCGGGCCGCCGCCGAGCACGGCGTCCCCGGCGACGTGCTGGGCCTCGTGCACGGCTTCGAGGCGGGCGTCGAGCTGATCGGGCACCCGCTGATCGCCGCCGCCGGCTTCACCGGCTCGATCCGGGGCGGCCGCGCGCTGTTCGACGCGGCGGCCGCACGGCCCGTGCCGATCCCCTTCCACGGCGAGCTGGGCTCGCTCAACCCGGTGGTCGTGACCGAGGCCGCCGCCGCCGAGCGCGCGGAGGCCATCGGGACCGGCCTCGCCGGCTCCATGACGCTGGGCGTCGGACAGTTCTGCGTGAAGCCGGGCCTGGTCCTCGTCCCCTCCGGCGCGGCCGGCGACGGCCTCGTGAAGTCCCTGACCGACGCGGTCAGCGACACCGACGCGGGCGTCCTGCTCGACCACCGCATGCGCGACAACTTCCTCGCCGGCGTCACCGAGCGGGCGCAGCTGCCCGAGGTCGAGACGCCGGTCACCCCCGGGGCGGGCGGCGAGCACACCGTGAGCGCGGGCTTCCTGACCGTTCCGGCCGGGAAGCTCACCGAGGAGGGGGCGTACGACCTGCTCCTGGAGGAGTGCTTCGGCCCGGTGACCGTGGTGGCGCGCTACGACGACGACGACCAGGCGCGGTCCGTCCTCTCGCGGCTGCCCGGCAACCTCACGGCCACCGTGCACCTGTCGACGCGGGAGGCCGCCGGCGAGGGCCGCGGCGCCGAGATCCTCGCCGAACTCACCCCGCTCGCCGGCCGCGTGCTGGTGAACGGCTGGCCGACCGGTGTCGCCGTGGCCCCCGCGCAGCACCACGGCGGCCCCTACCCGGCGACCACCTCCACCTCCACCTCCGTGGGCGGCACGGCCATCGAGCGCTGGCTGCGCCCGGTCGCCTACCAGAACGCCCCCGAGGCCCTGCTGCCGCCCGAGCTGCGCGACGACAACCCGCTCGGCCTGCCGCGGCGCTTCGACAACCGCCTCGAACGCTGACCGGCGCCGGGTGACGGCCCGGCCGACACAAGGATCGGGAAGACTCCCCGCATGGACCTCGAACTGCCCGAACTGCCCTTCCCGCTGCGCACCTACGGGCCCGACGGGCACTGGAGCCACGAGGACGGGGTCCTCACCGCGTGGGCCGGTCCCCGCCAGGACCGGTTCGTGCCGCCCACCGCGGAGGCGCTGGACCCGGCCGGCGACGCCCCCAGGCTGCTGGGGGCGCCCGAGGGCGACTTCCAGCTCATCGCCCGGGTGACCGTCGGCTTCAACGGTGCCTTCGACGCCGGGGTGCTGTACGTCCACGTCGGCGAACGGGCCTGGGCCAAGCTCTGCCTGGAGTACTCCCCGGACGTGCCCACCGTCTGCACGGTGGTCACCCGCGGCCACTCCGACGACGCCAACTCCTTCACGGTGGAGGGTGGTTCGGTCTGGCTCCGGGTGAGCAGGACCGGCCGGGCGTTCGCCTTCCACGCCTCCCGCGACGGCAAGCGGTGGATCTTCGTCCGGCTGTTCACCCTGGGCGACGAGACGGAGACGGGCGCGGCCCTGGTCGGCTTCATGGCGCAGGCGCCGATGGGGGAGGGGTGCGTCGTCACCTACGACCATCTGGAGTTCCGCCCGAAGTGGCCGGACGACCTCCGCGACGGCAGCTGACCGGGGACCGTCACGGCCGCACCGGGCGGAGCGGGGCCGTGACGGTCCGGGCGGAGCGGGGCCGGGCGGGGCCGCGACGCAGCGGAGTCGGGCGGGGCGGGGTCCGGCGGAGCGGATTCGGACAGGACGGGCCGGACCGGCCGGACCGGCCGGACCGGCCGGGGCCGGGCGGGGAATGAACCGAACCGCTTGAACGTTCACGCAGTCGCCGGAGGGAGTCTCCGTACCCGCACGACCTGGAGAGAGCCGAGACATGCGCGTCGAGATCTGGAGCGACATCGCCTGCCCGTGGTGCTACGTGGGCAAGGCCCGCTTCGAGAAGGCGCTCGACGCCTTCCCGCACCGCGACCAGGTCGAGGTCGTGCACCGCTCCTTCGAGCTGGACCCCGGCCGCGCCAAGGGCGACGTCCAGCCCGTGCTGGCCATGCTCACCAAGAAGTACGGCATGAGCGAGGCCCAGGCCCAGGCCGGCGAGGACAACCTCGGCGTCCAGGCCGCCGCCGAGGGCCTCGACTACCGCACCCGCGGGCGCGACCACGGCAACACCTTCGACATGCACCGGCTGCTGCACCTCGCCAAGGAGCGGGGCCGCCAGGACGAGCTGATCCAGCTCCTGTACCGGGCCAACTTCGCCGAGGAGCGCTCCCTGTTCGACGAGGGCGACGAACGGCTCGTGGAACTGGCCGTCGAGGCCGGCCTCGACGCCGACGAGGCGCGCGCGGTCCTCGCCGACCCGGCCGCCTACGCCGACGAGGTCCGCGCCGACGAGCGCGAGGCCGCCCGGCTCGGCGCGAACGGCGTGCCCTTCTTCGTCCTCGACCGCACGTACGGCGTCTCCGGCGCCCAGCCCGCCGAGGTCTTCACCCAGGCCCTGACGCAGGCCTGGGGCGAGCGCTCCCCGCTCCGGCTCGTCGACCAGGGCGACGCCGAGGCCTGCGGCCCGGACGGATGCGCGGTACCGCAGCACTGAAGGGACCGAAGCACCGGAGAACCGGAGGGGCGGGCGCCCGGGCGCGGCCGGGGCCGAAAGACCAGCTCAAGCCCGACTCATAAGCGTTCCTTGGGGAAACCGGGCAGAAAGACGCGATGGACGTGGACTTCGCGGCACCGCACAGTGGAGCCATGGAGACCTTCGAGAACCTCGTCCGCACCGAGTTCGCCCCGAAGAACACCTACCTCAACACCGCGAGCAACGGCCTGCTGCCCGCCCGTACCGTCACCGCCCTGCACGAGGCGGCGCTGCTGCGGGCCGAGGGCAGGCCGCTGACCTCGCTCCACGCGGACGTCGAGGCGAGCCGGGCGGCCTATGCCCGGCTCGCCGGCGTCCCCGTCGGCCGGGTCGCGGCCGGCGCCTCGGTCGCCGCGCACACCGGCGTGATCGCCGCCGCACTGCCCGCGGGCGCCGAGGTCCTCACCGCGGAGGACGACTTCACCTCGGTGCTGAACCCGTTCCACGTCCGCGGCGACCTCAAGGTCCGCGCGGTCCCGCTGGAGCGGCTCGCCGAGGCCGTCCGCCCCGGCACCGCGCTCGTCGCGGTCAGCGCCGCCCAGTCCGCCGACGGGCGGATCGCGGACCTGCCCGCCCTGCGCGAGGCGGCCCGCGCCCACGGAGCGCGCACCTACGTCGACTTCTCCCAGTCCGCCGGCTGGCTGCCGATGGACGCCGGCGCGTACGACTACTCCGTGTCCGTCTCCTTCAAGTGGCTGCTCGGCCCGCACGGGGCCGCCTTCCTCGTGGTCCCGGAGGACTTCGGCGGACTCACCCCGCTGCTGGCCGGCTGGGTCGCCGCCGAGGCGCCGTGGGACAGCTGCTACGGCCCGGTCGCCGAACTCGCCCACTCGGCACGGCGGTTCGACCTGAGCCACGCCCTGTTCACCTACGCGGGGCTGCGCCGGTCCCTCGAACTGATCGAGGAACTCGGCGTCGCCGCCGTACGGGCCCACGACCTGGCCCTCGCCGACCGGTTCCGGGCCGGGCTCGCGGCGCTCGGCCACGAGCCCGTGCCCGCGCCCGGTTCGGCGATCGTCTCGGTGCCCGGCCTCGGCGTCCGGCAGCCGGAGCTGAGCCGCGCGGGCATCGAGGTCTCCGACCGCGCGGGCAACCTGCGCGCGGCCTTCCACCTGTTCAACACGGCGGCGGACGTGGACCGGCTGCTGGACGCGCTGTCGGGCTGAGCCCGCCGCCCGGAGGTCCGGTGGGCGGGCTCGGTCCGACGGCGGGTGGCGGCGTCGGCGCACCGGAGGGCGGTGGCGTCGGCGCACCGGAGGGCGGTGGCGTCAGCGCACCGGCGTGAAGTCGCGGGCGCCGATGAACTCGGGCCGCCGCACCGGCGCCGCGAACGGCTCCACCGCGGCGTTCTCCACGCTGTTGAACACGATGAAGACGTTGCTGCGCGGGAACGGCGTGATGTTGTCGCCGGACCCGTGCATGCAATTGCAGTCGAACCAGGTCGCCGAACCGGCCCGCCCCGTGAACAGCCTGATGCCGTACGCGGACGCCATCTCGGTCAGCGCCTCGTCGGAGGGCGTGCCCGCGTCCTGCATCTGGAGCGACCGCTTGTAGTTGTCCTTCGGCGTGGCGCCGGCGCAGCCCAGGAACGTCTTGTGCGAACCCGGCATGATCATCAGGCCGCCGTTGGTGTCGTGGTTCTCGGTCAGCGCGATCGAGACGGACACCGTCCGCATCCGGGGCAGCCCGTCCTCGGCGTGCCAGGTCTCGAAGTCGGAGTGCCAGTAGAAGCCGGAGGCGCCGAAGCCGGGCTTGACGTTGATGCGCGACTGGTGGACGTACACGTCGGAGCCGAGGAGCTGGCGGGCCCGCCCGACGACCCGCTCGTCGCGCACCAGCCGGGCGAAGACCTCGCTGATCCGGTGCACCTCGAAGACGGACCGGATCTCCTTCGACTTCGGCTCGACGATCGACCGGTCGTCGGCCCGGATCGCCGGGTCGGCCACCAGCCGGTCCAGCTCCCGCTTGTAGACGGCGACCTCGTCGTCGGTGAGGAGCCGGTCGACGGTGGCGAAGCCGTCCCGCTCGAACGACTGGAGGTCGAGCGGCTCGAACGGGCCGGGTGCGTCCGGGGCGCCCCAGACGACCGGGTCCTGGCGGGGGACGGTCACCTCGGTGGCGCCGCGGCTGGGGTAGAGATCGGTGACGGTGGTGCCGGTGACGGTGGTCATGGGGATGTCACACCTCCTCGGGCTCGGTGAGCAGGGGATAGACGCCGTTCTCGTCGTGGTCCTCCCGTCCGGTGACGGGCGGGTTGAACACGCAGATGCAGCGGAAGTCCTCCTTGACGCGGAGCGTGTGCCGCTCGTGCCCGTCGAGGAGGTACATGGTGCCGGGCGTGACGGTGTGCGTCAGCCCGGTCTCGTGGTCGGTGAGTTCGGCCTCGCCCTCCACGCAGACGACGGCCTCGACGTGGTTCGCGTACCACATCGACGTCTCCGTGCCGGCGTAGAGGACCGTCTCGTGCAGCGAGAAGCCGACCCTCTCCCTGGCGAGGACGATGCGCTTGCTCTCCCAGGTGCCGGACGCCGACTTCACGTGCCGGTCGGTGCCTTCGAGTTCCTTGAACGAACGGACGATCACGGTGGTGAGATGCCTCCCGGGTAGGGGACGGTGGTTTTCGGTGACGGACCGTCAGGCGGTCTCGCGGACGGCGCGGGCCAGGGCGCTCATGCCCTCGTCCACCTCCTCGGGCGTGACGGTGAGCGCCGGCAGCAGCTTGACGACCTCGCTCTCGGGCCCGGACGTCTCGATCAGCAGCCCGAGTTCGAAGGCACGGGCGGCGACCCGTCCGGCGCGGGACCTGTCGTGGAACTCCAGGCCCCACACCAGGCCGCGGCCCCGGTACTCCTTGACGTCGGCGAGGTTCTCCTCGGCGATCGAGACCAGCCCCTGCTCGACCTGCTCGCCGCGCTGACGGGTCTGCTTCTCCATCGCCGACCCGTCGGCCCAGTAGGTCTCCAGGGCGGCGGTGGCGGTGACGAAGGCCGGGTTGTTGCCGCGGAAGGTGCCGTTGTGCTCGCCGGGCTCCCACACGTCCAGTTCGGGCTTGAACAGGCACAGCGACATCGGCAGGCCGTAGCCGCTGATCGACTTGGACACGGTGACGATGTCGGGGGTGATGCCCGCCTCCTCGAAGGAGAAGAAGGCCCCGGTGCGCCCGCACCCCATCTGGATGTCGTCGACGATCAGCAGCATGTCCTGCCGCTCGCACAGCTCGGCCAGCGCTCGCAGCCACTCCGGGCGGGCCACGTTGATGCCGCCCTCGCCCTGCACCGTCTCGACGATCACGGCGGCCGGCTTGTTGAGGCCCGAGCCCTGGTCCTCCAGCAGCCGTTCGAACCACAGGAAGTCCGGGACCCGGCCGTCGAAGTAGTTGTCGAACGGCATCGGCGTGCCGTGCACCAGCGGGACGCCCGCCCCGGCCCGCTTGAAGGCGTTCCCGGTGACGGCGAGCGAGCCGAGCGACATCCCGTGGAAGGCGTTGGTGAACGACACGATCGCCTCGCGCCCCTTCACCTTCCGCGCCAGCTTCAGCGCGGACTCCACGGCGTTGGTGCCCGTCGGGCCCGGGAACATGACCTTGTACGGCAGGTCCCGCGGCCGCAGCACCAGGTCCTGGAAGGTCTGCAGGAAGGTCCGTTTGGCGACGGTGGACATGTCCAGCCCGTGGGTGACGCCGTCGCGCATCAGGTAGTCGATCAGCGCCCGTTTCAGCACCGGGTTGTTGTGCCCGTAGTTGAGCGACCCGGCACCGGCGAAGAAGTCCAGGTAGGAGTGGCCGTCCTCGTCGTGCATGCGGCTGCCCCGCGCCCGGTCGAAGACGACGGGCCAGCCGCGGCAGTAGCTGCGCACCTCGGACTCGAGGGTCTCGAACACGCTGAGGTCGGGCTGGGTGATGGTCACGGCGAAACGCTCCTCGATGCGGTGGGGTCGTACGGAGGGAGTCGTGCGGGGGAGTCGTGCGGAGGCCGGCGACGCGGGTGCCCGTGTCGCCGGGTGATCGTGCGGCCGGTGTCGCGTGCGGCCGGGGTGACTCAGGTGAGGGTCAACGGGCCTATGCGGTAAAGCACTTCGGGGTCGTGGGGGCCGTCCGGGAACAGGTCGGTGCCGAACAGGACCTCACGCGTGACGTCCGCGCCGTGCCGGGCGGCGTAGGAGGTGAACAGCCTCTCGGAGGCGGTGTTGCCCGGGGTGATGGTGGTCTCGACGGTGGTGAGGGGGCGCTCGGCGGCCACCCGGGCGGTCAGCCCGTCGAGCAGCGCGGCGGCCAGGCCGCGGCCGCGGTACGCGTCGTCGACCGCCACCTGCCAGACGAGCAGCGTCCGCGGCGCCTCGGGGCGGACGTATCCGGTGACGAACCCGACCGGTTCGCCACCCCCGGCGCGCGCCACCGCGGAGGTGTCGGCGAAGTCCCGGCACCACAGCAGATAGCTGTAGGAGGAGTTCAGATCGAGGTTCCCGGATTCCTTCGCGATACGCCAGAGAGCGGCCCCGTCCGCCACCGAAGGGCGGTCGATCCGCAGGTCTGCTTGTGTGGCAGTCATGCGCATTGAACTTACCGAGGGAAATTAAAAAATGCATGGAGAGGCAGCGGCGATTTCGTGATGCCCCCGTGTGTGCCTTCCGTTCTGTCCCGTTATGCACCGCGCATAACGGGACAGAACGCCAGCCCTGTGCAATGCGTCACGCGCCCGTAATGTGCTCGAAAAATCTCTGCGTTTAAGCCCTGGATGTGCGGGCAGGAGAACCAGGAAAAGTCATCCGGGGAATAGAGAGGGAAAAGGGGCAGGGAAAGGCGCCCGTAAAAGACGACGGGAAAAGGTCGTCATCGCCCGTGTTCAGGCTCCGGTGACTCCGTCGATCCGCTCCCGCAGAACGTCCGCGTGGCCGTTGTGCCGCGCGTACTCCTCGACGAGGTGGATCAGCACCCAGCGCAGACCGACCTCCGCGCCCGCCGCCGGGCCCGCCCGACCAGCCGCCGCCGGGCCCGCCCGACCGGCCGTCGCCGCCGGGCCGTCCCCCGGCCGCCCTCACCGCCAGGCCTGCTCCGCCGCCCGCAGCGCGCCTGTCAGGTCCACGTCCAGGCCCTTCTCGGCGAGTGCCGCGCCCAGGGCCGTGAGGCTGCCGCGGACCGCCCCCGGCGTCGCGTCCGCCCCGTAGTGGTTGACCCGGATCATCTCCTCGGCCAGCGCGCCCCCGCCCGCGGCCAGCGGCACCGCGGGGTCGCTCGCCAGCGCCCGCGCCACCAGTTCCGACGCCACCACGCCCGAGGGCGCCCTGAGCGTGGTGGCGACGGGCGCCGCCTCGCGCGCCTCGTGCACGTACGGCTCCAGGCCGCCCCCCAGCGCCAGCGCCCCCGCGCGCGTCGCGGCGGCGGCGGACGCGTGCCGGGCCATCACGGTCTCCAGGCCCTCCGCCTCGATCCGCTCCACGCACGCCTCGAGCGCCAGCATCTCCAGCTGCGCCGGCGCGTGCAGCAGGGCCTTGCGGCCGCCGTCGATCCACCGCTCCTTCCAGTCCAGCAACGACAGGTAGGAGCGGCGCGGCGCCCGCGGGTTGGCGGCCATCCGGGCCCACGCCCGCTCGCTCACCGACACCGCCGACACGCCCGCCGGCCCGCCCATCGCCTTCTGCGCGCCGATCACGCACAGGTCCACGCCCCAGGCGTCCGGCAGTACCGGCTCGGCGCCCACGGAGGCCACGGCGTCCAGGTAGAACAGCGCGCCGTGCTCCTTCACCACCTCGCCGATCTCCGCGACCGGGTTGGTGTTGCCGGTGGCCGCCTCGGCGTGCACCAGCGACACGAAGTCGATCCCCGGGTGCTCGGCGAAGGCCGCGCGGACCTGCTCGGCGGTGACCGTCGTGTGGAAGGGCACCGCGAGGTCGATCACGGTGGCGCCGCAGTCGCGCAGCCAGTCGCCGAAGGTCTGCCCGTACGGGCCGGTGATCACGTTCAGCGCGGTCGTGCCCGGTCCGGCCGTCCCGCGGATCGCGCCCTCCAGCGGCAGCAGCGCCTCGCCCTGCGTGATCACGACGTCCTGCCGGGTGTCCAGCAGCCGGGCCACCCGGTCCTCGACGGAGGCGAACCGGGCGGCGGTCAGCGGAGCGAGATCCAGGAAGGGGTGCGTCACGGCGGTGCTCTCTTCACTCACGGGGTAGGGGTGACGAGGGTAACCAACGTGACCCCCGTCCCCCTGACCGGCGACTTCTTAGGCGGAACGACCCGGCTGCCAAGGGTTTGATTTGAGAGCCTCAAACTTCTCCTTATAATCGGAACCTCCAGTTCCCCCACAGGAAGGCCCGCCGTGAACACGCTCCTCGGGCGTCGCACCCGTGTCCTGGCCGCCACCACCGCTGCGGCCGGGCTGATGCTCGTGGCCGCCTGCACCTCCAGCGACGACGGCGGCAGCGGGTCCAAGACCGCCGCGGGCGGTGTGGAGCTGGTCAAGGCGGGGCAGCTCACCACCTGCACCCACCTGCCCTACCCGCCGTTCCAGTCGGAGATCGACGGCAAGGTGCAGGGCTTCGACGTCTCCCTGATCGACCTGGTCGCCAAGGACCTGGGCGTCGAGCAGGAGATCCGCGACACGCCGTTCGAGAACTTCAAGACCGGCGCCTTCCTCAACTCCGGCGAGTGCGACCTGGCCGCGGCCGGCATGACCATCACCGAGGAGCGCAAGAAGAACGTCGACTTCTCCGACCCCTACTTCGACGCCACGCAGGCCGTCCTGGTCGCCAAGGACGCCGGGGTGGACTCCCTCGCCGAGATCAAGTCGAAGAACGTCAAGCTCGGCGCGCAGGCGCAGACCACCGGCGAGGACTACGTGACGAAGCAGGGCTTCGACCCGGTCTCCTTCGAGTCCTCCGACGCCGTCCTCAACGGCCTGCGCACCGGCCAGGTCAAGGCCGTCGTCATCGACTACCCGGTCGTCCAGGGCTGGCTGAAGGACAAGGCCACCGCGGACGCCTTCGAGGTCGTCGACAACCTCAACACCGGCGAGCAGTACGGCTTCACGGTGAAGAAGGGCAACACGAAGCTGGTGGCGGCCATCGACAAGGCGATCGCCGACGCCAGGGCCGACGGCACGTACAAGAAGCTCTACGAGCAGTGGATCGGCCCGTACGACGCCGCCGCGGCCTCCCCGTCCGCCTCATGAGCGACGCCACGAAGCTCGAAGTCCCGCCCCGGCGCAAGGGGCTGACGCGGACCCAGAAGCGCAGGCTCTCGCGGGGTGCCCAGTACGTCGTCTTCGTCGCCGCCCTGGTCGCGTTCGCGCTCTCGGCGGACTGGGGCCGGCTGAAGAACCAGTTCGCGCAGGCGGACATCGCCGAGCAGATGTTCCCGGACGTCATCACGCTGGCGCTGAAGAACACCGTGCTCTACACGCTGTCCGGCTTCGCCGTCGGGCTGGCCCTCGGCATGGTCATCGCGCTGATGCGGCTGTCCTCCGTCGGCCCCTACCGCTGGCTCGCCGGGATCTACATCGAGATCTTCCGCGGTCTGCCCGCCCTGCTGATCTTCATCTTCATCGGCGTCGCCGTGCCCCTGGCCTTCCCCGGCACGGAGATCGTCGGCGGCACGTACGGCAAGGTCGCCCTGGCCCTCGGCCTGGTGGCGGCGGCGTACATGGCCGAGACCATCCGCGCGGGCATCCAGGCGGTGCCCAAGGGGCAGCTGGAGGCGGCCCGCTCCCTGGGCTTCTCGCCCGCCCGCGCGATGGTCTCGATCATCATCCCGCAGGCCTTCCGCATCATCCTCCCGCCGCTCACCAACGAACTGGTCCTGCTGTTCAAGGACTCCTCACTGGTGCTGTTCCTCGGCGTCACCCTCGAGGAGCGCGAACTGTCCAAGTACGGCCGCGACCTGGCCAGCACCACCGCCAACTCCACCCCCATCCTCGTCGCCGGCCTGTGCTACCTGCTGGTGACGATCCCGCTCGGCTTCGTCGTGCGCCGCATGGAGGCCAAGGCCCAGGAGGCCGTGCGATGAGCCGACCCGAGATCGAGGTCCGCGCCCTGCACAAGGCGTTCGGCGACAACGAGGTGCTGCGCGGCATCGACCTGGAGATCGGCCGGGGCGAGGTCGTGTGCGTCATCGGCCCGTCCGGCTCCGGCAAGTCGACCCTGCTGCGCTGCGTGAACCTCCTGGAGGAGCCGACCGCGGGCCGGGTGGTCGTCGGCGGCGTCGAACTGACCGACCCCGACGTCGACATCGACGCCGTGCGCCGCCGCATCGGCATGGTCTTCCAGCAGTTCAACCTCTTCCCCCACCTGACGGTGACCGAGAACCTGACGCTGCCGCAGCGCCGGGTCCTGCGCCGCGGCAAGGCGGAGGCGGCCCGGGTCGCCGCCGAGAACCTGGAACGGGTCGGCCTGTCGGAGAAGGCGGCCGCCTACCCCTCCTCCCTCTCCGGCGGCCAGCAGCAGCGCGTGGCCATCGCCCGCGCGCTGGCGATGGGCCCCCAGGTGATGCTGTTCGACGAACCCACGTCGGCACTCGACCCCGAACTGGTCGGCGACGTCCTCGCGGTCATGCGCATGCTCGCCAACGAGGGCATGACCATGATGGTCGTCACCCACGAGATGACCTTCGCCCGCGAGGTCGCCGACCGGGTCGTCTTCATGGACGGCGGAGTGATCGTCGAGGACGGCTCCCCCGCGCAGGTCATCGGCTCCCCCCGCCACGAACGCACCCGCCACTTCCTCTCCCGCCTCCTCGACCCGGCGATGGCCGACGTGGAGGAGGAGACCTCGGACCAGGTGGGCGGCGGCGCCTGAGCCGGACGGCAGGCCCTAAGGTGCCGTGCATGAGCGACGACACGGTGCTGCACGTGAAGGGCAGGGTCCTCGCCGGACCGGGCGAGGACCAGGTCCGCGACGAACTGTGGGTGATCGACGGGAGGGTCTCCTACGACCGCCCCACCGGCGCCCGCGACATCCGCACGGTGACCGGCTGGGCCCTGCCCGGCCTGGTCGACGCCCACTGCCACGTCGGCCTCGGCGCCCACGGGCCGGTCGACGCCGACACGGCCGAGAAGCAGGCGCTCACCGACCGCGACGCCGGGACCCTGCTGATCCGCGACGCCGGTTCGCCCTCCGACACCCGCTGGGTCGACGACCGCGAGGACCTCCCGAAGATCATCAGGGCGGGCCGGCACATCGCCCGCACCCGCCGCTACCTCCGCGGCTACGCCCACGAGATCGAGCCCGCCGACCTCGTCGCGTACGTCGGCCGGGAGGCCCGGCGCGGCGACGGCTGGGTGAAACTGGTCGGCGACTGGATCGACCGCGAGGCGGGCGACCTGACGGCGTGCTGGCCGCGGGACGCCGTCGAGGCGGCGATCGGCGAGGCGCACCGGCTGGGCGCCCGGGTGACGGCGCACTGCTTCGCCGAGTCGTCCCTGCGCGACCTGGTCGAGTCGGGCATCGACTGCGTCGAACACGCCACGGGCCTCACCGACGACCTCATCCCCCTGTTCGTCTCCCGCGGCGTCGCGATCGTCCCGACCCTGGTGAACATCGCGACGTTCCCGCGGCTCGCGGCCGGCGGCGAGACCAAGTACCCCGCCTGGTCCGCCCACATGCGCCGCCTCCACGCCCGCCGCTACGACACCGTCCGCAACGCCCACGACGCCGGGATCCCGGTCTTCGTCGGCACCGACGCGGGCGGTTCCCTGCCGCACGGACTGGTCGCCGCCGAGGTGGCGGAACTGGTGAAGGCGGGCATCCCGCCGCTGGCGGCCCTCGCCGCGGCCACCTGGTCCGCCCGCGACTGGCTCGGCCGCCCCGCGCTGACCGAGGGCGCCCCGGCCGACCTGGTCGTCTACGGACAGGACCCGCGCACGGACGTACGCGTGCTCGGGACGCCGGCGCGGGTGGTGCTGAACGGGCGGATCGTGGGCTGAATCCGTCGAAGGCGTGTGCGGGTGCGCCACGTTGGGGTGAACCCGTCCCGGGGCGCCCTCGAACGGGCGGCGGTGCGACATCCTTTCGAGGTCCCAAGCTTTCTCTCCGGGGGTCCCACACCTTGAACGGCCACACCTTCCGCATGCCCGCACGCCGTTGCGCCACCACGCTGGCCGCCGCCGCCCTCGCCGCCGGTCCCGCGGCGCTGGCCGGCGCACCCGCCGCCCACGCCGCCGAGGAGGGGAGCGCGAGCGCCGTGGTGCTGCGCACCGGCCTCGACGTGGCACTGCTCGACAAGACCGTCGACGTGCCCCTCACCGTCTCCCTCAACGAGGTCCGGGCGCCGCAGAGCGCCGGGCGGACCGCGCTGGCGGCCGAACTCGACGGCGTCGACGGCGGCCGTCCCTTCAGCGTGCTGCGCGCGGACGTGGCCGAGGCGAAGGCCACGGTCGAGGGCGGCAGGGCCGAGGCCTCCACCCGGCTCGCCCACGCCAGGATGCACGTCCCCGGGCTGCCGCTGCTCTCCCTGATCGAGATCGAGGCCGTCTCCGCGAAGGCCGTCTGCGAGGCGGGGAGGACACCCGTCGCCACCTCCCGCCCGGTCGGCGCGGTCACCGTCCTCGGCAAGCGGGTGACGGTGTCGGCGGGCGGTCCCACCGACGTGAAGGTGCCGGGGGTGGGGGAGGTCCGGCTGGACCTCGCGCGGCACACGACGACGTCGCGCACGGCCGCCGCGACGGCGCTGCGGCTCACCGTCTCCGTCGACCCGCTGAACCTCAACGTCGCCGAGGTCACGGGCACGGTGACGCTGGCCGAGGCCACCTGTGAGACACCCGCGGCGCCGCGCGAGGAGGCTCCCCCGAGCGCCGGCCCCGCCGAGCCGGCCGCGCGGGCCGGATCCGCCGAGCCCACCGGATCCGCCGGGGACGTCAGGGCGCAGGGCGCCCCCGCGGAGGCCGGCCTCGCCGAGACGGGCGGCAGCTCGACGACGCCGTACCTCGTGGGCGGCGCGGTCGCCCTGCTCGCGGCGGGCGGCGGAGCGGTGGCCCTGGCACGGCGCCGCGGCTGAGGACGGGATGCCGCCCCGCCGCCCTTTCCCGACCCGGACCCGGGGGCTCCGCCCCCGGACCTCCGGCCTGTGCCCACCCACCACCCGACTCGGTGGGTCGAACGGCGACGGTCGGGCATCTCAGCCCGTCCGGCGCTCGAGGACGAGGCGCGAAGCGCCGACAGGGGGTCCGGGGGCGCAGCCTCCAGGGACGGGTCGGGAAAGGGCGGCGGGGGCGGAACACCCCCGCCGCCGGCCCCGCGTCACCCCGCCGCCCCCACCACCGTCCCCACCGCCCGCAGGAACCCGTCCACCGTCCCGCGGTCCCGCACCGCGACCCGCAGCCACTCCTCACCCAGTCCGGGAAACGTGTCCCCGCGCCGCACCGCGTACCCGAGGGCACGCAGCTCCCGCCGCACCGCCGCCGCCGCGGGCACCCGCACCAGCACGAACGGCCCCTCCGCGGGACCGGCCACCCGCACCCCGGCCCCGGCGAACCCCGCCAGCCCGGCCACGAGGTGCGCCCGGTCGGCGGCCACCCGGCGCGCCGCGTCCGCCGCCTCGGCCAGCGCCCGCGGCGACACGCACGCCTCGGCCGCCGCCAGCGCGGGCGTGGACACCGGCCACAGCGGCTGGGCACGCTCCAGTTCGCCGATGACGTCCGGCGCGGCCAGGACGTACCCGACGCGCAGCCCCGCCAGCCCCCACGTCTTCGTCAGGCTGCGCAGCACCACCAGACCGGGCACGTCCGTCCGCCCGGCCAGGGCCTCGCGCTCGCCCGGCACCGCGTCCATGAACGCCTCGTCGACCACCAGGGTCCGCCCGGGCCGGGCGAGCCCGGCGACCGCGGCGGCGGGGTGCAGCACCGACGTCGGGTTCGTCGGGTTGCCGACCACCACCAGGTCGGCGTCCTCGGGGACGGCCGCCGGATCGAGCCGGAAGCCGTCCTCCTCCCGCAGCAGCACCCGGTCGACGCCGTGCCCCGCGTCCCGCAGCGCCGCCTCCGGCTCCGTGAACTGGGGGTGCACCACGACCGGCCGGCGGACCTTCAGGGCGCGGGCCAGCAGCACGAACGCCTCCGCCGCGCCCGCCGTCAGCAGCACCCGCTCGACCGGCAGCCCGTGCCGTGCCGCCACCGCCGCCCGCGCGGCCCGCCCGTCGGGGTAGGCCGCGAGCCCGGCCAGGGACGCGGCGAGGTGCTCGCGCAGCCACGCCGGGGGCGTGTCCGCGCGGACGTTGACGGCGAGGTCGACCAGCGCCGAGCCGTCGTCGCGCACCTCCGCGTCCCCGTGGTGCCGCAGGTCGTGCCCGTCAGTGTGCATGGGAGTGCGCGTGCCCTCCGTGATGGTGGTGACCGGGGCCATGACCGTGGCCGTGGTCGTGGCCCTCGTCGTCGGGGTGGAAGTGCGGCTGCTGCGGCTGCCCCACCTTGTCCTCGAAGCCGGGCAGCGCGATGCGGTACACGCACGAGTCGCAGTTCATCCGCAGATCGCCCTTCACGGCCTCCGCGTACCGCTCCATCACCAGGTCCAGCAGCTCCGGCTCGGGCCCGATGACGTCCGCCGACCGCACCTCGGCCTCCGGGTGCGCGGCCGCCCACTCCTCGGTCTGCCGCCGCACCCGGTCCGGCAGGATCCCGGTGAACAGGAAGTACGGCAGGACGACGATCCGCCGCGCGCCGAGCCTGAGGCACCGGTCCAGCCCGCTCGGCACGTCCGGCGCGGCCAGCGACACGAACGCGGTCTCGACACCGGCGTACCCGCGCCCCTCCCACAGCAGGCGGGCCGCCTTGTGCACCTCGGCGTTGGCGTCCGGATCGGTCGAGCCGCGCCCCACGAGCAGCACGGTCACGTCGGCCGGGTCCTCGGACGCGCCCCCGCCGCCCAGCGCCTCGGCCAGCCGACGCTCCAGCACGTTCAGCAGCGCCGGGTGCGGACCCAGCGGACGGCCGTACGCGTACGAGATCCCCGGGTGCCGTTCCTTCTCCCGGGCCAGCGCCGCGGGGATGTCCCCCTTGGCGTGACCGGCGGACACCAGCATCAGCGGGACGGCCGCGAACCGTCGTACGCCGCGCTCCACCAGGTCCGTCACCGCATCGCCCAGCGGCGGCGGGGACAGCTCGATGAAGCCGCCCGCGACGGGCAGTTCGGGGTGGCGGCGGCCCAGCTCCCGGACGAAGTCACGGAACGCCTCGGCTCCGGCCTCGTCCCGGGTGCCGTGGCCGGCGATGAGCAGGGCGGGCGGCGGGGTGGTCACTGTTTCTCCTCGGCGTGCGGATCGGAGTGCGGATCGGAGTGCGAAAGGGGGGTGTACAGCAGGGCGTTGAGCGCGGCGGCGGCGACCGCCGAGCCGCCCTTCTCGGACACGTTGCTCACGGCGGGCAGGCCGCTCTCGCGCAACGCGGCCTTGGACTCGGCCGCGCCGACGAAACCGACGGGCAGACCGATGACGAGAGCGGGGGAGGCGTCGAGGGTGAGCAGCTCCTCCAGGGCGGTCGGCGCGCAGCCGATCACCCACAGGGCGCCGGGCCCGACCTGCTCGTACGCCAGCCGGACCGCGTGCGCCGAACGCGTCAGGCCGGGACCGGCGACGGCGTCCCGGAGCCGGCAGACGGTCTCCCGCCGGGTGATGCCGGCGGCCACCATCTCCACGTCCACGACCACCGGCGCCCCGGCGTGCAGCGCGGCGTGCGCCTTCTCCAGGGCGACCTCGTCCGTGACGAGGTCGCCCGCGTACTCCAGGTCGGCGGCGGAGTGGATCACCCGCTCCACCACCGCCCGGGTCAGCGGCGGGAAGTGCGAGGTGTCCAGGCGGGCACGCAGCCGCCGGAAGGACTCCTGCTCGATCGGGTGGACCACACGGTTCACTTGGGTTCCTCCTGCCAGCGGTAGCCGCGCGGCGTCACCATGCGGCCGGCGATGTCCCGGGTCGCCGTGTTGCCCACCGTCACGACCGTCATCATGTCCACCGTCGCCGGGTCGAGCAGCGCGAGCGTCGTCACCCGCGCGGTGCCGTCCGGGCGCGAGGCGTTGCGCACGACGCCCACCGGGGTCGCCGGCTCCCGGTGCCCGGCGAGGATCGCGAGCGCCTTCGGCAGCTGCCAGTCCCGGCCCCGGCTGCGCGGGTTGTAGAACGTCACCACGAGGTCCGCCTCGGCCGCCGCCCGCACCCGCCGCTCGATGACCTCCCACGGCGTGTGCAGGTCGGACAGGCTGATCGACACGTGGTCGTGGCCCAGCGGCGCGCCCAGCAGCGCGGCGGCGGCCAGCGCGGCGGTCACCCCCGGCACGCCGACGACGTCGATGTCGTCGGACGCCTCGGCCAGCGCGGGCGAGGCCATGGCGTACACGCCGGCGTCCCCGCTGCCGATCAGCGCGACGGCGTGCCCGCGCCGGGCCTCGGCGACGGCCGTGCGGGCCCGCTCCTCCTCCGCGCCGAGCCCGGACTCCAGCACCCGGGTGCCGGGCCGCAGCAGGTCACGGATCTGGTCGACGTACTGGTCGAGGCCGACGAGCACCGAGGCGCGCCGCAGCTCGGCCTTCGCGCGCGGGGTGAGCAGGTCGCGGGCGCCCGGCCCGAGCCCGACCACCGCCAGCCGACCGCGTCCGGGCCGCCGTACGACGGCACAGGTCGCCGTCGCGGGGACGCCGGCCGACTTGCGCTTGGGCACGAGGAGTTCGCCGCCGCCGGCCAGGGCGGCCGCCTCGGCGACGGACGGGGTGCCCACGGCGGCCAGGGGCGCGTCGGAGGGGTTCGGCACCGGCACCGCCGCCAGCTCCCCGGCCGGGTACGTCACCAGCGGCACGCCGAGCCGCCCGGCCGCCCCCACGATGCCCGGCTCCTCGCGCTTGGCGTCCACGGTGGCCAGCTCGGCGACGCTGCGCGCGGACAGGCCCGCCTCCCGCAGCGCCGACTCGATCACGTCGACCACTTCGTCCACCGGAGCGCCCTTGGACGCACCGACCCCCACCACCAGCGACGGCGGACGCAGCAGCACCTCGCGCCCGGCGGGCTCGACGGCCCGGTCCGTGAGGCGCACCGTCCAGGCGCCCTGTCCGGCGAACGGCACCGGCGGCAGCGGCCACACCACCTCCGCGCGCAGCGCGACCGGCTCCCCGTCCAGCAGGGCCCGCGTCACGCCCGCCACGTCGCCCTCCACGGGCATGCCGAGGGTGTCGAGACCGGGGATGCCGGCGGAGTCCGTCGCCGTGGTCACCGCGGGCACCGCGCCCAGCGCCTCGCCCACCTCGCGGGCCAGGTCGTTGGCGCCGCCCGCGTGCCCGCCGACCAGCGGCACCGCGAACCGGCACGCCTCGTCGACGCACACCACACCCGGGTCGGACGCCTTGTCGGACAGCAGCGGCGCGACGAGCCGCACCACCGCGCCCGTCGCCAGAAAGCACACGAGCTGCTCGCACTCCGCGAACGCCCGCCGGACGGCGTCCCCGACGGGCCCGTCGTACACGCGCGTGCGGTCCGGCCACGCCGCGGCCAGCCGGTCGCGCGCCGCCGCCCCCGCCGCGGTGGCGGAAATGAGGCCGATCACTGGGCAACTCCTTCGTCAGGGACTTCTTCGGGAACGGGGGTCCTGGACCCCCACAGCAGGAAAACGGGATTGGTCGCCGCCAGCCGGGTCACGTCCCCCGGCAGCGGGGCCAGCCGCGAGGACTGCAGCAGGACGCCGTCGACGGCGAACCCGGCGTCCGCGAGGGCGGCCCGCGCCGCGGGCACCCGGTCCAGCGCGGCCAGCGCGACGACCACGCTCCGCCGGGCCCGGTGCGCGCACGCCCCGACGATGCCGGGCAGCTCCCGCCCGCCGCCGCCGACGAACACCGCGTCCGGATCGTCGAGCCCGTCCAGCACCGCGGGCGCCTCACCGTGCACCACGTGCACGTCGACGCCGTGCGCGGCCGCGTTGGCGCGGATCCGCCCGACGCCGTCCCCGGACCTCTCCACGGCGCTGACCGCCGCGCCCAGCCGCGCGCACTCCACGGCCACCGACCCCGAACCGGAACCCACGTCCCACACCAGGTCGCCGGGGCGCGGCCCGAGCCGGGCCAGGGCCAGCGCCCGCACCTCGAACTTGGTGATCATCGAGTCGCGGTGCGCGAAGTCGCCCTCGTCCAGCGCCCACCCGGCGGGCCGGCGCGCCGGCCCCGCCAGCGTCCGCACGGGACCGGACGCCCGCGCCTCGTCCAGGCACAGCACGACGCTCACCGCCGTCCCCCAGTCACGGGCCGCCGCCTCGGCGGGCGTGACCCGCTCCACGCGCTCGCGCGCCGGGTCGCCCAGCGCCGAGGCGACGACCAGGACCCGGCCGGGAGCGGTCCGGGCCAGCGCGGCGCCCAGCTCGGCGGGACCGGCACCGGGCCCGGTCAGCACGGCCACCTTCGGATGCGCCCGGCACACCTGGACCGCCGTCCGCGGCTCCCGCCCGTGCGCGCTGACGACGACGGCGTCCTCCCAGGTCAGCCCGAGCCGCGCGAACGCGGTGGCGACCGAGGACACCCCCGGCACCACCTCCAGCCGGTCCGCGCCGAACCGCTCGGCGAGCGCCCGCACGATCCCGAAGAACCCCGGGTCCCCGGACGCCAGCACCACCACCCGCCGCCCCTCGGCGACGTACCTGCCGATGCCGTCGAGCGCGGGCGCCAGCGGACCCAGCACGATCCGCCCGGCGCCCTCCGGCAGCTCCACGGCGTCCAGGTGGCGGCGTCCGCCGACCACGAGGTCCGCGCCCGCCGCCACCGCCGCGGGGACGGGCGCCCCGGTCCCCGTGCCGACGACGGTGATCGCAGGACGGCTCACGTACGGGCACCCCGTTCGCGCAGGGCCCTGCGGGCCTCGGGGTCGGCCCTGCGGTGGCCGTGGAAGTGACCGGGGTGGTACAGGTGCGAGCGGGTGCCGTGCGCGGCGAGCGCCGGGCCGACCAGGAACAGCGTGTGCTTCCACAGTCTGTGCTCCTTGACGGTCTCCTCCAGCGTGCCGATCGTGCACCGCACGACCAGCTCCTCCGGCCAGGTGGCCTGGTGGGCGACGACGACGGGCGTCGAGGTCGGGTAGCCGCCCTCCAGCAGCTCCCGCACCAGCTGTCCGCTGCGCGCGGCCGACAGGAAGAGCGCCATGGTCGTGCCGTGCCGGGCGAACTCCCGCACCTCCTCGCCGGGCGGCATGGGCGTCTTGCCGCCGCCGAGCCGGGTGAGGATCACCGACTGCGCCACCTCGGGAATCGTCAGCTCGCGCCCGGCCAGCGCGGCGACGGCGGAGAAGGAGGACACCCCGGGCACGATCTCGGTGGCGATGCCGATCTCGTCGCAGCGGTCGGCCTGCTCCTGCGTGCCGCCCCACAGGGCGGGGTCGCCCGAGTGGATCCGGGCGACCCTGAGGCCGTCCCGGTGCGCCCGTTCGTAGACGGCGACGACGTCCTCCAGGGACATGGCCGCCGAGTCGAGGATCTCCGCGTCCTCGCGCGCGTGCTCCAGCACCTCCGCCTGGACCAGGCTCGCGGCCCAGATCACGACGTCGGCCTCGGCGATGGCACGGGCGGCACGGAAGGTCAGCAGGTCGGCGGCGCCGGGACCGGCGCCGACGAAGGTCACCTTGCCGGCGGGGGCGTCGGCCATGGTTTCGGGTCCTCTCATGACGGGGTGGAGTGCGGGACGGGACACGGGCGGTGGCGAAGGTGCGTGGCCGGGGCCCGATCGGATACGAAGGGCACATGGCGGTGCTCGTCGCGCTCGGCGCGTTCCTGATGACGTTGGCCGGCGGCTGGACCGCACAGCGCGTGACCGACCGCCGTCACCTGGTGCTGGGCCTGGCGGGGGGCCTGATGCTCGGCGTGGTCGGCCTGGACCTGCTGCCGGAGGCACTGGAGGCGGCCGGCGCGGAGGTCTTCGGCGTGCCCGCCGCGCTGCTGCTGTTCGTGGCGGGCTTCCTGCTGGCCCATCTGGTGGAACGTCTGCTGGCCCACCGCCAGGCCGCGCACGGCGCCGGCGAACACGGCGGCCGCAGCCCCCGGGTGGGCCTCACGGCGGCCGCGGCGATGGTCGGTCACAGCGCCATGGACGGCGTCGCGATCGGCGCGGCCTTCCAGGTGGGCGGCGGCATGGGCACGGCCGTCGCCCTGGCCGTCGTCGCCCACGACTTCGCGGACGGCTTCAACACGTACACCCTCACCAGCCTGTACGGGAACGACCGCCGCAGAGCCCTCACGATGCTGGTCGCGGACGCCGCGGCACCGGTCGTCGGCGCCGCCTCCACCACGTTCGTCACCATCCCCGAGCCACTGCTCGGCGGTTACCTCGGCTTCTTCGCCGGCGGACTGCTCTACCTGGCGGCGGCCGAGATCCTCCCCGAGGCCCACCACGCACACCCCGCCCGCTCGACGGTGCTGTGCACGATCGCGGGCGCGGCCTTCATCTGGCTGGTGGTGGGCGTGGCCCAGTGAACCGGCCGGTCCGGCCGGACCGGGGGGCCTCACAGCTTGCCGCCCCGTCCGCCGTCGCGCCGGGCGGGCGCGATGAGCGTCGAGAGGTAGGGGAGGGTCTCCCCGGCCAGCTCGGCCGCGGGCCGCACGGACTCCTCGGCCAGCCCGAGCGCCGACCCCCACACCGCGTCCTCGAGCCGCCCGGTCTCGCGCAGCGCCTCCGCGACCTCGGCGGCCTGCCGGCCGAACTTGTAGGCGACGACGGTGCCGGGTCCGGCCAGCGCCTCCTTCAGCACGGCCGACCCCGCCGTCACGGGCACCAGCGTCAACGGCTCGGTCCCCTCGGTCAGTACGGCCCCCGACCGCGCCGCCAGGTCCTGCATGGCGGTGATCCCGGGCACGGTCTCCACGACGGTGCCCGGCACCAGCTCCCCGACGGTGTGGGCGAGGTACGTGAACGTCGAGTACACGTTCGGGTCGCCGATGGTGGCGAAGGCGACGGTGCCGACCTGCGTGAGCAGCTGCGCCACCCGCTCCCCGGCGACGTCCCAGGCGGCCTCCCGCCGGCCCCGGTCGGTCCGCTCGTTCAGCGCGAACCCCACCCGGACGATCTTCTCCGCGGACACGTAGTGCAGCACGGTGGCCTCGGCACGCCCCCGCTCCGCGCCCGCCGTCCCGTCGGGTGCCGCCATCACCGGGACGACGACCACGTCGGCGGCCCGCAGCGCGTTGACGCCCTTCACGGTCACCAGCTCCGGATCCCCGGGACCGACCCCCACTCCGATCAGCCTGCTGCTCATGACGTCCGGCACCTCTCCACGAACCGACGGGCCGCACCGGGCGACGACGCCCAGTGCGTGTGCAGGTAACTCGCGTGCACACCGCGTTCCACAAAACCCTCGACCCGCTTCACGGGAGCGAGCACCCCCCACGCCGGAACCGTCCCGGCGCCCGGCTCGACGACGGTCCGGTGGAACTCGTGCCCCCGCATCCGCGTCCCCGCCGCGGCGAGCACGCTGTCGCCCACCGCGACGGCGTCCCGGTAGCCGAGGGTGAGCCGCCCGGTCATCCGGGCCGTGGCGTCCAGCACCCCGCACATGGGCAGCCCGTCCAGCTCCCGGCACAGGTACAGCAACCCGGCGCACTCGGCGGCGACGGGAGCCCCGCCCTCCGCGAGCGCGGCGACCTCCTTGCGGAGCCCCTCGTTCGCGGACAGCTCGGCGGCGTACACCTCGGGGAACCCGCCCCCCACCACCAACCCGGCCGTCCCCGCGGGAAGTCGCTCGTCCCGCAGCGGATCGAAGGTCACGACGTCGGCCCCGGCGGCACCGAGCAGCTCGGTGTGCTCGGCGTAGGAGAAGGTGAACGCGGCCCCACCGGCGACGGCGATCACCGGCGCGGGCCTCCCGGCCGCCCGGGCCGGGAGGACACGGTCGGGCCGGGCCGCGACCTCGGCTGTGACGACCTCGGCCGTGACCCCTGCCGTGACCTCGGTCCCGGCATCGGTATCGGTCTCAGCCACATCCCCGGCATCGGCCCCAGCCCCGGCCTCGACCCCAGCCGCGGCTCCGGTCACGGCCCCAGCCCCGACCCCGGTCACGGCCTCAGCCGCGTCCCAGGCCACGCCCGGCAGCTCACCCGCACCCCGCGCCAGCGCGGCCAGCGCCTCCAGGTCGCACCCGGCCGAGACCTGCGCCGCCATGGCGGCCACCGCCTCCACCGCCCGCGCCCCGCGCTCGGCCACCGGCACCAGCCCCAGGTGCCGCGACGGCGTCTCCACCGGCGCGGCCCGCCGCAGCGCGCCCAGCACCGGCACCCCGACCGACTCCAGCGCCTCCCGCAGCAACGCCTCGTGCCGGTCGGAGGCGACCTTGTTCAGGATCACGCCCCCGATCCGCACCCCCGGGTCCCACGACACGAACCCGTGCACCAGCGCCGCCACCGACCGCGACTGCGACGACGCGTCCACCACCAGCACCACCGGCGCCCGCAGCAGCTTCGCCACCTGCGCCGTGGACGCCAGCTCGCCCTGCCCCGCGGCCCCGTCGTACAGCCCCATCACGCCCTCGACGACGGCGATGTCGCACCCGCGCGCCCCGTGCAGGAACAGCGGAGCCACCAGCTCCGGCCCGCACAGGTACGCGTCGAGGTTGCGCCCCGCCCGCCCGGTGGCGAGCGCGTGGTACCCGGGGTCGATGTAGTCCGGCCCCACCTTGTGCGGGGACACGGCGAGCCCCCGCGCGGCGAACGCGGCCATCAGCCCCGTGGCGACGGTGGTCTTGCCGCTGCCCGACGAGGGCGCGGCGACGACCAGCCGCGGGACGGAGGACGTCACCACTCGATGCCCCTCTGCCCCTTCTGCCCCACGTCCATGGGGTGCTTGACCTTGGACATGTCGGTGACGAGATCGGCGAAGTCCACGAGCTTCCCCGGCGCGTTCCGCCCGGTGATCACGACGTGCTGGTTCCCCGGCCGCTCCCGCAGCACGGACACCACCTCGTCGGTGTCGATCCACCCCCAGTGCATCGGGTACGCGAACTCGTCCAGCACGTACAGCCGGTACGTCTCGGCGGCCAGGTCCCGCTTGACCTGCTCCCAGCCCTCGCGGGCCTTCTCCTCGTTGGTCGCGTTGTCACCCTGGATGCCCCGCTGCACCCAGGACCAGCCCTCGCCCATCTTGTGCCAGGCGACCGACCCGCCCTCGCCGGAGTCCCCGAGCACCCGCAGCGCCCGCTCCTCGCCGACCTTCCACTTCGCCGACTTGACGAACTGGAACACCCCGATGGGCCACCCCTGGTTCCAGGCCCGCAGCGCCAGCCCGAACGCGGCCGTCGACTTGCCCTTGCCGACCCCGGTGTGCACGACGACCAGCGCCCGGTTGCGCCGCTGACGGGTCGTCAGCCCGTCGTCCGGTACGACACTCGGCTGTCCCTGCGGCATTACGCGGCCCTCCTCGAAGTCCCCTGCACGTCCCTGACCAGCCCGGCGATCGCGTCCGCCCGCAACTCGTCGAGCGTGACGGCGCTGCCGCCCAGCTCGGCCGCGAGCCGCCCGGCGAGCCCCAGCCGCACCGGCCCCGACTCGCAGTCCACGACCACGGACGCGACCCCGTCGGCCGCGAACAACCGGGCCGCCCGCCCCGCCAGAGCGACGGGCTCGGGCCCGCCGGTCGCCCGCCCGTCTGTCACCACGACCACCAGCGGCCGCCGGACGGAGTCCCGCAACCGCTCCACCCGCAGCACGTCGTGCGCCCTGAGCAGCCCGGCCGCCAGCGGCGTACGCCCGCCGGTCGGCAGCGACTCCAGCCGGGCCGCCGCCGCGTCCACCGACGACGTCGGCGGCAGCGCGACGTCCGCGCCCGACCCCCGGAACGTCACCAGCCCCACCTTGTCCCGCCGCTGGTAGGCGTCCAGCAACAGCGACAGCACGGCGCCCTTGACGGCGCCCATCCGCTGCCGCGCCGCCATCGAACCGGAGGCGTCGACCACGAACAGCACGAGATTGCCCTCACGCCCCTCCTTCACCGCCTGCCGCAGATCGTCCCGGCGCACGACGAGACCGCGCCCCGCACGCCCGCGCGCCCGCTGGTGCGGCGCCGCCGCCCGCACGGTCGCCGCCAGATGCAGCTTCGTCAGCGCCCCCCGAGGCCGCCGGGCCCCGGTGGTCCGCCCTTGCTCGGTCCGCGCCCGCGACCGCCGCCCGGCGGCGCCCTCCCCGACACCGGGCACGCTCAGCGCCTTGGTCCGGAAGGGCTCGCCGGCCCGCGCAGGCTGCTGCTCACCGGCACCGGCCCCCGAGGTCTGCGGCTCACCGCTCTCCCCGGCCTCGGGCCGCGCCCCGGCGTCACCGCCCTCGGGCCCCTCCGACGGCGGCTGCCCGCCGCCCCCGCCGGGCCCGTCCGGACCGGGGTCGGGGTCGGGGTCCTCGTCGTCGGACCCGCCGAACTCCTCCAGCGTCTCGTCGAGCTTGTCCTCGTCGAGCCCGGGCGCGTCGAAGGGGTTGCGGCGCCGCCGGTGCGGCAGCGCGAGCAGCGCGGCCTGCCGCACGTCCTCCGCGAGCACCTCGGTCCGCCCGGCCCACGCCGCCAGCGCCGTCGCCGTACGCGCCATCACGATGTCGGCCCGCATCCCGTCGACCTCGAAGGCCGCGCAGGTCGCCGCGATCTGCCGCAGCGCACCGTCACCCAGCCGCACCGACGGCAGCAGCTTGCGCGCCGCCGTGATCCGCTCCCGTACGGCGGTCTCCTCGTCGGCCCACCGGGCGGCGAAGGCGGCGGGGTCGTCGTCGTGCGCCAGCCGCCGCCGGACCACCTCGACCCGCTGGTCGGGCTCACGTGAGGCGGCGACCTCCACGGTCAGCCCGAACCGGTCGAGCAGCTGCGGCCGCAGCTCGCCCTCCTCCGGGTTCATGGTCCCGACGAGCAGGAACTTCGACGCGTGCCGCACGGACACGCCCTCGCGCTCCACGTACGACGCGCCCATCGCCGCCGCGTCCAGCAGCAGGTCGACCAGGTGGTCGTGGAGCAAATTGACTTCGTCGACGTACAGGATCCCGCGGTGCGCGTCGGCGAGCAGACCGGGCTCGAAGGCCTTCACCCCCTCCGCGAGCGCCCGCTCGATGTCGAGCGCGCCCACCAGGCGATCCTCGGAGGCGCCGACGGGCAGCTCGACCATCCGCGCCGGGCGTTCGGCCCCGGGCCCCGGCTCGTGCGGCCCGTCCGGGCACGCGGGGTCCGGCGCCGCGGGATCGCAGGAGAACCGGCAGCCGGGGACCACGGCGACCGCCGGCAGCAGCACCGAGAGGGCCCGCACGGCGGTGCTCTTCGCGGTGCCCTTCTCGCCGCGCACGAGGACACCACCGACGGCTGGGCTCACGGCGTTCAGCAGCAGCGCGAGCCGCAGGTCGTCCTGGCCGACGACGGCCGTGAACGGGAACGGATTACTCACTGGTCGTCGCCCTCCAGGTCGCCTTCCAGCTCCAGGTAGGTCGCCCGGAGCCGCTCGATCGTGTCCGCGTCCGGCTCCGCCCACAGCCCGCGGTCGGCCGCCTCCAGCAGCCGCTCGGTGATGCCGCGCAGCGCCCACGGGTTGGACTTCCTCATGAAGTCCCGGTTCTCCGGGTCGAAGACGTACTCGGCGCTGAGCTTCTCGTACATCCAGTCGTCGACCACGCCCGCCGTGGCGTCGTAGCCGAAGAGGTAGTCGACGGTCGCGGCCATCTCGAAGGCGCCCTTGTAGCCGTGCCGCCGCATCGCCGCCATCCAGCGCGGGTTGATCACTCGCGCCCGGAACACCCGGTGGGTCTCCTCGCCCAGCGTCCGCGTCTTCACCTGGTCCGGAGTGGCCGAGTCGCCGACGTACGCCTCGGGGGAGGCGCCTGTCAGATGGCGCACCATGGCGACCATGCCGCCGTGGTACTGGAAGTAGTCGTCCGCATCCGCGATGTCATGTTCACGTGTATCCACGTTCTTCGCGGCGACCGCGATCCGCCGGAACGCCGTCTCCATGTCCCCGCGCGCCGCCCGACCGTCGAGCCCGCGCCCGTAGGCGTAGCCGCCCCACACCGCGTACACCTCGGCGAGGTCCGCGTCCGAGCGCCAGTTGCGGGCGTCGATCAGCGGCAGCAGTCCGGCGCCGTACGCGCCCGGCTTGGAGCCGAAGACGCGGGCCGTCGCGCGGCGCCGGTCGCCGTGCTCGGCGGTGTCCTCGTCGGCGTGCGCCTTCACGTAGTTCACGTCGGCCGGCTCGTCCAGCTCGGCCACCGCCCGCACCGCGTCGTCGATCAGCCCCACGACGTGCGGGAAGGCGTCGCGGAAGAACCCGGAGATGC
Organism: Streptomyces sp. NPDC014882; assembly: GCF_043081325.1. Lineage (NCBI taxonomy): Bacteria > Bacillati > Actinomycetota > Actinomycetes > Kitasatosporales > Streptomycetaceae > Streptomyces > Streptomyces sp. NPDC014882. Next base: position 106,984 of record NZ_JBIBWL010000016.1, read on the forward strand.
GGACCGTGACGTCGATGCGGGGCCGGCCCAGTTCCGCCGCCGGCACGATCTCGAAGCCGGTCACCCGGCGCGAGGCGTCGTCCCACACCGGGCGGCAGCCCAGGAGCGCGAGGATCTCGGCGATGTCGTCGCCCTGGGTGCGCATGGCCGAGGTGCCCCACACCGTCAGGCCGACCGACTTCGGGTACGCGCCGGTGTCCTGGAGGTACCGCTGCACGAGGGAGTCGGCGAGGGACTGGCCGACCTCCCAACTCAGGCGCGACGGGATGGCCTTGGGGTCGACCGAGTAGAAGTTGCGGCCGGTCGGCAGGACGTTGACCAGCCCGCGCGTGGGCGAGCCGGACGGACCCGCCGGGACGTAACCGCCGTCCAGGGCCTTGAGGATGTGCCCGATCTCGTCGGTGGTCCGCTCCAGCCGGGGCACGACCTCCGTGCAGGCGAACTCCACCACCGCGACGGCGTCCGGGAGTTCGGTGCCCAGCACCTCCCGGACGAGCGCGCGGCTCTCACCGGCCGCCCAGCCCCGCGCCTCCATGCCCTCCGCGATCCGCCGGCACAGCTGCTCCAGCAGGTCGATCGCGTCGGCGGCGCTGCGGGCCGGCCCCGGCACCAGGTCGGTCAGCTCCACGGGCACCTTGACCGGCGCCCCCGGCTCGGCGAGCAGCTCCTTCTCGGCCAGCCCGAAGTGCTCCGCCAGGCAGGCCCGCAGGCCGGGCAGCGCGTTCGCCCGCCCGCCCCACACCTGCGAGGCCCGCAGCACGGCCAGCACCAGGTTCACGCGCGCCTCGTCCACCGGCCCGCCGCCCAGGACGTGCAGGCCGTCGCGGATCTGCACGTCCTTGATCTCGCACAGGTAGCCGTCGATGTGCATGACGAACTCGTCGAACGCCTCGTCGTCCGGCTGGTCGTCGACGTGCAGGTCGTGGTGCAGCTCGGCGGCCTTCACCAGCGTCCAGATCTGCGCCCGCACGGCCGGCGCCTTCGCCGGGTCCAGGTCGGAGACGAGCGCGTACTCGTCGAGGAGCTGCTCCAGCTTGGCCAGGTCGCCGTAGGTGTCGGCGCGCGCCATCGGCGGCACCAGGTGGTCGACGACGGTGGCGTGCCCGCGCCGCTTGGCCTGCGTGCCCTCGCCGGGGTCGTTGACGATGAACGGGTAGACCAGGGGGAGTTCACCGAGTACGGCGTCGGGGGCGCAGCCCCCGCTCAGGCCCAGCCCCTTGCCCGGCAGCCACTCCATCGTGCCGTGCTTGCCCATGTGGACGACGGCGTCGGCGCCGAAGCTGTTCTCCAGCCACCGGTAGGCCGCCATGTAGTGGTGCGACGGCGGCATGTCGGGGTCGTGGTAGATCGCGATCGGGTTCTCGCCGAAGCCGCGCGGCGGCTGGATCATCACGACGACGTTCCCGAACCGCAGGGACGCCAGCACGATGTCGTCGCCGTCGACGTACAGGGTGCCCGGCGGCTCGCCCCACGCGTCGAGCATGCCCTGCCTGAGGTCCGGGTCGAGCCGGTCGAACCAGGCCCGGTAGTCGGCCAGCGGCACCCGCGCGGGCGCGGCGGCGAGCTGCTCCTCGGTGAGCCACTCGACGTCGTGGCCGCCGGCCTCGATCAGCCGGTGGATCAGCTCGTCGCCGTTGTCGGGGTACGCGGTGAGGGAGTAGCCGGCCGCCTTGAGGGCGTCCAGGACCCGGACGGCGGAGGCGGGCGTGTCGAGGCCGACCGCGTTGCCGACCCGCGAGTGCTTGGTGGGGTAGGCGGTGAAGACGAGCGCGAGCTTCTTGTCGGCGTTCGCCTTGTGCTTCAGCCGGGCGTGCCGTACGGCGATCCCGGCGACGCGCGCGGCCCGCTCGGGGTCGGCGACGTAGACCGGGACGTCGTCCGGGCCCTGCTCCTTGAAGGAGAAGGGGACGGTGATCAGCCGCCCGTCGAACTCGGGGATCGCGACCTGCATCGCCGCGTCCATGGGGGAGAGGGCGGCGTCGGAGGCGTCCCAGGCGGCCCTCGACGACGTGAGGCACAGCCCCTGCAGCACCGGCACGTCGAGATCGGCGAGCGCCCCGATGTCCCAGGCCTCCTCGTCGCCGCCGGCCGAGGCCTGCGAGGCGTGGGTGCCGCCCGCGGCCAGCACGGTGGCGACCAGGGTGTCCGCCGTGCCGAGGATCCCGTACAGGCCGGGGTCGGCGTCGCGCAGCGAACCGCAGTACACGGGGAGGGCGTTGGCGCCCCTCGCCTCGATCGCGTCGCACAGCGTGTCCACGAAGGCGGTGTTGCCGCTCAGTTCGTGCGCCCGGTAGAAGAGCACGCCGACGGTCGGCCGGCCCTCCCGGAGCTCCCGGTCGCCGTGGACGCCGTGCGCGGGCATCGGCCGCGGCTCCTCGAAGCCCTCGCCCGTCAGCAGGACGGTGTCGGAGAGGAACCGCGCCAGCTCGGTGAGGTTGGCGGGCCCGCCCTCGACGAGGTACCTGAGCGCCTCCGCCACCACGCCGGCCGGCACGGACGACTCGGCCATCAGCTCCGCGTCGGGCACGGTCTCCCCGCCGAGCAGGACGGTGGGGATGCCGGACGCCTTCAGCGCGGCGAGCCCGTCCTCCCAGGCCCGCTTCCCGCCGAGCAGCCGTACGACGGCGACGTCCGAGCCCTCGATCAGGCCCGGCAGGTCCTCCGCGACGTCCACGCGGGTCGGATTGCCGATCCGGTACGAGGCGCCGCCGGCGGCCCGGGCCGCCAGCAGATCGGTGTCGGCGGTCGACAACAACAACACTGTGCTCATGCGGGCGCTCCCGGTGGAATGAAAGGCAGTCCTTGCGGCGCGCCCGACTCGATGAGCCGCCACAGCGCGTCCGTGTCCGCGTGCTGTTCGATCAGGTCGCCGAGCCGGTCGAGCTGCTGCTCGCGCAGCGCGGCGAAGGAGGTGTCGGCGGCCGGCACGAAACGGCGGCCCGCGGCGGCCGCCACCTCCCGCAGGAACGCCCGGCGGAAACCGTCCGACTCCAGCGAGCCGTGCCAGTGGGTGCCCCAGGTCTGGCCGACCCGGCAGCCGTCCAGGCCGTGCCCCTCGTCATCGCGGATGAACGCCTCGCCCCCGGTGACGTCGGCGACCCCGTGGTGGATCTCGTACCCCTCGACCCGCTCGCCGAGGGCTTCCCCCACCGGCCGGGTGAGGGTCTTCTCGCGGGCGAACCGCACCCGGACGGGAAGGACGCCGAGCCCCGCGACCTCGCCGGCGCGCGACTCGACCTCGTCCTCGATGTGCTCGCCGAGCATCTGGAAGCCGCCGCAGACGCCCAGCACGGGCCGCCGCTCGGCGACCCTGCGCAGGATCGCGTCCGCCAGCCCGCGCTCCCGCAGCCACTCCAGCGCCCGGACCGTCCCCCGGGTCCCCGGCAGCACCACGAGGTCGGCGTCGGCCAGTTCCTCCGGCCGGTCCACGAACCGCACGACGACGCCCGGTTCGGCGGCCAGCGCGTCCACGTCGGTGAAGTTGGACATCAGCGGGACCGCGCAGACGGCGACCCGCAGCACGTCCTCGCCGACGGGCGCGGAGACGGCCGACTCCCGGACGGCGCCCCGCAGGGAGACCGCCATCCCGTCCTCCTCGTCGATGCCGAGCCCGTGCCGGAACGGCAGCACCCCGTAGGTCCGCCGCCCGGTCAGGCCGTGCAGCATGTCCAGGCCCGGCTCCAGCAGGGAGACGTCACCGCGGAACTTGTTGACGAGGAACCCGGCGACCAGTTCCTGGTCCTGCGGCGAGAGCAGCGCGACGGTCCCGAAGAAGGAGGCGAAGACGCCGCCGCGGTCGATGTCGCCGACGACGAGCACGGGGAGGCGGGCGTTGCGGGCGATCCCCATGTTCACGATGTCGGTCCGCCGCAGGTTGATCTCGGCGGGACTGCCCGCCCCCTCACAGATCACCGCGTCATACGTGCCCCGCAACTCGGCGAGACAGTCCAGGACGGTCCCGAGGAGTTCCTCCTGCCGTCCGCCGCGCAGCCTGCTCCCGGGGGACGCCCCTGCGGCCCCTCCGCTTTCCCCGGTCCCTCCGGTCTCTCCGGTCTCTCCGGTCCCTCCGGTCTCGCCGAAGAAGCCGCGCGCGCTCATCTCGCCGACCGGCCTGCCGAGCAGCACGACCTGGCTGCTCCGCTCGCCGCCCGGCTTGAGCAGCACCGGGTTCATCAGCGCCGTCGGCTCGATGCGGCAGGCCTGCGCCTGCATGGCCTGCGCGCGCCCGATCTCGGCGCCCTCACGGGTCACGAACGAGTTGAGGGACATGTTCTGCGCCTTGAAGGGCGCCACCTTGACCCCCTGCCGCACCAGCCACCGGCAGATCCCGGCCGTGACGACGCTCTTGCCGGCGTCCGAGGTGGTGCCGGCGACGAGGAGACCCCCGCTCATGACGTACGCCCCTTCGCTCCCGCCGCGAGGACGCTCGCGGCCACGGCGCGCGCGGCGACGGTGACGCCGAGCGCGAGCAGGCCGACGCGGCGGGAGAGCCGCGCGGCACGTTCGATGTCCCGGACCACGACGGGCCGGCCCCGCTCCCCGTTCAGCACCGGCCGGTGCTCGACGCGCCCGCCGTACGACAGCGTCCCGCCCAGCCGCACCCCGAGGGCGCCGGCGAACGACGCCTCCACGGGACCGGCGTTGGGGCTGGGGTGCCTGCGCGCGTCGGCCCGCCAGGCCCGCAGCGCCCCGCGCGGATCGTCGCCGGCGACGGCGGCCAGCACGGCGGTCAGCCGGGCCCCCGGCCAGCCGGCGACGTCGTCCAGCCGGGCCGACGCCCACCCGAAGCGGAGGTGGCGCGGCGAGCGGTGACCGACCATCGCGTCCAGGGTGTTGACGGCCCGGAACCCGAGCAGTCCCGGCACGCCGCCGACGGCTCCCCACACCAGGGCGCCCACGACCGCGTCGGAGGTGTTCTCGGCGACGGACTCGACGACCGCGCGGGCGATCCCGTCGGCGTCCAGGGCCTGCGGGTCCCGTCCGCACAGGTGCGGCAGGCGCGCCCGCGCGCCCTCGACGTCCCCCGCCTCCAGGGCCCGCCCGACGGCCCGGGCCTCCCGCACCAGCGAGGTCCCGCCGACGACGGCCCACGCGGCGGCACCGGTCAGCGCGACGGACGCGGCGGGGGAGCGGCGTACGGCACGCGAGGCGAGGGCCCCGAGGGCCACGGCGCCACCGGCGCACACGGCGGTGTGCAGCGCGCCCCACCCGCGGTGGTCCCGCCACAGCACCCGCTCCACGCCGGCCGCGGCCCGCCCGAACACGGCGACCGGATGCCCCCGGCGCGGATCGCCGAGGAGCAGGTCCCCCAGGAGGCCGGCGGCGGCACCGTACGCGTATCGGCGATCGGCACCCATCGGCTCAGCCGGCCGACGGGCCGGGCAACGACCTGGTGCTGTACCTCGAACGGCAGCCGAGCATGGCGATATGTCCTCACTCAGGGTGTCCACGCCCTGGTTCGACGAGACCGGCGACGAGAGTTCCTGGCTCCCGGGGGTGTCTACCCCGGTGACAGTGGCGGGACCGCGCCGGATTCACACCGGCTTCCTCTTCTGTCGCCGTACATGGCCCCGGCAGTCCACCACGGGCCCGGAAGGGCCGTCAACTCACTGTTGACCTGCGCCGGGACAGTGTGCAGAAGCCCACACGCCGCCGGCCCCGCATCACCGGTCACGGCCGTCACACGCGCGTGGGGCGCGGGACGGTGGTCCGTCCCGCGCCCCACGCGCGCGTGTGCGTGCCGATCCGTCAGGCGACGATCAGCGAGATCCCGTAGGCCACCGCCCCGGCGCACGCCGCGAAGCACGCGTACGCGCCGGTGACGGCCAGGGTGGCGGAGCCGCCCTGGGCCGCGGCCCGCTCGCGGCGGGAGAGGCCCATGATGCCGAGGGTGAAGAGGGCCACGAGGGCCACGGTGACGACGAGACTGACCCCGAAGACGGAGCCGAGAGCCGCCCAGTCGATCTTCATGCTGCTTCTTCCTTCGTACCGGTGGGGGCGGGACTCAGACGGTGGTGACGGTGGGGGCGGCCGACGGGGCCGGCTCCGGCGCCGGGACGGTGGCCGTGAGGTCCTCGGTGACCGTGCCCGCCGGGGGCGGGGTCACGGCGGCGATCGCGGTGGTGACCACGCCGGCCGGCTCCTCGTCCCCGCCGACGACGTGCGTGTGGTCGATGACCTCGCGCCGCGAGATCTTCCAGATCGCCGCGCTGGAGGCGATGAGGAACACCGCGACGAGCGCCGTGCCCCAGTCGCCGAAGCCGGTCACGTACTCGGCGAGGGCGCCGACCAGGGCCGCGGCCGGCAGCGTCAGGCCCCAGGCCACGAACATCCGGGTGGCGGTCGACCAGCGGACGACGCCGCCCTTGCGGCCCAGGCCCGCGCCCATCACCGCGCCGGACACCGAGTGCGTGGTGGAGAGCGAGAAGCCGAGGTGGGAGGAGGCCAGGATGACGGTGGCCGCGCTGGTCTGGGCGGCGAAGCCCTGCTGCGGCTGGAGGTCGGTCAGGCCCTTGCCCATGGTGCGGATGATGCGCCAGCCGCCGAGGTAGGTGCCGAGCGCGATCGCCAGGCCCGCGGACAGGATGACCCACAGCGGCGGGTCGGAGTCGGGGGCGACGGCGCCGCCGGCGACCAGGGCGAGGGTGATGATGCCCATCGTCTTCTGGGCGTCGTTGGTGCCGTGGGCGAGCGAGACCAGGCCGGCGGAGGCGATCTGGCCGGTCCGGTAGCCCTTGGCGGCGGCCTTGCCGTCGGCCTTCCTGCCCAGCGCGTACGACAGCCGGGTCGCGAGCATCGCCGCGACGCCCGCGACGATCGGTGCGGCGATGGCCGGGATCAGGACCTTGGTGACGAGCACGTCGCCGTGGACCGCGCCGGCGCCGGCCGAGGCGATGGTGGCGCCGATCAGCCCGCCCATCAGGGCGTGCGAGGAGCTGGACGGCAGCCCGACCAGCCAGGTCAGCAGGTTCCAGAGGATCGCGCCGACCAGGGCGGCGAAGATGACCTCGGGACGGATGCCGGTCTCGTCGACGAGACCCTTGGAGATCGTGTTGGCGACCTCCACGGAGAGGAAGGCGCCCACAAGGTTCAGCACGGCGGACATGGCCACCGCGACCTTGGGCTTGAGTGCACCGGTCGAGATGGTGGTGGCCATCGCGTTGGCGGTGTCGTGGAAACCGTTCGTGAAATCGAACGCGAGTGCGGTTACTACCACAATCGCGAGGATCAGCGAGAAGCTTTCCATTTACCCAGGCAATCGTTCGAGGTCATTGGCTGGATGAACGTAGGCAACCTGGGTGAACGGAAGATGAACTGGGACGGGCTTCGTGGTGTCCACAATCGGGGGGAGTGATTCCGCTCCGCCGCGACGCCCCGGACGCCGCACGGGCCCGGATCCCGCGCTCCCCTCTCCGAGGGTCCCGAAGAGCGGTGAAAGAGATGTTCGTCACCTGGCAGGATCGCGGCATGGCAGAGCAGCGACGCGACACCGGTGACGGCCTCCACGACCTCCACGGCGGGGAGGTCGCGCACGCCTGGGAACAACTCGTGGCGACGGCCCGCCGCACCGTCGCCGACCGGCTCGTCGTCGGCACCTCCGGCAACGTCTCGGTCCGCGTCGGGGACCTCGTCCTGGTCACCCCCTCGGGCGTCCCCTACGACCGCCTCACCCCCGGCGACGTCACCGGCGTCGACCTCGACGGCCGGCAGGTCCTCGGCACCCTCACCCCGACCAGCGAACTGCCCATGCACCTCGCCGTGCACCGCACCACCGACGCCCGCGCCGTCGTCCACACCCACGCCGTGCACGCCACCGCCGTCTCGACCCTCGTGAGCGAACTCCCGTCCGTCCACTACATGACGGCCGCGCTCGGCGGCCCCGTCCGCGTCGCCCCCTACGCGACCTACGGCACCGAGGAACTCGCCCGCAACCTCCTGCACGCCCTCGCCGGCCGCACCGCCTGCCTCCTCCAGAACCACGGCACCCTCACCCACGGCACCACCCTCGACGAGGCCTACGACCGCACGGCCCAGCTGGAGTGGATGTGCCGGCTGTGGCTGACCGCCTCGTCCGTCCCGGGCCGCACCCCGAACCTGCTGACCGACGACCAGCTGGGGGAGGTCGCGGAACGCCTGCGGGGCTACGGACAGCAGCGCTGAGGCGGCGCCCCGGGCCCGCGGCCGCCGCCTCCCGAGGGGGCGGCGGCCGCGCCGGCACGCGACTGCGCCGCCCGGACCCGGCGCGGGCTCCGCCGTACGGGCCGGCCACCCGGCTCCGCCGTCCGGGCCGACGGCACGGGGCCGCCCCGGGCAGCGGCTCCGTGCCGTCGCCGAACGGCCCGGCCGCGCGGTTCCGCGGTGCGGGCGGACACGCGGTTCCGCCCCCGAGGCCTGCCATGCGGCCCGAGCACGCAGCTCCTCCGTACGGGCCCGCGGTGAGCTGTGCGGCACGGGGACACGCGGCTCCGTCCCGCGGGCCGACCGCGCGGGCCTGCCAAGCGGCCCGAGCATGCGGCTCCGTCGTGCGGGCCTGCCATGCGGCCGGTGGGCCGGCGGCTCACGCGGCCCACCCCCCGGCCCCGTGCGCGGCCCGCCGCCCGGACCTGCCCGGACCCGCCCGGCCGTGGTGACGGTGGCTCACCGGGCGGCCGTCGCGGGCCCGCAGGCCGCCGAGGGGGCGGCCTGCGGCCGTTCGCCCCACCCCCGGTGCTCCCACCGCTGGCCCTCAGCGGGATCGGCCGGGACACTGGACGGGTGCGCACCGTCACGGCGACCGCCGTCACCGCAGCCGCGGCCCTGGCCGCCGGCGCCGCAAGCGTGGCCGCGGGCCGCCTCGCCAGCGACGCGGCCCTGAAGGCGTCACCCGGCCGCCCCCTGCCCACCGAACCCCGGCTCACCGTGCACGGCACCGCCGCCGGCCAGGTGACCCTCACCCGCGACCTCGCCGCCCTGCGGCCCGGCACCTACGGACTCGCCGGCGACGGCTCCCACGCGGTCGTCGGCCCCGTCCTGGACACCGCCCCGCACTCCGCCGACACGGTCGTACGACGTCTGGAGCGGGTCACCCACGGCGCCCTGGAGGCGGGCGACGCGGTGTGGCTCACCCCGAACCTGTACGTGGGCAACCCGACCACCGCGCTCGGCCTCGACCACGCCGACGTCGACGTGCCCGGCGAGCTGGGACCGCTGCCCGCCTGGTTCGTCCCCGGCGCCCGCCGCACCTGGGTGATCGCCGTGCACGGCCTGGGCACCACCCGGGAACACGCTTTGAACCTGACCGGCTTCCTGCACCGCCGCCGTTTCCCGGTCCTCGCCCTGTCCTACCGCGGCGACCTGGGCGCGCCACGCTCCCCGGACGGCCTCCACCACCTCGGCGAGAGCGAGTGGCGCGACCTGGACGCGGCGATGAGGTACGCCGTCCGCTACGGCGCCGAACGCCTCGTCCTGCTCGGCTGGTCCACCGGCGCCACCATGGCCCTGCGCGCCGCCGCCCGCTCGGGAGTGCGCAACCTCGTCTCCGGGATCGTGCTGGACTCCCCGGTCCTCGACTGGCAGGCCACCCTGCGGGCCCTCGCCGCCGCCCGCCACACCCCGGGCGCGCTGCTGCCGCTGGCCGTCCGCGCCGCCGAGGGCCGCGCCCGCCTGGGCACCGACCCCGTCGACGGGACCGCCGCCCCGGCCGCCCCCCTCGTACCGACCCTGATCGTCCACGGCCCCGGGGACACCGTGGCGCCCTGGGCGGCCTCCCGCCGCTTCGCCGACCGCCACCCCGGCCCGGTCACCCTCCACACCGTCCCGCACGCCCCGCACGCCGCCATGTGGAACCCCGATCCGGCCGCCTACGAGGAAGTGCTGCGCCGCTTCCTGACCCCCTTGATGTGACGCGCGGCGCGACGTGCCGCGGCGGACCGCGCCGGACGGGCCCGCAGGTTCCGTTTAAAGCCGGACCGTTGGCCTGAACAAGCCTCCCCACCCCTCCCCGCACCCCGTGCCCCGACCGGTCCCGCGGCCCGTCGTGACGTTCCGTTTGGGATTTCGGACCGTCAACCGGAAGACTGCACCCGTGACGTCCCGTATCCCGCGCGACTCCAGGCTTCGACTCGTCCGCCCACGACCCCTGGCCGCCGCCCCCTCAGCTGTGAACCAGCGGCGCCAGCGCCGCCCCGCACCCCGCCCTCCGGAGGGCACCCCCGCCCCGGCGGAGCTGGCCAGAATGGCGCGCTCCGGGCTGGCGGCCGCGGCCCGCGTCGCCCGCTGGGCCGACAACGCCCTCGGCCCCGGCCGGGACGCGGCCACCGACGACGGCAAGGCCACCCTCTCCGAGGCGACCGCCGAACGCGCGGCGGCCGACCTGGGCCTGACCGCGGCTCAGGTCCGCGCCGACTGGGACACCGCCCGCCTCGCCGGCCTCGTCGAGGTGCACGGCGACAGCGCCCGCCCCGGCTGGCGGCTGCGCGCCTGGAACCGTGACGACAGCGCCGTCCTGCGCGGCTGGGTCGCCCTCTTCGACGCCTGGTCGCTGGCCACCCCGGAACCCGCGGGCCAGGAGCCCGGCGCCGTCGCCGAGGTCGTCTCGGCCATGCCGCAGGTGCTCTCCTTCCTCCAGCTGTCCGCCGGCCCCGTCCCCGTGGACCAGCTCCTCGACCTGCTGCGCCAGCGCGTCACCGAACTGCGCACCGAACGCTGCGAGGTCTCCTACGGCCCCGAGGACGCCGCCGCCCCGGGCCCCCGCCGCCCCGGCCCCTCCGCCGACGCCGACCCGGCGGAACCGGCCCGCGCCGCCGAACTCGCCCCCCTCCTCGACTGGGCCCTGCACGCCCTCGCCTCGGTGGGCGCGCTCACCTACGGCGACGGCCAGGCCACCCTGACCCCGCTCGGCAACTGGGCGGTCTGGGTCAAGCTGGAGCAGATCTGCGTCGCCGCGCAGAGCCCCGCCGGCAACATCGAGGTCGCGGCCGAGGAGATGCTGCGCGGCTGCGCCCAGCTCCGCCCGAACGCCGCCCGCGCCGAGTACCGCGCCTGGCTCGCCGCCCGCACCGTCGGCAGCGCCGTCGGTGAACTCCTCACCGCCGCCCGCGGTGAGGACGCCCTGCTGCGCGGCCTCGCCTTCGAGGCGCTGCGTGTCGTCGGCGCCCCCGCGGAGCCCGACGTGCGCGCCGTCGTCGAGGAACCCGCCCTGCGGCCGTACGCCCTGCTGTGGCTGGCCGAGCACGACGGGGTGGACCCCGAGGACGCCCACGAGGTGCTCACCCGCGAGGAGGCCACCTGGCTGTGGGTGGACACCGCCGCGGCCGTCGCCGACCACGGCGAGGCGCCGATGCTGGTGCGCCACCTGGAGTCCGCGCTCCAGCCGACCGTGCCGGCGCTGCTGGCCGAGGTCCGCTCCGCCGGGCACCCGCGCACCGTGCAGGTCCTGGTGGCGCTCGCCGCCGCACACCCCGACCCGGCGCTGGCCAAGGCCGTGCGCAGGGCCGCCTTCCAGGTCCACACCGGAGGCTGAGACCGGCGCCGCGGGCCGTCCCGCGTCTCGGGCGCGTACGCCCTCCGGGCGCGTACGCGCCGAAGCCGCCGAAGCCGCCTGAGCTCCGGACGCCGCCCCGGCGCCGCGGGCCGTGCGGCCCCGCGGGGCCGGGCCTCCGGTCCGCCGGGGTCGTGCTCCCGGTCCGCCGGAGGCGTACGACCGGGGTGTCAGGACCTCCGTGCCGTTCCCGCCGCGAACCTCACGGCACGGCCCCGGCCGGCGGCGCCCGCCGGCCGGGCCTGCCGGCGACGCCCGCCGGCCGGGCTCCGCGGAGCGTGCGCGGGCAGCGGGCACCGCGCGGTCAGCGGAAGGTGTCGCACCGCGCCATGTCCCCGCTCCGGTACCCCACGTCGAACCACTGCTGCCGCTGCGCCGCCGAACCGTGCGTCCACGTCTCGGGCGTCACCCGTCCCTGGAACCGCTCCTGGATCCGGTCGTCGCCCACGGCCGCCGCGGCGTCCAGCCCGTCGGCGATGTCCGCGGAGGTGAGGTCGGTGATCAGCGGCCGCCCGGTCGACTCGTCCGGCGTCGTGGTGGCGTGCCGGGCCCACACGCCCGCGTAGCAGTCGGCCTGCAGCTCGACGCTCATCGCGGCGCTGCCGGCGCCGGTCCGCCCGTCCTGCGAGCGGCCCAGGGTGCCCACGAGGTCCTGCACGTGGTGCCCGTACTCGTGCGCCACGACGTACGCCTGCGCGAAGGGCCCGCCGCTCGCGCCGAACGTCGACCGCAGTTCGTCGAAGAACCCCAGGTCCAGGTAGACCTTCCGGTCGCCCGGGCAGTAGAACGGCCCCACCGCCGAGGTCGCCGTCCCGCACGCCGTCCCCACCCGCTGGGCGAAGAGCACGGTGGACGAGCGCGTGTACGTGCCGTCCCGCCGCCGGAGCTCCCCGTCCCAGAAGTCCTGCACGCTGTTGACCACCGCCACGATCCGGCAGTCGTCCCGCGTGTTCGCGTCCTGCCCGGTACGGCAGTCGCGCTGCACCTGCGCGAGCCCCGACGAGGTCGCCGCGGGCTCGTCGCCGCCCGAGGAGAGCCCGAGCTGGTCCGGCCCGACCCCCAGGAACAGCGCCAGCAGCAGCGCGACCAGCCCGGCGACGCCGCCGCCCACGGTCGCCCGTCCGCCCGGGATCCGGCTCCCGCGCACGTCCTGCACCTCGGACGTGTCCAGTCTGGCGTCGTCGTCGAACTGCACGGGCCACCTCCGTCTGTGCCGCCCTCGGCCGTCATCCTCACCCCCTGCGCGCCCCCACCCGTGTGGGGCCCACGCCCGCGGGCGGACCGCACCGGGAGGCGGGTCGGCAGTCAGGTACCCCCGCGTCCCGTTGTTGCACGTGCCGCCCCGACCGCCGCGCGCCCCGCCGCTTCCAGCCAGGGCTGCCCGCCCGCGCTCCGCCCGCGCCCCGCCGCTTCCAGCCAGGGCTGCCCGCCCGCGCTCCGCCCGCGCCCCGCCGCTTCCAGCCAGGGCGGCCCGTCCGCGCTCCGCCCGCGCTCCGCCCGCGCTCCGCCCGCGCTCCGCCCGCGCTCCGCCCGCGCGCGGCTCGCGCGACGTGGCCCGCGCCGGACCGGGCACGCGATCCGCGCGGAGATCGAACACGCGCGCTCAGGAAAAGTGCTTGCACGGCCCCGTTAGAATGACTTCATGGCCATTCTCCTCGCGCATTAGACGGCGGGAACGTCCTCAGCCGCCCATCCCGCCCCCACCCGCTCTGGAGTCTGTCCGTGATCTCCGCCTCCGGCATCGAGCTGCGCGCCGGCGCCCGCATCCTCATCGAGAACGCCTCCTTCCGCATCGCCAAGGGCGACCGCATCGGTCTGGTCGGGCGCAACGGCGCCGGCAAGACCACGCTGACGAAGGTCCTCGCCGGTGAGGGCATCCCCGCCGCGGGCCAGGTCACCCGGTCCGGCGAGGTCGGCTACCTCCCGCAGGACCCCCGCACCGGAGACCTCGACGTCCTCGCCCGCGACCGCATCCTCTCCGCCCGCGGTCTCGACGTGCTGATCCGCAAGATGCGCGACAACGAGCAGCGCATCGCCAACGGCCAGGGGTCCACCCGCGACAAGGCCATGCGGCAGTACGAGCGCCAGGAGACGGAGTTCCTCACCAAGGGCGGGTACGCCGCCGAGGCCGAGGCCGCCACCATCGCCGCCGCGCTCAACCTGCCCGACCGCGTGCTCGGACAGCCCCTGCACACGCTCTCCGGCGGTCAGCGCCGCCGGGTCGAGCTGGCCCGGATCCTGTTCTCCGACGCCGACACCCTGCTCCTCGACGAGCCGACGAACCACCTGGACGCCGACTCGATCGTCTGGCTGCGGGACTACCTCAAGACCTACCGCGGCGGCTTCATCGTCATCTCCCACGACGTCGACCTGGTCGAGACGGTCGTCAACAAGGTGTTCTACCTGGACGCCAACCGCTCCCAGATCGACGTCTACAACATGGGCTGGAAGCTCTACCAGCAGCAGCGCGAGGCCGACGAGAAGCGCCGCAAGCGCGAGCGGCAGAACGCCGAGAAGAAGGCCGCCGCCCTCCACTCGCAGGCCGACAAGATGCGCGCCAAGGCCACCAAGACGGTCGCCGCCCAGAACATGGCCAAGCGGGCCGACCGGCTGCTCGCCGGACTCGAGGCCGTACGGGCCTCCGACAAGGTCGCCAAGCTGCGCTTCCCGGAGCCCGCCCCCTGCGGGAAGACCCCGCTGATGGCCGAGGGCCTGTCGAAGTCGTACGGCTCGCTGGAGATCTTCACCGGCGTCGACCTGGCCATCGACAAGGGGTCCCGCGTCGTCATCCTCGGCCTCAACGGCGCCGGCAAGACCACGCTGCTGCGCCTGCTCGGCGGCGTGGAGAAGCCCGACACCGGCGAGGTGCGCCCCGGCCACGGGCTCAAGCTCGGCTACTACGCCCAGGAGCACGAGACCCTCGACCCCGAGCGCTCGGTCCTGGAGAACATGCGCTCCGCGGCCCCCGACCTCGACCTCGTCGAGGTCCGCAAGGTCCTCGGCTCGTTCCTGTTCTCCGGCGACGACGTCGACAAGCCGGCCGGCGTCCTGTCCGGCGGCGAGAAGACCCGGCTGGCCCTGGCCACCCTCGTGGTCTCCTCGGCCAACGTGCTGCTCCTCGACGAGCCCACGAACAACCTCGACCCCGCCAGCCGCGAGGAGATCCTCGGCGCGCTGCGCACCTACAAGGGCGCCGTCGTCCTCGTCACCCACGACGAGGGCGCCGTGCAGGCCCTCCAGCCCGAGCGGATCATCCTGCTGCCCGACGGCGTCGAGGACCTGTGGGGCTCCGACTACGCGGACCTCGTCGCCCTGGCGTGACCGAACGCCTGATCCACGGCGTATGGATCATTCGGCCCACCGGTGATCCATCATCTGTGTGAGATCTCCTCGTATCGAGGTGTGTCCTCCACCGATTTCACGGCCGGCCCCCGACCCGTCGGGGGCCGGCCGTCGTGCGTCCCTGACCTGGCACTTCGCGGAAGAACCCGTTCGGCCGTACGAACGCCCGGCACCGGAATCACGCATTCCGATCGTGGAGACATGCTCCTGTCGTCACGACCCTGTCGCACGGACCTTGCCGAATGGGTGGCCATCGGGGCCGGAAGGGGTGATCATGAGGGGACCAGAGCGCACTTCCCATGAGGAGGCACGGGTGGCCGAGACTCTGAAGAAGGGCAGCCGGGTGACCGGCGACGCGCGCGACAAGCTCGCGGCAGACCTGAAGAAGAAGTACGACTCCGGTGCGAGCATCCGGGCGCTGGCCGAGGAGACCGGCCGCTCGTATGGCTTCGTGCACCGGATGCTCAGCGAGTCGGGCGTCACGCTCCGTGGGCGTGGCGGAGCGACCCGCGGCAAGAAGGCCGCCTCGTCCTGATCCGGGCGGCCCATCGAATCCGATGGTGGCCACCCGGCCGGTCTTCCGATCGACCGGGTGGTTACTGTGCAGTCACTTAGCCGACCGCTAGCTGACCGCACCCATCGGAGGCGCCCCATGACCACGTCCGGCCAGGAACTCGTTCCCCTGCTCGACAAGGACGGCGTACGGCTCACCGTCGACGGCGCGCTCGCCACGGTGACGCTGACCCATCCGGCCAAGCGCAACGCGCAGAGCCCCGCGATGTGGCGCGCGCTGGCCGAAGCGGGCCGGCAGCTGCCGGGCTCCGTCCGCGTGGTCGTGCTGCGCGGCGAGGGCAAGTCCTTCTCCGCCGGCCTCGACCGGCAGATGTTCACGCCCGAGGGGATCGAGGGCGAACCCTCCTTCGTCGACCTCGCGCGCAGTGGCGACGCCGAACTCGACGCCGCCATCGCCGGGTTCCAGGAGGGGTTCACCTGGTGGCGGCGCAACGACCTCGTGTCGATCGCCGCCGTCCAGGGCCACGCCATCGGCGCGGGCTTCCAGCTGGCCCTCGCCTGTGACCTGCGCGTCGTCGCCGACGACGTGCAGTTCGCCATGCGCGAGACCGCCCTCGGCCTGGTGCCGGACCTCACCGGCACGCACCCCCTCGTCTCCCTCGTGGGGTACGGCCGCGCCGTCGAGATCTGCCTGACCGGCCGCTTCGTGCACGCCGAGGAGGCGGTCGCCACCGGCCTCGCCAACGTCGCCGTGCCCGTCGCCGAACTGGACGCCACGGTCCGCGAGCTGGCCGCGGCCCTCCTGGCCGCGCCGCGCGACGCGGTCGTCGAGACGAAGACGCTGCTGCGCGGCGCCGGCGACCGGACGTACGACGAGCAGCGGGCGGCCGAACGCGCCTCCCAGGCCCGCCGCCTGCGCGACCTGGCCGGCCTCGGAGAGTGACACCGACGGCCGGTCCGGACCGGGCGGCCGATCCGGACCGGGTGACGGCGGTGGGCGTTCAGTCCGCCGCCGTCACCAGCACCGCCACCGTCGGCTGATCCGCCAGCGCCTCCGACACCGCCGCGCGGACCCCCCGGGCGACCTCCAGCGCCCGGTGGTCCGCGCGCACCGCGATCTCCACGCGCGCGTGCCGTCGCGGCAGCGCGGCCGTCACGTCCCGCCGCTCCTCCAGGCGCACCGCGCGCCCGAGCGCGTCCGTCAGCGCGGACACCCCGGGCACCGACAGGGCGGCCTCGGCGACGCGCGCCTCGTCGCCCTCCCGCGCCGCCGTGGCCGGCCGGGGCGGCCGCCCGGACTCCGGCCCGGATCCCGAACCGGGCGCCGGCCGCTCCTCCTCGCCGTCGAGCAGCGCCGTCACCCGCAGGTCCACCTCGGCCACCACCAGCCCGAGCCGCTCCGCCGCCGCCACCGCCAGCGCCGTGCGCAGCCGGGACGCGGTCGTGGGCAGCGGCGCGGAGGCCGCCGCCGCGAACTCCGCCGTCACCCGCAACGGCCCCGGCGGCAGCGCGCTCGGCGGCGCCGGCACCACCGGCTCGTACGTCGCGCCGGGATCCGCCACCGCGATCCGCAGCGCGCCCAGGCGCACGCCGGGCAGTTCCCGCGCCGCCCGCCGCAGCACCGCCCCCGCCGCGTCCTCCGCGATCCACGCCCCGTCCCGTGGTCCGCCCAGAGGGAGCAACCGGCCCATTGCGAGTTGTTCGCGCACCACGCGCGTCCATCCGTCCGACGTCATTCCTCCAGCCTGCCGCATCCCCGGAGCGAGGACGGCCCACCGCGCTTACGGTGGCAGGAGGACGACGACCGAAAAGGACGTACGGCGATGAGCGAGACGAGCGAACAGAGCAGGACGCAGCTCCCGGACGGCGGCACCGAGCCGGTGTCGACCCGCAAGGCGACCAGGCGCGGCGGCGGCGACCCGGGGTCGCGCGGACGCACCACCATCGCCGACGGCGTCGTGGAGAAGATCGCCGGAATGGCGGCCCGCGACGTGGTCGGCGTGCACGCGATGGGCAGCGGCATGAGCCGTACCTTCGGCGCGGTGCGCGACCGGGTGCCCGGCGGCAGCACGAAGTCCGTCACCCGCGGCGTCAAGGCCGAGGTCGGCGAGGTGCAGACGGCACTCGACCTGGAGATCGTGGTCGACTACGGCGTGTCCATCACCGAGGTCTCCCGGGACGTGCGCGAGAACGTCATCGCGGCCGTCGAGCGGATGACCGGCCTCGAGGTGGTGGAGGTCAACATCTCGGTCAGCGACGTCAAGCTGCCCGAGGAAGAGGACGAGGAGCCGGAGTCCCGGCTCCAGTGACACACCGGCCACGGGCGACCGGGCCGCTGAGGGGAGTGCACCGTGAACATGGCCGTGGTGGGCATGATCGCCGGCATGGCGCTGGGCTTCGCCGGATACTTCGGCGGGTTCGGGGCCTTCCTGCTGGTGGCGGCGCTGGGCGCCGTCGGGTTCGTCGTGGGCCGGTTCCTCGAAGGGGACCTGGAGATCGGCGACTTCTTCCGCGCACGCGACGACCGGCGCCGGTGACGTCCGTGACCGAGGGACCCGGCGTGCCCGGCACCCGCCCGGCCGCGGTCCCGCCCGGGGAGCGGGGCGCCACCAGGATCGCCGACCGGGTGGTGGCGAAGGTCGCCGCGCAGGCCGCGCGCGAGGCGGTGGGACCGCTGCCCGCCGACGCCGCCCGCCCGCACGCCACCGTGGTCGTCCACCACGACGCCGCTCACATCCGCGTCCACCTCGAACTCGGCTATCCGACCGACATCGGCCCCCGCTGCCACGCGGTGCGCCGTCATGTCACGGAGCGGGTGGGCACGTTGGTGGGAATGGAGGTGCCGGAGGTCGCCGTCCAGGTCGAACGCCTGCACCTGGTGGCGGAACACGGCGTGGCACACGGGAGGACGCCATGAGCGAGCCCCTGGGCTCCGAGGGCACCACACGACGACTGCCGGTCCTGGAGAAGGCACCCGAGGACGACGGCCCCCGGCCCGGGCCCCCGCCCGAGCCCGGCCCCGACCCCGCCTCCGCGCCGAGCAGCGGACGCTTCTGGTCGGCCCGCCGCGTCCCGGCGGCCGTCGTCGCGCTGCTGCTCGCCGCCCTCACGGGCGTGCTCCTCTACGACATCGCCGCGGTGCGTGCCGACCGGCCGGCCCTGCACGCGCGCCGGGAACTGGCACGGCAGCTCGCCGAACGGCCCCTGGACGACACCTGGGTCCTGGTCGGCGCGGGCGTCGCCGCGGCCCTCGGCCTGTGGCTGGTCCTCCTCGCCGTCACGCCCGGGCTGCGCGACCTGCTGCCCATGCGGCGTCCCCACCCCGACGTCCGCGCCGGACTGCACCGGGGCGCCGCCGCCCTGGTGCTGCGCGACCGGGCCATGGAGGTCGCCGGCATGCAGTCGGTCCACGTCCGCTCCGGGCGCCGCCGGGCCGACGTGCGGGCGGTCTCCCACTTCCGCGACCCGGACGAGGTGCGCGCCGACCTGGACGAGGTGCTCGGCGACGCCGTCCGCGGCCTGGGGCTCGCCCGGCCGCCCGCCCTGTCCGTGCACGTGCGCCGGCCCGGCAAGAAGGGATGACGACGATGCTCAGGACCGTCAACCGCGTGGCACTGGGACTCGTGGGCCTCGTCCTGCTCGCCGTCGGCGGCGCCGTGCTCGCCGTCGGTCTGGGAGCGCGCCCGCCCTCCTGGTGGATCCACCACGACCGGCACGACGTGCTGCTCAGCACCGCCGAGCGCACCCGCTGGCGGGACGAGGGCTGGTGGTGGCCGGTCGTCCTCGCCGTGCTGGCGGTGCTCCTCCTGCTCGCCCTGTGGTGGCTGGTCGCGGTCCTGCGCCGGCGCCGCCTCGGCGAGGTCCTCGTCGACACCGGCGACGGCGCCGGCGCCCTGCTGCGCGGCCGGGCCCTGGAGAACGTCCTGGCCGGCGACGCGGCCCGGCTGGACGGCGTGTCCCACAGCCACGCCCACCTCACGGGCCGCAGGAACGCCCCCGAGGCCCACGTACGGCTCCTGCTGGAACCGCACGTGGACCCGGCCGTGACGCTCGACGGGCTGACGCACGAGTGCCTGGCCCACGCGCGGGAGTCGGCGGCGCTGACGTCGCTCCCGGCGGAAGTGCGTCTCAGGACGCACAAGCACAAGGCGGAACGGGTCAGTTGACGCCGGCCGGTCCCGAGCCGGCCGGCGGCCCCTCAGAACCCGTGCCGCATCCCGCCGTCCACCGGCACCATGAGGCCGGTCAGGTAGGAGGCGGCCGGCGACAGCAGGAAGGCCGCCACCCGCCCGAACTCCCGCGGCGCCCCGTACCGCCGCAGCGGGATCCGGGACTCGTTCGCGGCCCGGGTCGCGTCCGGATCGGCCGACAGCGCGTCCAGCTCGCGCACCCGGTCGGTGTCGATCCGCGCGGGCAGCAGCCCCACGACCCGGATCCCACGCGGCCCCAGCTCGTCGGAGAGCGACTTCGCGAACCCGGCCAGGCCCGGCCGCAGCCCGTTGGAGATCGTCAGCCCCGGGATCGGTTCGTGCACCGACCCCGACAGCACGAACCCGATGACGCCCCCCGCCTCCAGCTCGGCGGCCGCCGCCCGCGCCAGCCGCACCGCGCCGAGGAACACCGACTCGAACGCCGCCAGCCACTGCTCGTCCGTGTTGTCCGCGACGAACCCGGGCGGCGGCCCTCCCACGCTCACCAGCACACCGTCGAAGCGGCCGAACGCCTCCCGCGCGGCCGCGATCAGCCGCGCGGGCGCCTCGGGGTCGGCGTTGTCGACGCCCACCCCGACCGCGCCCGGCCCCAGCTCCCGCGCCGCCTCGGCGGCCCGCTCCGCGTCCCGCCCCGTGACGACCACCTTCGCGCCGTCCGCGACCAGCTCGCGCGCGGCGGCGTTGCCGAGGCCGCGGGTGGCCCCGGTGACGACGTACACCCGGTCCTTCAGTCCAAGATCCATGGTCCCTATCCTGCCTGGCCGTCGCCGTACAGGGTGAGGGCGGTGTTGACGAGGCCGATGTGGCTGAACGCCTGCGGGTAGTTCCCCAGGTGACGGCCGGCCTTCGGGTCGTACTCCTCGGCCAGCAGCCCCACGTCGTTGGCCAGGGCCACCAGGCGGTCGAACAGCTCGCGCGCCTCCCCGGTCCGGCCCGTCAGGTGCAGGGCGTCCGCGAGCCAGAAGGAGCACGCCAGGAAGGCGCCCTCGTCGCCGGGCAGGCCGTCGACGGTCCGCCCGGCGGTGCTGTAGCGGCGCAGCAGACCGCCGTGCCCGAGTTCCTCGCGGACGGCGTCGACGGTGCCGATCACCCGCGGGTCCTCGGGGGGCAGGAAGCCGACGCGCGGGATGAGCAGCAGGGCGGCGTCCAGGTCGCGCGAGCCGTAGTACTGCGTGAAGGTGTTGCGCCGGGGGTCGTAGCCCTTCTCGCACACCTCGCGGTGCACCTCGTCGCGCAGCGCCCGCCACCCCTCGAGGTCGCCGCTGAGCTGCGGATACCGCTCCAGCGCGCGGACGGCGCGGTCGGCGGCCACCCACACCATCACCTTGGAGTGCACGAACTGGCGGCGACCGCCGCGCACCTCCCACAGCCCCTCGTCCGGCTGCCGCCAGTTCTCGGACAGCCAGTTCATCAGCGCGCACTGGAGCGACCACATGTGCGGCTTGGGCGTCATCCCCGCGGTGCGGGCCAGTGACAGCGAGTCCATCACCTCGCCGTACACGTCGAGCTGGAGCTGGCTCACGGCGCCGTTGCCGACGCGCACCGGACGCGAGCCCGCGTAGCCCGACAGCCACGGCAGCTCGAACTCGGGCAGCCGGCGCTCGCCCGCCAGCCCGTACATGATCTGGAGGTCCGCCGGGTCGCCCGCGACGGCGCGCAGCAGCCAGTCGCGCCAGGCCTCGGCCTCCTCCTCGTGGCCGGCCGCCAGCAGGGCACCGAGGGTGAGGGTGGAGTCGCGCAGCCAGCAGTAGCGGTAGTCCCAGTTGCGGACCCCGCCCAGCTCCTCGGGCAGGGACGTGGTGAGTGCGGCGACGATGCCGCCCGTCGGCACGTAGGTGAGGGCCTTCAGGGTGATGAGGGAGCGGATCACGGCGTCCCGGTGGGGTCCGTCGTAGCGGCAGCGCGCCGACCACGCCCGCCAGTCCGCGACGCTGGCCCGCAGCGCCTCGTGGGGATCGACGAGCGGCGGGCGCGCGTGGTGCGAGGGGTGCCAGGTCAGCACGAACGCGACCGTCTCGCCCGCGGCGACGGTGAACTCCGCATGCGTGCTGAGGTTCTCGCCCCAGGTGCGCACCTCCGGCTCGCTGCGCAGCCACACCGAGTCCGGGCCGGCGACCGCCACCCGGTGGCCGTCGACCCGGCGCATCCACGGGACGACCCAGCCGTAGTCGAAGCGCAGCCGCAGCGCGCTGTGGACGGTGACCCGCCCGCGCAGTCCCTCGACGATCCGTACGACGTCGGGGGCCCGGTCGCGCTGCGGCATCAGGTCGGTGACGCGGATCGCGCCCTCGTCGGTCTCCCACTCGGTGTCCAGGACGAGCGTGTCCGGACGGTAGGCGCGGCGGGTGCAGTACGCCCCGTCGGCGCCCTTGGGCGCGATGCGCCAGTGGCCGTTGTCCTCGTCGCCCAGCAGGCGCGCGAAGCAGGCCCCCGAGTCGAAGCGGGGCAGGCACAGCCAGTCGACCGAGCCGTCCCTGCCGACCAGGGCCGCGGTCTGTTCGTCGCCGATGACGGCGTAGTCCTCGATGCGGGGGTGCACGGGGTGCGGGTTCCCGGCAGTGCGGCAGGGCAATCCGGGCGGGAGCCGGGCGGGTGACACGGCGTCGGGACGGCCGGCCGGGCGGGGTTCCGGCGGTTCGGCCGGGCGGTGCTCCGGCGGTGGGGCCGGGCACGGCCCCTCGTGGTGGGGCGGCCGGGCGGGGGGCCTCAGACCGCCGCGGGCTGTGCCTCCGCCGGCTTCCGCGCGGCGGCCGCCTCCCTGCGGTCGCGCAGCTCGCGCCGGACCAGGACCACCCAGCCGACCGGCACGCCCGCGGAGAACAGCCACCACTGGATCGCGTAGGCGTAGTTGAGCGCGGCGTCCTCGTTGCCGGGCCTGCCGACCAGCTGGGGGGTGCCCTTCGCGGGCTCGGGCGCCGTCTGCGCGATGTAGCCGCCGAGGACCTGCGCGTCCAGGCGCCGCGCCTCCTGCGCGCTGTTGATCAGCATGACCTGCCGGTCCGGCAGCCCCTGGAGGTTCTTGATGCCGCTCGCCGCGGTCGTCTCGTCGGGCATCAGCCGCCCGGTCACGGTGACCTGCCCGGCGGGCGGCGCCGGGACCTCGGGGAACGCGGTCTGGCTGGGGGCGTCGGCGGGGATCCAGCCGCGGTTGACCAGCAGCACCTTCCCGTCCTTCAGGACGAACGGGGTGACGACGTGGAAGCCGACCTCCTCGTCGCCGTTGACGCGCCGCCGGACCACGATCTCCCGGTCGGTGTCGAAGCGGCCCACGGCGGTCACGGAGCGGTACCGCTCGCCGGTGCTGACGGCGTGGCCCGGGGAGGTCAGACTCTCCACCGGCACGGGGTCGGCGGACAGCGCGTCGGAGACCAGCTGGTTGCGGGCGGTGCGCTCGTCGTAGCGGTGCATCTGCCAGATGCCCAGCCTGATCATCGTGGGGATCAGGAGCAGGGCGACGAGCGTGATGATCACCCACTGCCGGGACAAAAGGAAGCGGTACACCCCACGACCGTACCTCTCGGCCGTGGGGTGTCCTGACGTGGGGCCCGCTTCAGGCCCGGTCGACGATGCCCGCCTTTCCCTCGGCGCGGGCGCAGTGGGCGCCGCAGTACCAGCGCCCCTCGGCCTCCACGCCCTGGCCGATGATCTGCACCCGGCAGTGCTCGCAGATCGGGGCCATGCGGTGGATCGCACAGGAGAAGCAGTCGAAGACGTGCACCGCGCCCTGCGCGTGCACCTCGAAGGTCATTCCGTAGTTGTTGCCGCAAACCTCACATGTCGCCATGGGCCACAGGGTGGGCCGTCGGTGCGGCGCGGGCGAGACGGCGCCGGGCGAGTCGCGCGGCAATCACCCGTCCGTACGGTCGGCGCGGCACGGCGTGCTCACCGCAGCACGGCACGGTCACCGCGGCACGGCACGGTCACCGCGGCGCGGCCGGCTCGACATCGCGCAGCAGCTGGCCGAACGCCGCCTCGTCCACCACCGGCGTGCCGAACTGGCGGGCCTTGACCACCTTGGAGGTGCCCGAGTCGGGGTCGTTGGTGACGAGCAGGCTGGTCAGCCGGGAGAGCGACGTGGCGACGTGCAGTCCGGCCTCGGTCGCGCGGTCCTCCAGCAGCTCGCGCTCGACCGAGGTGTCCCCGGAGAACGCGATGCGCATGCCCTGCTTGAGCCGTTTCCCGTCCTCGTAGCGCCCCGGGTTGGGGTACGGGCAGGCGGGCCGCTTCCGGGCCGGACGCCAACCCGTCGGCCGGGGGGCGCCGGTGTGCTGCCCGAGCCGCGGCGCGGGACGGTCCTGCCACTCCGTCAGCGGCCGGCACTCGTGCAGCGGCAGCCGCACACCGCCCGCCGCCGCGGCCCGCAGGCTCGGCCGGAACGCCTCCGCCAGCACGCGCGCGTCGTCGAGGGCGTGGTGCGCCCGCCGCTGGACGACACCGAAGTGCGCGGCCAGCGACTCCAGCTTGTGGTTGGGCAGCGGCAGGGCCAGCTCCTTGGCGAGCGCGATGGTGCACAGCCGCTGTCGCACCGGGGCCTCGCGCTGCGCGCGCGCGTACTCGCGGGCGATCATCTGCCAGTCGAACACCGCGTTGTGCGCGACCAGCACCCGGCCGTCGAGCCGGTCCGCGAACTCCTGCGCCACGTCCCGGAAGAGCGGCGCGCCCTCCAGCACCTCGCTCGTCAGACCGTGGATCCACACCGGGCCCGGGTCGCGCTCCGGGTTGACCAGCGTGTACCAGTGGTCCTCGACCTCACCGCGCGCGTCCAGCCGGTACACGGCGGCGGAGATGATCCGGTCGTCGCGGGCCAGGCCGGTGGTCTCCACGTCGACGACCGCGTATCCCCGGGGATAGGCGGTCGGCCATTCCGTGGGGGAGGACGCTGCGGGCGTACGGTCTTCGAGCATGGTCATTGAGGATACGGGCCGCCACCGACAGCGGGCACCCGCCTCCACCCCACCGCCGGACGCCTCCGCTCGCGCACACCCGCACGCGCGTGCGGGACGACACCGGACCGGGGGGGCGCGACGGGCACGCCGGGCGCGGCGGGCACGCTTCGGCACGCGCGCGTGGAGCGTCGGCGCGGCGCCCCGCCGACCGGGATGCGATCCTCCCCGTGTGACGGAACCACCCCACGACGAGCCCCACGGCGGGTCGCTCGGAACCCGGCTCAACTGGCTGCGGGCCGCCGTGCTCGGCGCCAACGACGGCATCGTGTCCACCGCCGGCCTGGTGGTCGGCGTGGCCGGGGCCACCGGCGACCGCTCGGCGCTGCTGACGGCGGGCCTGGCCGGTCTGCTGGCCGGGTCGATGTCGATGGCGGCGGGGGAGTACGTGTCGGTGTCGACGCAGCGCGACTCCGAGCGGGCCGCCCTCGCGCTGGAACGCAGGGAACTGCGGGAACAGCCGGAGGCCGAGCTGGAGGAGCTGACCGGGCTGCTGGAGGAACGGGGCCTGACCCGCGAGGTGGCCCGGGACGCGGCCGTCCAGCTCACGCGACGCGACGCGCTGCGGGCCCACGCGCGCGTGGAGCTGGGCATCGACCCCGACGAGCTCACCAATCCCTGGCACGCGGCCTGGGCGAGCTTCCTGGCCTTCACGGTGGGCGCCCTGCTCCCGCTCCTGGCGATCGTGCTGCCCCCGCCCGGCCGGCGGCTGCCCGTCACGGTGGTGTCGGTCCTGCTCGCCCTGGCCTGCACGGGCTGGAGCAGCGCACGCCTCGGAGCGGCGGCACCCGCGCGGGCGGTCGTGCGCAACGTGGGGGGCGGGGCGGTGGCGATGGCGGTGACGTACGCGGCCGGGTCGCTGCTGGGCGCGGCCGGGATCTGAGGGCGGGGCGCGCGGACGGCGGCCGCACGGGCGGAGCCGCGCCGGACGGCCTCCGGCGCCGGACGGCCGACGCCTGCGGAGGACGGGACCGCCGCCCGGTTCCGACCGGGCGAACCCGGAGCCGGTCATGACCGCACGATGCGTGATCGATCGGGTCGACCCGGTGCGGCGGGGATCCCCGCCCGGCTCGACGGCCGTCCGAAGACGCCGAGGGGCCGGGCGGATCCGCTCCGCCCGGCCCCTCGAACCACGTCCCGGCTACTTCACCGCGCGCAGCGCGTTCACCACGCCGAAGCCGTAGAAGCCGTTGACGCGCTTGCCGCCCTCGCAGGTCGCGTCCACCACGCCGTCACCGTTGCCGTCGTACGGCTCGGCCGGGCAGCCCGGGTTGTCGGCCTGCGCCTTGAGCAGCGCCTGGAGCGTCGCCGGGGAGGCCCACGGGTGGGCCGACTTCAGCAGCGCGGCCACACCGGCGACGTGCGGGGACGCCATCGAGGTGCCCTGGAGGAAGCCGTACGCGTTGTTCGGCATCGTCGACAGGATGCGGCCGTTGGCCGACGGGGTGTCCGGGATCTGGTACCGGTCGCCGCCCGGCGCCGCCACGTCCACGGCGCCCAGACCGTACGTGGAGTAGTACGACTTGGTGCCCTTGACGCCCGTCGCGCTCACCGTGACGACCCCCGGCAGCTGGGTCGGCACGTCGAAGCACTCGTGCGGGTCGATCGTCCGCGTCACCGGAGTGGAGTCGTCCGGGCTGGAGTCGTCGACGATCGCGTCGGAGTCCAGGTCGTGGTTGGAGTTGCCGGCCGAGGCGACGTTGAGCGTGCCCTTCTTCTGGGCGTACAGCTGCGCCCTGTTGACCGCGTCGACGATGGCCTTCTGGTCGGGGTCGTCCATGCAGTTGTACAGCCACGGGTCCACGTAGTAGCTGTTGTTCGTGACCTCGACCCCGTGGTCGGCGGCGAACACGAAGGCGCAGACGACGTTCTCCGGGTAGAAGAGGCCGTCCTTCGGGTCGCTCACCTTGATGCCGGCGACCTTCACGCCGGGCGCGACACCGGCCACGCCGATGCCGTTGCGGGCCGCCGCGATCTCACCGGCGACGTGCGTGCCGTGGTAGTCCTCGGTCGGGTTGTACGGCCGCCAGGCGCCCTCGCTGGTGTCGGCCACACCGCCGACGCAGTTCGCCGACTGCGACGCGGAGAAGTTCGGCGCCAGGTCCGGGTGGGTGTCGTCCACACCGGTGTCGATGACGGCGACGGTCACCTTGCTGCTGCCCGGGTTGATCTCGGCGGCCTTGTCGGCGCCGATGGCGCGCAGGTCCCACTGGTCGGCCTCGAGCGGCTCGCTCACGCCCGCCGCGGCGGACGCGCTCGCCGTCCTCGCGGCGTCGGCCGCGGAGATCAGCTCGGCGGCGCCCTCGTCCGTGGTCCCGGCGGGGCTCAGGGGCGCGGTGCGGGTCGCGCCCGCCGACTGCACGCCGCGCACCGCGCGTATCTGCGCGCCGAAGTCGGGGTTCGCCGAGTGCACGACGATGACGCCGATCTTCGCGTAGGTCGCGACGACGGTGCCGTCGGCCGCGGCGATCGCCTTCTTCACCGACTCGATCGTGCGGTGGTCCACCTTGGTGTTGACGACGTACGCCAGCGTTCCGGCGTCCGCCGCCTGGGTGGCCGTGGCCGTGACCGGAGCCGCCGAGGCCGCCGTCGGCAGGAAGCCGAGGGAGGCGGTCAGCGACAGCACGACGGGCACCGCGAGGGCGAGGCGGCGTCTGGAAGGCAGATGAGCCATGGGGTCTCCACATCATCCGGAAGCGAGACCTGCCCGGACACGGGTCGTGCCTGGACAGGTACATGACGGGGTGGTGCTCGCCCGAAGCTATCTCCCCGACTCGCCGGCCAGCAATGACCTTCGGGAGGCGATTTCACCCGGCCATGACCTCCGACGGGCGTGGCTCGTTGACACAGCGGCCGCCGAGGCCACTTCGGAAACCGGTGCGAGGCGTTGAACCCGTCGTCGTGCGCCGCCGTGACCTTGGGCAGGGACGGCGAGGACCCTCGCCGCCCCCCACCCACCGCACCCGCAACGCGAGGAGACTCCGTGGCCACCGAGACACCGCCCCCCTCGAAATCCCCAGCCCGACTCCCCGCCGGCGAGGAGTTCGTCGCGGTGCAGGAGAGCGCGGAGTTCGGTGAACTGCGCCGCTCCTACCGCAGCTTCGCCTTCCCGCTGACCTTGGCCTTCATCGTCTGGTACCTGCTGTACGTCCTGCTGTCCAACTACGCGGGCGACTTCATGGGCACCAAGCTGTTCGGCAACTTCAACGTCGCCATGACGCTGGGCCTCGCCCAGTTCCTCACCACGTTCCTCATCGCCTGGTGGTACGCGCGCGTGGCCGCCGCCAAGTTCGACCCCAGGGCCGAAGCGATCAAGTCCCGGATGGAGGGCGGCGCATGAACACCGCGCAGACGTTCCTCGCCGCCGGTGAGGCCGGCGAGCACCGCACGCTGATCATCACCCTGTTCTCCGTCTTCGTCGTCGCGACCCTCGTCATCACCGTGTGGGCCGGCCGCCAGACGAAGGACGCCGCCGACTTCTACGCGGGCGGCCGCCAGTTCACCGGATTCCAGAACGGCCTCGCCGTCTCCGGCGACTACATGTCGGCCGCGTCCTTCCTCGGCATCGCCGGCGCGATCGCCCTCTTCGGCTACGACGGCTTCCTGTACTCCATCGGCTTCCTGGTCGCCTGGCTGGTCGCCCTGCTCCTGGTCGCCGAGCCGCTGCGCAACTCCGGCCGCTACACCATGGGCGACGTCCTCGCGTACCGCATGCGCCAGCGCCCGGTCCGCACCGCGGCCGGCACCTCCACGATCGTCGTGTCGATCTTCTACCTGCTGGCCCAGATGGCCGGTGCGGGCGTCCTGGTCTCCCTGCTCCTCGGCATCACCAGCGACACCGGCAAGATCGGCATCGTCGCCCTCGTCGGCGTCCTGATGATCGTGTACGTCACCATCGGCGGCATGAAGGGCACCACCTGGGTCCAGATGGTCAAGGCCGTCCTGCTGATCGCCGGAGCCCTCCTGCTCACCTTCCTGGTGCTGCTGAAGTTCGACTTCAACATCTCCGACCTGCTGGGCTCCGCCGCCGACAACAGCGGCAAGGGCGCCGCCTTCCTGGAGCCGGGCCTGAAGTACGGCGCCACCGGCACCACCAAGCTGGACTTCATCTCCCTCGGCATCGCCCTGGTCCTCGGCACCGCCGGCCTGCCGCACATCCTGATCCGCTTCTACACCGTCCCCACCGCCAAGGCCGCCCGCAAGTCGGTGCTCTGGGCCATCGGCCTGATCGGCGCCTTCTACCTGATGACCCTCGCCCTCGGCTTCGGCGCCGCCGCGCTGATCGAGCCGGAGGAGATCACCTCCTCCAACAAGGCGGGCAACACGGCCGCACCCCTGCTGGCGCTCCATCTCGGCGGCGTCGACTCCACCTGGGGCGCCATCCTGCTCGCCACCATCTCCGCCGTCGCCTTCGCCACGATCCTCGCGGTCGTCGCCGGCCTGACCCTGGCCTCGTCCTCCTCCTTCGCCCACGACATCTACGCGAACGTCATCAAGCGGGGCACGGCCACCGAGAAGCAGGAGATCAACGCGGCCCGGTACGCGACCGTGGGCATCGGCGCCGTCTCCATCCTGCTCGGCGCCCTCGCCAGGGACCTCAACGTCGCCGGACTGGTCGCCCTGGCCTTCGCGGTCGCGGCCTCCGCCAACCTGCCGACCATCCTCTACAGCCTGTTCTGGAAGCGCTTCACCACCGCCGGCGCCCTGTGGTCCATCTACGGCGGCCTGGTCACCGCCGTCGGGCTCGTGCTGTTCTCGCCGGTCGTCTCGGGCAAGCCCAGCTCGATGTTCCCCGACGTCGACTTCCACTGGTTCCCGCTGGAGAACCCCGGCCTCATCTCCATCCCCGTCGGCTTCCTGCTCGGCTGGCTCGGCACGGTCCTCTCCAAGGAGGAGCCGGACACCGCCAAGTACGCGGAGCTGGAAGTGCGGTCCATGACCGGCACCGGCGCACACTGACACACCTCCGAGGGGGCCGCGCCGCGGGCGATCCACAGCCCCGCGACGCGGCCCCCTCGTTGCTCGTGCGGGCCGCGCCCCCACGCTGTCGGTGGTGTCACGTAGGCTCGCAGATGACGGAGAACCCGTGATCCGCTACGAGGGAGGGGGCCGCGTGCTCATCGACACCTACGGCCGGGTGGCCACCGACCTGCGCGTCTCGCTGACCGACCGCTGCAATCTCCGGTGCACGTACTGCATGCCCGAGGAGGGCCTGCAGTGGCTGGCCAAGCCGGACCTGCTCACGGACGACGAGATCGTCCGCCTGATCGACATCGCCGTCACCTCCCTCGGCATCGAGGAGGTCCGCTTCACCGGCGGCGAACCCCTGCTGCGCCCCGGCCTGGTCGGCATCGTCGAGCGGGTCGCGGCCCTGAGCCCGCGCCCCCGGATGTCGCTGACCACCAACGGCATCGGCCTCAGGCGCACGGCACCGGCCCTCAAGGCCGCGGGCCTGGACAGGGTCAACGTCTCCCTCGACACGCTCCGCCCGGACGTCTTCAAGACCCTCACCCGCCGCGACCGCCACCAG
This sequence comes from Streptomyces sp. NPDC014882, assembly GCF_043081325.1. Lineage (NCBI taxonomy): Bacteria > Bacillati > Actinomycetota > Actinomycetes > Kitasatosporales > Streptomycetaceae > Streptomyces > Streptomyces sp. NPDC014882. Next base: position 137,041 of record NZ_JBIBWL010000016.1, read on the forward strand.
GACGTCCTCGAAGGCCTGCGGGCCGCCCGGGACGCGGGCCTGACCCCGGTCAAGGTGAACGCGGTCCTGATGCCCGGCCTCAACGCAGACGAGGCCCCCGACCTCCTCGCCTGGGCCGTCGAGCACGACTACGAACTGCGGTTCATCGAGCAGATGCCCCTGGACGCCCAGCACGGCTGGAAGCGCGAGGGCATGGTCACGGCGGGCGACATCCTCGCCTCCCTGCGCACCCGCTTCGACCTCACCGAGGAGGACGCCCAGGAGCGCGGTTCGGCCCCGGCCGAACGCTGGACCGTCGACGGCGGCCCGCACCGGGTCGGCGTCATCGCCTCCGTCACCCGCCCGTTCTGCGCGGCCTGCGACCGCACCCGCCTCACGGCGGACGGCCAGGTGCGCACCTGCCTCTTCGCCCGCGAGGAGACCGACCTGCGCGCCGCCCTGCGCTCCGACGCCCCCGACGAGGAGATCGCGCGCATCTGGCGCCTGGCGATGTGGGGCAAGAAGGCGGGCGCGGGCCTGGACGACCCGTCCTTCGTCCAGCCGGACCGCCCGATGTCGGCGATCGGCGGCTAGGGCCTGTTGCGAAAGTGGATCTTGGTCGTGGATGATCACGCCCTCTGGGGCGTGGTGATCTGACGAATGGACAGTGGGCCCGGCTTGAGCCGTTGTTGCCGCAGGGAATCAAGCCGGGCCGTCCGCCGGTGTGGACGCGACGGCAGCTGATAGACGGCATTCGGTGGCGGACCCGTACCGGTGCTCCCTGGCGTGATGTGCCGGAACGCTACGGGCCCTGGGACCGGGTCTACGACCTGTTCCGGCGCTGGCAGCGCGATGGCACCTGGGCCAGATTCGTCACTCGGCTCCAAGCTCAGGCGGACGCGAAGGGCCTGATCGCCTGGGACGTGAATATCGACTCCACCGTCTGCCGGGCCCACCAGCACGCCGCCGGGGCCTCGAAAAAGGGGATCTGCAAAAGGAACCGCCCGGCGGCATCGCCGTCGAGCCGGCCGACCATGGTCTCGGACGTTCCCGAGGCGGCCTGACCGCCAAGATCCACCTTGCCGTCGAGCAGGGGCAGAAGCCGCTGAGCGTCGTGATCACAGCCGGCCAGCGGGGTGACTCGCCGCAATTCGAGCCGGTCCTGGAAGCCATCCGGGTACCTCGCCTTGGTCCGGGCAGGCCCCGCAGGCGGCCGGACCGGGTGCGGGCCGACAAAGCGTACGACTCCCGCCGTAACCGGGCCTACCTGCGCAGACGCGGGATCAAGGCGACCATCCCGGTCCCCGCCGACCGCGTCCGCAACCGCCAGAAGCTCGGTGCCCGAGGCGGTCGGCCGCCGAAGTTCGACAAAACCGACTACCGCGAGCGGCATGCCGTCGAGTGCGGGATCAACCGCCTCAAGCGCCACCGGGCCGTGGCCACGAGATACGACAAGCTCGCCGTCCGCCACGAGGCGGCCGTGTTGGTTGCAGTCCTCGACGAGTGGCTGTGACCAGCACCTTCCCAACAAACCCTAGTCGACCCTGACCACGTACTTGCCCCGCACACCGCCCGCCTCCAGCGCCCGGTGTGCGGCCGCTGTCTCTTTCAGCGGGAAGACCGTGTCCACCGCCGGCCGCAGCTTCCCCTCTGTCACCTGGCGGGCGAGGTCGTCGAAGAGCGCACGTTCGGGGTTGCCGCTGAAGAAGCGCACCCGGCCGCGTCCGTGGACGGCGCTGGCCGCGATGTAGCCCAGCGAGGCGGCGGGCCGCGTCAGGTCGAAGGCGATGGTGACCATGCGTCCGCCCGGCTTCAGTATCCGCCGTACGGTACGCAGGTCGGTGCCCGCCGTGTCGAGGACCACGTCGAACAGTCCCAGTTCCGCAGGGGACACGGTCCGGTGGTCGACGGCGTGGTGGGCACCGAGCGTACGGACGAAGTCGAGGTTGGCAGCGCGGGCCAGGGCCGTGACCTCGGCACCGTACGCCTGTCCCAGCTGGACGGCGGCGTTGCCGACGCCGCCCGCCGCGCCCCGTACGAGCAGCCGTTCGCCTGGGCGCAGTGCGGCCTTGTCGCGGAGGGCCGTGATGGCCGTGGTGGCCACCGGCAGCGCGGCCGCGGCCACGAGGTCCAGTCCGTCCGGGACCCGGCCGAGCCGCTCGGGCCGTACCGTCACGTACTCGGCGGCGCTGCCGAATCCGGAGCTGCGGCCCAGGACGCCCCACACCTGGTCGCCGACCGCTACGCCGGTCGCGCCGGTGCCGAGTGCGGCGATCTCGCCGGTGAAGTCCAGCCCGATGCGCTGCGGGAACTTCCGGCCGGTGATGAGGCGGACCCGACCGGAACGGGCCGCCAGTTCGCCGCCGTTCACGCTGAACGCGCGCACGCGCACGAGGACCTCGCCGGGTGCCGGGCCGGGACGTGGCACCCGGCCCACATACAGCACCTCGGGGCCGCCGAAGCGGTCGAACAGTACGGCTTTCATCGTGCGGTCGTCCATCGCCTGCGTTCTCACCTTCGTCACCAGTGGCCGTGCGGGGGATCGTGGCGCCGAGCGTAGGCTGGCAAGCGGACGAGATCGTCCATTTGACCGGAGGTGAGAGACAGCGGTGGGGGAATCCTCTCGGATCGCGGGGCAGGACAGTCTGCGGGCGGACGCCCGGCGCAACCGGCGGCGCATCCTCTCGGCTGCCCGCGTGGTCTTCGCCGAGCACGGCATCGACGCGCCCATGGCGACCGTGGCCCGGCGGGCGGGGGTCGGCGTGGCGACGCTGTACCGGCGTTTCCCGACGCGGGACGCCCTGGTGCGGGCCGCGTTCGCGCACCAGATGGACACCTGCGCTCGGGCGCTCACCGAGGCACTGGCCGACCCCGATCCGTGGCAGGGCTTCCAGCGGCTGGTCGAGACGGTCTGCGAACTACAACGGGAGGAACGGGGCTTCCCGGCCGCGTTCGTCGCGGCCTTTCCGGACAGCACGCGAGAACACGCGCGACTACGGGAACAGGCCGAGCGGGACTTCATGACCCTGGTCCGCAGGGCTCAGGCGGCGGGCGCGCTGCGGGCCGACTTCCACCCCTCCGACCTTGCCGTGGCCTTGTTGTCCCACTGCGGTCTGGTCACCGCACTGCCAGGTGACCGTGCGGCGTCCCGGCGCCTGGTGGCGTACTTGCTCCAGTCGTTCCGCGCCGAGGCGGCCCACGGAGCGCTGCCAGCGCCGAGCGCACTGTCGCTGCGCAGTCTTCCGCTCGCAGCCCACGGCTCCCAGGGACAGCGGTCCTCCAGAACCTGATACGAAGCGGCGCCTGCCGCGTGGCCGCCCTTCGGGCGACCGCGCCACTTTCGCAACAGGCCCTAGGACGCCCCGGGCGCTCCAGGCGACCCGGGACCCGGGACCCGGGGGGCCTCGGGGGACTCCCACTCCGTCAGCAGGACGACATCCTTCAGGAAGCCGCGCACGCCGAGGAACTGCGACAGGTGCTCCCGGTGCTCCTCGCACGCCAGCCACGTCTTGCGGCGCTCCGGCGTGTGGATCTTCGGGTTGTTCCACGCCAGCACCCACACGGCATCGGCGCGGCAGCCCTTCGCGGAGCAGATCGGGGTCTCGTCACTCACAGGTTCGTCTCACAGGTACGCGCAAAAAGGCGACGCCGAGCAGCCACGGGGGGAGCTGCCCGGCGTCGGTCCGTCGCTCCGACGGGGGATGCGGAGCGCGTACGAAGTATGTCACGGCGACCCGGCGCCACGGCACCGGAACAACAGGTTTTATTGGGCCCGGCGCACAGCCGGCTCACGGCCGCCGCTCCGTCGGCCCCGCCCCCGCGTGTCCCGGCCGGGGCGCGGTCCGCTCCCGCGCGGCCTCCGGTTCCTCCCGCGCGGCCTCCGGTTCCTCCCGCGGGGGTTCCGCGGCGGGCTCCTCCCGCGCCGTCCGCTCCTCCGCGTGCCCGCCGGTGATCATCGGCGGCGGGGGAGTAGTCACGAACGTCGACGGCAGCCCCGGCGCGTTCTCCCGTCCGGCATTGGCGATCACCACCGCGACGTACGGCAGGACCAGGCCCAGGACCAGCGCCACCACCGCGACGTGCCGTTCCACGTTCCACAGCGTCGCGCCCAGGATCACCGCCACGGTACGGACCGACATCGAGATCACGTACCGCCGCTGCCGGCCCCGGACGTCCTCCTGGAGTCCCTGGCGTGCTCCGGTGATCCGGAACACCTGGGCGTCGCCGCCGCCGCGCCGCTTCCGCATCACATTCCACCATCCGCGCGCTCGAACTCTCCCCGCCCGTCAACGGTACGCCGCGACCCGGCCGCCCTGGAGACCGGGGCGCCGCCGGCCGGGCGGACGCGCTGCGCCGTACCGCGTACGGCAGCACCCGACATGCGGCGTAAGGAGGTCGGGCCGACACTGGGGGCAATGCTCGCGCAGGGCCGTACGAGGAGGCAGCAATGGGCTGGTTGTGGGCGATCATCGTGGGATTCGTGCTGGGCCTGATCGCCAAGGCGATCATCCCGGGCAAGCAGCACAGCCCACTGTGGCTGACCACCATCTTCGGCATCCTGGGCGCGATCGTCGGCAACGCCGTCGCCCGGGGCTTCGGGGTGGAGGAGACCCCGGGCATCGACTGGAGCCGGCACATCTTCCAGCTGGTCGCCGCCGTCATCATCGTCGCCGTCGGCGACATGCTGTACGTCCGGACGCTGGGCAGGCGCAGGCACCACGCCTGAGCGCACGAAGAGGCGCGGGCCCCGGTGGCGGGCACGCGATCCCGTGCCCGCCGCGCGGGACCCGCGCCCCGGTGGCGTCCTGCGCCCCTACGCCCCCGTCACCTCGACGGCGGCCAGGTTCTTCTTGCCGCGCCGCAGCACCAGCCACCGCCCGTGCAGCAGGTCCTCCGCCGCCGGGACGGCGTCCTCGGCGGTCACCTTGACGTTGTTCACGTAGGCCCCGCCCTCCTTCACCGTCCGCCGGGCCGCGGACTTGCTCGCCACCAGGCCGACCTCGGCGAACAGGTCGACGACCGGCGCCGGCTCGGCGACCCGGACGTGCGGCACCTCGGACAGGGCCGCGGCCAGCGTCCGCTCGTCGAGGTCCGCCAGCTCGCCCTGCCCGAACAGCGCCCTGGACGCGGCGATCACGGCGGCCGTCTGGCCGGCGCCGTGCACCAGCGTCGTCAGCTCCTCGGCCAGCGCCCGCTGCGCGGCCCGCGCCTGCGGCCGCTCCCGCGTCTGCCGCTCCAGTTCCTCCAGTTCCTCACGGGACCTGAAGGACAGGATGCGCATGTAGCCCGAGATGTCCCGGTCGTCCACGTTCAGCCAGAACTGGTAGAACGCGTACGGCGTCGTCATCTCCGGGTCGAGCCAGACGGCGCCGCCCTCGGTCTTGCCGAACTTGGTGCCGTCCGCCTTGGTCATCAGCGGTGTCGCCAGCGCGTGCACGGACGCCTCCGGCTCCAGCCGGTGGATCAGGTCCAGGCCGGCCGTGAGGTTGCCCCACTGGTCGCTGCCGCCCTGCTGGAGCGTGCAGCCGTAGCGCCGGTGGAGCTGGAGGAAGTCCATGCCCTGGAGGATCTGGTAGCTGAACTCGGTGTAGCTGATGCCCTGGTCGGACTCCAGCCGGCGGGCCACGGAGTCCTTCGTCAGCATCTTGTTGACGCGGAAGTGCTTGCCGATGTCCCGCAGGAACTCGATCGCGGACAGGCCGGCCGTCCAGTCGAGGTTGTTCACCATCACGGCCGCGTTCTCCCCCTCGAACGAGAGGAACGGCTCGATCTGGGAACGCAGCCTGTCGACCCAGCCGGCGACCGTCTCCGGGTCGTTCAGCGTGCGCTCCGCCGTCGGGCGGGGGTCGCCGATCAGGCCCGTGGCGCCGCCGACCAGCGCCAGCGGCCGGTGCCCGGCCTGCTGGAGCCGGCGCACGGTGAGCACCTGCACCAGGTGTCCGACGTGCAGGGACGGCGCGGTCGGGTCGAAGCCGCAATAGAACGTGACGGGACCGTCCGCGAGCGCCTTGCGCAAAGCGTCCTCGTCGGTGGACAGGGAGAACAGTCCCCGCCACTTCAGCTCGTCGACGATGTCCGTCACGGTTCTCGTGTCTCCTCGATGATCTCGGGCGGTCCGGCGACCACCGGCTATGAGGTTATACGCCCTGGCTGACGGAGCTCATGTTGAATTCCGGCACCCGCAGCGCGGGCATGGCGGACCTGGTGAACCAGTCGCTCCACTCCCGGGGCAGCGTCTTCTCCGTGCGCCCGGCCTCGGTGGCCCGGCGCAGCACGTCGACGGGGGACTCGTTGAAGCGGAAGTTGGTGACCTCGCCCACGACCTCGCCGTCCTCGACGAGGTAGACGCCGTCCCGGGTCAGCCCGGTCAGCAGCAGGGTCGCCGGGTCCACCTCGCGGATGTACCACAGGCAGGTCAGCAGCAGCCCGCGCCGGGTGCTCGCGACCATGTCCTTCAGCGACCGGTCGCCGCCGCCGTCCAGGATCAGGTTGTCGGCCCCGGGGGCCACCGGCAGGCCGGTCAGGGCCGCGCCGTGCCGGCTGGTCGTGAGCTGCTTCAGCTCACCGCCGCTGATCCACTCGGTGGCCCGGATCGGCAGGCCGTTGTCGAACACCGACTGGTCGCCGCCCGAGGAGTGCGCGACGACGAACGGCGCCGACTCCAGGCCCGGCTCGGCCGGGTCGCTGCGCAGGGTCAGCGGCAGCCCGGCCAGCTTCTCGCCGAGCCGGGTGCCGCCGCCCGGCCTGGAGAACACCGTCCGCCCCTCGGCCGCGTCCCGGCCCGACGACGACCACAGCTGGTAGATCATCAGGTCCGCGACCGCGGTCGGCGGCAGCAGCGTCTCGTACCGCCCCGCGGGCAGCTCGATCCGCCGCTCGGCCCAGCCCAGCCGTACGGCCAGCTCGGCGTCGAGCGCCGCCGGGTCGACGTCCCTGAAGTCCCGCGTCGAGCGGCCCGCCCACGCCGAGCGCGTACGGTCCGGTGACTTGGCGTTCAGCTCCAGCGTCCCGGTGGGCTGGTCGTGCCGCAGCCGCAGTCCCGTCGACGTGCCCAGGTAGGTCGAGACCAGCTCGTGGTTGGCGAAGCCGTACAGCTCGCGGCCGCCCGCACGCGCGCGGGCGAACGCCTCGCCGAGCGCCGGCGCGAAGTCGGCGAACACCGCGGACGAGGTCTCGGCGGGCGCCTCGGCGAACGCGGGGGACGGCGCCACGCCGGTCACCAGCGGCTGCGCGTCCTCGGCGGGCGCCGCGCCGCGCGCGGCGGCCTCGGCGGCCCGCACCAGCGGCTCCAGCTCGCCGGCGGTCACCGCGGACCGCGAGACGACCCCGGCGGCGGTGCCCTCCTTGCCGTCGACGGTCGCGATCACGGTGAGCGTGCGCCCGCGCGTGACGCCGTTCGTGGTCAGCGCGTTGCCCGCCCAGCGCAGGTTGGCGGTCGACCGCTCGTCGGCGATCACGACGCAGCCGTCGGCCCGCGACAGCTCCAGTGCGCGCTCCACGACCTCGTGCGGCTTGTCGGTACGGGCGCTCATCGGCCGGCCTCCTGCGTGGTGTTCAGACTGTGCTTTCCCGGGGGACGACCCCCGGACCCCCGGCCGATCCCGAACCTGGCGCTCATCGGCCGGCCTCCTGCGTGGTGTTCAGAATGTTGACGCCCTTGAACAGGGCGGACGGGCAGCCGTGCGACACGGCCGCGACCTGGCCCGGCTGGGCCTTGCCGCAGTTGAAGGCGCCGCCCAGGACGTACGTCTGCGGGCCGCCCACGGCCGCCATGGAGCCCCAGAAGTCGGTGGTCGTCGCCTGGTAGGCCACGTCCCGCAGCTGCCCGGTGATCCGCCCGTTCTCGATCCGGAAGAACCGCTGCCCGGTGAACTGGAAGTTGTAGCGCTGCATGTCGATCGACCAGGACCGGTCCCCGACCACGTAGATCCCGCGGTCCACGCTTCCGATCAGGTCCTCGGTGGACATCCCCGCCGGGTCCGGCCGCAGCGACACGTTGGCCATGCGCTGCACCGGCACGTGCGCGGGGGAGTCGGCGAACGCGCACCCGTTGGAGCGCTCGAAGCCGGTCAGCTTCGCGATGCGCCGGTCCAGCTGGTACCCGACGAGCGTGCCGTCCTTGACCAGGTCCCAGGACTGCGCCTCGACGCCCTCGTCGTCGAAGCCGACGGTGGCCAGGCCGTGCTCGGCGGTGCGGTCGCCGGTGACGTTCATCAGCTCGGAGCCGTAGCGCAGCGTGCCGAGCTTGTCGAAGGTGGCGAAGGAGGTGCCGGCGTAGGCGGCCTCGTAGCCGAGGGCCCGGTCCAGCTCGGTGGCGTGCCCGATGGACTCGTGGATGGTCAGCCACAGGTTGGACGGGTCGACCACCAGGTCGTACAGCCCCGGCTCCACGCTCGGCGCCCGCATCTTCTCGGCGAGCAGCTCCGGGATCCGCTCCAGCTCCTCGTCCCAGTCCCAGCCGGTGCCCGTCAGGTACTCCCAGCCGCGCCCGACCGGCGGCGCGACCGTCCGCATCGAGTCGAACTCGCCGCTGGACCCGTCGACCGACACCGCCGTCAGCGCCGGATGCAGCCGTACCCGCTGCTGGGTGGTCACCGTCCCCGCGGTGTCGGCGTAGAACTTGTTCTCGTGGACGGTGAGCAGCGAGGCGTCGACGTGGTCGATCCCGTCGGCCGCCAGCAGCCGCGCGCTCCAGTCCGCCAGCAGCGCCGCCTTCTCCTCGTCGGGCACCGTGAACGGATCGATCTCGTACGAGGAGACCCACGACCTCTCGGCGTGCACCGGCTCGTCGGCCAGCTCCACCCTTTCCTCCGCCCCCGCCGCCCTGATCACCTGCGCGGACAGCTTCGCCATCGCCACCGCCTGCGAGGCCACCTTGGCGGCGGCGTCCATCGTCAGGTCCACACCGGAGGCGAACCCCCACGTCCCGCCGTGCACCACCCGCACCGCGTACCCCAGGTCGGTGGTGTCCGACGACCCGGAGGGCCGGGCGTCCCGCAGCCGCCAGGACGCGCTGCGCACCCGCTCGAACCGGAAGTCGGCGTGCTCCGCGCCGAGCGCCCGCGCGCGGGCGAGGGCGGCGTCCGCGAGGGCGCGCAGGGGTAGTGCCAGAAATGACTCGTCGATTTCATGGGGCACGGGTGGGAATCCCTTCGAACTGCTCGCCTGTGAGGTACGTCGCAAGCAGTGAACCACGGCTCACCGGGCTGATTCCCTGGAAAAGGAGCGCGACAGTTCCCGCCGATACGGCGAGGAACGAAAGCACCGGTGGGGATGTCCGTGCGGAGCAGTGAGGTGGCTCGGTCGCCCGGAGACGATGGCCGGGGACGGCCCCGACGGCATCCCGGTCACCGCCGCCGAGCGGCACGGCATGCCGCACTACGAGGTGCCGGAAGACGTCGACCCCGTGGCGCTCCTGCTGGCCGAGCGCGAAGAGGACGACCGTTGATCTACATGGACACGTCCGCGCTGGTCACCTGGATGACCCGGCGCAGTCACTGGGGCGCGCTGGACGCCTTCCTCCAGGAACGGGCCACGGAGCCGCTCGCCACCGGCACGCTCGGCTTCGTGGAGACCGTGCGGACCCTGGACCTCATGGGGCACTTCCCGAAGGCGATGGACGATCTGGACGCCCGGATCACCGAGATCCTCCTCACCCGGGAAGTACGCGACGGGGCCGCTCTCCTGGTCGGACGTCTGAGGACGCTGGACGCGATCCATGTGGCCGGCGCGCTCTCGCTGCGGAACGACCTGACCGCGTTGGTGACGTACGACCGCAGGATGCTCGAAACGGCCCGGGGCGAGGGCCTGCCCGCTCACGCTCCCGGAATGGCGGAGTGACCGGGCGGCCGACTGTAGAAACCCGACAGCCGCCCCTGCACGTCACTGTCGGTGCCCGATTCCTTGTCCGCGCGCCCGGACCGATAGGTTTCGAGGAAGCCGCCTGTGGATCCAGCTGACCGGGCGGTGTGTCACGACCCCTACGGAAAGGGTGATCCGTTGAGCCGCTCGGTTCTCGTCACCGGAGGTAACCGGGGCATCGGCCTCGCCATCGCCCGCGCGTTCGCCGATGCCGGCGACAAGGTCGCGATCACGTACCGGTCGGGGGAGCCGCCCGCCGGCTTCCTGGCCGTCAAGTGCGACATCACCGACACCGAGCAGGTGGAGCAGGCCTACAAGGAGATCGAGGCCGAGCACGGCCCGGTCGAGGTGCTGATCGCCAACGCCGGCGTCACCAAGGACCAGCTCCTGATGCGCATGTCCGAGGAGGACTTCACCTCGGTCGTCGACACCAACCTCACCGGCACCTTCCGGGTCGTCAAGCGCGCCAACCGCGCCATGCTGCGGGCCAAGAAGGGCCGCGTCGTCCTGATCTCCTCCGTCGTCGGCCTGCTCGGTTCGGCGGGGCAGGCGAACTACGCCGCCTCCAAGGCCGGCCTGGTCGGCTTCGCGCGGTCCCTCGCCCGTGAGCTGGGCTCGCGCAACATCACCTTCAACGTCGTCGCCCCCGGCTTCGTCGACACCGACATGACACAGGCGCTGACCGACGAGCAGCGCGCCGGCATCGTGTCGCAGGTGCCGCTCGGCCGGTACGCGCAGCCCGACGAGATCGCCGCGACGGTGCGGTTCCTCGCCTCGGACGACGCCTCGTACATCACTGGAGCCGTCATCCCCGTAGACGGCGGACTGGGAATGGGTCACTGATCACCATGAGCGGAATTCTCGAGGGCAAGCGCGTCCTGATCTCCGGTGTGCTGATGGAGTCCTCCATCGCCTTCCACGCCGCCAAGCTGGCCCAGGAGCAGGGCGCGGAGATCATCCTCACCGCCTTCCCGCGGCCCACCCTGACCGAGCGCATCGCCCGCAAGCTGCCCAAGCCCACCAAGGTCATCGAGCTGGACGTGACCAACGACGAGCACCTCGGCCGGCTCGCCGACGTCGTCGGCGAGGAGCTGGGCGGCCTCGACGGCGTCGTGCACTCCATCGGCTTCGCGCCGCAGGACGCGCTCGGCGGCAACTTCCTCAACACGCCCTTCGAGTCCGTCGCCACGGCCATGCACGTCTCGGCGTACTCCCTGAAGTCGCTCACCATGGCCTGCCTGCCGCTGATGCAGAACGGCGGCTCCGTCGTCGGCCTCACCTTCGACGCGCAGTACGCCTGGCCGCAGTACGACTGGATGGGCCCGGCCAAGGCCGCGCTGGAGGCCACCAGCCGCTACATCGCCCGTGACCTGGGCAAGCAGAAGATCCGCTGCAACCTCATCTCCGCGGGCCCGCTCGGCTCCATGGCCGCCAAGTCCATCCCGGGCTTCAGCGACCTGGCCGCCGTGTGGGACACCCGTTCCCCGCTGGAGTGGGACCTGAAGGACCCCGAGCCGGCCGGCCGCGGCATCGTCGCCCTGCTGAGCGACTGGTTCCCGAAGACCACCGGCGAGATCATCCACGTGGACGGCGGCCTGCACGCCATCGGCGCCTGATCCACCGGCACGTCCCCGACGCCCCGCCGCCCGCCTCGCGCGGGAGGCGGGGCGTCACCCGTTCGGCGTATCCGGCCGGGCGGCGGAGCACCCGTACGCGCCACGCTGAAGTGCGCGTCCGTCAAGCGCTTTCCTCCCCAGCCCGGCCGAGGAGGTCTCTTTGTGCGCCTGTTCCGCAGCGTGGCCCCACCGACCGTCGCCGTCTGCCTCGTCCTGTCGCTGCCGTACGACGCGCTGTCCCACGCGCGCGTGCCGGCGCGGCCCGCCGCCGCCGCAGCACCCGAGGACCTGTTCGGCGCGGAGTGCCGGACCACCGTCGACGGGTCGGAGGTGACCGCCTACTGCCACAACCCCTACGCCGCCGTCGACCGGGTGCGCCTGCACATCGAGTGCGCGCGCTGGTGGGACCTCGACACGGACGGCCCCCCCGCCGACGCCGGACCGGCCGTGACCATGCGGCTGACCGGGCGCTGCTGGAAGGAGGTCGGGGCGGTCTGGGTCAGCCACCAGCGGGTGTGAACCGCCCGGGCCGGCACAGGAAGGGATAGCTCGCGGCCTCGACGGCGGCCGTCTCCGCGTCCCCCGCGCGGATCGCGTCGACCAGCCGGGCGTGGTCCATGCGCGCCTCCGGCGTCAGCTCCCCGCCGACGTCCTCGCGCAGCCAGTCCCGCAGGACCTCGCCCAGGTCGGCGTACACGGCCGTCATCGCGTCGTTGTGGGAGGCGGCCACCACCGCCAGGTGGAACGTCGCGTCCGCCGCGACGAAGGCCTCGGCGTCACCCGACTCCCACGCCTCCTCACGGCGCAGCAGCAGGGTCTCCAGCTGGCCGAGGTCCTTCTCCGTGCGCCGCTCGGCCGCCAGCCGTGCCGCACCCGACTCCAGGGTGGCGCGCAGTTCCGCGATGTGCCGCGGGTCCGCGTCCGCGAAGCGGCGGTGCATCACGCCCGCCAGCTCGCTGGTCGCCACCACGTAGGTGCCCGAGCCCTGACGGATGTCCAGCAGCCCGTTGTGCGCGAGCGCGCGGACGGCCTCGCGGACGGTGTTGCGGGCCACCCCCAGCTGCCCGACCAGCTCGGGCTCCGTCGGGATGCGCGAGCCGACCGGCCACTCCCCCGAGGTGATCTGGGTGCGCAGCGCGGCGATGACCTGCTCGGACAGCGCCGAGCGGCGGGGATGGCTCAGGGGCATGGCACACCTTCGCACGGGCGGGGCCGGGACCGGGCTCCTGGGGATGGACAGCCAATCATCCCATGATTCTATGATGGCCGGATGGCGAGCAAGGACACCACGAGCACGCGCGACGCGGCCCCCGCGACCGGCCACCGCCCGGCGCCCCCACCGACCGCCCCGCGCGCGTGGACGGCCCGCCTGGTCGTCGTGGGCGTCGTGCTGGCCGCCCTCAGCCTCCGCCCCGCCATCACCAGCCTCGGCGCCCTCCTCGAAGAGGTCCGCGAGGGACTCGGCATGAGCGGCGGCGTGGCCGGCCTCCTCACCTCCGTGCCCCCGCTCTGCTTCGCCGTCTTCGGTGTCACGGCGCCCCGCCTCGCCCGCCGCTTCGGCGCCGGCGCGGTCGTCTGCGCCGGCATGGCCGCCATCACCGCGGGCCTGCTGATACGCCCGTACGCGGGCGGTACGGCCGGCTTCCTCGCCGCCAGCGCCCTCGCCCTGATGGGCATCGCCGTCGGCAACGTCCTCATGCCGGTCATCGTCAAGCGCTGGTTCCCCGACCGGGTCGGCTCCATGACCGGCCTGTACTCGATGGCCCTCGCCCTCGGCACCTCGGCCGCCGCCGCGGTCACCGTGCCCGTGACCGACGCGCTCGGCGGCGGCTGGCGGTCCGGGCTGGCGGTGTGGGCCGGGCCGGCGGCGGCCGCCGTGCTCGCGTGGCTGCCGCTGGCCCGCGAGCGCGGGGCGACGCCCGCCGCGCCGTCCCCCGCGCGCGCGGAGGGCGGCCGTACCGGGGGCGGCCGCGCGGAGGACGCCCCCGTGCTGCGCATCACCCGCAGCCGCACCGCCTGGGCGCTCGCCGTCTTCTTCGGGCTCCAGGCCACGGCCGCGTACATCACCATGGGCTGGATGCCGCAGATCTTCCGCGACGCGGGCGTACCCGCGAGCACGGCCGGACTGCTCCTGGCCGTCACCATGGTCATGGGGGTGCCGCTCGCCTTCGTCATCCCGCGCCTGGCGACCCGGCTGCCGCACCAGGGCCCGATCGTCGTCGCGCTCGGCCTGTGCGGCCTCGCCGGGTACGCCGGTCTGCACCTCGCGCCCGCCGCCGGCGCCTGGGCCTGGGCCCTGCTCCTCGGCGTCTCCAACTGCGCCTTCCCGCTGGCCCTCACCATGGTCGGGATGCGGGCCAGGACCGGCGGGGGAGTGGCCCAGCTGTCCGCCTTCGCGCAGAGCGCCGGCTACCTGCTCTCCATCCCCGGTCCGCTGCTGGTCGGCGTGCTCTACCAGCACAGCGGCGGCTGGGGCCTGCCCCTGGCGCTGATGGCGGCGCTGATGGTCCCGCAGATGGCGGTGGGCGTCCTGGCCGGCCGCGACCGCACGGTGGAGGACGAGGCCGCCCGCTGACCCCGCCGACCCCGCGGGGGCCGTCCGGTGCGCCGGGTGCGAGACTGGGCGCATGCCAGTGCTCGACCCGAACCCCGAGAACGGCCAGAAGAAGATGCTGATCGTCTTCGGCTCGTTCCTCCTCATTTTTGTGATCATCGGGATCATCGCCACCATCGCCTCGCCCTGACGCGCCCCCGCCGGAGCGGGGGTGGGGTTAACCCCCCTGTCCCCTAGGGGGCCAGGGTCAGGGTCAAGTGGGTGGATCACCGGATGGGACGCCGGCCGCCGGGTCCGTACCTTCGAGATGTGGCCGCGCGACGCGGCCGGAACCCCTCGAAGACCAGCGGAGGCACCCATGCCGGCCCCCACGCACACCCGGACCCACCCGGTCGCTCAGGGCAGCGGCGTCGGCACCCGGCTGCCCTGGTGGGCCCTGGCCCTGCCGACCCTGGCCTTCGTGGCCCTCCTCGCGCTGATACTGAACCCCGCCGACGCCCAGGCGGCATCCGGCGACCCGGCGATCACCGACCTCGTCGACCGCGTACGGCAGCTCGTCGCGCGATAGGCCCCGGCGGTCACGCCCCGGACGCACGCCTCACGCCCCGTTCCCAGGTGAAGACGCATGTCAACTCCCTGCGCCTCGTGGCCTGTTTCATGCGAAGCTGGGAGTCATGAGCGTCGCAGAACCCCGCAGGATCGTCCTCTTCCGGCATGCGAAAGCCGACTGGCCACAGGTGACCGACCACGAGCGACCGCTCGCTGAGCGGGGCCGCCTGGACGCGGCCGTCGCCGGACGCAAGCTGGCCGACACCGGCATCCCCGTCGACCTGGCCCTGTGCTCCACCGCGACCCGCACGCGCGAGACGTGGAAGCTCGCCGTGCACGAGTTCCCCCACCGGCCCAGGACGGTCTACGAGGAGCGGATCTACGAGGCCTCACCGGGCGAACTGATCGCCCTGCTCAACGAAACCCCGGACGACGTGCGCAACGTCCTCCTGATCGGTCACAACCCGGGCGTCCAGGGACTCGCGGACATCCTCTCCGGTGCCGCCGAAGGCGACGCGCGCGAGCGGGTGACCCGCCGCGGTTTCCCCGCCGCGGCCTTCGCCGTCACGACCTTCGACGGCTCCTGGAAGTCCCTGGAGCCGGGCGCCGCCACGCTCACCGACTACTGGGCGCCGTCCGAGTGACACCGGTACGGCACATGTGAGGCCCGGCGGCACGCCGGGCCTCGCCCGCCCGTCCGGACGAGGAGCTCTCCCCCTCGTCACTCCTCGTCGTGGGTGTCCGCCGCCTCGACCTCTTCCCGGGTGACGCCCAGCAGGTACAGGACGGTGTCCAGGAAGGGCACGTTCACCGCCGTGTGCGCGGCCTCCCGCACCACGGGCTTGGCGTTGAAGGCGACCCCGAGACCGGCCGCGTTCAGCATGTCCAGATCGTTGGCTCCATCGCCGATCGCCACCGTCTGCGACAGGGGCACGCCCGCCTCCGCGGCGAACCGGCGCAGCAGCCGCGCCTTGCCCGCGCGGTCCACGATCTCCCCGGTGACCCGGCCGGTCAGCTTCCCGTCGACGATCTCCAGGGTGTTGGCCTGCGCGAAGTCCAGACCCAGCCGTTCCCTCAGGTCGTCGGTGACCTGGGTGAAGCCGCCGGAGACGACACCCACCTGGAAGCCCAGCCGCTTCAGGGTCCGGATCAGCGTGCGCGCGCCCGGCGTCAGCCGCACCTCGGCGCGCACCTTCTCCACGACCGAGGCGTCCAGCCCCGCCAGCAGCGCCACCCGGGCGTGCAGCGACTGTTCGAAGTCCAGCTCGCCCCGCATCGCCGCCGCCGTCACCTCGGCGACCTCGTCCTCACAGCCGGCGTGCGCCGCGAAGAGCTCGATCACCTCGTCCTGGATCAGCGTGGAGTCGACGTCCATGACGACCAGCCGCTGGGCGCGCCGGTGCAGACCCGCGGCCACGACGGCGACGTCGACACCCAGTGCCGCGGCGTCGGTGACCAGCGCGGTGCGCAGCGGTCCGGTCTCCACCCCGGAGACGGCGAACTCGACGGCGGTGACCGGGTACTTGGCCAGCCGGAAGATACGGTCGATGTTGCCGCCGACCTTGGTGATCCTGGCGGCGACGGAGGCCGTGGCCTGCGCGGTGAGCGGATGCCCGAGCACGGTGACCAGGGACCGTCCGAGGCCGCGCGGCCGGTTGTCACCGAGACCGGAGATGATCTCCGCCTGCATCTTCATCGATTCCGCCCAGCTGTGGACGGTCGACCGCAGGTCACCCTCCAGCCCGTGCGGCGGCTCGGTCACGAGCGCGCACAGCACCATGCGGCCGCGGGTGACGACCTGCTCGATGTCGACCACGTCGACGGAGTAGGCGGCAAGGGTGTCGAAGAGGCCGGCCGTGATGCCCGGCCTGTCCTTGCCGAAGATCTTGACAAGGAGAGTGGGGACGTCGGAGGACCCGGTCGGCGAGGTCTGCGAAGCGCTCATGGTGTCTCCACCGTATCCGGCACCCTGTGCCTTCCGCCGCCCAGGTCCGGCTGGCGGACACTGAACAGTGGGTGTCGTCCGCGTGGCGATCACCTGGAGGAACGGTACCTAGTGACCGGCGGGTCCCCGGACGAGTACCGGTACTCATGCCGCCGACCGGCCACCGGCCGCAGGCTGCCTCCGTGAACGTGAAACGGAACGTCGTGCCCCGCGACATCGGCGACTCGCCCCTCTGCCTCGCCCTCGCCCTGCTCTTCTGGGGCCTCACGGCGCTGATCGTGTGGGGCCCCCTCGTTCTCCTGCCCGTCTTCTCCGTCGCCTGGGGACAGTCGCCGAGATGGATGCTGCCGTGGCTGGAGGTCACCCTGCTCCAGGTCGGCATCGGCGCGGCCGTACTGACGCCCCTGTACTTCGCGCCCGGCGTCGAGCGTCTCGCCCCCTCCGCCCGGTTCGCGCTGCTGGGGCCCGTCGCCATGGCCGTCGCACTGACCGTCCCCTTCTGTGTCGACCTTCCCGGGACGTGACTCACCGGCCCCCGCCCGGGCCGTCCGGGGGCGGGGGCGGGGACAGGGGAGGAGGCGGCGGCGCGGGACCGTCGGCGTCCGGCGACCGCTCCCGGGAGCGCGGGGGCCCCGGCGGACGCCGGGGCGGCCGGGCGGGAGGTTCCACGGGGCCCGCCACCGTCGGCGCGTCGTACGGATCGTGCCCGAGCCGCGAAGCCTCCGGTCCCCCCGGCCCCTCCGGCAGCCGCAGGTACGGATTGGTGGCGGGGTTCGGCGGCCGGTACGGCGCACCCGGCACGTACGGCCCGGAGCGGCCGTCCGTCGCCCGGGGGCTGCCGGACCCCCCGGTCGCCCGCCCCGGGCCGCCCCCGCCCGCAGGCGGGCCGCCCGGCCCGGGCGTCGGTGCCGCACCCTCGCCTCCGGGCCCCGCCGCGAGGCCATGCCACGCCGGTGCGGCCCGCTCGCCGGCGCCCCCCGCCGGGAGGCGGTGCGACGTCGGTGCCGCACCCTCGCCTCCGGGCCCCGCCGCGAGGCCGTGCCACGCCGGTGCCGCCGCCCGTGTCCCCGCTGCTCCGGCCGCCCGGGCGAGGAGCGCCCCGGCCGCCCCGGCGCCGGCCCCCCACGCGGCCCCGAGCAGCACGGCCGTGCCGAGGCGGCCGTGCAGTTCCACGCCGGCGCCGAAGGCGTCGAACCCGAGCACGGACAGGGAGGCGCCGACGGACACGTCCGTCAGCCGGGCGAGCAACGGCAGCGCCACCGCGGTCACCACCCCCAGCCGCACCGCACACCACCCCACGAACCCGGCACCCCCCGCACCCCGTACCGCCCCGGAACCGTCGGCCGCCCCGGAACCCTCGACCGCGGCGGCCGCCCCCGCCCGGCCCACCGGGCTCCGCACCGCCGTCAACACCCCCGCCAGCAGCAGCATCACCGCCGCCGAGATCCCCAACAGCCACACCCGGCCGTCCAGTTCGGCCAGCCGGCCCAGCGTCACCGGCCCCTCGGCGCCGTCGCCCAGCAGGTCGTCGAGCGGATCGGGCAGCACACGCGTCAGAACCCCCGTCGCCCGGCCGTCCCACGGCACGAACAGACCGACGTCCACGCCGAGCCACACCCCGTTGGGCGCCCCGAGCAGCGCCGCCCCCACGATCCGCCTCGGACGGTCGTCACCGATCGCCGCGTACACCGCCGCCGCGAACCCGGCGGCCACCGCCACCAGCAGCACCGTGACGAGGGCGGAGACCGCGGGCCGCACCACCCGGTGCACGGCGTCCCAGCCGGGCGGCAGCGGCGTACGGCGTGCGGCCAGCAGGGCGATCAGCAGCACCCCGGCCGACCAGACCAGTCCGCCGAGCAGTGTCGCGGACGTGTCGACGGTGAATCCGACCGCGGCCCGCGCGTCGACGAGATCCCCCAGCCGGTCGGGCAGCAGTCCGCCGACGTCCCCGAGACCGCCCGGCCCGGGGACCTCGACGCCACCCCCGCCGCCGGGCAGGCCGGCCGGCCCCAGCGCCCCGCCGTCGAGGGTGATGACGTCGTGCCCGGCCCAGGCCAGCCCGCCCAGCGCGGCGAGGAACAGCGCGACCACCGTGCCCGCGCGCGCCAGGAGTTCGGCCGGCGCGACCACGACCCCGGCCGCGCGCAGGGACCGCAGGAAGAACCACGACAGCAGCACCGCCCCGACCAGGCCCACGCCCAGTGGCGTGATCTCGACGGCGGTGTCCGCCTCCGCGCCCGTCAGGCCGAACGTGGACACATCGCCCGACGGCGTCACCGAACCGCCGACGCCCAGCGCCACGACCGCCGCCGTCATCGGCACCGGCGAACCCACGGCGTCCGCCCCCAGCAGATGCAGACCGAGCGCCGCCGTCCCCGCCATCCCGATCAACGCCCAGCTCACCGCGGCGATCGCGGACAGCAGCACGTCCGGCCACGGCACCCCCTCGCCGTACGCCGCGCCCGTGCCGTGCCCGACACCCGTGCCGGTACTCATGCAGACCCCCCGATCCGCGATGCGCAGCGGCGAAGATCACCGCTTCCGCCCCCCTCGCGTGCGTTTACCACTGTCCGGCCGGGTTTCCACCCCGTCAACGGAAACGCCCGACGAGACGGCGTGAGCCCGCGCGCGCCCCTTCGCAAGGCCCGACTTTCGGTCAGGGGGCCGCGCCTGAAATAGTTCCCGACGATGTTCGACATCCCTAGACTCCCTGCGATGGGGGTAACTCGGGGGACTACTCAGTGGGGCATGGAGTGCCGGAACTCGTACTGGAATTGAACGGACGCACCTGGACGCTGGATCCGTCCAGGTCATACACCCTCGGACGGGATCCGCAGGGGGACGTCGTCCTCGACGACGCCAGGGTCTCGTGGCGCCACGCCACGGTCAGCTTCGACGGCCGCGGCTGGATGCTGGAGGACCACGGCAGCACCAACGGGACGTTCGTCCAGGGCCGGCGCGTCCAGCAGGTGGACATCGGGCCCGGCTCGGTGGTCCACCTGGGCAACGCCACCGACGGGCCGCGCCTGAACCTCTCCGCCGCGCAGGCGGCGGTCGCGCAGCCGCAGCAGCCGTACGCCGCCCAGGCCGCGAACCCCGGCTGGGCGCAGCAGGCTCCACCGCAACAGGTGCCGCAGCAACAGGTGCCCCAGCAGGTGCCCCAGCAGCAGGGGCCGCAGCCCGGATGGGAGCCGCCGCGGAAGACCGGCGCGCCCGTTCCGCCCCAGCAGGGCCCCGGCGTCGGCGCGGGGGCGCCGCCGGTCCACGGCGACCGCAGCCCGACCACGTTCCACCAGTTCTCCCTCGGCCGCGTCATGCGCATCGGCCGTGCCCTGGAGAACGACCTGGTCGTGTCCGACCTCCAGGTCTCGCGCAACCACGCCGAGTTCCACTCGACGCCCGACGGGCGCATGGAGATCCGCGACCTCGGCTCGCACAACGGCACGTACGTCAACGGCCAGCCGATCGCCAAGGGCAGCTCGCAACTGCTCGGCCCCACCGACGTCGTGGGCGTCGGCCACTCGACGTTCCGGATCGTCGGCGACCGGCTCGAGGAGTTCGTCGACACCGGTGAGGTCTCCTTCTCCGCGCGCCACCTGACCGTGACGGTCGACGGCGGCAAGCAGATCCTGAAGGACGTCTCCTTCGGCGTCCCGGAGAAGTCGCTGATCGCGGTCATCGGCCCGTCCGGCTCCGGCAAGTCCACCCTGCTCAAGGCCCTCACCGGCTACCGGCCCGCCAACCAGGGCGACGTCCTCTACGACAACCGCAACCTCTACAAGCAGTTCGCCGAGCTGCGCCAGCGCATCGGTCTGGTCCCGCAGGACGACATCCTGCACAAGGAGCTGACCGTCAAGAAGGCCCTCAAGTACGCGGCCAAGCTCCGCTTCCCGGCCGACACCACGGCCGCCGAGCGCGACGCCCGCATCGACGAGGTGCTGCGCGAGCTGAAGCTGGACATCCACAAGGACAAGAAGGTCACCTCCCTCTCCGGCGGCCAGCGCAAGCGCGTGTCGGTCGCCCTGGAGCTGCTGACCAAGCCCTCGCTGATCTTCCTCGACGAGCCGACCTCCGGCCTCGACCCGGGCATGGACCGCGACGTCATGCAGCTGCTGCGCGGTCTCGCCGACGACGGCCGCACGGTCCTCGTGGTCACGCACTCGGTGGCCGAACTCGCCATCTGCGACAAGCTGCTCGTGATGGCGCCCGGCGGCAGCGTGGCCTACTTCGGCCCGCCCGAGGAGGCGCTGAACTTCTTCGGCTACGACAGCTGGGCCGACGTCTTCTCCGCCTTCGAGAACTACCGCGACTACGACTGGGCGGGCCGCTGGAAGGGCTCGCAGCACTACCAGATGTACGCCGCGGACATCGACGCCATCGCGCCGCAGTCCGTGTCGATGACGCCGATGCAGGCGATGCGGCCGCCGAAGCCGCAGGGCTGGATGTCCCAGTTCGTCACCCTGGTGCGCCGCTACGTGTCGGTGATCGTCTCCGACAAGGGCTTCCTGGGCCTGATGGTGGTCCTGCCGGCCGTGATCGGCGCGGTGAGCCTGCTCATCGACCCGGACCGGGGCCTGCTGCCCAACGGGGTCAACCCGCAGAGCGGCCGGATCGTCCCCAACGGCACGGCCAGCACCGTGCTGCTGCTCCTCGCCGTCGGCGCCTGCTTCTCGGGCGCGGCGAACTCCGTCCGCGAGCTGATCAAGGAACGGGTGATCTACGAGCGGGAGCGCGCGACCGGCCTGTCCCGCTCGGCCTACCTGATGTCCAAGGTGTTCGTGCTCGGTCTGATCACCGTGTTCCAGGGCCTGCTGGTCGGTGTCATCGGCTTCGCCAGTCGTGAGATCCCGCAGGAGGGCCTGATCTTCGGCGGCGCCCCGCTGCTGGAGCTCTCCCTGCCGATCATGGGGCTGGGCTTCACCTCGATGATGTTCGGTCTGGTCATCTCCTCACTGGTGAAGACGTCCGAGAAGACCATGCCGCTGCTGGTCATGTTCGCCATCGTCCAGGTCGTGTTCACGGGCTGCCTGTTCGCCCTGAACGGCTCGATCGGCGCCAACCAGGTCTCGTACCTGATGCCGTCGCGCTGGGCGGTCGCCGCCGCGGGCGCCACGCTGGACTTCAACAAGATCAGCCCGCCCGAGAAGGGCGCCGACAACGACCCGCTGTGGGAGCACACCGTCGGCGCCTGGGGCCTGGACATGGCCGCCCTGATCGTCCTCGGCGTGATCTGCGGCTTCTTCGTGGCCCGGTTCCTGCGCCGCCACGAGCCCGAGGTCATGCGCAAGTAGGCGCGAGCGGTCGTACGACGCCGAAGGGCGGCACCCCCGGTCAGGGAGGGGTGCCGCCCTTCGGCGCGTGCGGGGGCCCGGCTCACGGAGGGCCGGGCGGGAGCCGGGACGCTCAGTACGCGCTGTTGACGTTGTCGATCGTGCCGTACCGGTCGGCCGCGTAGTTGGCGGCGGCGGTGATGTTGGCGACCGGGTCGTAGATGTTCCAGGACGTGCCCGGGACGTGGTACGCCTTGAAGGTCGGCGGGATCACCTGGAGCAGGCCCTTCGACGGGATGCCGTTGATGGCGTTGATGTCCCAGTCGTTGATGGCCTGCGGGTTGCCCGAGGACTCGCGCATGATGTTCTTGTGCAGCCCGTGGTAGGAGCCCGGGATGCCCTTCTTCTTCATGATACCGAGGGCCTCGCGGATCCAGCCGTCGAGGTTGTTCGGGTAGCTCTTGACGGCGGCCTGCTCGACCACGGGACGCTGGGCGGACCGGTTCGCGGCGGCCTTGGCCGCGCGCGCGGCGGCGGCCTTCTTCGCGGCCGCCTTCTTCGCGGCGGCAGCGGCGGCCGCCTTCTTCTGCGCCGCGGCGGTGGTGGCCGCCTTCTTCGCGGCCACCGCGTCGGCGGCGGCCTTCTGCCTGGCCTCGATGGCCTCGACCTTCAGGGCGGCGCCGGCCTGGAAGCCGGTCACGCCGGCCTTGACGTCGTGCACCTGCTCGGAGCTGTAGGCCACGCGGGACGAGGGGAGGGAGTCCGTCGTGGTCGTCTGACCGTCGGCCGGAACCGCGGTGAAAGCGACGGCGGCGGCGCCGAGCGTGGCGACACCGGCGAGCGCGATCTTGCGAGTGTTCTTGGGCATGGCGGAAGGACCTCTTCGAATAGCGCGGAGGTCGCTCACTTCGTCCGACGACGGACAGCGGGTGCTTCTCGGCACGAGCGCCGCGGATCAGGAACCGCGGTACTGAGCGACGGGAGCCATTGTTAGCGGCCGCAAAATGCCCAGGCAAAGGTGTGACGTACGATCCCCGGTAGTGGATCGGGGGTGGGCAAAACGGGACAGATCAGGCTATCTGTCCCGTTCACAAGGGGCCTTTTGACTTCTATCTCCTTTAGTACGTGATGTGCACCCTATGTGCGGGCTCACAGGGGTGGCGAGGTTTTGTCACCATACGTCACCGATGGGGCGATTTGTGTGAGCGACTTCCGCGGGCAGCAGGAGGTGCAGGTCCCCGAACTCGTGCCACAGGTAGGAACCCCGCAGCGCCTCCGCGTAACCGCGGTCGATCGCGGCCCGCCCGGCCACCGCCTCCAGCATGAGCAGATGCGAAGCCTGCGGCTCGTGCAGCCCGGTCAGCAGCCCGTCCACCACCCGCACCCCGCGCTCGGGGGTCACGACGAGGTCCGTCCACCCCGCACGCGCGCGGACGACCCCGTCGGCACCCACCGCCGACTCCACCGCCCGGACGGCGGTCGTCCCCACCGCGACGACCCGCCCGGCTCCCGCCCGCGCCGCGTTGATCAGCCGGGCCGACCCCGCGGGCACCGCGAACCGCTCCGGATACGGCGGCTCGTGCGCCTCCGCCGAGGCCACCCCGGTGTGCAGCGTGACCGGCGCGAACTGCACCCCCCGGCTGACCAGCTCCGTCACCAGCCGGGCCGTGAAGGGCCGCGCCGCACTCGGCATCTCCGCGCTGCCCGCCCCGTCGGCCGCCTGCAGCGCGAACACCGTCTGGTACGCCGACAGCGGCTGGTCCCGGTCCGTGTAGGAGTACCGGATGGGCCGCCCGTGCTCCCGCAGCAGCCCCGGCACCGTCCCCCCGGCCACCCGAGCCCACCACAACCGCCCCCCGGGCCCGCCCGGCGACTCCTCCAGCACCAGCCGCACCCCGGCGGGCAGCCGCACCTCCGTCCCGGCCGGCCCTCCCGCGCGCGGGCGCGTGGTGCCCCGCCCGTCGGGCTCCCGCAGCTCGACCGCCCACCGTCCGTCGTCCCCGCGCGTGGAGAAGTGCACCACCACGCGCGCGTGCCCGATCCGCCCGTCCACGGCGGCGGCCAGTGTCGGCGAGGTGTTCACCACGAGCAGGTCCCCGGCCCGCAGCAGCCCCGGCAGCTCCCGGAACACGTGGTGCGCCGGCTCGCTCCCTCGCGACACCAGCAGCCGTACGGAGTCCCGGTCGCGGCCGGGCCCGCGCTGCTCGGCCGGAACCCGCGCCGACAACTCCTCGGGCACCTGAAGGGCGAGCGTCATCGCCGTCCCTCCAGCAGGGCCTGTGCCCCGTGGCGTCCGCTGGGGGGCCGCTCGTCCAGCAGCCGCAGAAAGGCCGGCACCACCCCGTCCGGCTCCGGCCGCGCCCCGTCGTCCTCCGGTACGGCCGCCGCGTACAGGTCGGTCGCCATGTCCCCGGGGTCCACCGCCCACACCCGCAGCTCCGGCTCCTCCTCGCCGAGCACCGCCGCGAGCCGGTCGAGAGCCGACTTCGACGCCCCGTACCCGCCCCACGTGGCGTAGGCCTCGACCGCCGCGTCCGAACTGACCGTGATCACCGCGCCGTCCGGCGCCGCGCGGAGCAGCGGCAGCGCCTCCTGCACCAGCCCCAGCGCCGCCACCACGTTCACCTCCAGGGCCCGCCGCAGCCCCTCCAGGGGCAGCTCCGCCAGCCGCACCAGCGGCTCGGCGCCCAGCGCGCTCGCGTTGTTCACCAGCAGCCGGCACCCGCCGAACCGCCGGGCGGCCGCCACCAGCGCGCTCCGGTGCGCGGGGTCGGTCACGTCCCCGGCGAGCGCCTCCACCCTGGTCCCGTGCTCCGCGACCGCGGCGGCCGCCTCCTTCAGCGCCCCGGCCGTCCTGGCGTCCAGCACCAGGTCCCAGCCCCGGGCGGCCAGGGCCCCGGCGAGCGCCCGGCCCAGTCCCTTCGAGGCACCCGTGATGATCGCAACCGGCATGACAACCGTCCCCTCGTCGACCCGCCGCTCGGCGGTGCCCTCACCGTAGGAACGCGCCACCCCCGCCCGCCTCGGACGCGGGACGGGGCCCACCGGGGCCCTTCGGCGTACGCCCCCGGACCGGGGACCTCGGACCCGCGGCGGTCCTAGGTCCCGCGGCCCACCCCGCCGCGCCACGGGACCGATGCCCGCCGTCGCACCCCGCCGGTACCGTGAGGACATGAGCCAAGGCCCCCGGTCCGGCCTCGCCGCGGTCAGTTCCGCGCTGCTGGCCATGAGCAGGCACCTCGAGGTGCGCGACGTCCTCAAGACGATCGTCGCCTCGGCGCGCGAGCTGCTCGACGCGCAGTACGCCGCACTCGGCGTCCCCGACGACCACGGGGGCTTCGCCCAGTTCGTCGTCGACGGGGTCGACGAGGACCGGTGGAAGGCCATCGGCCCGCTGCCCCGGCAGCACGGCATCCTGGCGGCGATGCTGCACGAGGCCAAGGCCGAGCGCCTCGCCGACGTCCGCGAGGACCCGCGCTTCGAGGGCTGGCCGGCCGCCCACCCGGAGATGTCCGACTTCCTGGGCCTGCCCGTCCGCGACGGCGACGAGGTCATAGGCGCCCTGTTCCTCGCGAACAAACGGTGCCCCGACGGGGCGTACCCGCCGCGCTCCGAGCCCACCGGCGGCTGCGGCTTCACCGAGGACGACGAGGAACTCCTCGCGATCCTCGCCCAGCACGCCGCGATCGCCCTCACCAACGCCCGCCTGTACGAGCGCAGCCGCGAACTCACCATCGTCGAGGAGCGCTCCCGGCTCGCCCACGAACTGCACGACGCGGTGAGCCAGAAGCTCTTCTCCCTGCGCCTGACCGCCCAGGCCGCCGCCACCCTCGTCGACCGCGACCCCGCCCGCGCCAAGGGCGAACTCCAGCAGGTCGCCGTCCTCGCCGCCGAGGCCACCGACGAACTGCGGGCCGCCGTCGTCGAGCTGCGCCCCGCCGCCCTCGACGAGGACGGCCTGGTGGCCACCCTCCGCACCCAGATCCAGGTCCTGGACCGCGCCCACTCCGCGCGCGTGACCTTCACCGGCCACGGCGTCCGGGCCCTGCCCGCCGCCCAGGAGGAGGCCTTCCTGCGCGTCGCCCAGGAGGCCCTGCACAACGCGCTGCGCCACTCCGGCGCCGAGCACGTCGAGGTGACCCTCCACAAGCGCGGCCCGGACACGGTCCTGCGCGTCGTGGACGACGGCAGCGGATTCGACCCCACGACGGTCCGCAGGGCCGGCCGCCACCTCGGCCTGGTCTCCATGCGGGACCGGGCCGGCGGGGTCGGCGGCAGCCTGACGGTGCGATCGGCGCCCGGCCGGGGCACCACGATCGAGATGGAGGCCCCCGGTGGCTGACGTGATCAAGGTGCTGCTCGTCGACGACCACCAGGTCGTCCGCCGGGGCCTGCGCACCTTCCTGGAGGTCCAGGACGACATCGAGGTTGTCGGGGAGGCGTCCGACGGTGCCGAGGGAGTCGCCCGCGCCGAGGAGCTGAGGCCCGACGTCGTCCTGATGGACGTCAAGATGCCGGGCACGGACGGCGTGGAGGCCCTCCGGAGGCTCCGGGAACTGGCCAACCCCGCCCGCGTCCTCGTCGTCACCAGCTTCACCGAGCAGCGCACGGTGGTGCCCGCCCTGCGCGCGGGCGCCGCCGGGTACGTCTACAAGGACGTGGACCCCGACGCGCTGGCCGGCGCCATCCGCTCGGTCCACGCCGGCCACATCCTGCTCCAGCCCGAGGTCGCCGACGCCCTGCTCTCCCAGGACCAGGCCAACTCCGGCCAGGGGAGGGGTGGTTCGCTCACCGAGCGGGAGCGCGAGGTCCTCGGCCTGATAGCGGACGGCCGCTCCAACCGGGAGATCGCCCGAGCCCTCGTGCTGTCCGAGAAGACCGTCAAGACCCACGTCTCCAACATCCTGATGAAGCTCGACCTCGCCGACCGCACCCAGGCCGCCCTGTGGGCCGTGCGCCACGGCATGGCGGGCTGACCACACCCGGCGCGCGGCCGGTCGCCGACGGGGGCACCGCGCTCGCCCCGGCCACCGGTCTCGCGCCTCGGGTGCGGGCCAGCGGTCTCGCGTAGCGGTCACCGGTCCCGCGTCAGCCGCCCCGAGGGATGCCGCCGGTCGCCGACGCGGCAACCTGTCCCGCGCTCCGTGCGCCGGGTTCGCGTCTCGGGTGCGGGCCACCGTTCTCGCGTACCGGTCACCCGTCCCGCGCCCCGCGCCCCGACGGATGCCGCCGGTCACCCGACTCGCGTCCCGCGCCCCGGCCACCCGTCCGCGCCCCGCGCGGACACGTCACCGTTCCCGCTCGCGCTCCTCCACGTACGCGTTGTACGCGGCCACCTGCGCCCGCCGCCCCGTCCGCTCCACCGGCCGCAACGCGGCCACCCGAGCCCCCATCTCCGAAGCGCTCACCGCGCCCCCGTGCCCGTTGTCCCGGGCGAGCGACACCAGCAGCCCCACCCGCTGCGCCAGCTCCAGCACCCGCACCGCGCGCGGCGGGTACCCCGGCGCCAGCACCTCCCGCCCGCGCTCCGCCCGCGCCCGGTACGCGTCGATCGCCGCCTCGGCCACCGGCCCCGAGCCCGCCACGTCCAGCCGCGCCAGCACGGCCGTGGCGTCCCGCAGCGCCTCCGCCAGCTCCCGCTCGGCCTCGCCCAGCGACGGCACGTCCGCCGGCGGAGCCTCCCGCACCGGAAGGCAGTGCCACGTCACCTCGACGTGCACATCGCCCGCGGGACCGGCCTCGGACACCTCCGGCACCAACCCGAGCGCGGCGCCGTGACAGACCACCGCCTCCTCGGCCTCCAGCGCCCGCGCGTTGAACTCCGGCGGCCCGCTCAGCCCCAGCGGATGCCCCGGCGCCGGCAGCGCCACCCGCAGCCCCCGCACCCCGAGCGCCCGCAGCCGTCCGAGCGCGAACGTGAGCCCGACGGGCGCGGACTCGCCGGGCAGCCCCTCCACCCGGTGCACGGCGTCCTCCCCGACGACGGCGAGTACGGCGTCGTCCGGAGAGACGAGTCCGGCCAAAAGCGCATTTCCCCAAGCGGCGAGGCGACCGGAGCGCGGTTCAGAGAGCATGCCCCCCAGCCTAAGGACCGGACCGATGGAACGGCCCACCCGGCCGGTGGCGTAGATTTTCCTGGAGGGGCCGCGCCCACCCGCGCGCGGCGGTCCGAGCCACAGGCGTACGCGACAACCGAGACCGGCCACACTGCAAGGGGAGACAACGCGCTCATGAGCGATGTTCTGGAGCTTCAGGACGTATCCGTGGTCCGCGAGGGCCGGGCTCTGGTGGACCAGGTCTCCTGGTCGGTCAAGGAAGGCGAGCGCTGGGTCATCCTCGGCCCCAACGGAGCCGGCAAGACGACCCTGCTGAACGTCGCCTCCAGCTACCTCTACCCCAGCAGCGGCACCGCCACCATCCTCGGCGAGACCCTCGGCACGCCCGGCACCGACGTCTTCGAGCTGCGCCCCCGCATCGGCATGGCCGGCATCGCCATGGCCGACAAGCTCCCCAAGCGCCAGACCGTCCTGCAGACCGTCCTGACCGCCGCGTACGGCATGACGGCCAGCTGGCAGGAGGACTACGAGGAGATCGACGAACAGCGCGCCCGCGCCTTCCTCGACCGCCTCGGCATGACCGAGTTCCTGGACCGGAGGTTCGGCACCCTCTCCGAGGGCGAGCGCAAGCGCACGCTCATCGCCCGCGCCCTGATGACCGACCCCGAACTGCTGCTGCTGGACGAGCCGGCCGCCGGCCTCGACCTCGGCGGCCGCGAGGACCTCGTCCGCCGACTCGGCCGCCTCGCCCGCGACCCGATCGCCCCCTCGATGATCATGGTCACGCACCATGTCGAGGAGATCGCCCCCGGCTTCACGCACGTCCTCATGATCCGTCAGGGCAAGGTCCTCGCCGCCGGACCGGTCGAACTCGAACTGACCTCCCGCAACCTCTCCCGCTGCTTCGGCCTCCCCCTCGTCGTGGAACAGGTCGGCGACCGCTGGACCGCCCAGGGCCTGCCGCTGTCCTGACCGCCCCCGTTCGCGCCCTGTCGGTCGCACACCCGTCGGACCTACCATGAACGCGTGGACGACATCGACGCGTGGGTGTGGTGGCTCGTAGGCGCGGCAGCGCTCGGAATCCCTCTGGTGGTCACCGCGATGCCGGAGTTCGGCATGTTCGCGGTCGGCGCGGTGGCCGCGGCCGTCGCGGCCGCCCTCGGCTTCGACGTGGTCGCCCAGGTACTCGTCTTCGTGGTCGTCTCCGTCGCCCTCATCGCCGTCGTACGGCCCATCGCGGCCAGGCACAGCGCCCAGCGGCCCCAATTCGCCAGCGGCGTCGACGCGTTGAAGGGCAAGCAGGCCGTCGTGCTGGAACGGGTCGACGGTTCGGGCGGACGCATCAAGCTCGCCGGGGAGATCTGGTCGGCGCGCGCTCTCGACACCGACCGCACCTACGAAGTCGGGCAGGAGGTCGACGTCGTGGACATCGAGGGGGCCACGGCGATCGTCCTCTGACCCGGCCAACTACCGCACCACGCAAGTGAACCGAACACCCCACGAGCCGGACGACGGTCTGTCACACTCGACCAGAAAGATCTTCGACAAGCCTAAGATCTTCCGAAAGCGCCGAGGCGGAGAAGGGTACGGGGAGCACGATGGAACCGGTCATCATCGTCTTGATCATCCTGGTGGTGTTGGTCTTCATCGCCCTGATCAAGACGATCCAGGTCATCCCACAGGCGAGCGCCGCGATCGTGGAGCGGTTCGGCCGCTACACCCGGACGCTCAACGCGGGCCTCAACATCGTCGTCCCGTTCATCGACACCATCCGCAACCGCATCGACCTGCGGGAACAGGTCGTCCCGTTCCCGCCGCAGCCGGTCATCACCCAGGACAACCTGGTCGTCAACATCGACACCGTCATCTACTACCAGGTGACCGACGCCCGCGCCGCGACCTACGAAGTCGCCAGCTACATCCAGGCGATCGAGCAGCTCACCGTCACCACCCTGCGCAACATCATCGGCGGCATGGACCTGGAACGCACCCTGACCTCCCGCGAGGAGATCAACGCGGCCCTGCGCGGAGTGCTCGACGAGGCCACCGGCAAGTGGGGCATCCGCGTCAACCGCGTGGAGCTGAAGGCGATCGAGCCCCCGACCTCCATCCAGGACTCGATGGAGAAGCAGATGCGCGCCGACCGGGACAAGCGCGCCGCGATCCTCACCGCCGAGGGCACGCGCCAGGCCGCCATCCTCACCGCGGAGGGCGAGAAGCAGTCCGCCATCCTCAAGGCCGAGGGCGAGGCCAAGGCCGCCGCCCTGCGCGCCGAGGGCGAGGCCCAGGCCGTCCGCACGGTCTTCGAGGCGATCCACGCCGGCGACGCGGACCAGAAGCTGCTCTCCTACCAGTACCTCCAGATGCTCCCGAAGATCGCCGAGGGCGACGCCAACAAGCTCTGGATCGTCCCCAGCGAAATCGGCGACGCCCTCAAGGGACTGTCCGGCGCCATGGGCAACTTCGGCCCCATGGGCGGCGGTTCGGGCTCCAACGGCGGCGGCTCGGACAGCCCGAGGGAACGCCGCGAGAAGCCGTCGATCGACTGACGACGCCCCCCTGAAACCACCGGTTCCCCGCAGCCCTTCGAGGACTGCGGGGAACTGTTCGTCGCAGCCACGGCGAGACGGCGCACGCCACACGCTCTGCCCGTAGAGCTACGCCGCGTCCGTGGTCAGCCACTCCGGCAGCGCGGCCAGGTCCTCCTGCCCCAGGGCGAGCAGCATCGCGTCCTGCGGGGTCGGCTCGAACGGCTGCCGCAGCAGCGGCATACCCGCCTGCTCCGGAGTCCGGTCCGCCTTGCGGTGGTTGTCCTCCGCGCACGAGGCGACCGTGTTGAGCCAGGAGTCCTGGCCGCCCTGGGCCCGCGGCACGACGTGGTCCACCGTGGTCGCCCGGCGGCCGCAGTAGGCGCACCGGTGCCGGTCCCGGACCAGCACACCCCGCCGCGACCACGGAGCTTGTCTTCGGAACGGCACCCGTACGTACCTGCACAGCCTGATGATCCGGGGCGCCGGTATGTCCACCTCGGCTCCCCGCATCCGCAGTTCGGGGTGGGCCTGCTCGACGACGGCCTTGTCCTGAAGCACCAGAACGACGGCTCGGTTCAACGTCACCGTCGACAGCGGCTCGAAGCTCGCGTTGAGTACCAGCGTGTCCCGCATACCAGCCCACCTCCCGTGTGCACCGGCCCACCCCCTGGCGGGCTGGGAACAACTCTGGCCGGGCACGCCGAGATGGACAACGCAATATCTGCTGCTCCCACGGGGGATGCCCCCCGCGCCCCCGACAACAAAATGCCCGCCCCTGATCACTTCCAAGACCAGGGACGGGCAAACGTTGAATGAACGATGAGATGGCCCGGCGGGGGCCCGGCTCAGCCCGCGGCGGGGTTCTCGTACTCCCCGATCAACTGGGCCCGCGCGAGCGTGTGGAAGCGCAGATTGAACCCGACGGCGGCGGGAGAGGCGTCCGCGTCCGGACCGAGCTTCTCCCGGTCCACCGCGTACACCGTGAAGACGTACCGGTGCGGGCCGTCCCCGGGCGGCGGGGCGGCCCCGCCGAAGTCCTTCGTCCCGTAGTCGTTGCGCGCGTGGACGGCGCCTTCGGGCAGACCCTCGAACCTGCCGCCGCCGGCCCCCGCCGGAAGCTCGGTCACCGAGGCGGGGATGTCGAACAGGACCCAGTGCCAGAAGCCGCTGCCCGTCGGCGCGTCGGGGTCGTAACAGGTCACCGCGAAGCTCTCGGTCTCCGGCGGGAAACCCTCCCACCGCAGGTGCGGCGAGGTGTTCCCGTCCGCTTGGACCTGGTCGCCCTTGAGGGTCGCGCCCTCCTCGACGTCCTTGCTCGTCACGGTGAACGACGGCACGGGCGGATGGAAGTCGTGGGGGAGCGGCCGCCGCTTGAGCTCGGTCACCTCGGTACCTCCTGCATCGGTTCTGGAGTCAGTGGTTCCGAGCCTAGAACCAGTTGCGCTTGCTGCCGACCTCGGACAGCCACTGGTTGAGGTACGCCGCCCAGTCGGTCCCCTGGTAGTCGTTCAGCCCGACCTGGAAGGAACGGAAGGTGTCGCTGCCCTCACTGAACAGCCCCGGCTTCTTGTCCATCTCCAGCACGACGTCCATCGTGTGCTCGTCGGCGACGAAGCTCACCTCGACCTGGTGCAGACCGTGGTACTGCGACGGCGGGAAGAACTCGATCTCCTGGTAGAACGGCAGCTTCTGCCGCGTACCCCGGATGTGACCGCGCTCCAGGTCCGCGTTCTTGAAGCGGAAGCCCAACCGGAGGAAGGCGTCCAGGATCGCCTTCTGCACCGGCAGCGGGTGCACGTTCACCGGGTCGAGGTCACCGGAGTCCACGGCCCGCGCGATCTCCAGCTCGGTGGTCACCCCGACGTTCATCCCGCGCAGGGCCTGCCCGTCGATCATCGTGATCGGCGTCTCCCACGGGATCTCCAGGCCGAACGGCACGGCGTGCACCGCGCCCGCCTGGAGCTCGAAGGCGCCTCCGAGCCGCTGCTTGACGAATTCGATGTCCTGCTTGTACTCCTGATCGCCGCTCTCGACCTCGACCTTGGCCTGGAGCCCGACGGACAGTCCCTCGATCTGCTGGTTCACGGACCCGCCCTGGATCCGCACCTCGCCCTGCACCACGCCACCCGGAACGACGTTGACCTCGGTCAGCACCGTCTCGACCGAGGCCCCACCGGCCCCGAGACTCGCGAGCAGCTTCTTGAACGCCATGACTCTCCCTCTAGACCTCTACGACGGGATCCTTGATCCCTGCCCCTTGATCCCTACAAACGCATTCCGGCAGGAACCGGTTCCGCACCCCACCCTGGCAAGCCGGGTGCCCACTGGCCACCCCGGCGCACCGACCGTCTCCCCTTTACGCTCGGAGGGCATGATCGCGACCCCCGACCGTACGCCCCTGCCCAGGACCTTCTTCGAGCGCCCCGTTCCGGAGGCCGCCCCGATCTCCTCGGCCACCTCGTCGTGCGCGCCGCCCCGGCCGGCCCGATCACCCCGGCCGGCCCGATCCCCCCGGATCCCGCCGAGGCCGAGGCCCACGACGGCCCGAACGACCCGGACTCCCACGCCTCCCGCGAACGCACCGCCCCCGACAGCGTGAGTTCCGGCCCTCCCGGACACGTGTACGTCCACTCCACCCATCCATGTCAAGGCGGTCAGCGTGAACGTCGAGAACCTTGCCCACCCCGCGGAAGAGGTCGCGCCCAAGCTGCTCGGTGCCGTCCTCACCCATGAGACCCCCGAAGGAACCGTGAGCATCACCATCACGGAGACCGAGGCGTACTCCGGTGCGGCCGACCCCGCCTCCCACGCCCACCGGGGCAAGACACCCCGCAACGCCGTCATGTTCGGACCGGCGGGACACATGTACGTCTACCGGTCCCACGGTCTCCACTGGTGCGCCAACATCGTCACCGGGACGGACGGCATCGCTTCAGCCGTCCTCATCCGGGCAGGCAGGGTCATCGAGGGGGAGGACCTGGCACGCGAGCGGCGAGGGGGCACGGTCGAGAGTCCGCGTCTCGCGCGGGGGCCGGGAAACTTCTGCCAAGCGCTCGGCATCACGGCGGAGCACAACGGCGCAGATCTCCTGGCAGGCGCCGCGGTCGCGCTGTCCGAGGGCGAGCCGGTACCCGCGGCACTCATCCGGATCGGTCCTCGGGTGGGCGTGAGCAAAGCCCACGACTGGCAGCACCGCTTCTACCTCGCCGGTGACCCGACGGTTTCGGCGTACCGGCTGAGCCCGAGAGCCAAGCCGTCCGCCGCAGGCTGAGCCGCCCCGTGCGCCTTGCTCGCGGCCTGCCGACGAGACGCCGCAAAGCGGTGGGCCCGAAGACGCGCGATCGCCCGCGAGCGTGGCGCGCGGTGCGCGCCGACTCGGGCCGGACGGGTGGAGGGACGCCCGCTTGCGCGTTCTTCCGCACCGCCGGGACCACGGTCACCGTGCACAACGACGAGCAGCCGGCGGTGCACGTCGACGGCCGGCCGCCGCCGACTCCCCAGGAACGTACCGGGGCCCCGGTGACGGGGGTCCGCCCCCTGACGGCACGGAGGCGTCGGCGGCCCGACCGTCGTGAGCTTCTGCCGGGCCCGTGCGCCCGGGCACTGCCGAAGTTGACTCGCCTTGGACAGGGGCGTAACGTAGCCCGAGCCGCTTGAACCGGGTACGGCATTCGCCAGCAGCCGGAAGCGGCCAACCCACTACCTACGACGCCCCTCAGCGGGGTCGAATTCGACGTGCTCGCATGTCTGAATTCGAACCTGACGAAGCTCGATTATGAGTCGGCGAGGGAATCGGCTAACGTAGTGAATGTCGAAAGGCCGACAGGCGAAAGCCGGAAGCCCAAGGCGAATCCCGCCGACAGGGAATCGGAACCGAAAGGATCTGATAAAGTCGGAACCGCCGGAAAGGAAACCGCGAAGAAAAGCGCGGGATTCTGGAAAGCGCCGAGGAGATCGGGCCGGGAAACGGTCTGATAGAGTCGGA
>NZ_JBIBWL010000017.1:0-151187 GCF_043081325.1 Streptomyces sp. NPDC014882
CCCGTGTACTGGGTGTACTCGGGTGATCCGACAACGCGGCGAGGTGCCGTGCCAGGCGTCGCGCGCCCGGCGGGAATTGTCAGACACGCCCTAGGGGGCAGGCCGCGGGTCGGTGGCCGGTGTGTCGCCCACCGGACACCCCGGTGGAGCGGACCCGGGTTCGAGGTCCGCTCCACCGGGGCGGTGCGGTTCTCAGGGAGTGCGGGTGAACACCGCGACGGTCCGTGCCGGGACGGTGAAGGTGCCGGTGCCCGTCGCGTAGGCGGCGGCCTTGACGGTGCCGTCGGCCCCGGCGGCCTGCACCGGGTGCAGGCGGTAGCCGGTCCCGGCGAGCGCGTCGACCCGCTGGTCCTGTGCGTCGGGCGTCGCGTTGAACACGACGACCAGGTCACCGAGTCGCATGGTGATGACGCCGGGCGTCTCGTCCTCGCCGGAGAGCGGGAAGGAGAGCGCCGACTGCACCCGCTCGGCCGTGCCGAGGGAGAACGCCTTCTCCGCCGTACGGATCCTCAGCAGGTCCTGGTAGGCGGCCGAGGCGCCCGTGATCTGGGCGCAGCCCACGCCGATCCGGGTCAGCAGGGGCTTGGCGTAGGACCACTTGGCGGCGTTGTCGGCGGCCGGGGGCAGTCCGCGGGCGAAGCCGTTGCCGTCGGCGCAGTTCCAGTGGATCGCGTTGAACCAGTCGCCGCTGTCGTAGGAGTTGCGGTCCAGGGACTTGGAGCGCAGCAGGTCGGTGCCGGCCTGGGAGAGCGCCGGGCCCTGCGAGAGGGTGGCCGTGGCCATCGCCAGGACCTGCATGCGGGCCCGCTCGGCGGCGGAGGTGCCCGCCGGGAGCTTGAAGGCGAGGGCGTCGAACAGCGACTCGTTGTCGTGGGCGTCGGCGTAGGCGAGGGCGTCGCCGGGGGCGTCCGCGTAGCCGGCCGGGGCGCCGTTGTAGTCGACCCGGGCGCCGGTGACCTCCTTGCCGGACGTGTCGGTGAACCGGTAGGCGGCGAGGTTGCCGCTGAGCCCGACCTTGATCAGGTCCTGGTAGTGCAGCAGGCGGGCCTTCTGCTCGGCGGGGGTGCCGTTGGCGGTGGAGGAGTTGGGGTCGGTGTAGAGGCCGGAGGCGAAGCCCTGGACGCCCGGGTCCTCGTCGAAGGGGCCGCCGCCGCGGACGGCGTCGCGGGCGCGGTCGGAGAAGGTCGCGACGCCCGTGCCGGCCATGTTCTTCTGGGTGGCCTGCACGAAGCGGGCGTCGTCGGCGACCTCGCCGAAGTTCCAGCCCTCGCCGTAGAGGATGATCTTCTTGCCGTCGACGCCGTCCCTGGCGGGGGTCAGCGCGTCCAGGGCCTCGCGGACCGCCAGGATGTTGGCCTTGGGGTGGTGGCCCATGAGGTCGAAGCGGAAGCCGTCGACCTTGTACTCCTTCGCCCAGGTGACGATCGAGTCGACGACCAGCTTGCCCATCATGGCGTTCTCGGTGGCGGTGTTGGCGCAGCAGGTGCTGTTGGCGACCGAGCCGTCGGCCAGCAGCCGCTGGTAGTAGCCGGGCACCACCTTGTCCAGGACGCTGGTGGACGCCTGTCCGGCCGCGGCGGTGTGGTTGTAGACGACGTCCATGACGACGCGCAGGCCGTCCTGGTTGAGCGCCTTGACCATCTCGCGGAACTCGACGGTACGGGCCGTGCCGTCGGGGTCGGTGGCGTAGGAGCCCTCGGGGACCGTGTAGTGGTAGGGGTCGTAGCCCCAGTTGTAGGCGTCCTTGGCGGCCGACTTCGCCACGCACTCCTGCTGCTGGTCGGAGTCGGCCGGGTAGGAGGCGAGGTCGCAGCCGGGGGCCGCCTGGTCGGCCTTCTCCTCGGGGACGGTGGCCATGTCGAAGACGGGCAGCAGGTGGACGTACGACGTGCCGGACCTCGCCAGTCGCCGCAGGTGCGCGGAGCCGTCGCTGTCCTTGTCGGTGAAGGCGAGGTAGGTGCCGGGGGCGTCGGCGGTCGGGTCGGCCACCGAGAAGTCCCGGACGTGCAGTTCCTGGATCTGGGCGTCCTTCAGGGGGACGGCCGCGGGTTTGGCCAGCTTCGACCAGCCCTCGGGGGCGAGCGCCCGGTCGTCGAGGTCGACGACCAGGCTGCGCGCGGAGTTCGCGGTCAGGGCGACCGAGTAGGGGTCGGTGACCTTGTTGGTGACGACCCGGCGGACGCCGGGCGCCCACACCGTGACGGCGTAGCGGTAGGGCTTGTTCTTCCAGGACCTCGGGCCGGTCACGGACCAGACGCCGGTGGCGTCGTCGCGCTTCATCCGGACGGTGGAGCCGTCGATCTCCAGGGACACCTTCTGCGCGGTCGGCGCCCAGACGGCCAGGGTGGGACGGCCGTCGCGGAACGTCGGGCCCAGGTCTGCCTTGGTCGCGGCCGCGTAGAGGTCGTCGAGGACGCCCGCGGTCTGCACTCCGGTGGCGGTGAGCACGGCGCCGTTCGCGGCCCGCTGGGAGGCGACGACCTGGCCGCGCAGCGCCTCGCGGACGCGGTCGCGGTCACGCGGGTCGACGGTCCAGGCGGTGGAGGCCTTCAGGTGCGGGAACCTCGCCTTCTGGGCGTCGGTCAGGGTGCTCTTCGCGAGCCGCAGCCAGCGCTGGTCGGCGCCGGTGAGCGCGCCGCCCTCCGCCGTGATCGAGCCGGTGCGGGAGTACAGCAGCTGGGTGGAGGCGGCCGCGTCGGAGCCGTTCCAGGCGACGGTGTCCCGGTCGATCCAGACCGCCTTGGAGGTGGTGAGGTCGAGGGCGGCGGCGGAGCCGGCGGGCTGCGGCAGGAGGTGCTTCTCCTGGCCGCCGATCAGCCACACCTCGTGGCCGTCCGCCGTGAGGTCGAGCGACCGGTCGGTGGGGAGGTCCTTCTCGTCGCCCTTGTGGAGGATGTAGCTGAGGCTGGTGGCGCCCTCGGTGAGCGGCACCTCGAAGACCGCGCCGTAGCCGTCGGTGCGCACCGGCTTCAGCGGGTTCGACCACTCGGTGGGGTTCGCGGCACCGGTCCAGGTGTGCAGGCCCCAGCCGTCGTAGTTCCCGTCGGCCCGGTGGTAGTGCAGGACGGCCTTGCTCCTGTCCGGCGCCGGGTAGGCGGGCCGTTCGGTCAGGACGGTCTCCTTGCCCTGCTCGATCCAGACCTCGCCGGTCTTCGTGACGTCGATCGTGCGGTCGGCGGTGACGTCCTTGTTGCCCTGCTTGTCGATGACGAGGAAGCTCACGCCGGACGCGCCGGGCTTGAGCTTGACGTAGGCGAAGGCGCCGTAGGCGTCGCGGCCGGTGAAGGGGTGGCTGTCGGGCCAGTTCGTGGACTCGCCGTCGGCGAGGTCGCCCCAGGCGTACAGGCCCCAGTCCGCGTAGTCGCCGTCGGTGCGCTTGTAGTGGACGACCGCATGATCGCGGGAGGAGGCGGTGGGGACCTCGGGGGCGGGCGGGGTGCCGGTGGTGGAGGCGGCGGTGGCGCTCGCCGTGCGGCCGGCCGAGTCGATCACCACGGCCTTGTAGCGCAGGGCGGTGCCGGGGGGCACGTCCTCGCCGACGACCTGCGTGACCTTGTAGGGGGCGTGGTCGGCGGAGCCGAGCGTGCGCCAGGCGCCGTTGCCCACCTGGGCGGCGAAGACGACGCGGTTGAGCCCGCCGCCGTCCACGTCGGCGCCCAGTTCGACGGTGCCGGTGGCGCCGGCGGCCGGGGCCCGGAGGGTGACGGTGGGCTTCACGGCCGGCGCGGCGGGCCTCCCGGCCGCCTCGAGGACGATCGCCGCGCCCGCGGGGACGGTCACGGTGATCTTCTTGCCGGCGTCGGAGGTGACGGTCGCGGAGGTGCCGTGGAGGCCGCGGAAGGCCGTCTTCGCCGAGCCGGTCGCGAAGGTGGCCGACGTGGCCTCGTCCGCGTTGTTGAAGGCGACCACGTACTCGGTGCCGGTCCTCGCGTCCGTGCGGGAGAAGGCGTAGACGCCCGCGCCGTCCGCCGCGTACCGCTCGGTCTGGATGCCGTCGGTGAGCGCCGGGTGGGCCTTGCGGAGCTTCGCGAGGGCGCTGATCTGCCGGTAGAGCGGGGCGTCGGTGTCGTAGGCGTCGGACGCGTGGGTGCGGTCGGTGCCGATCCGGTCGTCGTCGAGGTAGTCGGCGGTCTTCGAGGCGAACATCGTCTGGCGGGCGTCCTTGTCGCCGCCGGCGCCGGTGAAGCCCTGTTCGTCGCCGTAGTAGACGACGGGGTTGCCGCGGCTGAGGAACATCAGCTCGTTGGCGAGCTTGTCCTTGGCGAGGAGTTCGGCGTCCGTGGCCTTCGGGTTGTCCTGGTTCAGGAAGGTGCCGATGCGGCCCATGTCGTGGTTGCCGAGGAAGGTGACCTGCTCGTAGGCGTTGGCCTTGTCGGTGGTGTACCGGTAGTCGTCGCCGAAGACGGCGGCGAGCTTCTTCGCGCTGCCGCCCTGGGAGGCGTACTGGCGGGCCGCCTCCTGGAAGGGGAAGTCGAGGGTGGCGTCGAGGCGGCCCCGGGTGACGTACGGGGAGGTGACGGCCGTGTCGGCGGAGTAGACCTCGCCGAACATGAAGAAGTCGTCGCGGCCCCGCTTCGCGGCGTAGGCGTCGAGGGCCGTGGCCCACTGCGTCCAGAACTCCATGTTCACGTGCTTGACGGTGTCGATGCGGAAGCCGTCGACGCCGAAGTCCCGCACCCAGCGCTGGTAGATCCTCTCCATCCCCCGGACGACCTCGGGACGCTCGGTCCACAGGTCGTCGAGGCCGGAGAAGTCGCCGTGCGTCGAGCTCTCGCCGGCGAAGGTCGAGTCGCCCCGGTTGTGGTACATCGTGGGGTCGTTGAGCCAGGAGGGGACCTTGAGGTCCTTCCTCGCCGGCGGCACGACGGGCGTGCGCGGGAAGGAGCCGGCGTCGACCTCGGGGAAGTCCTTCGTGCCCGCGTGGTCGGCGTCGTCGAAGGGCTCGCCGTCCTTCGTCAGGTACGGGAAGGCGCCCTTGGCGAGGTAGCCGTAGGACTTCTCCTGGTAGTCGACGACGTCGGCGGTGTGGTTGGTGATGACGTCGAAGAAGACCTTCATCCCCTTGGCGTGCGCCTTGTCGATGAGGGTCTCGAGGTCCTCGTTGGTGCCGAAGTGCGGGTCGACCTGGGTGAAGTCGGTGATCCAGTAGCCGTGGTAGCCGGCCGAGGCGTCCTTCCCGGTGCCCTGGACGGGCTGGTTCTTGAAGAGGGGCGCCAGCCACAGGGCGGTGGTGCCGAGCCCCTTGATGTAGTCGAGGCGCCGGGTGAGGCCCTTGAGGTCGCCGCCCTGGTAGAAGCCCTTGTCGGTGGGGTCGTAGCCGGTGGCGAGCCGGGAACCGGTCAGGCCTCCCCGGTCGTTGGCGGTGTCGCCGTTGGCGAAACGGTCCGGCAGGACGAAGTAGAACTGCTCGCGGGTGAGGTCGTGCCGGGCGGCGGTCTTCGCCAGCGCCGCGTCGGAGGGCGGCGGGGGCGGGGTGGCGGCGCGGGCCGCGAGCGGCTGCACGAGCGCTGCCGCGAGGGCTGCCGCGGTGACCGCGGCGACCCGTCCGGCACGGGTGGTGCGGCGCGTCCCGGGCGCCGGCCATCTCGGTGTCACAGGTGTGAACTCCTTGCGATTACGGCTCATTGGGTCCGACCCCTGCGCCACGGGACGACTGCGTCGCCGGGCGCCGGCGTGACCGTAACCCTGACGAAAGGTTTACAGCAAGGGTCGTGAAAGACTCGGCAAGAAATTTCACGACCCTTGCTGTCATACGCTCATGTCACGCGGTCAGGTCACGCGGTCAGCAGCTGGACTTGCCCGCGTAGATCGCCAGCGCGGTGTTCGCGCCCAGGGTGGCGGTGAACTGGCCGCTGGAGTTGACCGTCACCGTCGTGTT
This sequence comes from Streptomyces sp. NPDC014882, assembly GCF_043081325.1. NCBI lineage: Bacteria > Bacillati > Actinomycetota > Actinomycetes > Kitasatosporales > Streptomycetaceae > Streptomyces > Streptomyces sp. NPDC014882. The sequence continues at coordinate 5,879 of NZ_JBIBWL010000017.1, forward strand.
GCTCTGCACGTTGCAGTACGTCCCGGCGGGCAGCGAGGTCTGGTAGGTCCGGCTCAGGGAACCGCTCTCGTGGTTGATCGCGACGAAGCCCTTGGAGCCCCGGCCGAAGGCGATCGCGTCGCCGCCGTTGTCCCACCAGTTGGTCACCGACTGGCCTCGGGTGGCGTTGCGGAAGGCGACCATGCGCTGGATCTCGGGCCAGGCGTGCTGGCACTTCCAGCCGTTCTGCCAGCAGGCGCTCACGGAGCCGCCGTTGGGCGGGCCGGCGTCGGTGTCGGAGAACTCGTAACCGGAGTTGACGTCCGGGGCGCCGTAGGGCCAGGCCAGCATGAAGACGTTGGCCAGCGTGTAGGTGGCGCCGTCCTTGTAGCTGAGCGTGGAGCCGTTGCGCTCGGTGTCGTGGTTGTCGACGAAGACGCCGGAGACGGAGCTGTTCATGTAGCCCCAGCCCTCGCCGTAGTTCTTCAGGTAGGCGAGGTTCTCGTTGTTGAAGACCCGCTTGAGGTCGTAGGCGTACCGGAACTCCTGGACGTCGCCGTTGCCGGTGTACTCGGTGGGCTGGACGGCCTCGCCGCTGCCGTAGATGACCTCCTGCTTCCAGTAGGCGTTCGGGTTGGTCAGGCGGGACTTGATGTTCGCGAGGTCGGCGGCCGCGATGTGCTTGGCCCCGTCGACGCGGAAGCCGTCGACGCCGAGGGAGAGCAGGTCGTTCAGGTACTTGGCGATGGCCCCGCGGACGTAGTCCTCGCCGGTGTCGAGGTCGGCGAGGCCGACCAGCTCGCAGTTCTGGACGTTCCAGCGGTCCTGGTAGTTGGTGACCTGCGAGGTGCAGTTGTCGAAGTCGTACGAGGAGTACAGGCCGGGGTAGTTGTACTTCGTGTACGACGAGCCGCCGGTGCCGGTGCCGTTGCCCGCGGACATGTGGTTGACGACCGCGTCGGCGACGACCTTCACACCGGCCGCGTGGCAGGTGTTCACCATGTTCTGGAAGGCCGCGCGGTCGCCGAGGCGTCCGGCGATCTTGTAGCTGACCGGCTGGTACGACGTCCACCACTGGGAGCCCTGTATGTGCTCGGCGGGCGGGGAGACCTGCACGTATCCGTAGCCGGCGGGGCCGAGGGTGGTGGTGCACTCCCGGGCGACGGAGGCGAAGTTCCATTCGAAGAGGACGGCGGTGACGTCCTTGGTGCCGGGCGGGGAGGCCTGCGCCAACGACGGGGTCATGACAAGGGCGGCGGCCGAGAGGGCCAGCGCCCCGGAGAGGGTCCTGCGTGCCATGTGGGGTTCCTTCGACGTTGAAGGTTCTTGCTGAAAGATTCCAGCAACCTTGCGGTGACGCAGATGTTAAAGGCCCGCTGCCTGAAAAGGCAGCGGGCCGGGAGAAGTTGATGCAAGAAGTTTCGCGGGACCGTCGGGCCGTGGCGGCCGGGCCGTCGGGTCACGTAGGAGCGGACCGGACCGAATCGGTCCGGTCCGCTCCGGTCCGGTCCGCTCCGACCTGGTCCGGTTCGGTTCGGTCCGGACCGGCAGGCCGCAGCGAACCGCCAGTCCGCGGCGAACCGTCAGTCCGTGGCGAACCACACCGTGGTGTCCGCCGGAAGCCCCGTCCCGCCGTCCGTCTCGCTCAGCTCACCGCTGGCGAGCAGGACACGGCCGTAGGACGGCACGGTCACCGGCGCACCCGTGGTGTTGGCGACGCACACGAACGCGCCGCGCCGGAACGCCAGGACGCCCTCGGGGGCACGCAGCCACTCCACCGAGTCGCCCGCGCCGAGGTCCGGCCGGGACCGGCGCAGCGCCAGTGCCGAGCGGTACAGCTCCAGCGTCGAACCGGGCACGCCCTGCTGCGCCTCGACGCTCAGCTCGGCCCAGCCCGCGGGCTGCGGCAGCCAGCTGCCGCCGCCGCCGAAGCCGTACGACGAGCCCTCGCGGGTCCACGGGATCGGGACCCGGCAGCCGTCGCGGAAGCCGTCCTGGCCGGCGCCGCGGAAGTACGCCGGGTCCTGGCGGACCTCGTCGGGCAGGTCGACGACGTCCGGCAGCCCCAGTTCCTCGCCCTGGTAGACGTAGGCGGAGCCGGGCAGCGCCAGCATCAGCAGGCTGGCCGCGCGGGCGCGCCGCAGGCCCAGGTCGCGGTCGCCCGCCGTGCGGATCTGGGTGCCGAGACCGGGCGGGTTGGCGAAGCGGGTGGCGTGCCGGGTGACGTCGTGGTTGGAGAGCACCCAGGTGGCGGGGGCGCCGACCGGGCGCATGGCCTCCAGGGTGCGGTCGACGACCTCGCGCAGCTCCTTGGCGTCCCACTCGGTCGCCAGGTACTGGAAGTTGAAGGCCTGGTGCAGCTCGTCGGGGCGGACGTAGTGGGCGGTCCGCTCGACGGTCGGGGTCCACGCCTCGGCGACGAAGATGCGCTCACCGGCGTACTCGTCGAGAACCAGGCGCCACTGCCGGTAGACCTCGTGCACGCCGTCCTGGTCGAAGAACGGCATGACATCGTTGCCCAGCAGCTTGAGCTGGTCGTGGGAACCCAGGTCGGGCAGGCCCTCCGCCTTCACCAGGCCGTGCGCCACGTCGATGCGGAAGCCGTCGACGCCCATGTCGAGCCAGAACCGCAGGATGGAGCGGAACTCGTCGCCGACGGCCGGGTGTTCCCAGTTGAAGTCGGGCTGCTCGGGCGCGAAGAGGTGCAGGTACCACTCGCCGGGCGTGCCGTCGGGCTCGGTCACCCGGGTCCAGGCCGGGCCGCCGAAGATGGACTCCCAGTCGTTGGGCGGCAGCTCGCCGTCCGCGCCCTTGCCGGGGCGGAAGTGGTAGCGGTCGCGCAGCGCGGAGCCGGGGCCCTCGGCGAGCGCCCGCTTGAACCACTCGTGCTGGTCGGAGGAGTGGTTGGGGACCAGGTCGACGATGATCCTGAGGCCCAGCCCGTGGGCGTCGCGGATCAGGGCGTCGGCGTCCAGGAGGTTGCCGAACATCGGGTCGACGGCACGGTAGTCGGCGACGTCGTAGCCGGCGTCGGCCTGCGGCGAGGCGTAGAAGGGGCTCAGCCACACGGCGTCCACGCCGAGGTCGCGCAGGTACGGGAGTCGGGAGCGTACGCCCTCCAGGTCGCCCATGCCGTCGCCGTTGCTGTCGGCGAAACTGCGCGGGTACACCTGGTAGATGACCGCGTCCCGCCACCAGTCGCCGCGCTGCGCGACGGTGGCGACGGCCGGGGCGGGCCGGGTGGTCGGGGCCGGGGCGGCGGAGTGCTGCTGGCTCATGGCTTCCTTGAGGCGGTGGGTGTCCCGCGCCCGAGCGAGGTCGGGCGCGGGAGAGGAGTCATCGGGTTCGGGCGGATGTGCGGCGGTGCCGGAGGTACGGCGGTGGCTGACGAGGCGGCCGCGGTCACAGCGGGGTCGGATGGTGACCGCGGCCGCCTCGGGTCTTCGGTGGCAGCGCCCTCGGCGGGGCGCGGGCCGGGTCCGCCCGCGGGCTCGGCCCGCCCGGGGCGGCGCCGGGAGCGGCCGCGGCGGGACCGCGGCCGGTGGTCGACGGCGGTCGCGCGACCGTCCTCCCGGCGGGGCGTCACCCCTTCGTGCCCCCGGCGGTCAGGCCGGTCACCAGGTTCTTCTGCACGAGGTAGAAGAACGCGGAGACGGGTATCGCGATCAGCACCGCGGTGGCGGCCATCAGGTTGCGCTGCGCGTCGTGCTCGCTGACGAAGCTCTGCAGGCCGACGGCGAGGGTGTACTTCTCGTCGTCGAGCATGAACGTCGTGGCGAAGGCGACCTCGCCGAACGCCGTGATGAAGCTGTAGAACGCGGCGACCGCCAGCCCCGGCTTGGCGAGCGGCAGGATCAGCCGCGCGAACGTGCCGAAGGGGGTCAGTCCGTCGACGCGTCCCGCCTCGTCGATCTCGAACGGGATGGTGTCGAAGTAGCCCTTCATCAGCCAGGCGCAGTACGGCACCGCCGTCGAGCAGTAGACGAGGACGAGTCCGAGGTAGCTGTCGATGAGCCGCAGGTCCGAGAGGATCTGGTACATCGGGACCATCAGGACGGCCACCGGGAACATCTGGGTGAGCAGGAGCACCCACATGAACTTCCGGTAGCCCGGGAAGCGCATGCGGGAGACTGCGTAGCCGGTGGTGGCGGCGACCAGGACGCCGATGACCGTGGTGCCGAGCGAGACGATCAGCGAGCTCTTCAGCCAGTCGAAGAAGTTCGTGTTCTGCAGGATGAACGTGTAGTTGTCCAGCGTCATCTTGCCCCAGATGCCGCCGGGACGCAGGTAGTCGTCCTTGTCGGGGCCGAGGGACAGGAAGACCAGCCAGGCGACCGGGAACAGCGCGATCAGTCCGGCCACGGTCAGCAGGCCGTGCGAGGCGAGGCGCGCCAGCGGGCTGCTCTCGCTGCGCCGGCGCGACCCGCGGGCCGGGGTCCCGTCGTCGGCGGGCCGGTCCGCCGGAGCGGTCGGGGTGACGGTGGAGGTGCTCATGGGGACTCCTGCCTCAGATCGCGAGCTGCTGCTCATTGCGGTTCAGCCAGCGGCGGTAGAAGGAGGTGAAGACGACCAGGATGGCCAGCAGCAGCATGCCGTAGGCCGCGGACTCGGCGAACTCGCGCGGCTGCTGTCCGAAGCCGAGCTGGTAGGCCCAGGTCACGAGGATCTGCGCCTCCGGGGCGGTGTTGCCGAACAGCAGGAAGATGACGGCGAACTGGTTGAAGGTCCAGATGACGCCGAGCAGGACCACGGTGGAGCTGACCGAGCGCAGGCCGGGCAGGGTGACGTGGCGGAACCGCTGCCAGGCGTTCGCGCCGTCCATCTCGGCCGCCTCGTACAGGCTGGCGTCGATGGACTGCAGGCCGCCGAGCAGGGAGATCATCATGAAGGGAACACCACACCAGGTGTTGACCGTGATGGCGGCGACGCGCTGCCAGAAGGTGTCCTCCAGCCACTGCGGCGTCGGCAGGCCGAGGGAGTCCAGGGCGGTGTTGACGATGCCGGCGTCGGCGAGCATGAAGCGCCAGCCGAAGACGGTGACGAAGGTCGGCACGGCCCACGGCAGGATCAGGACCAGCCGGTAGAGGGTGCGCCCGCGCAGCTTCTGGTTGAGCAGCAGGGCGAGGCCCAGGCCGATGCCGTAGTGCAGGGCGACGCAGGCGGCCGTCCACACGATCGTCCAGAGGAAGTGCGACCAGAAGCGGTCGTAGGCCGTCTCGCCCCACAGGATGTCGGCGTAGTTGTCGATGCCGATGAACTTGTAGGTGGCCTCGATCTCGTTGACGCCGATGGTGCGGGCCGAGTTCAGGCTGTCCGCGTCGGTGAGGGTGAGGTAGAAGCCGTACGCCAGGGGGTACAGCACGATGACACCGAGCACCAGGGCCACCGGCGCGATCATGGCGTAGGCGTACCAGTGCTTCTGGAAACTGCGCTTCAGGCGGCCTGCCGGGCCGGGGCGGGGCGCGCGGTCACCGCGGCGCTTGCCGGTCGCGCGATCGATGGCGACTGTCATGTTCGGCACCTTCTGGATGATCAAGGAGTACGGCACACAGGCCGGCGGCCGCCGGACCCTCCCCTGCGGGAAGCGGGTCCGGCGGCCACGCGGGCATTACTTGCTGAAGTCCGGCACCAGCTTGACGATCGCGGTCTCCGCGTCGCCCAGGCCCTTGTCCAGGGACTCCTTGCCGCTCGCGATCTGCGGGAGCTCGTCGTCCAGCGGACCCCACAGCGAGCTGTACTCGGGCAGGGCCGGGCGCGGCTGGGCGGCGGAGAGGACCGTCTGGTAGCCGGCGATGCCCGGGTCGGCCTTGACCTGGTCGGTGTAGGCGTCGTCACGCGTGGGCAGCGTGGAGTTCTTCAGCGCGATGGTCTCCTGCGCCTTGGCCGAGGTCATGAAGTTCACGAACTTCAGCGCGGCCTCCTGCTTCTCCTTGGTGGAGCCGGCGTAGACCGAGAGGTTGTGGCCGCCGGTCGGGGCGCCCGCCTTGCCGGCGGAGCCGGCCGGGACGGTGGCGATGCCGAGGTTGTTCTTGTCCTTGAAGGCGGAACCCTTGTAGAAGTTGGTGATCTCCCACGGGCCCTGGACGATCGAGGCGACCTTGCCGTTGACGAACGCGTCCTGGATGTGGGCGTAGGCGTCGGCGGTCACGTCGGCCTTGTGCAGGCCCTTGCCGTCGAAGAGGCCCAGCCAGGTGCCGTACGCCTTCTGGGCCTCGGCGGACTTGACGGTGATCTTCTTGGCGTCGGCGTCGACCATGTCGGTGCCCTCGCCGTACAGGAACGGCTGGGCGTAGTAGCCGGCGGTGGAGCCCCAGTAGCCGTCGACGCCGGTCTTGTCCTTGACGGTGGCGGCGGCCTTCTTCAGGTCGTCCCAGGTCTTGGGGACCTCGACGCCGGCCTTCGCGAACAGTTCCTTGTTGTAGACGAAGGCGAGGGTGTCCGTGGTGAAGGGGACGCCGTACGTCTTGCCCTCGTACTTCGCCTGCTCGATCAGGTTGGACTTGAACTTGTCCTGCTCGGCGAGGGCCTCGGTGCCGTCCAGCGGCAGGAAGAAGCCCTTCTTGGCGAAGGCGGGGGTCCAGCCGACCTCGGAGCGCAGCACGTCCGGGGCGCCCTTGGAACCGGCGGCGGTGTCGAACTTGTTCTGCGCCTGGTCGAAGGGGACGTTGACGAACTTGACCTTGACGTCCTTGTTGGCGGCCTCGAACTCCTTGACCAGGGCCTGGTACGTCGGCGCCTCGTTGGTCGCGTTGGAGGTGTCCCACCAGGTGATGGTGACCGGGCCGCCGGCCGAGTCGCCGCTGTCGCTGTCTCCGCCGCAGGCCGTCGCCGCGAGGGCGAGGGACGCCACCAGCGCGGTGGCCGCTATGCCACGCCGCATTGAGTTCTCCTTGAGGGTGAAAGCCCGTGTAGCCCAGGAGCGGCCCCGTCCGCCGCCCCTGTCGACTTGCCGACTGCGCCTTTGCGGCCGCCGGGCGTCCAGAACGTAACAGCGATGTAAGCGTTGCGAAAGACCTTGCAGAAAAGAAGTGCAAGGGATCTCCGAAGTTATTCGGACGTGACCTCTCAGCGACCGTCATGAGACGCTTGTTTCCAACGGTGGAGCGGTCAGGGGCGGGTTGTGCAAGACTCTGCAAGCTCTTGCCATCACTTTCACGAGGGAGCGCGATGACGCAGCAGACCGGCCGGGGCCGTCCGACAGGTCGCCCGAGGCGTCCGTTCGGTGTGCAAGGGGACACCTGGCCGGTACAGTCCAACCCTGTGACCACACGGCTTGCCGACATCGCCGCGCAGGCGGGGGTGAGCGAAGCGACCGTCAGCCGCGTCCTCAACGGGAAGCCCGGCGTCGCCGCCACCACCCGCCAGTCCGTGCTCGCCGCTCTGGACGTCCTGGGCTACGAGCGCCCCGTCCGCCTGCGCCAGCGCAGCGCCGGCCTGGTCGGCCTGATCACTCCCGAGCTGGAGAACCCCATCTTCCCGGCCCTGGCCCAGGTCATCGGCCAGGCGCTGACCCGCCAGGGCTACACCCCGGTGCTCGCCACCCAGACGCCGGGCGGCTCCACCGAGGACGAGCTGACCGAGATGCTGGTGGACCGCGGGGTCGCCGGCATCATCTACGTCTCCGGCCTGCACGCGGACACCACCGCCGACATGCAGCGCTACGAGCAGCTGCGCGCGCAGGGCGTCCCCTTCGTGCTCGTCGACGGCTTCTCCCCCAAGGTGCAGGCGCCGTTCATCTCCCCCGACGACCGGGCGGCGATGGCCCTGGCGGTCACCCACCTCGCGTCCCTCGGCCACACCCGGATCGGCCTGGCCCTCGGCCCGAAGCGCTTCGTGCCGGTGCAGCGCAAGATCGAGGGCTTCGTCCGCGCCATGCAGGAGAGCCTCGGGCTGAGCGCGGAGACGGTCGAGCAGGACCTGGTCCAGCACTCCCTCTACACCCTGGAGGGCGGCCAGGCCGCCACCATGGCCCTCATCGACCGCGGCTGCACGGCGGTGGTGTGCGCCAGCGACATGATGGCCCTCGGCGCGATACGGGCGGCCCGCCAGCGCGACCTGTCCGTCCCCCACGACATCTCCGTCGTCGGGTTCGACGACTCCCCCCTGATCGCCTTCACCGACCCGCCCCTGACGACGGTCCGCAAGCCGGTCCCCGCGATGGGGCAGGCCGCGGTGCGCACCCTGCTGGAGGAGATCGGCGGTACGCCGGCCCCGCACAGCGAGTTCGTGTTCATGCCGGAGCTGGTGGTCCGCGGCTCGACGGCCTCGGCGCCGGGCGACCGGTCCCGGCCATAGGGGGCGGGCCCCGGCAGCGGGGCCTGACTCCGGTCGCAGGACCTGGCCCCGTCCGCGGGGCCGGGCCGTCCGCAGGGCCGGCCCCCTCCGCAGGGTCCGGGCCCGTCCACGGAGCGGAGACGTCCGCTTCGGGGCGGTACGTCCGCCGTGTCCCCCCAGGGGTTCCGAGGGGGAAGAACGTGCGTGCCCCATCGGACCGGGGGATGATCGGAGGAGAAGGCTTTTCTGGCAGACTCTGTGTCCATGGGTGAATCGACCGTGACGTCTCTGGAAGGCCATGACCAGGCCGTCCCGGTGCCTGTCACGGCCCCGCAACGCCCTGGTCGGTTGCAGCGGCTGCGCACTCCGCGCCGCCCGCGCCTGTGGTTCGAGATCCTGCTGATCGCGGTGAGTTACTGGACGTACTCGCAGATCCGCAACGCGGTCCCCGAGCAGCGGACCGAGGCGCTGCGCAACGCCGACTGGATCTGGCGGATGGAGCACCACCTGGCCATAGCCGTCGAGGAGTCCGTCAACCACGCGGTCAACTCGGTCACCTGGCTCGTCGTCGGCATGAACTACTACTACGCCACCCTGCACTTCGTGCTGACCCTGGGCGTCCTGGTCTGGCTCTACCGCGCCCATCCCGGCCGCTACGGGGCCGTCCGCCTCGCCCTGTTCGCCACCACGGCCGTGGCCCTGGTCGGCTACTACCTGTATCCGCTGGCCCCGCCCCGCCTGATGAACGGCGGCGTCTTCATCGACACGGTGGTCGTCCACCAGACCTGGGGCTCGATGGCCTCCGGCGATCTCAAGAACATGTCGAACCAGTACGCCGCGATGCCCTCCATGCACATCGGCTGGTCACTGTGGTGCGGCCTGACGATCTTCGCCCTGGCCACGCTCCCCTGGGTGCGCGTCCTGGGCCTGCTCTACCCGGCGGCCACCCTGATCGTCATCGTCGCCACCGCCAACCACTTCTGGCTGGACGCCGTGGGCGGCCTCGTCTGCCTGGCCTTCGGCTACACGGTGGCCCGCGTCTGGTACGGCGCCCTGCCGCACGCCCTGCCGCGGCATCCACCGTCGAGACCGTAGCCACGCCGTGGCCGCGAGCCGCGCCGAGGACGCCGTCTCCCCGGCCCGCGGACCGGCCGCGGCCGGGCACCGCGCCGACGGCGTCCGCGTGCTCCACCGGCCGCCCGCCCGCCGGTCGGCGTGACCCGGACCCCGCCCGGCCCGGCCCGACCCTGACCCCGCTCCGTTCCGGCGGCGCGGTACCGGCCGCCCGGGCCGTCACGCCCCGCGACACCCCGCCGTCACGCCCCGTAGAACAGCGCGTCCACGACCTGCCGGGCCAGCCGCCCGGTCCGCCGGTAGTCGTCCAGCATGTCCCCCACGTGACCGGGCCCGTACCCCAGGTACCGCCCCACGGCGGCGAGCTCGCGGGGAGCGGACGGGAAGGTGTCCCCGGCCCGCCCCCGCACCAGCATCACCGCGTTGCGCACCCGGGTGGCCAGCACCCAGGCCTCGTCCAGCGTCGCCGCGTCCTCCCGCGACAGCAGCCCGCAGTCCCGGGCGGCGGCCAGCGCCCCGCGGGTGCGCGTGGTGCGCAGCCCCGCCTCCCGCGCCCCGTACCGCAGCTGGAGCAGCTGCACGGTCCACTCGACGTCCGACAGGCCGCCCGGCCCCAGCTTGGTGTGCAGCTTGGGGTCGGCCCCGCGGGGCATCCGCTCCGACTCCATCCGCGCCTTCAGCCGCCGGATCTCCCGCACCGCGTCGTCCCCGAGCCCGTCCGGCGGGTACCGCAGCGGGTCGATCAGCTCGACGAACCGCCGCCCCAGTTCCTCGTCCCCGGCCACCGGCTCGGCCCGAAGCAGCGCCTGCGACTCCCACCCCAGCGACCACCGCCGGTAGTAGGCCGCGTACGAGTTCAGCGTCCGCACGAGCGGCCCGGACTTCCCCTCCGGCCGCAGGTCGGCGTCGACGAGCAGCGGCGGGTCGGCGCTGGGCACCTGCAGCAGCCGCCGCATCTCGGCGACGACCGCGTTGGCCGCCCGCCCGGCCTCGTGCTCGTCGGCCCCCTCGCGGGGCTGGTGCACGAACAGCACGTCCGCGTCGGACCCGTAGCCCAGCTCGTGGCCGCCGAACCGCCCCATGCCGATGATCGCGAACCGGGTGGGCAGCGTGTCGCCCCAGCCCTCGCGCACCACGGCCCGCAGGGTGCCGGCCAGGGTGGCCGCGGTGATGTCGGAGACGGCCCCGCCGACCAGGTCGACGAGGGCGCCCTGGTCGGCCTCGACGGGCTGCGCCTCCGTGCCGTAGGAGGCGACGATGTCCGCGGCCGCCGTGCGGAACAGCTCCCGGCGCCGCACCCCGCGCGCCGCGGTGACCGCCTGCACGGCGCCGTCCGCGCGCTTGACCGCGGCGAGGATCTCCTGTTCCAGGTGGGCCCGGCCGCGCGGGGCCAGCCCGCCGCCGTCGCCGTCCCCGAGCAGCGCGACGGCCTCGGGAGCCCGCATCAGCAGGTCGGGGGCGAGCCGGCCGGCCGACAGGACCCGTGCCAGGTTCTCCGCGGCCGCGCCCTCGTCGCGCAGCAGCCGCAGGTACCAGGGCGTCTTCCCCAGCGCGTCCGACACCTTGCGGAAGTTGAGCAGTCCGGCGTCGGGGTCGGCGGAGTCGGCGAACCAGCCGAGCAGCACGGGCAGCAGCGTCCGCTGGATCGCCGCCTTGCGGGTCACCCCGGACGCCAGCGCCTCCAGGTGCCGCAGGGCCGCGGCCGGGTCGGCGTAGCCGAGCGCGACGAGCCGCTCGCGGGCGGCCGCGGTGCTCAGCCGCGCCTCGCCGGGGGCGAGCTGGGCCACCGCGTCCAGCAGCGGCCGGTAGAACAGCTTCTCGTGCAGCCGGCGTACGACGGCGGCGTGCCGCTTCCACTCGCGGTTCAGCTCGGCCACCGGGTCGGCCCGCAGCCCGAGGGACCGGCCGAGCCGCCGCTGGTCGCCCTCGGCCTCGGGGACGAGGTGGGTGCGGCGCAGCTGGTGGAGCTGGATGCGGTGCTCCATGGAGCGCAGGAACCGGTAGGCGGCGTCGAGCTGGACGGCGTCGGCCCGCCCGACGTAGCCGCCGGCGGCGAGCGCCCGCAGGGCGTCGAGGGTGGTGCCGCTGCGCAGCGACGCGTCGGCCCGCCCGTGCACCAGCTGGAGCAGCTGGACGGCGAACTCGACGTCGCGCAGCCCGCCCGGCCCGAGCTTGAGTTCGCGCTCGACCTCGGCGACGGGGATGTTCTCGACGACCCGCCGCCGCATCCTCTGCACGTCGGCGACGAAGTTCTCCCGCTCGGCGGCCTGCCACACCAGCGGCTCGACGGCGGCCACGTACTCCGCGCCCAGGGCGAGGTCGCCGGCGACGGGGCGGGCCTTCAGCAGGGCCTGGAACTCCCAGGTCTTGGCCCAGCGCCGGTAGTAGGCGAGGTGGCTGCTGAGCGTGCGCACCAGGGGGCCGTTGCGGCCCTCGGGCCGCAGGTTGGCGTCGACGGGCCAGATGGAGCCCTCGACGGTGGTCTCCGAGCAGATCCGCATCATGTGCGAGGCGAGCTTGGTGGCGGCGCGCAGTGCCTTGCCCTCGTCGGCCCCGTCGACGGCCTCGCCCACGAAGATGACGTCGACGTCGGAGACGTAGTTCAGCTCGTGTCCGCCGCACTTGCCCATCGCGATCACCGCGAGCCGGCACAGCGCGGCGTCGTCGGGGGCGGCGGCCCGGGCGAGACCGAGGGCGGACCGGAGCGTGGCGGTGGCCAGGTCGGCCAGTTCGGCGGCGGTCTCGGCCAGGTCGATGGTCCCGCACACGTCGCGGGCGGCGATGGACAGCAGGCAGCGCCGGTAGGCGACGCGCAGCGAGACCGGGTCGTCGGCCCCGGCGAGTCCGCGTTCGAACTCCTCCACCCCGGGGTGCAGGTCGCGCGGCTCGTAGGTGACCAGGGCCTCCCAGTCCCGGGGGTGCCGGGCGAGGTGGTCGGCGAGGGCGGCGGAGGCGCCGAGGACCCCGAGCAGCCGGTCGCGCAGCGGCTTGGCGGCTATCACGGTGTCGATCAGCTCGCGCCGGGCGCTCTCGCCGGGCTGTGCCTCCAGCAGCCGGGCGAGTCCCCGGAGGGCGAGGTCGGGGTCGGCGGTGCGGCCGAGGGCCTCCAGCAGCACGGGGTCGTCGCGCACCGCGGACAGCTCGGCGCCGTCCAGGAGGCGTTCGGCGGCGGAGGCATCGGTGAAACCGTGCCGCAGCAGCCGCGTGAAGGTACTGCTCCTGCGCCCCGGCCCCGTCATCCCCGGCCTCCTCGACTGCGATCAAGGTCGTACGGACCCGAGCCTAACCCGCGCCGGCACGGTGGCGCCCGGGCCGGGTTTCGGGTTGTGTGGGGGCAGCCATGCGCCTCGGGGCTGCCCCGGGGGGCCGTACGGCGCGCACGACGGTCGCGACGAAGGAGTTGCTCCATGGACATGACCCTCGAAGTCATCCTGTTGCCGGTGTCCGACGTGGACCGGGCCAAGGAGTTCTACCGGGACAAGGTCGGCTTCCACGTGGACCTCGACGGCGAGGTGATGGAGGGCGTGCGGATCGTGCAGCTCACGCCGCCCGGCTCGGGCTGCTCGATCGCCCTGGTGGACGGGCTCCAGGTCCCCACGGGCACGCCGAGCCCGGGGACGTACCACGGGATGCAGCTGTGCGTGACGGACGCGAAGGCGGCCCACGAGGAGCTGACCGCCCGCGGCCTGGAGGTGAGCGAGCCGCAGCAGTTCGCTCCGCGGGACGGCGCGACGCTCATGTACTTCAAGGACCCCGACGGCAACGGCTGGGCGATCCAGGAGTACCGCCGCCGCGCGACGGAACCCCTGCACCAGGTCCTCGCGAACCTGGCCGGACAGCACTCGGAGTAGCCCCGCACGGCACGGGCGGCCGGGGGCCGGCGGCTGCCCGCAGGCCCCCGGGGCGAGCAGGCTGGTCAGCCCGGCGATGCCCTCCGGGGAGGGCTTGAAGTACCGGCGGACGTTCTCCTGCCTCTTGTGCCGGGACTTCGCCATCGGCATCAGCAGGGACGCCCCCGCCTCACCGAGGTGGGCGGGCAAGGTCACCCGATCGTGCCCTGGTCCGGGAGGCACGCGCGCCCCGCCTTCCCTATTGCGATCATGCGCCCCCAGGGATAAGGAGGAGGAGAGAGCGGCTTCCAGTCATTCGCATCACGTGACGGTCGAAAAGGGTCGCACCACGCTGTGGTTCGCGCGTCCACGCCCTCTCTCCGCCCGGCGGGCGTTCATGGTGAAGGAAGTCCCCGCATTCAGGCAAGGGGTGGATTTCCGTGCCCACTGCAGGCCCTTGGCAATGGGCCCTCATCGCCGCACTCGTGGTACTCGGCAGCCTCTTCGCGGCGGACGCCTGGCGAATGGCCGTTCACCAGCGGGACACCGAGTCGAGGATCGGGGTCCTCTCGGCCATCGGCGGAGGCCTGATCACCGGTCTCGCCGTGGGGCTCGCCGTCCTGTTCCTTCAGGCTTCTTTCGAGGAATCCCAGAAATACGCCGCATGGCGAGCGAACGTCGAGGCCGCGGAGAGCATCCCGGGATTCTCGCCCGGAAAGCGCGACATCCATGAAATCAACTTCAGCGGGAAGATCCTGCGTGATGCGGACTTCACCGGCGTCGACCTCAGGGGCGTCAAATTCCGCGATGCCGTGCTCGTAGGGGCGGTGTTCGACGGCGCCAACCTGCAGGGAGCCGAACTGATAGGGGCGGATCTGGAGGCCACCAGCTTCAGGAAAGCCGACCTGAGGGAGGCGAAGCTGCAAAGCGCGGACTTCACCCACGCGGCCATAAACATCTCCGCGAAATCCTTTGCGGACGCAGAGGTGAACGCGCGCACCTGCTGGCCCAAGGACCTCTCCCCCGACATGCTCAGAACGGTGGAGGTGAAGGAGTTCTGGAACAGAGACGGGCGCCTGATCACGCCGCAGCAGGAATGGAGGGAAGACGGGTTCAGGGGCGGGGAGAGGGCTCCTCACTGCCATCCGGAGGAGCGATGACTTCGCGCGTCCCGCGCCGCTCCGGGCGGACGGCGCCATGACGTACCCGGACACCGGGACGTGTACGGTCGCGGCGCGGCCGGGCACATCGTCACGAGGCGCGCGCTCCCGGTCCTCCCGTGCCGCTCGGCACGAACGCGGAGGCCGGGTCCACCGGCCGCCGACGAACGCGCCGCTCAGCGACACGTCGTCGGACGACCGGGTGCGGCATCCGGTCACGGCAGGACTCCCCGCACCCCGGAGGACGCCGACGGCCGGCGGTGGACGCAGCCCCCGGCGGTGGACGCCGACGAGTCGGGGCGGGCGCGGCCCCGGGAGCCGGGCACTGCACTCTTCCGGCCGTCCGGAGCTGGACCGGGCCACTCCCGTGGTTCACGGTGGGAAGCAGTACGGCGGCGGCGTGGAGCCGGACCACGAGGGAGGTGGGCATGCCTCGCTTCGCCCGGCGGCCGCGACGGACGGGCACGCCTCCCCCGAGTACGGAGCAGGTGTCCACCAGGGCCGCGGTCGCCAGTGCCGTCATCGCCGCCGTGTCCGCCGTCGCCTCCACGGTTTCCGCGGTCTACGGCGTCGACGCGTCGAGGGATCTCGGCAACGCACAGCGGCGGGACGCGGCTCAAGCCGCGATCTCCCAATACGTGGTGCAGATGAGCGAACTCGACCGCACAGGTGGGTCCTCGCGCCGCAACGAGATCGTCACGCTGGCCACTCAGGTGGACAGCCTGATCGCGCAGTACGGTCAGAGCGAGCTGCATCTGAGCGCTTCCACTTATCGGTTGACAGGCCTGTTCCTGACGCTTTCGACCACGGACCTCGAACTCGCGGAACACATGGCCCGGGAATCATTGAAGTTGTCCGCCCGAATGGAACCCGACGGAGCCGGCGGCTCGCGCATGGCGGATCCTCTGGAGGCGCTGCAGGCACATCGCGTGATCGCCGATGTCGCCGCACAGAAC
This sequence comes from Streptomyces sp. NPDC014882, assembly GCF_043081325.1. Lineage (NCBI taxonomy): Bacteria > Bacillati > Actinomycetota > Actinomycetes > Kitasatosporales > Streptomycetaceae > Streptomyces > Streptomyces sp. NPDC014882. The sequence goes on from NZ_JBIBWL010000017.1 coordinate 21,152, forward strand.
CTGGACTTCACCAAGATGAACAGAGAGTACGAGACGGCCCTCGAGATCACCGGATCGGAAGGGAAGCGGAACCGGTACATCAGGACGGAAGCACGCCAGTTCACACGCGTCTACTGGGCCTTGAGCGCCATGATGCTGGTCGATGACCTGGGGAAACCCAGCGCCGCGCAGTGCGATGAAGTACGGCGCCGCGCGGATGCGGCACGTGCAGATTTCGAGGCATTGGGCAAGAATCCGGAGATCGTCCGCCGAGCGAACAGGATCGAGAGCAACAAATGCTCGACCTGGATCGATCTCAGCGCCCTGCAGAAGTACTGAACGCCCACGGCGCCGGGAGCCCTGACGGAAGTGCCCGCCACTCCTGGCGGGGCTGCCACGCCGGTCCGTCTCCGCTGCTCCTGGCGCCCTCGGCACATCCACCGAAAGCGTCGCGACCGCATTCGACGCGACCGCGTTCAAGGGGAGCCGGCCGGCCCGGGGACGCTCCGGCAGCAAGGGGGCCCGGCGGGCCGACGGTCCACGGCCGTCGGCCCGCCCGCCGGACGAGCGGGACGACCGCTGCGACCTCCCCCTACAGCACCGGCAGGTTCTTCCGCAGTTCGAAGGCCGTGACCTCGGAGCGGTACTCCTCCCACTCCGACTTCTTGTTGCGCAGGAAGAAGTCGAAGACGTGCTCGCCGAGGGTCTCGGCGACCAGGTCGCTGCGCTCCATCAGGGTCAGGGCCTCGCCGAGGTTCTGCGGGAGGGGCTCGATGCCCATCGCGCGGCGCTCGGCGTCGGAGAGGGCCCACACGTCGTCCTCGGCGCCCGGCGGCAGCTCGTAGCCCTCCTCGACGCCCTTGAGGCCGGCGGCCAGCAGCATGGCGTAGGACAGGTAGGGGTTGGCGCCGGAGTCGAGGGAGCGGACCTCGATGCGGGCCGAGCCGGTCTTGCCGGGCTTGTACATCGGGACGCGGACCAGGGCCGAGCGGTTGTTGTGGCCCCAGCAGATGTACGAGGGGGCCTCGCCGCCGGCGCCGGCGGTGCGCTCGGAGCCGCCCCAGATGCGCTTGTAGGAGTTGACCCACTGGTTGGTCACGGCCGAGATCTCCGCCGCGTGCTTGAGCAGGCCCGCGATGAAGGAGCGGCCGACCTTGGAGAGCTGGTACTCCGACCCGGACTCGTAGAACGCGTTGCGGTCGCCCTCGAAGAGGGAGAGGTGGGTGTGCATACCGGAGCCGGGGTGCTCGGAGAACGGCTTCGGCATGAAGGTCGCCTGCACGCCCTGCTCCAGCGCGACCTGCTTCATCACCAGGCGGAACGTCATGATGTTGTCGGCCGTGGAGAGCGCGTCGGCGTACCGCAGGTCGATCTCCTGCTGGCCGGGGCCGCCCTCGTGGTGGGAGAACTCGACCGAGATGCCCATCGACTCCAGCATGGTGATCGCCTGGCGGCGGAAGTCCATGCCGATGTTCTGCGGGGTGTGGTCGAAGTAGCCGGAGTTGTCGGCGGGGGTGGGGCGCGAGCCGTCGAGGGGGCGGTCCTTCAGCAGGAAGAACTCGATCTCGGGGTGGGTGTAGAAGGTGAAGCCCAGGTCGGAGGCGCGGGCGAGGGCGCGCTTGAGGACGTACCTCGGGTCGGCGAAGGACGGGGAGCCGTCCGGCATGAGGATGTCGCAGAACATGCGGGCGGTGCCGGGGGCCTCCGCGCGCCAGGGGAGGACCTGGAAGGTGGACGGGTCCGGCTTGGCGATCATGTCGGACTCGTACACCCGGGCGAAGCCCTCGATGGCGGAGCCGTCGAAACCGATGCCTTCATCAAACGCCTGTTCGAGTTCGGCCGGGGCCACGGCGACGGACTTGAGGAAGCCCAGCACGTCCGTGAACCACAGGCGTACGAACCGGATGTCGCGCTCCTCCAACGTCCGGAGCACGAACTCCTGCTGCTTGTCCATCTTCCGCTTCCCCATCCTTGCCGGTCAGGCCGCCTGTCTCCTGCATCACAGGAGGCGGTCGGGCACCTGAGCATCCCACCACAACACCATTTCACGCGCGTTGCGCACCTCGATCATGCCGCTGACCTCGGGGTGAACGCCTCGCGTGCGGCAGGTGTACCGCTCGTGGCCCATCTTGCCCGCTCGCCCCGCCATCCGTAATGCCCGGCCCCCCTCCCTCCGCCCCCGGACAGTTAATTTGCATCTCAGATGAAAGTTTTACTACCGTGCCGTCCAGTCGAGCGCCGTCCGGTGGCGCAGGCGAGTCCGAGGAGACCTCATGCTGTCCGCATCATCCGCAGCGACCGTCCGAGCCACCCTCCCCGTGGTGGGCGCCGCGATCGGTGAGATCACCGAGCGCTTCTACGCGGGGCTGTTCGAGGCCCACCCGGAGCTGCTGCGGGACCTGTTCAACCGCGGCAACCAGGCCGCCGGGACCCAGCGCCAGGCCCTGGCCGGTTCCATCGCCGCCTTCGCCACGCACCTGGTCGAGCACCCGGACAGCCGCCCCGACGCGATGCTCTCCCGCATCGCGCACAAGCACGCCTCGCTCGGCATCGCGCCCGAGCAGTACGCCGTCGTGCACGAGCACCTCTTCGCCGCCATCGTCGCCGTGCTCGGCGAGGCGGTCACCCCGGAGGTGGCGGCCGCCTGGGACGAGGTCTACTGGCTGATGGCGAACGCGCTGATCGCCGTCGAGAAGCGGCTGTACGAGGAGAGCGGCGGCGCCGACTGGCGCGCCTGGGAGGTCGTCGAGCGCGTCCCCGAGACCAGCGACGTCGTCACCTTCCGGCTGCGCCCGGTGGACGGCGGCCCGGTCCGCGACTTCCGCGCCGGCCAGTACGTCTCCGTCCGCGCCGAACTCGCCGACGGCGCCCGCCAGATACGCCAGTACAGCCTTTCCGGCGCACCCGGTGACACGCTGCGCCAGATCAGCGTCAAGCGGGTGCCGGGCGGCACGACGCCGGAGGGCGAGGTCTCGAACCACCTCCACGCACACGTGACGGAGGGCAGCGTGCTGGAACTGTCGGAGCCGTACGGCGACCTCGTCCTGGCCGACGCCCCGCAGACCCCCCTGCTGCTCGCCTCCGCCGGCATCGGCGTGACCCCGATCACGGCGATGCTGGCCCACCTGGCGGCCGCCGGGCACCGCGCCCCGGTCACCGTGGTGCACGCCGACCGCTCCCCCGCCGAGCACGCGCTGCGCTCCGAGCACGCGGCGTACGCGGAGAAGCTCCCCGAGGCGACGGTCCACCTCTGGTACGAGCAGGACGCCCCCGAGGGCGCCCGCACCGGCCTCGTCGACCTCACGGACGTCCCGGTCGCGCCCGGCACGCACGCGTACCTGTGCGGCCCGCTGCCGTTCATGCGCGCGGTCAGGGCCCAGCTGATCGAGAAGGGGGTCGCCCCGGCGGACGTGCACTACGAGGTGTTCGGCCCGGACCTGTGGCTGGCGGCGGCCTGACGACGGCCCGCGACCCGGAGGGGAGTCCCGCGGACCCGTGATCTCGTGATCGGCGGTCCGGGGGGCTCCCCTCCGGCGTGCGGACGAGCCCGTGGATGAGGGCGGGGACGGGGGCGGGGTGCGGGGGCCCGCCCCGACGGCGGCCGCCTACCTCACCGCGGTGAGCGTCGCGTAGACGACGACGTTGCCCTGGTATCCGGTGCGCTCGGTGTAACCGCCGCCGCAGGTGATCACGCGCAGTTCGGCCCGGTCGGAACTGCCGTAGACCTTGTCGTCGGGAAATCGTTCCTTGTCGTAGACCTCCACGGCGTCGACGGTGAAGACGGCCGTGCGCCGGTCCGCCCGGTCGACCTCGACCGTGTGGCCCTTGACGACGGAGCCGAGGCCGTAGAAGACCCCGGGGGCGCCGGTGGGCAGGTCCACGTGTCCGGTGGTGACGGCCGTCCCGGCGGATCCGGGGGGCGTGCCCCCGCCGTACCAGCCGACGAGGCCGGGGGCGTCGGCCGGTGGGGGCCGGAGTGCCCCCGACGCGTCGAGGTGCAGTTCGCCCATCGGCGCGTCCACGCCGATGGCGGGGATCCGGAGTCGCACGGGTGGTGAGGGTCGCAGCGGCCGGACGGCCGGATCCGCCGCCGGGGCGGTGGGGCCGGTGGTGGGAGCCGCCGGGGCGGTCGGGTCGGCGGCGGGGGCTGCCGGGGCGGAGAAGGCCTGGCCCGCCGAAGGCTGCGGTGGCTGCCCGTCGCGCAGCGCACCGGTCACCAGCAGCGTGCCTGTCACCACGGTCCAGGCCAGGAGTTTCGTCGAAGGGATGTACGAGGGTGTGGAAGCGCGGGTCGGGTGGCCGGGAGCCATCGGGTTCGTGCCTCTCGCTGACGACGGGGGAGAGACGGACAGCCGTGCCGCGCGGTTCCCGGTGAGCCCGGTGAGCCCGGTGAGCCGGATGAGGGGGCGCCGCGAGCCGGTGGGGTGGTGCGCGGGCGGTCAGGCGCGGTTCGCGTGCGTGCGGTGACGCGCTCGCACCAGCCAGCCGGCGGCACCCGCGGCCAGCAGCGCCCCGCCCAGGGCGAGCTGTCCGGCCGTGTTGCCGGAGTCCCCGAAACCGGCCTCGACGGCACCGTTGGGCTGACGCGTCGTCAGCGTGTAGGAGTCCGTGAGCTTGATCCGCGGCGGGCATTTGACGGTGACGGTGTCGGTGGTGGCCCCGGTCCCGGCCGGCACCGTGAACCGGCCGGTGAGCACGCCCTTGCGCTCGCCCTCGAAGAGGTGGAACGCCCCCGCCAGCTCGGACTCGCCCTTGCCGTAGGTCACGTCCGCGCCGCAGGCGTCGGTGCTGACGGTGACCGTGGAGCCGGACGAGCCCGACCGGGAGCGGATGTCGAGACTCGCGTCACCGGCCGCGGCGGCGGCCGGGATCTGCAGCGCCAGGGCACCGACCATCAGTCCGATGCCTACGCCGACACGTGTGTTGCCCAAGGGGTCCTCCAGTGAAGCTTCGTCAGGCCTGCCGTTACGGCGCCTCTTTTCTCCTCAACTGATAAGGCGATCAACGCCCCGTCACCTCCGCGACGTGGCAGTTGGACACGGGTTTCACCCGCCAGGCTTACCCGGCACCCTCCGGCACCCTCCGGGAGGGCCCGGGACCGGGGCCGGAGCCGGGGCCGCGGCTCCGTCGTGGAAACGACGGCGCGAACGATGGCGGGAACAGTGCCGGGAACGACGGCGGGAAAACGTCCCACAGGGCGCCGAACCTCCCCCGGGCATCGCGCATCTTCAGGTACGCAGGCGCGCACTGACCCGCGCGCCGATCCGTACGCGAGGGGAACCCGACACTTCATGAACAGCAAGCTCACCGCCGTGGCCCTTGCGGCCGTCGTCGTCGCCGGTGCCGCCGTCACCGCCGCACCGGCCTCGGCCGCCGCCGCACCGACCCGCTGCCACACCGTCGACCTGAAGGCCGGCTTCGCCCTGGGGGACGACGCGAAGCCGGAGATGGGGCAGAGCGAGAAGCAGACCCGGGCGTACGTCTGGTTCACCAACCGGAGCGAGCGCACCTGCACCCTGTCCGGCTTCGCCGGTGTCGACATGGTCGGCGCGCAGAAGACCGACGGCACCTGGTCGCTGGTGCGCTCCTCCAGGAAGCCCGTGAAGGTGACCCTGGAGCCGGGGGACACGGTGGACTTCGGCATCACCCTGCTCCCGGTGGCCGCGTCCACGCCGCAGACGGAGAAGTTCGTCCCGTCGAAGTTCCTGGTGACCCCGCCGAACGAGACGGAGCACTTCACCCTGAAGTGGCCGTTCGGGGGCCAGATCCTCAAGCAGGACGGCGCCACCCACCCGGCCACCTACCTCGACCCGGTCGGCCTGTGACCGACCGGACGGCCGCCGGGCCTCCCTTCGGAGGCGGACGCGGCCACCGCGGGATCTCCCTGAGGGACTGAAACCCGCGAGCCGGCCGGCGGGCCGGAGACCTGCCGGCCGCCCGGGCCGCGCGCCGATCGGAAACCGGCGTGCCGGAAGCCCGCCGGCCGGAAACCCGCCGGCCCGACCCCCACCGGCCGCTCCGGCCGCCCGGACCGCCTACCGATGCGCCCCACGGGGGGGGCGGGCCGGCGCGGGCCGCCGCGGCGGGTCCGGCGGTCCCGTCAGACCCGCCCGGAGATCCCCAGCAGCAGCGGTCCCGTCGGGGTCGCGACGATGTCGGAGACCGTGATCGGGTCCAGTGAGGCGTAGAAGGCCTCCTGGGCCCGGCGCAGGGCGCCGCGCAGACGGCAGCCGTCGCGCAGGGGACAGGGGGTGGCCCCCTCGCACTCGACGACGTCGTCGTCGCCCTCGAAGACGCGGACCACGGCGCCCACCGACGCCGTACGGCCCTTCTCCGTCAGGGCGAGGCCGCCGCCCCGGCCGCGACGGGCCTCCAGGAGACCCATGTGCTGGAGTTCCGCGACGACCTTGGCCGTGTGGGTGTACGGGACCTCCATGGCGGCGGCCACGTCCCGCGTCGTCGGAGTGGTGGTCGCGTCCACCACCGCGAGCCGCATCAGCACGCGCAGTGCCAGGTCGGTGGATCGCAAGAGCCGCATGCGGTGAAGGGTAGAGGAGACGCGCGCATAATGCGCATCTCGGCTACCGATTATCCGGGCCGTCCCGGCGCCGTCCGCGCCCGGCCCCGGCTGCGACCTGTCTAGGGGTTCACCCGGTTGCCGCACTACGATCAGGGGAAACGAACGAATCGAACAACGCCCGGACACCGCGACCGCCCGCGGGCCCCGTGCGCACCGCACGCCCCGACCTTTCCGCCCCCTTTCCCCCGAAGGACAGGCCCCATGGGTTCCGCCAAGAAGGACACCAGCGCGGCGCGCAAGGCGCGCATAGAGGAGATGCGCCGTGCCGAGCAGTCGCGCGAGCGGCGCAACCGGATCCTGACGATCACGGGCGCCACCGTCGCGGTGGCCGCCCTCGTCGCCGGCACCGTGTTCCTCGTGCGGTCGCAGTCGGACGACACCCCCTCCGCCGACGCCAAGACCTCGGGCAGCTTCGTCACCGGCTCGGACGGCGTGAAGACGTGGAAGGGCACGCTGGGCCGCAACCACGTCACCAAGGCGGTCGCCTACCCGATGGAGCCGCCGGTCGGCGGTGACCACCACCAGGCGTGGATGAACTGCGACGGGGACGTGTACGACAAGGCCCTGAACAACGTGAACGCGGTGCACTCGCTGGAGCACGGCGCGGTCTGGGTGACGTACAACAGCAAGGCGCCGAAGGCCGACGTGGAGGCGCTGGCGGCGAAGGTGGAGAAGACGCCGTACACGCTGATGAGCCCGGACGACAAGCAGGCCGATCCGATCGTGCTGACCGCCTGGGGGCACCAGCGGACGGTGACCGGGGCGAGCGACCCGAACGTGGCCGCGTTCTTCGAGAAGTACGTGCAGGGCGAGCAGACGCCGGAGCCGGGCGCCGCGTGCACGGGCGGTCTGTCGAAGTGAGGTACGCGGGAGTCGCCGTGGCCGTGGCCGGGGTGCTGGTCGCGGCCGGGGCGATCGGTTGCTCCGTCGCCGGGGACGACGGCTCCGAGGTGCCCTCGGCCGCGTCCGCGGACGCCGGTTTCGCCCGGGACATGGCGGTGCACCACCAGCAGGCCGTCGAGATGTCGTACATCGTGCGCGACCGCACGAAGGACGAGGAGGTGCGGCGGCTCGCCTACGACATCGCGCAGACGCAGGCCAACCAGCGCGGCATGATGCTCGGCTGGCTCGACCTGTGGAAGCTGCCCAAGGTGTCCTCGGACGGGCCGATGGCCTGGATGGACATGGCCGGCATGGCCTCCGGCGAGGACGGCGCGCTGATGCCGGGCATGGCCACCGACACCGAGATGGAGAAACTCGGCACGCTGAACGGCCGGCAGGCCGAGGTCCTCTACCTCCGGCTGATGACGGACCACCACCGGGGCGGCGTCCACATGGCCGAGGGCTGTGCCGACAAGTGCACGGTGGGCGTGGAGAAGCGGCTCGCGCGGGGCATGGTCGAGGCGCAGCGGTCGGAGATCGAGCTGATGGACGACATGCTCGCGGCACGGGGGGCCACGCCGCGTCCGTAGGACGTGGGGCGTGGGGCGTGGGACCTGGGACACGGCACCGCCCGACCGGGAGCGCGGCCCCGGGGTGTTTCGCGGCGGGCCCCCGGGGGACGCGTGGTGCGTGCGGTACGGGCCCCGGGGAACGGCATCCAGGGGGCGCGGGAACTCAGGTCCCGCGCCCCCTCGCCACGCGGCCTCGCACCCCCATCGCGTCGCTCTGACGATTACACTGCCCGTGTGTCCGGAACCCGCCCCGTGCCGGCGGGATGCCGCGCGCTCGTCCGCCGTGTCCGTCCCCTTCACCCGAGGAAGCCCCGTTGAACTTCTGGTCGATCTACCAGCACGGCTTCGCGCGCGTCGCCGCGTGCACGGGCCACACCGTCATCGCGGATCCGCACGCCAACGCCGAGGCGGTGCTGCGCCAGGCCCGCCGGTGCGCCGACGAGGGCGTCGCCGTCACCGTGTTCCCCGAGATGGTGCTGTGCGGCTACTCCATCGAGGACCTGCTGCTCCAGGACGCGCTGCTCGACCAGGTCGAGGAGGCGCTCCGGGAGGTGGTGGCGGGGTCGGCGGAGCTGCTGCCGGTCCTGGTCGTCGGCGCCCCGCTGCGCCACCGCAACCGGGTCTACAACTGCGCGGTGGTCGTGCACCGCGGCCGGGTGCTCGGCGTCGTGCCCAAGTCGTACCCGCCGAACTACCGGGAGTTCTACGAGCGCCGGCAGATCGCCGGGGGTGACGACGAGCGCGGCGGGACGATCCGGGTCGGCGGCCGGGCCGTGCCGTTCGGCGTGGACCTGCTGTTCGAGGCGGCGGACGTCCCCGGCCTGGTGCTGCACGCCGAGGTCTGCGAGGACATGTGGGTGCCGGTGCCGCCGAGCGCCGAGGCCGCGCTCGCGGGCGCGACCGTCCTCGTCAACCTCTCGGGCAGCCCGATCACGGTCGGCAGGGCCGAGGACCGCAAGCTGCTGTGCCGTTCGGCGTCCTCGCGCTGCCTCGCCGCGTACGTCTACGCGGCGGCCGGGCTCGGCGAGTCGACCACCGACCTGTCCTGGGACGGGCAGACCCTGATCTACGAGAACGGGATGCTGCTGGCGGAGTCCGACCGCTTCGCGCTCGGCGAGAGCCACGCGGTGGCCGACATCGACCTCGACCTGCTGCGGCAGGAGCGGATGCGGATGGGCACGTTCGACGAGAACCGCCGTACGCACGCCGCGCGGACCGGCGACTTCCGGACGGTGTCCTTCACGCTCGCCCCGCCGGCCGCCGACCTGGGGCTGCGCCGGCGCGTCGAGCGGTTCCCGTTCGTGCCCGCCGACGCCGAGCGGCTCGCCCTGGACTGCTACGAGGCGTACAACATCCAGGTCGCCGGCCTCCAGCAGCGGCTGGCCTCGATCGGCGGCCCCAAGGTCGTCATCGGGGTGTCCGGGGGCCTCGACTCCACGCACGCGCTGATCGTCGCCGCCCGCGCGATGGACCGCGCGGGCCGGCCGCGCAGCGACATCCTGGCCTGGACCCTGCCCGGGTTCGCCACCGGCGACCACACCAAGGGCAACGCCCACAGGCTGATGCGGGCCCTCGGGGTCACGGCGGCCGAACTGGACATCACGCCGACCGCGCGGCTGATGCTGAAGGAGATGGGCCACCCGTTCGCCTCCGGCGAGCCGGTGTACGACGTCACCTTCGAGAACGTCCAGGCCGGCCTGCGCACCGACTACCTGTTCCGGCTCGCCAACCAGCGCGGCGGCATCGTGCTGGGCACCGGCGACCTGTCGGAGCTGGCGCTCGGCTGGTCCACGTACGGCGTGGGCGACCAGATGAGCCACTACAACGTCAACTCGGGCGTGCCGAAGACGCTGATGCAGCACCTGATCCGCTGGGTCGTCAGCAGCGGGCAGTTCGACGAGGAGACCGGCGAGGTGCTGACCGCGATCCTCGACACCGAGATCAGCCCCGAGCTGGTGCCGGGCGAGGAGATGCAGTCCACCGAGTCCAGGATCGGCCCGTACGCGCTGCACGACTTCACCCTCTTCCAGGTGCTGCGCTACGGCTTCCGGCCGTCGAAGATCGCCTTCCTGGCCTGGCACGCCTGGCACGACCCGGAGGGCGGCGCCTGGCCGCCGAACTTCCCGGAGGCCAAGCGGGTGGCGTACGACCTGCCGGAGATCCGGCGCTGGCTGGAGGTGTTCTGCCGCCGCTTCTTCGCGTTCGCGCAGTTCAAGCGCTCGGCCATGCCGAACGGGCCGAAGGTGTCGGCGGGCGGTTCGCTCTCCCCGCGCGGCGACTGGCGAGCGCCGTCGGACAGCACGGCCGAGGCCTGGCTGCGCGACCTGGCCCGCGTCGACGAGGCGGTGGCGGAACGCTGACCGCGCCCTGGTGAGGGACCGGGCGCCGGGGACCTCCTTCCCGGCGCCCGGTTCAGCCCTTGAGCGACGCGACGAAGGGCGCCCAGGCGGCGGCGCCGAGGAGCAGGGCGGGACCGTGGGGGACCTTGGAGTCCCGGACGGGGACGAGGCCGGGGATGTTGTCGGCGACCTCGACGCAGTTGCCGCCGCTGCCGTTGCTGTAGGTGGACTTGCGCCAGAGGGCGGCGCCGGGGAAGTCGGTGGCGACCTCAACGCAATCCCCGCCGTCACCGTTGCTGTAGCTGCTCTTGCACCAGAGCGCTTCACTCAAGTCGATCCGGTCGACTGCCATTTCGGTAATCCCCTGCCGCTGCCTTAACGATCGTCAGGGACGTCTCCGGTGACAGCGCGACGGCCCTGAGCCGATCGTATGCCTTGCGGTACTGCTTCACGAGGGCCGGATCGTCGATGGTGTCACCGCTGTAGGACGCCTCGATGTAAATCAGCGGCGGCGCGTCCGGGAAGGTCATGACCTTGGTGGAGGCAGCCATCAGGGGATACGCCCCGCACGTTCGCGGGACGATCTGCGGAACGATCCGTCGCTGCTCGGCCAACACCATGATTCGGTCAAGTTGTTCCGCCATCTCCAACGGCGAGAGGATCGGTTCGGTGAGCAGCGACTCATGCAGGATGACCCAGTACTCCGGAGTGGAATGGTCGTCCTCGAAGAGGCGAGCACAGGCGAGGCGGGCGGCCACTTTCTCCTCGACCCACTCGTCGGCCGCCGCCGGATGGGCGGCCCGGACCAGCGTCCGCGCGTACGAGGCCGTTTGAAGCAACCCGGGGAAAGCGATCGGGCACCACTCCTCGATGGACTCCGCGTGCTTCTCCGCCTCCAGGACCTTCTCGAAGTACGCGGCGTGCGGTCCCCGCCGCGCCCTCCGCACATCCTCACAGTGCCGTTCGAAGAAGCCGTCGGTCCCCAGCGCCCGGTCCACGTGCCGGGCCAGGTCCAACGGCATGCGGCGCTCGCCGCGTTCGATGTCGCTGAGGTAGGTCTTGCCGTAGAAGCTGCCCTGGAGCAGTCCCTCCAGCGAGAGTCCCGCCGCCTCCCGCTTCCACCTCAACTCCTTGCCGTAGAACGTCGGGACGCTCATCGAGCCGTCGATGTCCTTGCGCCGTGCCACTCGCACACCTTCCGCCGTACCGGTCGCGGACGCGCGACCCCTTCCACCGTAGCCAGCGCGGCGACATTCTGTGAGGAGTTCGTCACACACCGCACAGAAGGTGGCCGCCCCCATGCCCGACCGCTCCCCCACCCCTCACGACGTCAGCCCTCGCAGGACGGCGACCGGACGATGACCTTCGAACTCGACCTGCTCGCCACCCCGAAGTCCGTGCCCGAACTGCGCCACCACCTGCGCGCGCTCGACTTCGACGTCCTCCTGTGCGCGACGGAGCTGCTGACGAACGTCATCGACCACCTCGGCGAGGGCACCCCGGTGACGGTCCGCGTCACCGGCACGCCCCACGGGCACACTCGCGTCGAGGTCACCGACCCCGACGCGCGCGTCCTCCCCGTCCTCCTGCCGGCCGCCGGCACCGCCGAGTCCGGCCGCGGCCTGGCCCTGATCGACGCGCTCGCCCGGCGGTGGGGCGTGGACCAGGGAGCGGACCACAAGACGGTCTGGTGCGAACTGGCCGCACCGGGGCGCCAGTCGGAGGTGCCCGTCCGGTAGGGCCCTGCCGGGAAGGCGACTTGAACAGGGACACGACAGCTCCCGGAATTGTGGCTTCCACCATGGCGGACGCGGGCTCGACCTGGTGGGATCGCCGGATGCTCGGTCTCCTCCTGCGCGTTCTGCCCTTCTGGGTCCGCGAACCGCTGCTCATCGCCCTCGGGTCCGTCCTCGGCGTACGCCTCACGTACCTCGCCGTCCACGACCACGACCTGGTCACGGCCGGTATCGGCGCGGTGTTCCTCGTGTTCACCGCGGTACGCGTTCACCTGGTGGTCCGGGCGCTGCGCGCGCGCCGGAACCCTGCTCCGGCGGCCTCCGCGGACGGGACGCCGCCGACCGACGCCGTCGCTCAGGCCTGGGCCCAGGCACAGGTGGCACCGGCACCGGCTGGAACGGCACCGGCACCGGCACCCGCACCGATCGGAGCCGGCTCGCCTCCCGGCCCGGCCGCCACCGAGAAGGAGCCCAACCCGTGGGGCCAGGCCGTCGCGGCCGTGGCCGTGTTCGCGGCACTCGGGGCCGTGCTGTGGCTGGCCCCCGACGTGCTGCCGGCGGACGACGACACACCGCGGCCCGCGTCGTGTTCGGAGACGGAGGACGAGACGCTGCCGCCGGTCTACGAGAAGAAGCCCCGGCCCGTGACCGGTGACGAGCTGTGCGAGGCGCTCAACCGGCCCGACCTGGCGCGGCTCCTCGGAACGCCCGCGGAGATCGCGACCTCGGCCTCCGGCAGCAACAACACCGCCGCCCTGACGGACGGGAAGGTCGCCGAGCCGGAGGCCAAGGTCTCCTTCGACACGTACACCGTGGACCTCTCGGCCACGTACAACGACCTGTCGACCGCCCAGTACGCGAAGCTGGTGAAGATCGCGGGGGACGAGGACGAGAAGGACCTCAGGACGCTCACGGTCCTCGGCCGGCCCGCGCTCCTCTCCTCGGAGCACACCATGAAGTTCGAGTTCAGCCTCGGGGGCGAGGGTTCGAGCGGGCCGGTGCAGCAGGGCCCGTTGGCCAGGACGCTGTCCGTGGCGCTCGACCCCGAGGACCGGGGCGGCTCCTACGACCTCACCGTGTGGAGCGAGTCCGGGGCGCTCCCCACCGACCAGGCCCTCCTCGACATCGCCGAGAAGGTCCTTCCGGCGATCCCCGGACGGAGCGGCCGCTGAGGCGTGCGGGACGTCCAAGCGGAGAGAGCGAGTTCGGTTCTCGTCACCCGCTCCATGATCAAGGCCCAGGTCGGACACCTGGTCCTTGTTGGTCGATGAGAGCTTCGGCTCGCGCCTCAGGCGACGGTGTACTCCGCGTCCCCGAAGTCTGCGACCACGCGCAGTCGGCCGCAGAGCGCTTCGACGTAGGCCCGGAGGGTCGCGACCTCCGCGCGACCCAGCTCACCGTGCTCGATCGCGGAGACCCGAGGTGCCGAGCCCCCCCCATCGACACGGCCACTTGGCGCTGAGTCAGCGCCCGTTCACGCCTGACCTCCGCGAGCTTGTGAGCGCGCACTGCGGAATGTTGATGTCGTACCAGCGCTGCCAGGACGCCCGGTTCGCCCTCCCGCGCGAGAGGCTGGGCGACTCGTTCGTCGCGGTCGAACTCGACGACAGCGCGGCAAACCCGAATAGCCTGATTCCCCCGCACTCGGTCCTGACCGAGCACCTGATCGACGAACCCTGCCGACCCACCCGCCAGGTCCTCGACCTCTTCCACCGACGGCTCCTCGCCCCAACCGAGGCCTCCGGAGCAACCGACCACTGAACCTTGGTCTCCGCCACTGTGACCATCACCTCAAATCCGCCACCGCATGATCGCCGTCTGCGACAGTCGTCGTGTGACCGATCCTCACCTCGCGGACATCTCTTTCGGCGGAGTACCGGTGCACCGGCAGCTCTCGGCAAACGCCCGTGACCTCGCCAGGCGTGTGGTGGACGAGCTCGTGGGCCAGCTGCCCGCGTACGGCGCGCTGCCTCCGGAGGAGCTGCGCAAAGAGATCATGGGGGTGGCGTACCAAGGCATCCACGGCTTCGCCGAGGTGCTGCGCACCGGGGAGCTGCCGGGGCGTGAGCGGCTCGCCGTCATCCGGGAGGCGGCGGCTCACCGTGCCGAGGAGGGGCTGATGCTCGACTCGGTGATCAGTGCCTACCACCTGGGCGCGCAGGTGGTGCTCGACACGTTGGCGCCGTCGGTGAGGCCTCAGGACGTACAGGACGCCCTCGCGCTGAACCGGGTGCTGATGCAGTACCTGCAGCGCGTCACGGCGGCCGGCGTGGGAGGTTATTTCCAGGAGCGGCAGGCGGCGTTCGGCGTCGAGCACTTCGCCCAGCAGGCGCTGCTGGAAGCGCTGCTGGCGGGCTCGCCCGCGCGGGAAGCGGCCGACCGGGCCGGTATCGCTCTGCCGGCGCGGTTCCTTGTGCTGAGCCTGACCGTCGACGCGCACCGGGACGAGCGGACGCCCGGCGTGGACCCGGTGATCGCCGGGCGTCGCAAACTGCGGCGGCTGCGGAGGGAACTGGAGCGGCACGTGAGCGGTGTGGTGCTGTCGGCGCTGTCCGTGGACGGTGGTCTGGCCCTGCTGCCGGTTCCGGGCGAGCCGACCGGCGAAGACGCGGCCGGGTTGGCCGGTGACGTACCGGAGACCGTGGCGGAGTGGGTGGACGGCGTCCTCGGGCACATGATGCGGGTGTCGGGTGCGGCGATCACCGCGGGGGTCGTGATCGCGGCGCCGGACGGTGTGCGCAACGGGGCACTGCTGGCCGCCGACGTCCGCAAGGTCGCCGAGGCCGTGGGCCGCCCACCGGGACCGTACCGGCTGGCGGACGTGCTGCTGGAGTACCAGCTGACCCGTCCCGGGCCCGCACTGGCACAACTCTCCTCGCTGCTCGCACCGCTGGCCGGGAAGCCGGAACTGCTGGCCACGCTCAAGGCCTATCTGTCCAGCGACATGGACCGGCGCGGCGCTGCGGAACGGCTGAGCGTCCATCCCAACACCCTGGACTACCGGCTGCGGCGGATCACTGCTCTGACGGGCCTCGACGCGACCCGGCCAGCGGATCTGGCACGGGTGCAGGCGGCTGTGGCGGCGTATGACGCCCCCGATTTTTTGTGACCTGTCACCAACTCCCCCGAATACTTCTAACGGTGGAACCAAGCGGATCTTGGCCGACTCGGCCCCATTCTTGAGCGACGACTTACCTGCCGGTAACCCTTGGTTCGAGGGCGGGTAACGAGGCGAGAACCCGTCGGCATCGGGCCCGGCGGGCGTACTTCCGCTGCGTGCCGATCCTCACCTGTCGACGGCACCGAGTCCAGGAGTCGCGTCACATGAGCCGCATCACCCCCACCACCCCTCTCCGTCCCTACAGATCCCGCATCGCCGCCGTCGCGTTGACGGTCGCCATCGTGACGGGAACGGGGATCAGCCTCGCACCCGTCACGCAGGCCGCCGAGGCCCCGACGGCCGCCACCGCCTCCCAGACGCTTCCCACCACGACGCGTTTCGTCGACATCGCCGGCTACGAGGGCGTGACACTCGCCGCGAACGTCGTCGCCCCCACCGACACCAGCCGCGACTACCCCGTCATCGTGCTCCCCACGAGCTGGGCGATGCCACAGATCGAGTACATCGCGCAGGCGACGAAGCTGGCCGAGAAGGGCTACGTCGTCGTCTCGTACAACGTCCGCGGCTTCTGGCAGTCCGGCGGCGAGATCGAGGTGGCCGGTCCCAAGGACGTCGCCGACGCCCGCAAGGTCATCGACTGGGCCCTGGCCAACACCGCCGCGGACCCCGAGCTGATCGGCATGGCCGGGGTCTCCTACGGCGCGGGCATCAGCCTGCTCACGGCCGCCCAGGACGCCCGCGTCGACGCCGTATCCGCGCTGAGCGGCTGGGCGGACCTCGTCGAGTCCCTGTACAAGGGCGAGACACAGCACACGCAGGCCACCGCGATACTCGCCAGCCTCGGCTACGCGACGGGCCGGCCCAGCGCGGAGGCCGCCGAGAAGATGGAGATCATGCTCAGCGGGAAGACCGACCGCATCGACGAGGTCATCCCCTGGGCAGAGCAGCGCTCCGTCGCCCACCAGGTGGACCGGCTCAACGCCAACGACACCGCGGTCATGCTGGCCAACGCATGGGGCGACTCGTTCTTCGCCCCCAACCAGTACGCGTCCTTCTACGAGAAGCTGAGCGGCCCCAAGCGCCTGGAGCTGCGCCCCGGCGACCACGCCACCGCGGAGGGCCTCGGCCTGCTCGGGCTGCCCAACGACGTCTGGAACAACACCTTCCGCTGGTTCGACCACCATCTCAAGGGCGTCCAGAACGGCATCGACGCCGAGCAGCCCGTCCAGCTCAAGTCGCGCTCCGGCGGCGAGTACGAGGGCTACGCGAGCTGGGCCGCCGTCCCGAGCCGCACGCAGAACCTCCGGTTCACGGACGACGAGGACATCCTCCCGCAGCTGGAGTCCGGCGCGAACGCCGGCATCTCCTTCCTGTCCAGCATGCTGGACCAGTTCGCCCGGGTCTCCCCGACGGTGTCCATCCCGTTGCTGCCCAGCATCAGCGCGGCCGTCTGGCAGACCGAGCGCTACGACACCGTCCAGAAGGTACGCGGCACGCCGACCATGCGCGCGACCGTCACCAGCAACCGGTCCGACGGCACGGTGGTCGCCTACCTCTACAGCGTCAACGGGCTCGGCATCGGCGAGCTGGTCACCCACGGCCCCGTGAGCTTCCACGGCAAGACGCCGGGGCAGCCGTTCACCCTCGACGTCGAGATGCTCTCCACCGCCTACGACGTCCCCGCCGGAAACCGGCTCGCCCTCGTCATCGACGGTGTCGACACCCTCTACAACAACTACAACATCGCGTTCCAGGCGATCGACTTCGCGGGCGGCGCGGAACTGAACGTCCCCCTCCGCTGACCGGTGTCGCCGGACTGAGAGGCCTGCAGGCGTGCATCCTGGCCGGACCTGGCCCGGGTGGCCGGAATGCGCGCCTGCGTGGGCCCGTAGCGGTGACCGATGGCCCGTTGCGGCACCGCACGGGGTGCGGATGCGGCGCCGCCCGGGACAATTGTGGCGCGAAAGGAACGGCCCGTCCTCTCCGGAAGCGGGAATTCACGGATACGCAATCAATCAGAATCCGCAGCAAGGGCCTGCACGAGCTTCTTGCGGGAGGGCGCACCGGTCTTCACCAACGTGACTTGCACCAGGCAGGTCCTGGCTGTGGCCGTCCTGCCGTCGTGTCCGCGAGGCGTACCCCGCCTCCGCCTGCTCACTCACGCCCTGGCCCAGAGCCATCGGCTGTCCGAAGCTGCGCAGAAGGCACTCTCCGTGGTGATCAGCGAACTGAGTACCGACGTCGTTCTGCACAGCGGCAGTCCGGACCTGGCAGTGACGCTCGAAATCGACGGCGCCTCGCCGGCCGTGGCGGTACGCGACCGCGGACGCCGGCAGGACCGCCCCATACCGCGCTGTGAGGCGATGGACATGGACGCCGACTTCGGCCGCGGGCTCGCCCTGGTTGACGCGTACTGCGTGGACAGGTCCGCGCGGTGCTCCGCCGAGGGCACGGTTATGCGGGCCGTGATCGTCTTCGAGTCGTAGGCGCCACAGGCCATGGGGATTGTTGAGCGGCTGGTGCCGGACGAGTTGTGCGAGCTGTTCGAGCGGGTGGTGCCGGAGGCACCGTCGCGGCCTCAGGGCGGTGGTCGGCGCCGGCATGGCGACCGGGAGGTGCTGGCGGCGATCGTGTTCGTGGCCACGTCGGGCTGCACGTGGCAGCAATTGCCGACAGCGTCGTTCGGGCCGTCAGGGGCGGCGGCCCACCGACGGTTCAGTGAGTGGTCGAAGGCCCGGGTGTGGGCCAAGCTCCACCGCGTGGTGCTCGACGAGCTCGGTGCCCGCGGAGAGCTGGACTGGACTCGCTGCGCGATCGGCTCGGTCACCATACGGGCCTTGAAAAGGGGGACCTGACAGGTCCGAATCCTGTTGACCGGGGGGAAGTACGGCTCGAAGACCCACTTGATCACCGAGCGGACCGGTCTGCCCATCTCTGCCGGAATCTCGGACGCGAACCTGCACGACAGCCAGGCCCTGATCCCCTTGGTCAAGGGCATACCGCCGATCCGCTCCCGCCGCGGACGCAGGCGACGCAAGCCGGGAAAGCTCCACGGCGACAAGGGCTACGACTACCCCCACCTGCGGCGATGGTTACGTGGACGCGGCACCACCCACCGCATCGCCCGCAAAGGGATCGAAAGCTCACAACGGCTCGGACGACACCGGTGAACCATCGAGCGAACCATGTCCTGGCTCGTCGGCTGCCGCCGCCTCCACCGTCGCTACGAACGCAAGGCCGACCACTTCCCCGCCTTCACCAGCATCGCCTGCACCCTCATCTGCTACCGCAGGCTCACCAAATGGGATGACGTCTAAGGAGCAACGCTGAAAACGCTCAGCGGTGCAGCACGCCCGGCCGCTCGGGCGTGTGGGCGGCGACCACGTGGCCGGCCCGGACGGACTCGCGGCGCCGGTCCACCGCGTACGCCACTCCCGCCACCCCGAGGCCCAGGGCCGCGAGCACCGCGCCCGCCGACGCGGGCGACGTCACGCCGAAGCCCGCCGCGAGGGCCAGGCCGCCGGTCCAGGCGCCGCCGGCGTTGGCCAGGTTGAACGCGGCCTGGTTGGCGGAGGATGCCAGTGAGGGGCCCGCGGCCGCCTTCTCCATCACCGTCATGGTGAGCGGCGAACCCGTCACGAACGCCGCCACGCCCAGCAGGAGCACGGCCAGCGCCCCGCCCCACACCGTCGTCATCAGCAGCGGGAACAGGGCCAGTACGGCCACCAGGGACGCCAGGCCGCCGAACAGGGTCGGACGCATCGCGTGGTCGGCGAGCCGTCCGCCCAGCAGGTTGCCGATCGTCGCGCCGACGCCGAACAGCGCCAGCAGCAGGGTCACGCTGGAGTCGGCGTACCCGGCGGCGTCCGTCAGCATCGGCGTGATGTAGCTGTAGGCGGAGAACAGCGCGCCGAACCCGGCGACCGTCGTGCCGAGCGCCAGCCACACCGGCAGCGAGCGCAGGGCGGCCAGCTCGCCGCGCAGGCCGGTCGTGGGGGCGGCGGCCCGGTCGCGCGGGATCAGCAGGGCCAGCGACGCTATCGCCACCAGGCCGATCACGCTCACGCCCAGGAAGGTCGCCCGCCAGCCGAGGCGCTGGCCCATGAGCGTGGCGACCGGGACGCCCGCGATGTTGGCCACCGTCAGGCCGAGGAACATCAGCGACACCGAACGGGCCTTGCGCTCGGGCGCGACCATGTTCGTGGCGACCACCGCGCCCACGCCGAAGAAGGCGCCGTGCGGGAGGCCGCTGAGGAAGCGGGCGGCGAGCAGGGAGTCGTTGCCGGGCGCGAGTGCGGACAGCGCGTTGCCGGCCACGAACAGCACCATGAGGGAGATCAGGACCGTGCGGCGGGACATCCGCGCCGTGGCGGCCGCGAGCAGCGGGGCGCCGATGACGACGCCGAGCGCGTAGGCGGAGACCAGGTGCCCGGCGGCCGGGAGCGAGATGCCGAGGTCGTCGGCGACGTCGGGCAGCAGGCCCATCATCACGAACTCGGTGGTGCCGATGCCGAAGGCACCCACGGCGAGGGCGAGCAGGGCCAGGGGCATGGGAGAGCCTGTGCCTTTCGGGAGAGGGTTCCGCCCATTGTATGTTCAATTACGGAACAAAACCTCTCCCGTCCGGTACCGGCCCCGTTCCCCGAAGCCACGGCGAAGCGACCAGTAGCTCTCTGCCATCAGAGCGACGCTCGGCCGGGGAGAGCGAGGCGGGGCTCAGGAACTTCACCGACCACTCGTTCGCCGCCGCCGGGTCGCCGAGGCCCGAAGGAATTTCGTCGCTGCTCGGGTCAGCCGGTGAACGGCCGCCACAGTGCCGCCTCGTCCGTGTCGAGCGGAGGGCCCCACACCAGCCTTTCCCCGATCAGGCCGGGCTTGCAGCCCGGGGCCAACCGCGGGTTCTCCAGCTTGTCGGCGATCTCCTCCAGCAGCATCGTCAGTGACTTGTCCTCGACGGTCCGCACGGCAGTGTCGTCCCAGTGCCCGACCTCGCCCGTCACAGCGTCGACGAACAAGCCGTAGCTGGTGTCGGTCACCGACCACGAGCAGAACGGAATCCAGGACGGCTTCCACGTCCACGGCTCTTCACCGTCGTGTTCCTGCTGCCGGCGCGACTGCCGGCGGTAGACCGCGCGAACCGAGTCCAACGGCATCAGCGCCCACCCGAGATCCGGGAAGAAGCCGGCCCCCGGGACGTCCTGGTTGCCGGAGCACAGAAGCCACAGCGCTCGCAGCTCCACGGGCACGCGCACGCCCAGCTCCTGCTCCAGGGCGTCGATGTCCTGCTCGGCCGCGGCCGGCAGCAGCGCCGCGTGTGAGGCCGGCGCGTTCCGCTCGAGCCATGTGGTGATGCTCCGCCATGCCTCGGTCACCTGCCGTGCGGCGATCTGTTCCAGGCGGGGATCGGGGGGCGGGGCGGGGACCTGGTCGTCGTCGCCGGTGGCGGGCAGCGGGCCGGTGGCTTCGACGTCACGGATCTGGAGCTGCCCCTCCGCCATCAAGGGCGGGCCGTAGGCGTAGCGCACGGTCAGGGGCGGGCAGTCATCGAAGGTGTCGCCGTCGATCGGCGCGGCGTACAGGCCGAGCCTGCCGGTGCGCTTGCCCAGACGAGGGTCGTCAGCCAGCTGCCGGGCGAGGACCTTGACCGCGTAGGGGACACCGTCTCCGAGGCGGGCGCAGAGGTCGCGTACGTGGTCGGGTATGTCCACGCTCACGGTCACGGGTCCGTTTCCCCTCCGGGTCGCCGGGTGCTGTCTGCCAGGATGCCAGCCGTGGTGCCGCCCTCACAGTGATCTGCGGGATCCTCCCGTGCGCCTGGAGCCCGGCCGGGAACGGCGCGCCGCCCCTGCCGCGCCCCGCGCTCCCTTCGGTCGCCATGACCGGGCCGACCTCGCCGAGTACGGCCCTCGATGGCCTCAGAAGATCAAAAAACGCTGACGAGCACACCCTGGATCCGCTGCGGAGAGCCGCTCGTCACTTCGCCGGGGCTTCGGGAGAACGGGGCCGTGTTCCGGCAGATCACGGTGTGGTGACCTTCACGCGAGCCGCGACCGGCAGGTGGTCGCTGCTCGTCCGCGGCAGCGTCCACGAGGTGACCGGCTCCACGCCCGTCACCATGATCTGGTCGATGCGCGCCATCGGGAACGACGCGGGCCAGCTGAAGCCGAACCCGCTGCCCGCGGCGCCCTGCGCGGAGCGCATCTGCGACGTCACGGCGTTGAGCGAGCGGTCGTTCATCGTGCCGTTGAGGTCGCCGAGCAGGACCTTGCGGCTCAGCGGGTCGGCGGCGATGGCCTCGCCCAGCGCGTCCGCGCTCTTGTCGCGCTGCCGGGCGGTGAAACCGGCCTGGAGCTTCACCCGGACCGAGGGGAGGTGGGCGACGTAGAAGCCGACCGGCCCCTCCGGCGTGGTCACCGTGGCGCGCATCGCGCGGACCCAGCCCAGCTTGATGTCGACGGCCGCCACGCCGCTCAGCGGGTACTTGCTCCACAGCCCGACCGTGCCCTGCACGGAGTGGTAGCGGTACGTCGCCGCGAGGGCCTTCTCGTAGACCGGCGCCGCCGACTCGGTCAGCTCCTCCAGGGCCACCACGTCCGCGCCGGAGGCGGCCACGTCGTGCGCGGTGCCGGAGGGGTCGGCGTTGTCGGCGTTGACGTTGTGCGTGGCGACCGTGAGGTCGCCGCCGCCGCCGGTCTTGTCGCCGATCAGCCCGCCAAAGAGGTTCAGCCAGACCACCGCGGGCAGCACGAGGGCGATCAGGGCGGTCGCCGACCTGCGCACGAACGCCAGCAGCAGCAGCAGCGGGACGAGGACGCCGAGCCACGGCAGGAACGTCTCCGTGAGGCTGCCGAGGTTGCCGAACCGGTTGGGGATGCGCGCGTGCACCAGCATCACCAGGGCGAGCAGCAGCGCGAGCGCGGCGACGACGAGGCCGCGGCGCCAGATCCGCGGATCGCCGCGCCAGCCGGCCGACAGGCGTCCGGCCAGCCGCGCGAACAGGCGCCGGAAGCGGGCTTCCCGACGCTCGGGCCCCGGGTCGCCGTTGTCCGTCTCCGTCGCATACGCCTGTTGCGCCATACCGTTGCCTCACTACCTGCCGTGCACACCGTCTCTCCCCCGTGCGTACGACCCTAGGGGATGAACGGCTCGGTTCCCGCCGTCCCATGACGGCCCGACGGGCACGAGGACGAACGGAGCGCCGCCCCGGGTTGCGGTCCCGGCCCGTCAGGGGCGGTCTGTGACGAAACGCGCACATTCGGGTGAGCCCGGCGGGGAACTGACGGCCCGTGCGCCGGCGGCCGGCCCGCCGGACTGCGAACCGCCGGGCTGCGGCCCGCCGGACCGTGAACCACCCGGCTGCGAACCACCGGACCGTGGACGGCCGGGGGCGCCGGCGGGCCGCAGGCCGTCGAGCAGCGTGTCGACGATCCGCTCGGGGAGTCCCTCGGTGAGGTCGGCGTCGGGCCGCAGGACGGAACGGACCAGCATGGGCCCGACGAACAGGTCGTTGACCAGCTCGACGTCGAGGTCGGCGCGCAGTTCGCCGGCGCGCTGACCGCGCCGCAGCACCTCGATGCCCAGTCGGCGCCGGGGCGCGACGACCGCGTTGTGGTAGGCCTCCCAGATCCGGGGGCTGCTCTTCATCTGGGCCTGGGCGGCGCGCAGGACCGCCGAGGAACGGTTGGCCAGTCCGCGCCGGCGCATCCACTCCAGCAGCTCCACGAGGTCGTCGCGCATGGAGGTGCCGGGGAGTTCGGGCTCGTCCGGCTCGATGGCCCGCAGGGCGTCGACGAACAGTTCCTCCTTGCCGCTCCACCGGCGGTAGATGGCCGCCTTGCCGACCCCGGCGGTGCGGGCGATCCGCTCGATGGACAGCTCACCGAGCGGCACCCCCTCCTCCAGCAGCTTCATCGTCCCCTCGATGATGGCCCGCTCGACGGCCTCGCTGCGCGGCCGTCCCCTGACGGGCTGCGCGGGCGGCCGCACGGCGGCCCCGCCGCCGGCGGAGGGGCCAGCGGAGGGGCCGGCGGGAGCCGCCACAGGGACCGCGGCGGTGGCCTCGGCGGGAGACCCCCCGGGGGTTCCGGCGGGGACCCCTGCGGAGGTCTCGGCGGGAGACCCGGCAGGGGTGCCCGCGGGGGGCTCGGCAGGTGTCCCCGCCGGGGTCTCGGCTGGGGTCTCGGCAGAACTCACGACCGTCCTTTCGTCACGCTCGCAGCATTCTCGCCCGGAACCGGGGGGGGGGGGGGGGGGGGGGGGCCCCCGCCCCCGGCCCCCCCCCCGCGGCGCCGCCCCCCCCCCCCCCCCCGCCCCCCGGGGGGGGGGGGGGGCCCCCCCGCCCCCCCCCCCCCCGGTCTACGAATCGGTGCGCACCAGCTCCCCCTCGTCCGCCGCCTCCTCGGCCTCCTTCGACCGGCCCGGCAGGTACACCGCCACGACGACCGCGCCGACGAGCGCGACCCCGGCCCCGCACAGCGCGGTGACGTGCATGGCGTGCAGGAACGCGTCGTTGGCCGGGCCGACCAGGGCCTCGCCGCGCGGGCCGAGCTTCGCCGCGACGCCCAGGGTCGCCTCGATGGACTCCCCCGCCGTGTCGCGCAGCCCGGCCGGCACCGCGCCGAGGTCGTCCTCGATGCCGGTGCGGTACGCCGTCGACAGCACGGAGCCGAGGACGGCGATGCCGAGCGCGCCGCCGACCTGGCGGAAGGTGTTGCTGAGCGCGGACGCGGACCCGGCCTTCTCGCGGGGCAGCGCCTGCATGATCACGACGCTGGTCGGGGTCATGATGTGGGCCATCCCGGTGCCCATGAGGAAGAAGATGACCTCCAGCAGCCAGATCGGCGTGTCCTGGTCCAGCGTGGCGAACGCGACCAGGGTGGCCGCGATGAGGAGCATGCCGCCCGTGGTCGTCGCCTTGTTGCCGAAGCGGTCCACGACCAGCCGGGCCCGCGGCGCGAAGACGAGCTGGGCGACGGCCAGCGGCAGCATCAGCAGGCCGGTCTGGAGCGGGGAGTAGCCGCGCACGCTCTGGGTGTAGAAGACGGAGAAGAAGGTCACGCCCATCAGCGCGAAGAAGACCAGCGCGATGACGCCGATCGCGGCCGAGAACACCTTGTTGCGGAAGTAGCCGACGTCGATGGACGGATGGTCGCTGCGCTTCTCGAACACCACGAACGCGGCGAGGACCACGAGTCCGGCGGCGATCGTCGCCAGCACGGTCGGATCGGTGAAGTCCGCCAGCTCGCCGCCCTTGATGATGCCGTAGACGAGCAGGACCAGGCCGACGACGGACAGGGCGACGCCGACGGGGTCGATCCGGCCGGGCGCGGGGTCGCGCGAGTCCGGCACCAGCCACACCATCAGCACGATGGCGGCGATCACGATCGGCACGTTGACGAGGAAGACCGACCCCCACCAGAAGTGGTCGAGGAGGAGGCCGCCGGTGATGGGCCCGATGGCGATGGCGAGGCCGACGCCGCCGGCCCAGATGCCGATCGCCTTGGGCTGCTCGTCGCGCTCGAAGACGTTCATCAGGACGGCGAGGGTCGCCGGCATCACGAAGGCCGCGCCGAGGGCCATCAGGGCGCGGAAGGCGATGAGCTGGGCCGGCGAGCCGGACTCGGCGGCGAGCGCGGAGCCGATGCCGAAGACCGCGAGGCCGCCGAGCAGCACCTTCTTGCGGCCCAGCCGGTCGCCCAGCAGACCGGCGGAGAACAGCAGGCCCGCGAAGACGAGCGTGTAGGAGTTGATGGCCCACTCCAGCTCGCTCTGGGTGGCGCCGAGGCCGACCGGGGCGGGGGTGGAGATGGTCTTGATCGCGACGTTCAGGATCGAGTTGTCGAGCACCACGATCAGCAGGCTCAGCATCAGCGCGCCGAGGATCGCCCAGCGACGCCGGTGCACTGCTTCCGGTACGCGAGGGGTCGCGGGGACGGTGGGAGTGGTCATGCACCCGAGGGTAGGCCCATTCCGATACGAGACCGTCTCGTATCGAATTCTCTTACTGAGGTCTTACCCACAGGGGGCGCTCTGGCCCTCCCCGGCATGAGGTGCCACCATGGACGTGGTCCGGGGACGCCGTGAGGGCGCCTCGAGATGACGTAAGGAGCCGTTGCAATGACGCAGCTTTCGGCTGCCCAGACGAAGCCTTCCGACGGCAGCAAGGCGCTGTACGGAGGCAAGGGCACACGCCGCATCACCGTCCGCGACCTCGCCGCCGCCAAGGAGCGGGGCGAGAAGTGGCCCATGCTCACCGCGTACGACGCGATGACCGCGTCCGTCTTCGACGAGGCCGGGATCCCCGTGATGCTCGTCGGCGACTCGGCGGGCAACTGCCACCTCGGGTACGAGACCACCGTGCCCGTCACCCTCGACGAGATGACCGTGCTCTCGGCGGCCGTCGTCCGGGGCACCCGGCGCGCCCTCATCGTCGGCGACCTGCCCTTCGGGTCGTACCAGGAGGGCCCCGTACAGGCGCTGCGCAGCGCCACCCGGCTGGTCAAGGAGGCCGGGGTCGGCGCCGTGAAGCTGGAGGGCGGCGAGCGGTCGCACCGGCAGATCGAGCTGCTCGTCGAGTCCGGCATCCCGGTCATGGCGCACATCGGGCTCACCCCGCAGTCCGTGAACGCCATGGGGTACCGCGTCCAGGGGCGTGGCGAGGAGGCCGCCGCGCAGCTGCTGCGGGACGCGAAGGCCGTCCAGGACGCGGGGGCGTTCGCCGTCGTGCTGGAGCTGGTGCCGGCGGAGCTGGCGGCCGAGGTGACGCGCGTGCTGCACATCCCCACGGTCGGGATCGGGGCCGGTGCGGCCACGGACGCCCAGGTGCTGGTCTGGACGGACATGATGGGGCTGACCGGCGGCCGCGTGCCGAAGTTCGTGAAGCAGTACGCCGACCTGCGCAAGGTCATGGGCGACGCGGCGAAGGCGTTCGCGGAGGACGTCGTCGGCGGGACGTTCCCGCTGGAGGAGCACTCCGTCCACTGAGCCGGCTTCCGGCCCCACTGAGCCATCCCGGCACCACGGGCAGCCCGCCGATCTTCCCCCGTCGGCGGGCTGCCCCCTTTCGTCTCCCGCCCCCGCCGCCCCTTCCCGACCCGACCCCCGGGGGCTGCGCCCCCGGACCCCCGATCGGCGCTTCGCGCCTCGTCCTCAAACGCCGGACGGGCTGGGGTGTCCGGCCGTCGTGTCGGTGCGCTGTCGGGGCTGTCGGTCGGGTGTCGGCGGTCTGTCGGTGGGGGCTGGCACCTTCGGTGGCATGACACGCATCGACATGAACCCCGGCGGCGCGGACCACGCCGTCACCGTGCGGGGACTGGTCAAGCACTACGGGGAGACCAGGGCACTGGACGGGGTCGACCTCGACGTGCGGGAGGGCACCGTCATGGGGGTGCTCGGGCCGAACGGCGCCGGCAAGACCACCCTCGTGCGGATCCTGTCCACCCTGCTCGCCCCCGACGCCGGCCGGGCGACCGTCGCCGGCCACGACGTCGTCCGCCAGCCCCGCCGGCTCCGCCGCGTCATCGGGCTGACCGGCCAGTACGCCTCCGTGGACGAGAAGCTCGCCGGCTGGGAGAACCTGTACCTCATCGGCCGGCTGCTCGACCTGCCCCGCAAGGAGGCCCGGTCCCGCGCCGACGAACTGCTGGAGCGGTTCTCCCTCACCGAGGCGGCCCGGCGGCCGGCGGGGACGTACTCCGGCGGCATGCGACGGCGGCTCGACCTCGCCGCGTCGATGATCGGCCGGCCCGCCGTCCTCTTCCTCGACGAGCCCACCACCGGCCTCGACCCCCGCACCCGCAACGAGGTGTGGACCGAGGTGAAGTCGATGGTCGGCGAGGGGGTGACCGTGCTGCTGACCACCCAGTACATGGAGGAGGCCGAGCAGCTCGCCTCCGCACTGACCGTCGTCGACCGGGGCAAGGTCATCGCCACGGGCGGCATCGAGGAACTGAAGGCCCGCGTGGGAGGGCGGACCCTGCGGGTGCGGCCGGCCGACCCGGCGCACCTGCGCCCGCTGGCCCACGCGCTGGACGGGATGGGCATCACCGGCCTGGCCTCGACCGTCGTGGACACCGAGCGCGGCTCGGTGCTGGTGCCGGTCCTGAGCGACGAACAGCTCACCGCCGTGGTCGGCGCGGTCACCGCGCGCGGCCTCACGCTCTCCTCCCTCACCACCGAACTGCCCAGCCTCGACGAGGTGTTCCTGTCCCTCACCGGTCACCGCGCCGGTGCGCCGCAGGACACCGCCCCCGCCGACAGCCCCCTCGAGGAGGTCGCCGTATGAGCGCCGCCGCCACTCCCGCCCCGGCCGGTCCCCGGGACGCCGACGCACCCGTCCCGCTGCGGGCCCACCTGCGGCACACCGGCGCGCTGGTGCGCCGCAACCTGCTGTGGATCCGGCAGGACCCGGAGTCGATGTTCGACGCGGTCCTGTTCCCGGTCGTCTTCACCCTGCTGTTCGTGTACGTCTTCGGCGGCTCCATCGGCCGGTCGCTGGGCGGCGGGCAGGAGGAGTACGTCCAGTACGTCATCCCCGGCCTGCTGGCCATGATGGGGATGAACATGGCGCAGGGCGTGGGCACCGGGTTCAACCAGGACTTCAACTCCGGTGTCATGGACCGCTTCCGGTCCCTGCCGATCGGGCGCGGCTCGGTGCTGTTCGCGAAGATCGCGGTCGAGCTGATGCGGATGCTGTTCGCG
The DNA here is from genome assembly GCF_043081325.1 of Streptomyces sp. NPDC014882. Classification (NCBI taxonomy): domain Bacteria; kingdom Bacillati; phylum Actinomycetota; class Actinomycetes; order Kitasatosporales; family Streptomycetaceae; genus Streptomyces; species Streptomyces sp. NPDC014882. The sequence goes on from NZ_JBIBWL010000017.1 coordinate 49,060, forward strand.
ACGGTGGTGCTGGTGGTCGTCGCGGTGCTGGTCGGCTTCGAGATCACCAGCTGGCCCGGGCTGCTGGCCTCCGTGGCGCTGTCCGCGGCCTTCGGGTTCGCGCTGATGTGGGTGTTCCTCACGCTCGGCGTGGTGATGAAGAACGCGCAGTCCGTGCAGGCGATGGGCTTCCTGGTGCTGATGCCCCTCCAGTTCGGCTCGTCGATCTTCGCGCCGACCGCCTCGATGCCGGGCTGGCTGCGCAACTTCACCGAGTTCAACCCGCTGTCGGGCCTCGCGGACGCCGCGCGCGGGCTGATGATCGGCGGTCCGGTCGCGCACGGCCTGTGGGTGACGCTGGCCTGGTCGGCGGGGCTCACCGCGGTGATGGCGCCGGTCGCGATCCACAAGTTCCGCACCAAGAGCTGACCGGTGCCTCACACCAGGGCGGCGGCCTCCTCGTAGGAGAGGCCGCCGCCCTCGGCGCGGGCGGCGGTGTACGCCTCCTCGCCGAGCACGGCACGGACCCGGGCGCGGGCCCGCTCCCGGCACACGGACTCCATGCGCGGCGAGACGTGCCGGGGCGGCAGCAGGGCGTCGGCGGCGCCGAGGCAGCGGGCGGCGCGGGCGGCGGCCTCGGCGCGGGCGCCGTCGCCGGCGGTCCGCCCGGTGCCGGTGAGGGCGATCGCGGCGATGGTCAGGTAGAAGGAGCGCAGGTACGGGGCGACGATCATGGACAGCGGGTCGTCCGCCCGGCCCAGGGCCTCGCGGATGGTGACCAGGGCCTCTTCGTAGCGCTCGTCCACCGTGTCCAGCCAGGCCTCCGTGCCGAGGATCAGGGCGTCGAAGACGACGAAGTGCGCGAGGGCGAACTCCTTGCGCAGCAGCCGCAGCTGCTCGCGGGCCTCGGTGCTGCGGCCGGTCAGGGCGAGGTGGCCGCAGAGGAAGATCCGGGCGGCGGGCATGGCCTCGTTGACGGTGCCCTCGACGCGGTCGAGGACGTCGCGCAGGACGCGTTCGCCGCGCTCCTCCTCGCCGCTCTCCAGCAGCGCGCTGCCCAGCCGGGCCGCCAGGACCGCCGACTGGCTGCGGGCGTCGAGTTCCTCGGCGTGGACCATGGCCGCCTCGTAGTCGGCGGCGGCCAGGCGGTAGGCGCCCATCCGCTCGTGGGCCTCGGCGCGCGCGGAGAGGGCCTCGGCGGTTCCCCAGGCGTCGCCGAGGCGGCGGAAGATCTCCAGGGACTCGTCGGCGTCCCGGGCCGCGTCGCCCGCCCAGTCGGAGCGGTTGGCCAGCACGTTGGCGCGCATCTGGAGGCAGACGGCCAGCTCCCACTCGTAGCCGGGGGTCTCGCGGGCGGTGCGGATGTTGGCGTCGACGATGAGGCGGACGCGTTCCATGTCGCCGGTGAGCATGACGGCGTAGAACCAGAGCAGGCCGGGGGTGCGGCAGGTCTGCGGGAGGCCGGGGGCGTACGTGTCGACGATCGCCCGCAGTTTGGCCTGGGCCGCCGGGTTCTGCCAGGCGTCCAGCTCGGTGTCCATGCAGGCGAGGTGGGCGAGGTGGACACCGCGCCGGGCCTCCGCGAGGACCTCGCCGGTCATCGGCGGCGGGGCGTCGGTGCAGGGTTTCCAGAGCGGGGCGGCGGGGCGTACCGGACCGGCGAAGGGGTCGGGGCCGAGGGACATCACCTCGCGGCACCAGGTGCGGGCCTCGATGCGCAGGTCGCGCATCTGCCAGTACGTGACGAGGGACAGGACGAGGCAGAGCGCCTCCTGCTCGTCGCGCTCGGCGACGGCCCGGCGCAGCGCGGTGCGCAGGTTCTCGTACTCGAGCTGGAACCGGTCGATGGCGGCGCGCTGCCCGCGGCCGCGCAGTGACGGCTCGGTGGTGCGGGCGAGTTCGCGGTAGTGCGTCAGATGGGCGCGCTCGGCGCGGGGGCGGGCGCCGGTCTCGTCGAGGCGGGCGGCGGCGTACTCGGCGACGGTCTCCAGGAGCCGGTAGCGCATGGTGCCGTCGGGCGCGGGGGCGGCGACGACGAGGGACTTGTCGACGAGGGAGCCGAGCGCGTCGAGGGCGGCCGGACCGCAGACGGCCTCGGCGGCGGCGAGGTCGCAGCCGCGGGCGAAGACCGACAGCCGGCCGAGGACCTCGCGCTCGTCCTCGTCGAGCAGGTCCCAGGACCAGTCGACGACGGCCCGCAGGGTCTGCTGACGGGGCAGGACGGTACGGCTGCCGGAGGTCAGCAGCCGGAAGCGGTCGTCGAGCCGGTCGGCGATCTGGCGCGGCGACAGCACGCGCAGCCGGGCGGCGGCCAGCTCGATGGCGAGCGGCAGGCCGTCCAGGCGGCGGCAGATCTCGGCGCAGGCCTCGGGGTCGTCGTCGACGCGGAAGCCGGGGCGGGCGGCCGCTCCGCGCTCGGCGAGCAGCCGCAGCGCGGCCGGCTCGGGCAGCGGCTCCACGGGCCGCAGCAACTCGCCGGGCACGCCGAGGGGTTCGCGGCTGGTGGCGAGGACGGTCAGTTCCGGGCAGCGCCTGAGCAGGTGCTCGACCAGGCGGGCGGCGCCCTCGACGACGTGTTCGCAGTTGTCGAGGACGATCAGCATGCGGCGGCGGGCGCAGTGCTCGACGAGGCGCTCCAGGGGGTCGTCGTGCCGTTCGGCGACCGCCACCCGCATCTCCTCCGCGCCGGCGCCGTAGAGCACGGTCTCGCGGGCTCCGACGGCGGTGAGGACGGCCTGCGGTACGGCGTCGGGGTCGGCGACCGGCGCCAGTTCGGCGAGCCACGCCCCGTCCCGGGCGGTCTCCCCCGCAGTCTCGGCGGCCTCCTGCGACAGCCGCGTCTTGCCGGCGCCGCCGGCCCCGAGGAGCGTGACGAGCCGGGCGCCGCGCAGGTCCCCGTGGATGGCCTCGATGTCCCCTTCCCGCCCCACGAAGGACGTGAGCCGGGCACGCAGGTTGCCGGGGGGCGGGGCGGAACGGACGGAGACCGGGGTGGGGTGGGGGGAGACGGGGCCGGGATCGGCGGAAGCCGGGCCGGGGTGGGCGGAAGCCGGGCCGGGATCGGCGGAAGCCGGGCCGGGGTGGGCGGAGACCGAGCCAGAACCAGCGGAAGCCGGGCCGGGATCGGCGGAGTTCCGGCCGGGGTAGGCGGAAGCCCGGCCGGGATCGCCGGAAGCCGGAACCGGACGGCCTGAAGCCCGACCGGGATCACCGGGGGCGGGAGCGGGACGGGGGGACGCCGCGTCGGGATGCGCAAAGGCCCGGCCGGAACCGGCGGACGCCGGAGCCGGAGCCGGAACCGAATCCGGAGCCGGAGCGGGGGAAGCCTCGCCGGAGCCGGCGGACGCCCGGTCCGGAGAGGCCGTGGCCGGGGCCGGGGCCGGGGCCGGGGCCGGGCGGACCGCCGGGGCCGGGAGCCCGGCCGGGGTGAGGAGTTCCGTGTGGAGGGCGCGGAGTCCGGGGCCGGGGTCGGAGCCGAGGCGGCCGGCGAGCAGGCGGCGTACGGACTCGTAGGCGGCCAGGGCCTCGGCGGTGCGGCCCGCGTCGCGCAGGGCGCGCAGGCGCAGGACCTGGAGCGGCTCGTCCAGGGGGTGGGCCTCGCACAGGGCGGTCAGCTCGGGCAGCGACTGCCCGGCGTGGCCGAGGGCGAGGGCCGCGGTGTGGCGGGCGCGTATCGCGTCCAGGCGGCGGGCCTCCCGGCGGGCCGCCTCGGCGGTGCGGTCGGGCAGGTCGGCGAGGGCCGGGCCCTGCCAGAGGGCGAGGGCGTCGTCGAGCAGCGCGGCCGCCCCGGCGGGATCGCCGCCGTCGAGCGCGCGCAGGCCGTCGGCGGTCAGCCGCTCGAAGCGGTGCAGGTCGACGGCGTCGGGCGGGGCGGCGAGCCGGTAGCCGCCGGCCGCCGAGGCGACGGCGTCGGCACCGAGGGCCCGGCGCAGTCGGCCGACCAGTGCCTGCAGCGCGGCGGGCGCGTCGGCGGGCGGCTCACCGGCCCAGACCTCCGCCACCAGCAGCCCCACGGGCACGCTGCGGCCGGCCCGCAGCGCCAGCACGGTCAGCAGGGCGCGCAGCCGGGCCCCGCCGACGGCGACGGGGGTGCCGTCGCTGCGGAGTGCCTGGGTGGTGCCGAGGATGCGGTAGCGCACGGGGTCATTCTCCCCGGTGGGGGCGGCCGGGGTCACGGCGCCCGGGCCGGTGGTGCGCCCGGGACGATCGTCCCGCTCCTCCCGGAACCGGCGACCGGTCGCGAGACGTTTCCCCCCTGCGCCCGGTACGGTCGGGCAGCCGGACACCCGGTCCCGACATCGCACCCCAGGAGCGTCCGCCGATGACCACCGCCCTCTCCCGCCGCAGCGACCGGCGGATCAGCCCCGTCTTCCTCGGGATACTGGCCGTCACGGCCGTCACGGGCTGGGCCACCTGGACCGGTTTCGCCGAGCAGCCCGGCGTGGCCGTGTTCCTGTTCGTGACCGGCGCCTGGATCGTCTCGCTCTGCCTGCACGAGTACGCGCACGCGCGCACCGCCCTGCACAGCGGCGACATCTCGATCGGCGCGAAGGGGTACCTGACGCTCAATCCCCTCAAGTACACGCACGCGTTGCTGAGCATCGTGCTGCCGGTGCTGTTCGTGATCATGGGCGGGATCGGCCTGCCGGGCGGCGCCGTCTTCATCGAGCGCGGCCGGATCCGGGGGCGCTGGCGGCACAGCCTGATCTCGGCGGCGGGCCCGCTGACGAACGTGCTGTTCGCGATCGTGTGCACCGCCCCGTTCTGGCTGGACGCGCTGGACGGCGTGCCGGCCGACTTCCGCTTCGCGCTCGCGTTCCTCGCCCTCCTCCAGGTCACGGCGGCGATCCTGAACTTCCTGCCGGTGCCGGGCCTGGACGGCTACGGCGTCGTCGAGCCCTGGCTGTCGTACGGCGTGAAGCGGCAGGTGGAGCCGTTCGCGCCGTTCGGCCTGCTGTTCGTGTTCGCGCTGCTGTGGGTGCCGGCGGTCAACGGCGCGTTCTTCGACGTGGTCGACTCGGTGCTGGGCGGTCTCGGCATCGGTGACTTCGAGACGTACTGCGGCGAGGCGCTGTACCGCTTCTGGGAGGGCGCCCCGGAGCTCTGCTCCGTCAGCCCGTGACGGAGCGGCGGGCCTTCCCGCGCTTGACGTAGTACCAGGTCATGTTGGACGACAGGCCGGCCAGCAGCACCCACACGACGCCCAGGAAGCTGCCCTGGACGAACGAGACGACCGCCGCCGCGACCGCGAGGAGGCAGACGATCAGGGAGTAGACGGCGAGACGGGGCATGGGGCTGGCTCCTGTCGGGGGACACTGCTGCACTGCGGGTACGCCCGGCCGCCGGGTCTGGTCGCACGGCCGGTGCCGTCCAGTGTCCCCCATCCGCTCAGACGTCGGTGACGCGGAGCCCGGCGTGCGCCTTGTAGCGGCGGTTGACGGAGATCAGGTTGGCGACCAGGGACTCGACCTGGTGGGCGTTGCGCAGCCGGCCGGCGAAGACGCCCCGCATGCCGGGGATGCGGCCGGCGAGGGCCTGCACGATCTCCACGTCGGCGCGCTCCTCGCCCAGCACCATCACGTCGGTGTCGATCTCGTCGATGTCGGGGTCCTGGAGGAGGACCGCCGACAGGTGGTGGAAGGCGGCCGTGACCCGCGAGCCGGGCAGCAGGGCGGCGGCCTGCTCGGCGGCGCTGCCCTCCTGCGGCTTCAGCGCGTAGGCGCCCTTCTTGTCGAAGCCGAGCGGGTTGACGCAGTCGACGACGAGCTTGCCCGTCAGTTCCTCGCGCAGCGCCTCCAGGGTCGCCCCGTGGCCCTCCCACGGCACGGCGACGATGACGACGTCGCTGCGGCGGGCGGTCTCGGCGTTGTCGGCGCCCTCGACGCCGTCCCCGAGTTCCTCCGCGGCGGCCCGCGCGCGGTCGGCGGCGCGCGAGCCGATGATCACCTTCTGGCCGGCCCTGGCGAGGCGGTGGGCGAGCCCCTTGCCCTGCGGCCCGGTCCCGCCGAGGACGCCGACGACCAGGCCCGAGACGTCGGGGAGGTCCCAGGGGTCCTTGGCGGGTGCCTTCGCGGGAGCGTTGTGTGCACTGTCGCTAGAGGTCATGGGCCGACCTTACGTGCGCGGGGGCCGTCCCACCGGGCCAAGTGGCGGCCGTCACGGCCGCCGGGCGGGTCCCCGGATCGGGGGAACCGTCGGCGAACACCGGGCCTCGGGAGCCCGGTTGGGGCAGGATGCGGTCGCATGGACGCCGTACGGGTCGCGCTGCTGCGCGACGTGCTCGCCGGGACGGAGTGGCTCGGGGCCACCCGTGGGTTCGCCGCGGTGCTGCGGGGGTCGGTGGTGTCGCACGGGGGCGGGCTGCTGCTGGTGGGCACCGCCGCGTACGAGCCGTGGCACCTGGCCGCCCACCTGGTCGACGAGGCCGCCTGGTCCGGTACGCCGGAGCTGGTCCCCACGCTGGTGCGGCACGGCGCCCGCCCCACGGACCCGGCGCATCTCGCGGTGGGCCTCGGCCGGATCACGGCGGCCCGGCGGGGCGAGACCCTGCTGGTGGCGGCGCCGGAGGGGGACGCCCCGCTGCTGGAGCGGGTGGCGGACGCCCGGCGGACCGGGGTGACCGTGCTGGCCCTGGGCCCCGGCGGGGGCGAGCTGGCGGGCCTGGCCCACGAGACGCTGCCCGTGCCGGACGGTTCGGAGCTGGACCTGGACACGGTGCAGCACCTGGTGAGCGCGGCGGCGGGCGAGCGGACGGCGCCCGCCCCGCGGGGCCCCCGCCGCCTGCGCGACCGGCTGTCCCGGCTGGCGGATTCCCTGACGGCGCCGCCCCCGGCTCCCTGGTGAGGCCGGGGGCCGGGGGCGGGGTGCCGTCGTGCCCGGTGGGGCACGGGCGGGGCGGGTCCGGTCAGTCGTCGTCCGGGGTGCCCGCCGGGGCGTCGTGCCACTTGGGGTCGTTCTCCCACTGCAGGTTGCGCTCCCGGGCGGTCTGCATGGCGTGCTCGGCCTCCGCGCGGGAGGCGTAGGGGCCGAAACGGTCCTTGGCCGGGCACTCGGGCCCTTCCTCGACCTTGTGGTGTTCCAGGCAGTAGTACCACTCGCCCGGCTTGCCGACCGTGCGCTTCTTGAACAGGGCCATGACCAGCTCCTCTCGCCACCGTCATGTTCCCCCATGGCCGCTGGTTAGACTCGCCGCATGTCTGGCCAGTCGCTGCTCGCGCCCGGGGAGCTGTCCCCCACCCGTTCCGTGCCCGGAAACATCCGCCGCCCCGAGTACGTCGGCAAGCCCGCGCCCACCCCGTACACCGGGCCCGAGGTGCAGACGCCCGAGACGGTGGAGGCGATGCGCCTCGCCGGGCGGATCGCCGCGCGGGCGATGGCGGCGGCCGCCGAGCGGATCGCGCCGGGCGTCACCACCGACGAACTGGACAGGGTGGCGCACGAGTACATGTGCGACCACGGCGCCTACCCCTCGACGCTGGGCTACCGCGGTTTCCCCAAGTCCCTGTGCACGTCGGTCAACGAGGTGATCTGCCACGGCATCCCGGACTCGACGGTGCTGCGGGACGGCGACATCGTCAACCTGGACGTGACGGCGTACATCGGCGGGGTGCACGGCGACAACAACGCGACGTACCTGGTGGGTGACGTCGACGAGGAGAGCCGGCTGCTGGTGGAGCGGACCCGGGAGGCGCTGGAGCGGGCGATCAAGGCGGTCCGGCCGGGCCGGCGGATCAACATCGTCGGCCGGGTCATCGAGTCGTACGCCAAGCGGTTCGGGTACGGCGTCGTGCGGGACTTCACGGGGCACGGCATCAACTCGTCGTTCCACTCCGGGCTGATCGTCCCCCACTACGACAGCCCGCACGCGACGACCGTGATCCAGCCCGGCATGACGTTCACGATCGAGCCGATGCTGACGCTCGGGACGCACGAGTACGACATGTGGGACGACGGCTGGACGGTCGTGACGAAGGACCGCAGGCGGACGGCCCAGTTCGAGCACACGCTGGTGGTGACGGACACCGGGGCGGAGATCCTCACGCTCCCCTGAGCCCGCCGCGCCCCGCCCGGAGCCCGTCCTCTCCCCCCGAGGGCGGGCTCCGTGCCGTCCGGGGGTTCCCCGCCGGCGAACCGCCGGCGAACTTGCCGACAAGGAGTCGGCAAGACATTGACTCCGGCACGCCTCACCATGAGACTCGCCCCATGGAGCCCTTCTCGACACTCATCCGGACCGCGTCCCACGAGCAGCACGTGGAGGCGGAGACCTCCACGTTCATGAGCGACCTGCTCGGCGGCCGGCTCGGCGTCGACGCGTACGCGCGCTACACCGAGCAGCTGTGGTTCGTGTACGGGGCGCTGGAGGACGAGGCCGGGCGGCTGGCGTCGGATCCGGTGGCGGGGCCCTTCGTCCGGCCGGAGCTGTTCCGGCGGAGCGCGCTGGAGCGGGACCTGGCCCACCTGCGGGGCGCCGGATGGCGGGCGGGGCTGTCCGCGCTGCCGGCGACGCTGGCGTACGCGGAGCGGGTGCGCGCGTGCGCGCGGTCCTGGCCGGGCGGGTACGTCGCCCACCACTACACGCGCTACCTCGGCGACCTCTCCGGCGGGCAGATCATCCGCGACCGGGCCGAGAAGGCGTGGGGCTTCACGAGGAAGGGCGACGGCGTCCGCTTCTACGTCTTCGAGGAGGTCGGCAACCCGGCCGCCTTCAAGCGGGAGTACCGGGAGCTGCTGGACGCGGTGCGCGCGGACGACCTGGAGAAGCAGCGGATCGTGGCGGAGTGCAGGAAGGCGTTCGCCCTGAACACGGGCGTGTTCCGGGCGCTGGGCGAGGAGTTCCCGCTGTCGGCGTGAGCCGTCCGGTTCCGCGCACGGGACGGGCCCGCCCCCTCGGTCGCGAGGGGGCGGGCCCGGAACCCGTGTCAGTCGTCGCGGTCGTCGGAGTTGTCGTGGCCGACGGCGTACTCCGAGCACTGGGCGCCGCCCCAGAAGAGCTTGCTGGTCTCCGCCTCGATCCCGCCGAAGTACGGGCTGCAGACGGCGTGGTCGTCGCCGCCCTCGAAGTGCTTGCCCTCGTCGGCGGTGGCGGTCGCGGCGCCCGCGGCGCTCAGGGCGACACCCAGGACGACTGCGGCCAGGGCAGAACGAATGCGCATGGTGCTCCTCTCACGGTGACTGGACAGTCACCCTGAGTGGTCCCCGTTCACCGTCGCGCCACACGCGCAACCACCCGTACGGACGCGTACGACCGGGGGGCGTCCGCCGGTCCGGCGCCCCGGGCGGCGCTCCGGCCGGCCCTCCGGTCAGCGTTCCGGGCAGCGCTCCAGGAGGACCCGGCCGCCGATCTCCACCCAGCCGTGCGGCTGCGGCGCGGTCAGGATCTGCGATCCCGCCCCCTGCGTGATGTTCAGGGCCCGGCCGAGGAGGTCGGTGAGGAGCAGGGCCGCCGCGCCGGTCGCCTCGTCCTCGTCGATGCCGTCGTCGCGGCCCGGGAAGGCGCGGGCCCGCACGCGTCCCGCGGACTCGTCCTCCCAGGCCCAGGCGTAGACCCACTCGCCGGGCGGCGGCACGGGCAGGTCGTCGACCTCCGCGGCACCGGCGTACTGCCGGAGCGTGCGCGGCGGGACCCATTCGGCCCGGGCCTCGATCCAGCTGAACTCCCCGTCCAGGCGGGCGCCCACCGTCCCGGCGGGGGTGACGAGTTCGGGCACGTCGAGCAGCCAGGCCGTGCCCACGCAGGGGTGCCCGGCGAACGGCAGCCGCAGGGTCGGCGTGTAGATGTCGATGACGCCGCGCTCGGGGTCGTCCACGAACACGGTCTCGCTGAAGCCGAGTTTCGCCGCGAGGGCCTGCCGGTCCTCGCGGTCGGGCAGCACCGACCCCTCGCGGACGACGCCCAGTTCGTTGCCGTATCCGCCGTTCGGTGCGCAGAACACGCGGAGCACGTCGTAATCAGTCACCGGGGAATTGAAGCACCGCCCCGGCCACGGCGTCGGCCCCGGCCGGGTGGTGGACGCACCCGAGGGTCCGGCCGCCCGGGCGCGGCCTTCGAGCACGCTCCGGATTCCCCGTGGACGAACTTGACCAGCTCTTGGTGTGCATTTTGAGCCGCTGTGATCGGATCGTGCTCTTACAGCGTCCATGAGAGGTGAATCACGGTCCGGGCGGGTACGACGCAGGTAAGCCTTCGATAAGTTAGGTAAGCCTCACTGAAACCTGTGACCCTGTCACGTAATTTTTCAGCCACGCTGGGAGCCCTCATGCGCGCCGCCAGACTCTCCGTCGCCACAGCCGCCGCTGCCGTCGCGGCCCTGACCGCCGTCACGGGCTGCACCGAGAAGAGCGACGCCGCCGCCGGCGACCGGGTGATCCGCGTGACCGCGACCGACGACGCGTGCAAGACCTCCACCACGGAGATCTCCGCCGGACACGTCGAACTCGCCATCGAGAACAAGGGCTCCAAGATCACCGAGGTCTACCTGCTGTTCCCGGACGACCGGGTGGTGACCGAGCGCGAGAACATCGGCCCCGGCACCAAGCAGCGGGTCACCGCGGAGGTGAAGGCCGGCGACTACCTGATCGCCTGCAAGCCGGGCATGAAGGGCGACGGCATCCGCCAGAACCTCAAGGTCACCGGTGGCGGCAAGGCCGCCGCGCGCGACCCGCGCCTGGACAGTGCCGTCGCCGCCTACCGGGCCTACACCCAGCAGCAGGCCGACGAGACGCTGCCCAAGGTCCAGGTCTTCGTGAAGGCGGTCCAGGCGGGCGACCTGGAGGCCGCGAAGAAGGCGTACGCGCTCTCCCGCATCGGCTGGGAGCGCACGGAGCCGGTCGCGGAGTCCTTCGGCGACATCGACCCGAAGGTCGACGTCCGCGAGGACGGCCTGGAGGACGGGCAGGACTTCACCGGCTGGCACCGCCTGGAGAAGGCCCTGTGGCAGGACAAGAAGATCACCGCCGAGGAGAAGACCCTCGCCGGCCGGCTCGTCACCGACCTGACCGACTGGCAGAAGCGGGTCGGCACGGCCGAGATCACCCCGACCTCCATGGCCAACGGCGCCAAGGAACTCCTCGACGAGGTCGCCACCGGCAAGGTCACCGGCGAGGAGGAGCGCTACTCGCACACCGACCTGGTCGACTTCAAGGCCAACGTCGAGGGCGCCGAGAAGGCGTTCGAGCTGCTCGAGCCGGTCGCGAGGAAGAACGACGCGGCGCTGGTCGCCGAACTGGACAAGCAGTTCACGGCGCTGAACACGCTGCTCGACAAGTACCGCCCGAACACGTCGTCCTACGCGTTCACCTCGTACGACAAGGTCGGCGCCGCCGACCGCAAGGAGCTGTCCGACGCGGTGAACGCGCTCGCGGAGCCGCTCTCCCAGCTCGCCGCCGCAGTGGCCAAGTAGCCGGAGGCTCACCGAGATGACCGACATGACAGACATGACGGACACAGGCCGCACCTCGTCCGCACCCTCCCGGCGGACCCTGATCGGCTGGGGCGGAGCGGGCCTCGCGCTCGGCGCCGCCGCGGCCGGCGGCGCGGCCGCGATGACCCGCACCGGGAACGACGTGGACCCGGCCGGCGCCGCGGCGGGCGGCGCGGTCGCCTTCCACGGCACCCACCAGGCGGGCATCGCCACGCCCGTGCAGGACCGGCTGCACTTCGCCGCGTTCGACGTGACGACCACCGACCGGGCCGCGTTCGTCCAGCTGCTGAAGGACTGGACGCGGGCCGCCCGGCAGATGACCGAGGGCAGGGCGGTCGGGGAGGGCGCCTACGGCGGGCTCCCCGAGGCGCCGCCGGACGACACCGGTGAGGCGCTGGGCCTCAAGCCGTCCCGGCTGACGCTGACGATCGGCTTCGGACCGTCCCTGTTCGCCAAGTTCGGACTCGCCGGGCAGCGGCCCGAGGCGCTGGTGGACCTGCCGAAGTTCGCGGGGGACAACCTGGACGCGAACCGCAGCGGCGGCGACCTGTGCGTGCAGGCCTGCGCGGACGACCCGCAGGTCGCGGTGCACGCCGTCCGCAACCTGGCCCGCATCGCCATGGGCAAGGCCGTCATCCGCTGGTCGCAGCTCGGCTTCGGCAAGACCTCCTCCACGACGCCGGACGCGCAGACGCCGCGCAACCTGATGGGCTTCAAGGACGGCACCCGCAACATCGCGGGCACCGAGGAGGACCGCCTGGAGAAGTTCGTCTGGGTCGGTGAGAAGGACGGTCCCGCCTGGATGAGGGGCGGCTCCTACCTCGTCGCCCGCCGCATCCGCATGCACATCGAGACCTGGGACCGCACCTCGCTCCAGGAGCAGGAGGACGTCTTCGGCCGCGACAAGGGCGAGGGCGCCCCGGTCGGCAAGGCCAAGGAGCGCGACGAGCCGTTCCTGAAGGCCATGAAGCCCGACGCGCACGTGCGCCTCGCCCACCCCGACTCCAACCACGGGGCGACGCTGCTGCGCCGCGGCTACTCCTTCACCGACGGCACCGACGGCCTGGGCCGGCTGGACGCGGGTCTGTTCTTCCTCGCCTACCAGCGCGACGTGCGCAAGGGGTTCATCCCCGTCCAGCGCAACCTCGCCACGGACGCGCTCAACGAGTACATCCAGCACGTGGGTTCGGCCGTCTTCGCGATCCCGCCCGGCGTCCGGGACGCGGACGACTGGTGGGGCCGCACCCTGTTCGCCAAGGAGGCCTAGCCCGTGTTCTCGAACTACCTGATCGGACTGCGCGAGGGCCTGGAGGCCAGTCTCGTCGTCTGCATCCTCATCGCCTACCTGGTGAAGACCGGGCGGCGCGACGCCCTCAAGCCGGTCTGGACGGGCATCGCCGTCGCGGTGCTCCTCGCGCTGGGCTTCGGCTCCGCCCTCGAGTTCGGCTCCCAGGAGCTGACGTTCGAGGCGCAGGAGGCCCTGGGCGGCTCGCTGTCGATCCTGGCCGTCGTCCTGGTGACGTGGATGGTGTTCTGGATGCGGCGCACCGCGCGGCACCTGAAGTCGGAACTGCACGGCAAGCTGGACGCGGCCCTCGCCATGGGCACCGGCGCGCTGGTGGCGACCGCGTTCCTCGCGGTGGGCCGCGAGGGCCTGGAGACGGCCCTGTTCGTGTGGGCGTCCGTGCACGCCGCCGGCGACGGCACCCCGCGCCCGCTGATCGGCGTGGCGCTCGGCCTGGCCACGGCGGTCCTGCTGGGCTGGCTGTTCTACCGCGGTGCCCTGCGCATCAACCTGGCGAAGTTCTTCACCTGGACGGGTGGCATGCTGGTCGTCGTCGCGGCCGGTGTGCTGGCGTACGGCGTCCACGACCTCCAGGAGGCCGACTGGGTGCCGGGCCTGACGGACAAGGCCTTCGACATCAGCGGCACGATCCCGCCGGACAGCTGGTACGGCACGCTGCTGAAGGGCGTGTTCAACTTCCAGCCCGACCCGACGGTCCTCCAGGTCACGGTGTGGCTGCTGTACCTGGTCCCGACACTCGCGTTCTTCCTCGCCCCGGTAGGGTTCGCCTCCGGGAAGGGGAGGGTGAACGCACCTGATGAGCAGGGAACGCAGCCTGACGACCGGCCGTCCGCGGCGCCGCGGGCGTGACCGGGACGCACTGATCGCCGTCTCGCTCACCGCCGTGACCCTGGCGGCGAGCGGATGCGTCGTGGTGCACGGGGAGCGCACGGTGCTCCCCGCGGCCACGAAGGCGGAAGCCGCCGAGGCGGTCGAGCGGTTCACGACCGCCTACAACAAGGCCGACGCGGCGTACGACCCCTCCCTCGACGCCGAACACACCACCGGGGCGCTCGGCGCGATCGACGCGGCGCGGCTGAGGGCGGGGCGCGTCAACCACCCGGACGGCAACCCGCGGCACAAGCCGCTGACGCTGACCGACGTGCACTACACCATCCCCGAGAAGCCCGGCTGGCCCCGCTGGTTCGTCGCCGACGCGCAGGCCAACAAGGGCGGCGACGCGCGCTGGGTGCTGGTCTTCACCCGCGGCGGCAGGGCGGAGCCGTGGCAGGCGGCGTACCTCACGCTGGTGGCGCCGGACGCGCTGCCGGAGTTCCCCGAGAACGAGGACGGCTGGGCCGAGGCCGTGCCGGTGGACGGTGCCGGGCTGACCCGCTCGCCCGCCGGACTGAGCGGTGACTACGCGACGTACCTCAAGGACGGCGGGGACGCGTTCGCGGACGGCGCGTACACCAGTGAGCTGCGCTCCACGCGCGCGAAGAACTCCAGCAGGCCGGGTCTGGCCACGCAGTACATCGACGAGCCGCTGACGACCGGCGACTTCGCGCCGCTGGCGCTGCGCACGGCGGACGGCGGGGCGGTGGTGTTCTTCTCCACGCGCCACTTCGTGAAGCAGACCGCGGCGGCGGGGGCGTCGGTGCCGGCGCCCAACAAGGACGTCCGGGCGCTGACCACCGGGGAGATCAAGCAGTCGCTGACGATGGAGTTCGTGGCCAACGAGATGGCCGTGGTGCCGGGCGCCTCCGGCGGGGGGAAGGTGTCGGTGGTGAGCCGCGTCGAGGGGCTCACCGCGGCCAAGGGGGAGTGAGCGGCGGCGGGGCCCCGGCTCAGTGGCGGGTGGGCCAGTTCGCCGTCGCCCCGTCCTCGCCCACGAACCTGGCGCAGGCGTCCGTCAGGGCCTCCAGCAGGGTCAGCGGGTCCGGCAGCGGGTGTTCGGGGCCGCGGAGCCAGTGCACGGACTGGCCGTCGTCGCCGGGCAGGCGGGACGGGGGGACGAGGACGTAGGAGCCCCGGCAGTGCCAGCGCAGGCCGGGGTGTTCGTCCATCGTCTCGGGGTGGCAGTCCAGCTCGCAGGGCCACCACTCGTCCTCGTCCTCGGGGGTGCCGCGGGTGAGGGTGAAGAACAGCATGCGGCCGTCGTCGCTCTCGGCGACCGGGCCGACCTCGACGCCGGCGCCGAGCAGCCGCTCCAGGGCCTCGCGGCCGGCCTCCAGGGGGACGTCGAGGACGTCGTGGGTCGTGCCGGTCGCGGTGACGAAGTTGGCCTCGGGCTGGTGCCGGGCCCAGCGCTCGACCTGGGCGCGGTCGGTGGTGGACTGGGTGTGCCAGGCGAAGGAGACGGGGTGCCGGCCGGGCGTCGGGCAGCCGACGCGGTCGCAGGAGCAGCGGTAGCCGGAGACGGGGTGGGCGGCGGGCGCGAGGGGCAGTCCCGCCGCGGCGGCGGCGAGCAGCAGGTCCTCACGGCCGCCGTCGTCGGCGGTCTCCTTGGGGCGGCGTCCCCGCAGCCACTGGGAGATCCTGCCCTGCCTGCCGGTCCGGCCGCCGAACTCCGCGCTCATCTATCCCCTCGCCTCGCTGTGGTGCGGACAGCATGCCCTATGGTCCCACCATCCGGCGCATCGGGGGTCCGGACCCCCAAAAGGGGCAGGTGGGACGAGCGCTACCGAAGCGGCCCCGGGCACGGGCGGGACCGGCCGGGGCACGCACGAGGTCCGCCGGACGCCGGGCCGGGCACGCACGAGGCCGGCGGGGCGCCGGGGCGGGCACGCACGAGGCCGGCGGGGCGCCGGGCCGGGCACGGCGGGATCAGCGGGGTGCCAGGCCGTACAGCGCGTAGTCGACGAGGGTGTCGGTGTACTCGTAGGAGATCGGGCCCGTGTACTGGAGCCAGCGCTGGGCCAGCGGGGAGACGAAGAGCTCCAGGGCGATGCGCGGGTCGACCTCGGGGCGGACCTGGCCGGCGCGCTGGGCGGCGCGCAGCCGGTCGACGTACAGCCGGAGGTTGGGTTCCAGGAGCTGGGTCATGAACCGGCGGCCGACCTCCTCGTCGACCACGCCCTCGGCGGCCAGGGCCCGGGACGGCGCGTCGAAGCGGGGGTCCGTCAGCTGGTCGACGGTGGCCCGCAGCACGGCCTTCAGGTCCGCGGCGAGGTCGCCGGTGTCCGGGATGGCGTACGGCTCCCCGCCCGCCTCCCGGGCGGCCCGGGAGCTGAGGTCGAGGAAGGCCTCCAGCAGGACGTCGGCCTTGGAGTCCCACCAGCGGTAGATGGTCTGCTTGCCGACGCCGGCCCGGGCGGCGATGCCCTCGACGGTGGTCCTGCGGTAGCCGGCCTCCGCCACCAGGGCGAGCGCGGCGTCGTAGATCGCGCGCCGGGACCGCTCGCTGCGGCGGGCGGTGTCGGGGGCCGGTTTTCCGGGCTGGGTGACCATGGGACGACCGTACCAAGAGCATGAGACGGGCCGTCTCGCCCGCCGGTCCCACCGGCCGCGCCCGCGGGGAGGGGTGCCCCCGCGGGCGGGGGCCTCTACTCGCCCGGGTAGCGCACGCCGATCCGCTCGCGGACGGTGTCCAGCGTCCGCATCACGGCGAGGGTGCCGTCGAGCGGGACGAGCGGGGACTCGGTCTCCCCGGCCCGCAGCGCCCGCATCACCTCGCGCGCCTCGTGCCGCATGGTGGCACGGGGTCCGTCGGCCGGGTCGGCGGTGAACTCCTCCGGGTCGCGGCCGGTCCGGTGCAGGACGAAGCGGTCGGGGTGGAAGAAGCCCGCGGGGATGTCGATGCGGCCGCGCGAGCCGGTGACCGAGGCGGTGGTGCCGGTGCCGCCGGCCAGGGAGCAGTGCAGGGCGGCCAGCGCGCCGGAGTCCCAGGACAGGGCGGCCACCGTCTGGAGGTCGACGCCCTCGGCGGAGATCACGGCCCGGGCGGAGACGCCCGTGGGCTCGCCCAGCAGCAGGTGGGCGAAGGAGACCGGGTAGACGCCCAGGTCGAGCAGGGCGCCGCCGCCCTGGGCGGGGTCGCGCAGCCGGTGCGAGGGCGGGAAGGGCCCTTCGAGGCCGAAGTCGGCCTGCACGGTCCGCACCTCGCCGATCGCGCCGTCGTCGACGAGGTCCTTCAGGCGGCGGACCATGGGATTGCAGTACATCCACATGGCCTCCATCAGGAAGCGTCCGTTGTCGCGGGCCAGGTCGACGAGTTCGGCGGCCTCGCGCAGGTTCAGCGTGAACGCCTTCTCGCACAGCACGTTGCGGCCGGCCTCCAGGCAGAGCCCGGCGGCGGCGCGGTGCGCGGAGTGCGGGGTGGCCACGTAGACGACATCGATGTCCGCGTCCTTGGCCAGCCTCTCCCAGTCGCCGTACGCCCGGGGTATCCCGAAGCGTTCGGCGAACGCCCGCGCCGAGTCCTCGCTGCGGGACGCGACCGCCACCACCTCCGCGTCCGGCAGGTCGATCAGGTCCGCGGTGAACGCGGCGGCTATCCCGCCGGTCGCCAGAATCCCCCACCGCACCGTGTCCGTCGTCATTCGCCCACCCTCGTGCCGTCCGAGCAGTCCGTACGAGCTGAGAGCATAGGTGGCGCAGACGTCACAGAGGGAGGGGCCACATGCCCGAGGGTGGGGCGATACCGGGCGTGCCGGGCGTGCCGGACGTACCGGGGGCGGCCGGGGCCGGGCCGGGGGCGCCGCCGCGGGCGGGGCGCCGGGCGGGGCTGCTGGTCACCCTGGTGCTGGGCGGGCTGACCGCCACTCCCCCGCTGGCCATGGACATGTACCTGCCGTCGCTGCCGGAGGTCACCGACGCGCTGCGCGCGCCCGCCGCGACCGTGCAGCTCACGCTGACCGCGTGCCTGGCCGGGATGGCCCTGGGACAGCTGGTGGTCGGCCCGATGAGCGACCGCTGGGGCCGCCGCCGCCCGCTGCTGGCGGGGCTCGCCGTGTACGTCGTGGCGACGGCGCTGTGCGCGCTGGCGCCGACCGTGGAGCTGCTGGTCGCCTGCCGGCTGGCGCAGGGCCTGTCGGGCGCGGCCGGGATCGTGATCGCGCGGGCCATGGTGCGCGACCTGTACGACGGCGTGGCCATGGCCCGCTTCTTCTCCACCCTGATGCTGATCTCGGGCGTCGCCCCGGTGGTGGCGCCGCTGATCGGCGGGCAGATCCTGCGCGTGACGGACTGGCGCGGGGTGTTCGTGGTCCTGACCGCCGTGGGCCTCCTGCTGGCCGTCCTCGTCGCGGCGAGGCTGCCCGAGACGCTCCCGGCCGCCGAGCGCCACTCCGGCGGCGTCGGGGAGGCCCTGCGCTCGATGCGCGGGCTGCTCGCCGACCCGCCCTTCGCCGGCTACCTGCTGACCGGCGGCTTCGCGTTCGCCGCGCTGTTCGCGTACATCTCGGCGTCGCCGTTCGTGATCCAGGAGATCTACGGCGCGTCGCCGCAGACGTTCAGCCTGCTGTTCGGCGTGAACTCGGTCGGGCTGGTCGTCGTCGGGCAGGTCAACGGCCGGGTGCTGGTCGGACGGGTCCGGCTGGAGCGGGTGCTGGCCGCCGGTCTCGGGGTCGTCGTCCTGGCCGCGGCCGCGCTGCTGCTGATGGCGGCGGGCGTGTTCGGGGCGGTGGGGCTGGTGCCGGTGGCGGCCGCCCTGTTCGTCCTGATGTCCGCGATGGGCGTCGTCCTGCCCAACGCGCAGACCCTCGCGCTGCTGCGGGTCCGCCACTCCGCCGGGTCCGCCTCCGCGCTCCTCGGGACCACCTCCTTCGCGATCGGCGCGGTCGCCTCCCCGCTCGTCGGTGTCGCCGGCGAGGGGACGGCCGTCCCGATGGCGGTGGTCCAGCTGGCGGCCGCGGTGCTGGCGGTGGCCTGCTTCGTGGGAATGTGCCGCCCCCGGAGGGGCACGCGGGGCACGGAGGACACGCAAGGCACGCAAGGCACGCAGGGCACGGAGGGCACGGAGGGCACGCAGGGCACGGAGGGCACGCAGGGCACGCAGGACATGAGGGACCCGGGGGACCCGGGGGCGGCGGACGGAGGTCGCGGCACGGGGCTCTCCGTCCGTGCGAGGTCGGAAGTGGGAGAGGACAGCTGAGCGCACCGAGACTGCGGGTCGACACGCCGGAACGGGCCGGGCTCGACCCCGAGGAGCTGCGCCGTCTCGTGCGCGGGGTCCACGCGCTGACCACCGGGGAACGGCCCTGGGCGGCCGGCGCCGTCGTGGTCGCGGGGCGCGGGCCCGTCATCGCCGTGCAGGAGGCGGCGGGCTGGGCGGTCCGCTACGCCCGCTACGACCCCGGGTCCGACGCCGGTGTGGAACTGCCGCCCGCGTCCCGCGTCCCGATGGCCGTCGACACGCCCTTCGACCTCGCCTCCCTCACCAAGCTGTTCACGGCCGTGGCCGCGGTGCAGCAGATCGAGCGCGGCACGCTGGGCATCGACGCGCGCGTGGGGGCGTACCTGCCCGACTTCCGGGCGGCCGCCGCCCACGACATCACCGTGCGCCGGCTCCTCACCCACACCTCGGGGCTGCGGCCCGAGCTGCCCCTGTACGACTGCGCCGACGACGCCGGGCGGCTGGAGCTGCTGCGGGCGGAGGCGCCGGTGGGCGAGCCCGGCACGTACGTCTACTCGGACCTGAACATGCTGCTCCTCCAGCAGCTCCTCGAACGGCTCACCGGCCGCCCGCTCGACGTCCTGGTCCGCGACGGGATCACCCGTCCGCTGGGCATGGCGTCCACCCGCTTCGGGCCGTGCCCCGGCGCGGCCGCCACGGAGGACCAGCGGCGGCCGTGGGGGAAGGCCGACCGGGGGCCGCTGCGGGGCGAGGTGCACGACGAGAACGCGTGGGCGCTGGGCGGGGTGGCGGGTCACGCGGGGCTGTTCTCCACCGGGCGTGATCTGGCGGTGTTCTGCCGGGCGTTGCTGGCGGGGGGCGCGTACGGGCCCGCGCGGATCCTCGGGCCCGACTTCGTGGAGCTGCTGCTGACGCCGCCCGGCCTGGGCTTCGCGGTGGACCAGGCGTGGTTCATGGGGGAGCTGGCGGGGCGGGGCGCGGCGGGGCACACGGGGTTCACCGGGACGTCGCTGGTGCTCGACCCGGCGACGGACACGTTCCTGGTGCTGCTGGCCAACACGGTGCACCCGCGGCGCCGGGAGGCCGACAGCGCGCCCCGCGCCGCGGCGGCCACGTGCCTGCGGCGGGCGGTCCGGTGAGGCGGCTCCGGTCTTGTGCCCCCTGCCGTCGGCTCCGGGGGCCCCGCGCCCGGACTCCTCCGGCGGGGCCGGGACATCCGACCGGCGTTCTTGTCCCACCGAGCGGGGTGGTGGCTGGACACGGACCGGAGGTCCGGGGGCGGAGCCCCCAGGGGGCCCGGGTGGAGCCCTCCCGGGCGGGGTCCGGGGTGGAGCCTCTGGACGGAGCCCGGGGTGGGGCCCGGGGTGGCGCCCCGAGTGAGGCCCGAGGTCGGGTCCCGGGTGGAGCCCCAGGTGAGGTCCGGGATGGAGCCCCGGCTGGGATCAGGATGGGGTCCGGGGTGGAGCCCCGGGTCAGGTCCGGGGTGGAGCCTCTGGACGGAGCCCGGGGTGGCGCCCCGAGTGAGGCCCGAGGTCGGGTCCCGGGTGGAGCCCCAGGTGAGGTCCGGGACGGAGCCCCGGGCCAGGTCCGGGATGGAGCCCCGGCTGGGATCAGGATGGGGTCCGGGGTGGGGCCCCGGGCCAGGTCCGGGGTGGGCGTCCGGGCGGTGGGCGTCCGGACGGGCGGGCCGCGCTTAGAATTCGTGGGTGAACGACCCCGTATCTCCGGCGGACGCCCTCCGCGAGCTGCTCGACGGGCTTCCGGCCCGGCAGGCCGGCCAGGCCGTGGAGCGGCTCATCGCGAACTACCGCGGGGCGACCCCGACCGACGCCCCCATCCTCCGCGACCGCGCGGACGTCGCCGCGTACGCCGCGTACCGCATGCCGGCCACGTTCGAGGCGGTCCGCTCCGCGCTCGGGGCGTTCGCGGACGCCGTGCCGGACTGGACGCCCGGCGGCCACGTCGACGTGGGCGGCGGGACGGGCGCGGCGACCTGGGCGGTCGCCGCGACCTGGCCGGGCCGGCGTCCGGTGACGGTGCTGGACTGGGCGGAGCCCGCCCTGGCCGTCGGCCGCGAACTCGCGGCGTCGAACCCGGCCCTGGAGCAGGTGCGCTGGCAGCGGGCCCGGATCGGCTCGGGGCTGACCCTGGAGGCGACCGACCTGGTCACCGTCTCGTACGTGCTCAACGAACTGCCCGCCGCCGACCGGGCCGCCCTGATGGACGCCGCCGCGGCGGCCGCGCGGGCGGTGGTGATCGTCGAGCCGGGCACGCCGGACGGCTACGCGAGGATCATCGAGGCCCGGGACCGGCTGGTCGCGGCCGGCTTCCGGATCGCCGCGCCCTGCCCGCACAGCGCCGCCTGCCCGATCGTGCCCGGCGAGGACTGGTGCCACTTCTCGGCGCGGGTGAGCCGTTCGTCGCTGCACCGTCAGGTCAAGGGCGGCTCGCTGCCGTACGAGGACGAGAAGTTCGCCTACGTGGCGGCCGCGCGCCTCCCCGTCGCCCCGGCCCCGTCCCGCGTGGTGCGGCGGCCGCAGATCCGCAAGGGCCAGGTGCTCCTCGACCTGTGCGAGGCCGAGGAGCGGCTGACGCGGACGACGGTGACGAAGCGGCACGGCGACCTGTACCGGGCGGCGCGGGACGCCGACTGGGGCGACGCCTGGCCGCCGCCGGCCTCCTGACCCGCGTCCCGGCTCAGGCGGGCTTGAGCCCCTGGTCGCCGACCTCGGTGACGAAGGAGGCGGCGGTGGTGAGGGGGGCGCCGGGCCGGGTGACGTAGGGGACGGTCTTGAAGTCGGCGCGGGCGGCGTCGCGGCCGAGGGCGACGGTCACGTAGCCGCGCCGGCCGTCGTAGAACCGCAGGTGCGGGTTGGCGGTGGTGTAGGTGGTCCAGTTGGCGGGCCGCTCGGAGCCGTCCCGGCCGCTGGTGACCGACGTGGCGACGATCTCCGTGCCGAGGGTGCGGGAGCCCTGGTCGTCGAAGTCGTCCTTGATGTCGAAGGCGTACCCGACGTGCACGTCGCCGGTGAGGACCATGAGGTTGTCGACGCCGGCGGCCTTCGCGCCGTCCAGGACGCGGCGGCGGGAGGCGCGGTAGCCGTCCCAGGCGTCCATGGAGAGCTTGGCGACCGGGTTCAGGTCGAGCTTGCGCTGGGAGAAGGTGACCTGCTGGGGGACCACGTTCCAGCGGGCCCGGGAGGCCTGCCAGCCGTCGAGCAGCCACCGTTCCTGGGTGGCGCCGGTCATCGTGCGGGCGGGGTCGTCGACGGCGGGGCCGGGGAGTCGGGCGCCGTCGCCGTAGGCCTGGTCCGAGCGGTACTGGCGGGTGTCGAGGACGTCGAACTGCGCGAGGTCGCCCCAGTGCAGGCGGCGGTAGAGCCGCATGTCGGGGCCGTCGGGGCGCTGGGGACGGCGCAGCGGCTGGTTCTCCCAGTAGGCGCGGTAGGCGGAGGCGCGGCGCAGCAGGAACTCCTCCGGCGGGACGGTGTTCTCGGGGGTGTCGCCGGCGTAGTTGTTCTCGGTCTCGTGGTCGTCCCAGGTGACGACGAAGGGGTGGGCGGCGTGCGCGGCGATGAGGTCGGGGTCGGACTTGTAAAGGGCGTACCGCAGGCGGTAGTCCTCCAGGGTCACCGTCTCGTGGTCGAAGACGGCGGGGAGGGTCCGGTCGGTGTAATTGCGGTGGTTGCCCACCGAGTTGACGGCGTACTCGTAGAGGTAGTCCCCGAGGTGGAAGACGACGTCGACGTCGTCCTGGGCGAGGTGGCCGTAGGCGGTGTAGTAGCCGTCGGCGTACGCCTGGCAGGAGACGGCGGCGAGCTTCAGCTCCGACACCCGGGCGCGGGAGACGGGGGCGGTGCGGGTACGGCCGGCCGGGCTGGTCCAGTCGCCGACGCGGAAGCGGTAGTGGAAGACGCGGTCCGGGGCGAGGTGGGGGACCTCGACGTGGACGGTGTGGTGGAACTCGGGGTGGGCGGTGACGGTGCCGCGTCTGACGACGCGCCGGAAGTCCTCGTCGTGGGCCAGTTCCCAGCGGACGGGGACGCGCCGGGCGGGCAATCCGCCGTCGGGCTGGTAGGGGGCGGGGGCGAGGCGCGTCCACAGGAGTACGGAGTCGGGCAGGGGGTCGCCGGAGGCGACGCCGAGGGTGAAGGGGTCGTCGGTGATCCGGGCGGGTTCGAGTTCGGCGGCGGCCGCGGTGCCCGCGGTCGGCAGGTTCACGGCGAAGGCGAGCGCGGCGGCCGCGCCGGTCACGGTGAGGAAGCGGCGGCGGCCGAGCCGGCGGGCGGCCTCGCGGAACTCCGGGGCGTGCTGGGACGGGTGTGCTGCGGGTGTCATCCGGTCCTCCCCTGACGGTGTGTCCAGGAGGCATTGGACGGGCCGGGGACGACCGGGGAGCGACAGCGAACAGGCAGGTGCACGACAGTCACATGACGGGACACCGACTCCCGCTCCGCGCACCGCGGGACGGCGGATCCCGTGCGGCCGCCGGCGGCCGCGGCACCCGGAACATGGGTGAATCCTCAACCTGCACAAGGGGACTTGAGCGTTCCGCACCATAAGAGCCGGTCGGAGAAGTATGCTCGTCGCACTCTCCACAGGAGCTTCACACTTGGGGAGCCGGACTTCCGCCGACCACACCGAGGGGGGACGGCAGCCGTTCCGCGGCACCGGATGGGGGTGGACCTCGCGTGACACGCGAGGTGCGCACCGGACCGCGGAGCGGCTGCCACATCACGGCGGTCCGCGTCATGGCGGTACAGGTCTCGGCGGCCTGCATCGCGGCGGCCCGCGTCAGGCCGGCCCCCCGTCGCGACGGCCCGCCAGGACGAAGATCCGGTCTCGGAAGCCTTTTCCCCGCTTGGTTCGGCGAGCGCCTCGGCCACGCCCCCGCCGAACTCCCCGGCGGCCGGCGGCAGCGCGTGGCGATCGCCCGGCGGGCCCCGCGGCCGGCGACGATCGACGCGGGGAGGACCACGCCGACGGAACGGGCGGCGACCGCCCGGTGGAGGTCACCCGACGAGGGCCACCCGGTGAGGACCGCCGTACCCGACCGCCCCGCCCCGCCCCGCGCCGCCACCCGAACGGCCGTCGGGGCGGGGCGGTCGGGTGTGCGGGGTGCGACGGTGGACACGCGGAAGGGGTTGTTCCCGTCGCCCGTCCACCGCCTGTCCGCCTCCCCGTCCGCCCTTCTGCCCGTCCGCCCCCTTTGTCCGCTCGTCTCTCCGGGAGTCATCGTGACCTGCTACGACCGACGTGATCTGGGCCTGCTGCTGCTCCGGCTGGGAACCGGCGGGGTGCTGATGGCGCACGGTGCGCAGAAGCTGTTCGGCTGGTTCGGCGGCCACGGCCTGGAGGGGACCGGCCAGTTCATGGAGTCCGTCGGGTACGCCCCGGGCAAGGCGAGCGCCACGGCGGCGGGCCTGGCGGAGACCGGCGGCGGCGCGCTCCTCGCGCTGGGCCTGGCCACCCCGGCGGCGGGGGCCGCGGCGGCGGGCGCGATGGCCGGCGCCTCCGCGGTCCACATGCCCAACGGCTTCTTCGCGCAGAGCGGCGGCTACGAGTACGCGGCCTCCCTCGGCCTGACCGCCGCCGGCCTCGCCGTCACGGGTCCCGGCCGCCTCTCCCTGGACCACGCCCTCGGCCACACGGTCAACCGGGGCTGGATGGTCCCGGCGGCCCTGGGCGTGACGGCGGCGGCCACCGCGGTCGTCGTGGGCCTGCGCACCAGGCGGCTGCGGCAGCGCGAGGAGGGCGAGCAGGAGACCCTGTTCGAGGAGTGAGCACCCGGGTCGGCGCCGTCGTTCGGGAGGAGACCGCGCCGGGCAGGCTGCCCGTATGAACGACAGCCCCCCGGACGTCCCGCAGACCCTGGACGTCCCGCAGATCCCGGACGTCCCGCAGACGCGGCAGCCTCCGTGCGACCCGGCCCGGACCGGCCTCTGGGACACCGTCGACGCCCTGTGGTCCTGGCTCGAGGCCGCTGAGCCGGTCACCGGCCGGGAGGCCGTGCTGCTGCGCGTGCTGAAACTGTCGGAGGAGGTCGGCGAGGTCGCGGAGGCGGTGATCGGCGCGACCGGCCAGAACCCGCGCAAGGGCGTCAGCCACACGTGGGAGGACGTACGGGACGAACTGTGCGACGTGGCCCTCACGGCGCTGGTGGCGCTGCGGACGCTGACCCCGGAGGTGGAGGCGGTGTTCACGGAGCACCTGGCACGGGTGGCGGACCGCTCGTCGGGAGGTGCCGGCGAGGGCGGGACGGACACGCGCTGACTCCACGCCCCGCCGTTCCCGGCCGCTCTCCGCCGTTCCCGGCCGTTCCCCACCGCTCCCGGCCGTTCCCCTCTGTTCCCGATCGCTCCCCGCTGTTGTCAGAACCGCCCGCCCCGGCCGTACGTCCCTCTGTACGATCACCGCACGCGAGGCGGGGGCCGGCGGAGGGGGCGGGATGGACAGCAACTGCGTGGGGCGCAGGGCGGATCGGCCGTGGCGGGTCGGGGCGGCGGTGGCCGGGGCGGCCCTCGTGCTCGGCGGCTGCGGTTCCGGGGCCGACGACGGGGCGGCCGAGCCGAGCCCTCCGGCGTCCTCGGCGGCCTCGGCGTCCTCACGGTCCGCGGCCGCTTCCGGCGCCGCCTCGGCCGTCGCGTCCCCGTCCTCCTCGGGCACGGGCGGTGGCACGACGGCGCTGACGCCGTTCGAGGCGGACCCCGCGCGGGTGCCCCGGACGGGACCGCAGGCCGAGGCGCTGGCGGAGACGGTCGCGCTGGAGCCGCAGGCGTGGGGCGCGGGTTTCCGGTCCCAGCGGCCGGCGGCGAGCGCCCCGGGCACCGTCGCCGTGCTCGACGAACGGTGCCGGTGGGAGCGGCGGGCGCTCCCCGGGAGCGTCCTGGCCTCGCTGTCCCGCTACAGCAGGCTTCCCGGCACCGCGGGCAAGGGCGAGATCAGGGTGACCGCGGCGGTCACCGTGCACGCCACGGCCCGCGACGCCGACGAGCAGCTGGCCGTCACGCTGGAGGAGCCGTTGCGCTGCCGGGAGCAGGAGGTCCGGGCCGGGGAGCGGATCTCCGGACTCATGTCGACCGCCACTCCGTACGGCCAGGGGAAGAACACCTACGCCGACGACCAGGTGGTGGAGATCGGTTCGTACGTCACCGGGGGCGGGGAGCAGTCGTACTTCTGGTACGTCACCCGGCTCGGCACGGTGACCCTGGCGGTGTCGGTGAAGGGCGCCGCGGGCTACTCGAACGCCGAGCTGAACCAGTACGCGTCGAACGCCACCGCCACGATGCTCGACCGCGTGGAGTTCGCACTCGGGGGGAAGAGCTGATGGAGCCGCTGCGTTCGTCCGATCCCGCGCGCGTCGCGGACCACCGCCTGCTCGGGCGGCTCGGCGCCGGGGGCATGGGCGTGGTCTACCTGGCGCGCACGCCCGGCGGCGCGCTGGTGGCGCTGAAGGTCCTGCTCGCGGAGTACGCCGAGGAGCCGGGCTTCAAGGAGCGGTTCCGCCGCGAGGTCGAGGTGGCCCGGCGGGTCGGCAGTCCCTGGGTGGTGCCGCTGGTGGACGCCGACCCGGACGCCGGGGCGCCGTGGCTGGCGACGGCCTTCGTGCCCGGCCCGTCGCTGGGCGAGGCGGTGGCCGCGTACGGTCCCCTGCCGGAGCGCGGGCTGCGGCTGCTCGGCGCCCGGCTGGCCGAGGCGCTGGGCGAGGTGCACCGGGCCGGGCTGGTCCACCGGGATCTGAAGCCGGGCAACGTGCTGATCGCCCATGACGGGCCGCGGCTCATCGACTTCGGGATCGCCCGGGCCCCGGAGGACCGGACGCTGACGGCGACCGGGCTGGTGGTCGGCACGCCGGGCTACCTGTCGCCCGAGCAGGCCGGGGGCGGCGGGGACGGCATCGGCCCGGCGAGCGACGTGTTCTCCCTGGGGTGCGTCCTGGCGTTCGCGGCGACCGGCCGGGCCCCGTTCGGCAGCGGGACGGTCGACGCCCTCCTGTACCGGGCCGTGCACGATCCGGCGGACCTCGACGGGGTGCCCGCGGGTCTGCTCGGGGTGCTGGGCCGCTGCCTGGAGAAGGATCCGGACCGGCGGCCGGACGCCGGGGACCTGGTGCGGGAACTGGCGGCCGACGAGGCGGCCCGGGGCGGGGAGGCGGCCCGGGACGGGGAGGCGGCCGACTGGCTGCCCGAGCCGGTCGCCCGGCTGATCGCCGAGCGTTCGGCCGCCGCGCTCGCGCTGCCGGACATCGAGCACACGCTGGCGCCGGCCGACGCTCCGGCCGCCCCGGGGCCGGCGGAGCCCGACCCGCGCGGGACGTCCGGCTCGCCGGCGGCGCAGGACGCCCGTCCGGCCGGCGACCCGGCCGGCCGGCGTCGTTTCCTGCTGCTCGCCGGTGGGGCCGCGGTGCTGGCGGCGGGCGGGGGCGGGGCCTGGTGGGCGGTCGCCCGGGACGGCCGTCCCGGAGGCGGGAACCCCGGCGCCGCGTCCTCGCGCCGCCCGGTGCACACCGTCGTGCTGCACGGTGACCTCAGCGGGCCGCAGCGGGAGACGGGCAGGGCGCAGGAGCGCGGACTGCGGCTGGCCGCCGCGGAGTTCGACGCGCACGGCGACGCCCCGTTCACCGTGAAGGTCAGGGCCGTCGACGACGGGGGTGATCCGGCGGCCTCGGCCCGGCTCGCCGCGGAGCTCGCGGACGATCCGGCGGTCCTCGCCGTGGTCGGCCCCACCACCGACGCCACGGCGCAGGCGGCGCTCGCGAAGTACGACGCCGCACTGCTGCCGGTCGTCGCCGTGTCCCCCGGCAGTGCCGGCCTCGCCGTCCAGGGGTACCGCTCGTTCCTGCTGGGCCGGCTGCCCGACTCGGTGCTCGCCGTGTACGCGAGCAACTACCTCCTCGGGAGGGCCGGTTCGCGCAAGGTCGGCCTCGTCGTCGACCGTCCGGCCGGCAACTACGGCACGGACCTGGCCACTTCCCTCAGCACCCAGCTCGGCGACGCGCGGCGGCCGCCGGTCCCGGAGGTGGTCAGCGCGATGCGCCGCGACTTCGGCAGCGCGGTGGACGGGGTGCTCTCCGCCGGCGCCGACTCCGTGTTCTTCGCCGGCCTGCCCGACCGGGGGGCGGCGATCGCCGCGACGCTGCGGGACCGCGGCTTCCGGGGCGCGCGGGTGTCCGGCCCGGCGCTGCTCGACGGACGGTTCCCGGCGCGGGCCCAGGAGGCGGCCGAGGGCTGGGTGATGGTGGCTCCGGTCGTCGACGCGACCCGCAGGCCCGGGGCGGAGAAGTTCGCCGCGGCCTATCGCGAGCGCTTCGAGGAGGCGCCGCCCCGGTACGCGGCGGAGGCCTACGACGTGACCGGGATGCTGCTGAAGGCCCTGTCCGGACTGCCGGCGAAGAAGCGCACCCGGGCGGACCTGCTCGCGGCCGTGCGGGCGGGGACGTACGAGGGCGTCACGAGATCGTTCGCCTTCCAGCAGACCGGCCTGACCAGCATGCTGGCGTTCGACGGCAACGGCGGCCACCTCTGGCGGGTCGCACAGGGCGACTTCGTGTACGACGGCCCCGCGCCGCCCACCGTCTGAGGGAACCCGCCCGAGGAAACCCGTCCGAGGGGACCTGCCTGATGGAGCCGCTGCGGACCACCGACCCGTCCCGGATCGGCCGCTACCGCCTGCTGCGGCGGCTGGGCGCCGGCGGCATGGGCGTGGTCTTCCTGGCCCGCGCGCCGGGCGGGGCGATCGCCGCGGTGAAGACGGTCCGTTCCTCGTACGCCGACGGGACGGGCTTCCGGGACCGTTTCCACCGGGAGGTCGAGGCCGCCCGGCAGGTGCGCAGCCGCTGGGTGGTCCCGTTGCTGGACGCGGACGCCGACGCGGAGACACCGTGGCTGGCGACGTCGTACGTACCGGGGCCCTCGCTCGCCGAGACGGTGGACGCCTTCGGGCCGCTGCCGCCCGCCTCCGTGCGGGTGCTGGGCGTGCGGCTCGCCGAGGCGCTCGAGGCGGTGCACGCGGCGGGTCTCGTGCACCGCGACGTGAAGCCGGGCAACGTCCTGCTGGCGCCGGACGGGCCCCGGCTCATCGACTTCGGGATCGCCCGCGCGCCGGAGGACACCGCGCTCACCTCCAGCGGCGTGATCGTCGGCTCGCCCGGTTTCCTGTCGCCGGAGCAGGCGCGGGCGCGGGGCGGCGAGATCGGCCCGCCCAGCGACGTGTTCTCGCTGGGGTGCGTGCTGGCGTTCGCCGCGACCGGGGTGCGGCCGTTCGGCGACGGCGCGGCGGCCGGCATGCTGCTGCGCACGGTCTACGACGAACCGGATCCGGCGGCGGTCCCGGACGCCCTGGCACCCGTGCTGAGAGCCTGCCTGCGCAAGGATCCGGCCGACCGCCCCGGCCTGGCGCGACTGCGCGAGGCGCTCGGGGAGGGCGGGGAGGGCGGGGAGGGAACGGGAGCCGGTGCCGCCGGGCGGTCGGACTGGCTGCCCGCGCCGGTCACCCGGCTGATCAACGACCGTTCCGCCGCCGTGCTCGCCCTCGGCGCGATCGAGCCGACGCACGTGCCCGCCGCGGCGCCGGCCGACGGGGTGTCACCGCAGGCCGTGACGCTGACGGCCGTCGCGGCCCCCCGGCCCGCCGCCCGCGCCGCCCTCGGCCGCCGCCGCCTCCTGCTCCTCGGCTCGGCCGCGGGCGTGCTGGCGGCGGGCGGTGGCGGGGCCTGGTGGTGGAGTGCCCGGCCGGCATCGGGGAGGGCCGCGGGATCCGGGACCGGCCGGCCGCGCCCCGAGCTGGTCGTGGCGTTCCACGGCGATCTGACCGGCGCCCGCAAGGACACCGGGAACACCCAGCTCAAGGGGGCCCGGCTGGCCGTCGAGCGGATCAACGCCGGGAGCGACCACCCCTTCCGGCTGGAGCTGCGGCCGTACGACGACGGCGGCGACCCGAAGCGGGCCGGTGAGCTGGCCGGCCGGCTGGCGAAGGACGCCGGCGTCCTCGCCGTGCTGGGCCCCACCACCGACGCCTGCTTCCTCGCGTCCGAGGCCACGTACACCGGGGTGGCGATGCCCGTCGTGTCGGTGTCGGTGGGCGCCGACACGCGGCGCGCGGCGACCGACACGAACGTGTTCCACTCCCACGCGGCGCTGAGCGTCACGAGCGATCTCCTCGCCGCCCCCTGCGTCCGCTACCTCGGCGACCACGCCGACGCCCGCAGGGTGTTCCTCGTGGACGACCGGGCGCAGGGCGACTTCGCCTGGACCGTCTGCGACCGGACCGCGCGGGCGCTGCGGCGGGACGGCCGGGACGCGACGGTGACCTCTGTCGCCGCCGGAAGGATCGACCACGCCGCTCTCGCCGCCGCGGTGATGTCCGCCCGCGCGGACGCGGTCGTCTTCACCGGCGACGCCGACCGGGCCGCCGGACTCGCGTCGGCACTGGGCTCCGCCCGGTTCACCGGCACCCGGATGGCGACGGAACGCGCCCTGGCCCCGCGGTTCCTCACCGCGGCCGGCGCCGCCGCGGACGGCTGGGTCTTCGCCGCGTCCTTCACCGACCCCACGGCCCGCCCGGCCGCCCGCGCCTTCACGAAGGCCTACCGCGCCCGGTACGGCACCGATCCCGGCTGGTACGCGGCGGAGGCCCACGACGCCGTCATGTTCCTGGCGCGGGCCTGCGCCAAGGACGGCTCGGCACTGACGGAACGGGGCGCGATCGCCCGCCGGATGCCCGAGACCACCTACGAGGGCATCACCAGGACCGTCCGGTACGAGCAGGGCTACGGCTACAACCACGACGCGATGTTCCTGTTCCGGGCGGCGGACGGGGCGTTCCGGTACCTGGGGCAGTACCAGGAGGCGGCGGTCTCCTGAGGGGCGCCGCTCCCCCGCCCGGCGGGGCGGCCGGTGGCCGTCGCCCCGCGTTCACCCCGCGTCGGCGACGACCGCCCTGCGGGACGGGAGTGGGGAATACCTCCAGGGCCGCCCGAGGCGGGACACTCACCGGAATCCGTACTAGAATCTGTACAGGATCAAGCCTCTGTACGAGTACGGTGACAGCATGAAGATTCCCGAGGTCGTGACCGTCAGCGACGCGCGCGCGAGACTGTCGCGGATCCTGACCGACCTGTCGGAGTCCGGCGCGGATGCCGACCCGGTCCTGATCGGTGCCCACCGCAAGCCCCAGGGCGTCCTCCTGTCCGTCGAGGCCTTCGAGGCGTTGAGCGGCCGAGCGGCACGACGGGCGGCCGTCGCCTCGGCCACCGGCTCCATCGAGGCCGAAGGGCTCCACGCCTCCCCTGCCTCCGACCGCGACACCGAGGCGTACGTGAAGGGCGACCTCGACGTGGACGCCCTGGTCGCCCGCGCGATCGCCCGCCACCGGCAGACTTCGGAGCGGCAGGCAGGGTGAACGATCCGTACGCCATGCCCAACGGCGTGCTGCGCAACAAGCTCGGCATCACCGACCATCAGCTGCTCGCGGCAGCGGAGGCGGACATCACCCGGGCCCGCCTCGTCCTGCTCGCCGAACGCCCCCTGCCCGGCGCGTACGACCTCGGCCATCTCCAAGCGTTCCATGCCGCGATCTTCGGTGACATCTATCCGTGGGCCGGCGAGTTACGCACCGTGAACATCGCCAAGCGCACGCCGTTCTGCCCGGCGAGAAACCTGGTGTCCTACGCCGGAGAGGTCTTCGGCCGTCTCGCCTCCTCCGGTCGTCTGCGGGATCTCCCCCGTCAGGAGTTCGTCATCCGACTGGCCGAGCTGTACGGCGACCTGAACGTCCTCCACCCGTTCCGCGAGGGCAACGGCCGTGCCCAACGGGCGCTCCTCGCCCAGCTCAGCGCCGACGCGGGATACGCCCTGAACTGGTCGGGCATGGACCCTCAACGCAACGAGGACGCCTCGGTGAAGAGTTTCCTCGGTGACAACGATCTGTTGGAGCAGTTGCTCGACGAGCTGGTCACCACAAGCTGACACCCGTCGCTCCGGTCCACCGATACCGATCTCCGGCCCCGTCCTCCCCGGCTGTTCTCGCGGCCGCTCACGTAGCCGCGCGGTCCCGGAAGCGGTCCGGAACGGGGTGCGGCCAAGCGCCAGGTCCGAGGAAGACACTGCCGCGCGCCGACGAGTCGCCGGGCCGGACGGTCGCCGTTCACCCGTACCTGGACCGCGAGGACGACCCGACCGAGCCGCACGTCACCTTCCTCACCGAGAGACCGGCCGCCGCGCAGGCGGCCGGTCCGCGGACGCCCGCCGCAGAGACTGCCGAGTTCGTCCTGGTCGGCGACGACATCCACCCGCACGTGCCGGGCGGCCACGGGCGGAGCGAGCCGAACGACGCGTTCGTCGGGCGCCGACCGGGCATCGCCGTCACCACCCGCGACGGGAAGTCCGCCGACGCCCCGCACGTGAGGGTGCCCCGACGGGCGCGGGGTCAGCCCAGCAGGTTGACCGGGACGCTGTCGAAGCCCCGGTTGCCGAGGCCCGGGTGGCGCACCGCCGGGGCGGCGGGTTCCAGCTTCGGGAAGCGGGCCAGCAGCCGGCCGAACACCACCTCGGCCTGCAGGCGGGACAGGTGCGCGCCCAGGCAGTGGTGGATGCCGGCCGCGAAGGAGAGGTGGCCGTTCTCCTTGCGGGCGACGTCGAAGGCGTCCGGGTCGTCGAAACGCTCCGGGTCGTGGTTGGCGGCGCCGAGCATCATCATCACGCCCTGGCCGGGCTCGAGTTCGGTGCCGGCGAAGCTGTGCGGCTCCAGCACGGTGAACACGTCGAACTGGGACGGCGAGTCGTAGCGCAGCATCTCCTCGACCGCCGAGGGCAGCAGTCCGGGGTCCTCGGTGAGGCGCCGCCGCTGCTCGGGGAAGCGGACCAGCGCGTCCAGGCCGTTGCCGATCAGGTTGGCGGTGGGCGTGTTGCCCGCGCCGAACAGCAGCAGCGCGGTGGCGATCATCTCGGTCTCGTCGAGCGCGTCGGCCGAGGTGCTCGCGAGCCGGCTGAGCAGGTCGTCCTGCGGGCGCTGCCGCTTCTCGGCGATCAGGCCGCCGAGGTAGGAGGCGAGGTGTGCCTGGGCGGCGACGCCGCGGTTGATCTCGGCGGGGCCGGAGGCCGGTTCCATCAGCAGGCCCAGCTCGTGGATGACCGGCACCAGTTCGGCCCGGTCGGCCTCCGGGATGCCGAGCAGGTCGCCGATGGTGCTGACCGGCAGCGGCATCGCCAGTTCGGTCATCAGGTCGGCGCCGGGCCGCGCCGCCAGCCCGTCGAGCAGGCCGTCGACGCGCCGGGTGACGCCGTCGCGCAGCGCCTCGACGTGCCGGCCGGTGAAGGCGGAGCTGACGATCCGCCGCAGCCGGGTGTGGTCCGGCGGGTTGGTGAGGATCATGCTGCGCTGCATCAGCTCCATGACGCCGCGCAGGTCGTCCTTGGAGACGTCCTTGAGCTGGAGCTTCAGCCACTCGTCGCCCTTGCCGAGCGAGCGGTTGCGCAGCGCCGCGTTGCAGTCGGCGTGTCGGCTGAGCACCAGGGTGCCGTCGCCGGTGAGCAGCGCGGGCGCCGTGTCGCGGAGCCGGTGGTAGAGGGGGTAGGGGTCCTCCACCGGCTGCATCATGATCGTGTAGAAGAGCTGTTCGGCGTCGGCGTCGGCGCGGGCGACGACGGGCTCCGCGGGGGGCCTGGCGGGCATGGGTTCTCCCTTCACTGTCCGGAGGGTGGCGGATGGTCAGCCACCGGTGAGCCGTGCGCGCAGCTGGTGCTTGAGCACCTTCCCCATCACGCCGCGGGGCAGGGCGTCGACGAGCTGGAAGCGGGTCGGGATCTGGTGCGGCTCGAGCCGCTCGGCGAGCGCCGCCCGGACGGCGGGCAGGTCGTCGTCGTCGGTGAGCACCAGGACGGCGGCCAGTTCGACCCGGTCGGTGCCGGCCGCCGGCACGCCCAGCACGGCGGCCTGTTCGACGCCGGGGCACTCGTACAGCGCCGCCTCGGTGTGGATGGTGGAGACCAGCTTGCCGTCGACGGTGACGGCGTCGGCCGCCCGGTCGAACAGGTGGAGCTCGCCCTCGGCGTCCAGGTAGCCGAGGTCGCGGGTGCGGGTCCAGTCGTCGGTGAGCTGCTCGTCGCGCTCGGCGCCCTCCAGGAAGAGGCGCTTGGGCGCGCCGCAGCGCAGCCAGATCTCGCCGATCTCACCGGTGGCGACGGGGTTGCCGTCGGCGTCGGCGACGAGCAGTTCGGAGCCCTCGCCGGGGCGGCCGACGCAGAACGGCCGGGACACGTCGAAAGTGGCGGCGATCACCGCGGGCACCGCCTCGCGGGCCGCGTACACCGAGGTGACCTTGGCGTTGGGCATCATGCGCATCAGCGCGGAGGCGGTGGCCGGCGGAAGCGGGGCGGAGGCGGTGGCCAGTGTCTCGACGCAGGACAGGTCGTGGGTCTCGTGGATCCTCCCGGCGACCATCTGGATGCCGATCCACGGGGTGAACATCACCGAGACGATCTGGTACTGCTCGATGAGTTCGCCCATGCGGTCGACGTCGTCGACCGGGCAGAGCACCAGGGTCGCCGGGTTGGTCAGCGCGATGGCCATGGTGGTGGCGCTGGAGGTGGTGCCGAGCGGGATCGGGGCGAGCAGCGGCTTCGGCTTGCCGAGCTGCTTGAAGCCCTCGGGGCCCCGTCCGAAGGTCAGGTTGCCGTGCGGGGTGGCGATCGCCTTGGCCGTTCCGGTGGTGCCGGAGGTGTAGAGGATGTCGGCCAGGTCGTCGGGCCTCAGCTCGACCTTGACGGGGGTGGAGTCGCCGCTGTCGACCTCGTCGACGGTGGCGGCCCAGCCCTCGAAGCCCTCGGGCACCACGACGTCACGGCCGCGGACCAGGCCGGTGACCTGGCACTGGGCGATCCGGCGGTTGAACTCGGCGGCGGAGATGTCCCTGTGCATGTGCACCGCGGTGGCACCGGCGTTGACGATGCCGAGGTAGGCGATCGCGTAGTCGATCCAGTCGAGGCCGCCGAACAGCAGGGCGATCCGCTCGCCGCGGCCGGTGCCCCGGTCGAGCAGGCCGCGCGCGACGGCGTTGGCCCTCTTGTACCACTCGCCGTAGCTGAGTGTCCGTTCCCCGTTGATGTTCACGACGATCTGGTCGGGATGGATCTCGGCGCGCAGCCGGAGCAGGTCGGGAACGACCAGCGCGGGTGTGGCGACGGACATGTGCGTACCCCCAAGGCCCTGGGATTGTCGGCGGGCCGACGCTACCCAGCGGGCCCGGCCGCCCGACGTACAGGATTGAGCAGTCGGGGGAATCGGCGGATCCGGCGGTGCGGTGGTCCGGGGGAAGCCGGAACGGGCCCGCCGCGGTTGCGGCGGGCCCGTTCCGGCGGGGCGGGTCAGCCCTGGCTGATGCAGAACGGGTGGCCGGCCGGGTCCAGGAAGACGCGCCAGCGCTCGGCGCCGGGCTGGGTCTCCGCCTTGGACGCGCCGAGCTCCAGCACCCACTTCTCGGCGGCGTCCAGGTCCTCGGCGGAGAAGTCGAGGTGGAACTGCTGCGGGACGCTCTGGCCGGGCCACTGCGGAGCCTGGTAGTCGGCGACCTTCTGGAAGCCCATGGCCGGGCCGCCGTTGCCGTCGAGGCCCGCGAAGTCGTCGGACCTGTACGAGACCTTCAGACCGCTGAGCTCCGAGTAGAACTCGGCCAGCTCGGTGGGGTTGGGGCAGTCGAGGGTGACACCGTAGTACTTGGTAAGCACGGGCACGCCGAAACTCCTTCGGTGCGGGTACATGGATTCGGAGGTGGCCGGAAAGCAGCGCACGACATCCGTCGGCTCGGGGCGAGGACCGGCAAGCCGATGGTGACTGTATTTCAGAACTGCCGTGGCCGCACGCGAAAAGGCAATGTGCGAGGCCACGCATTCCCGAGCCGAAGGCTACTCGGTGCGGTGACTCGGGACTTGGAGTTCCGCACATTCGACTCGGCCGAGATGTTCGGGACTTGGCCCGCCGAAAACCACGCGCGCGTTCCCGGCATCCGACTCGGGCAAGGCGGACGGCGAGCGGTCCGGGGCCGTTCGAAACGCCCCTAGCCCTGGAGCAGGGCCAGCAGTTCGGGGGTGTACAGCTCGGAGACCGGGCGGACCCCGGCCACCGTGTCGAAGTACCGCTGGGTGAGGTCCTCGCTGGTGCTGACCGCCCGCAGCAGCGCCAGGCGCTTCTCGCGGGCGTCGGCCTGGGCGACCAGCAGAGTGCCCTGGTACGGGGGCGTCAACTGCTGGACCACTTCGGTGCCGTAGGCCTCCAGGGCGGCGGTCAGCCGGGCCTCGTCGTGCAGGCCCTCGGCGACCGCGTCGACCAGCAGCTCGGCCTGCAGGAAGGCGTCGCCGATGCCGCGCGCGGTGATCGAGTCCTTGTGGTGGGCGGCGTCGCCGACCAGCGCCCAGCCGGGGCCCGACATCTCCCGGAAGTAGTTGCGCTGGTCGCCGGTGCCGCGCAGCCGTTCGGTCTGCTCGGCCCGCTCCATCTGCGCGAACAGGGACGGGGCGTTGACCTTGACGCCCTCCCGGTAGGCGGCGAAGGCGTCGGTGCGGACCTCCTCGAAGCGGTCCTGCGGGAAGTACGCGGAGATCAGCACCGCGTCGTTGGTGGGGACGGCGGAGACCCAGCCGCTTTCGCCCTCGTACAGCTCGAAGTCGGTCTTCGGGCCGTCCCAGAAGGTGTAGTAGGCGCAGGTCAGCCGCGGGTGTTCGACGGTGGTGCGGGCGCCGGCCAGCTCGGCGACGGTGGAGCGCATGCCGTCCGCGCCGACCACCAGCCGGGCGCGTTCGACGGTGGGCCGGCCACCGGGGGTGGTGCAGCGCACGCCGACCACCCGGCCGTCCTCGACCAGCAGCTCGTTGACGCCGCAGCGGTCGCGGAACTCGACGCCGGCGGCCACCGCGCCCTCGGCCAGGATCTCGTCCAGCAAGTGGCGGCGGGGGGCGTAGGAGGCGTGCACCGTGCCGTCGGGTCCGGCGCAGCCGGCCAGGCGGACGTCGTCGATCTCGTAGACGGTCCGGTCCAGCGGTGGGCAGCCGGTGGCCTTGACGGCGTCCAGCAGGCCCCAGCGCTCCAGGCGGGACACGCCGGGCTGCTGGATGTACAGCGTGGAGAGGGTGTCGGTGCGCACCGCCGCCCGGTCGAGCAGCAGGACCCGGTAGCCCTGCCGGGCGAAGAGCATGGCCGTCGGCCCGCCCGCGCATCGCGCGCCCACCACGATCACGTCCCACTCCACGACGAGCCACCTCCCGCAGCGGTCCGGGCCCGCGCCGTCTGCGCTGCGCCCACTGCGGGCCCGACCGTACGCGGCCCGGGAGTTCGGGGCCGCCCACTTTTGAGCGTGCCCCGCGGCGACCGGCGGCTAGGGCATGTCTGACAATTCGCGTCGGATCAGCGCGCGGCGTCTGGTGCTGGGGGCACCTCCCACACCGTTCGGGCAGTGGGGGAGCATCGCAAGGCGGAGGATCGCCCGTGTACTGGATGTACTCGGACGGTCCGACAACGCGGCGGTGGGGGTCCCTCCCGCGCGAGCGAAGCCGAGCGTGGGGGAGCCGTGCCAGGCGTCGCGCGCCCGACGGGAATGGTCAGACACACCCTAGGGGCGGATCAGCGGCAGGATCAGGTCGTCGACCACGGAGACCACCAGTTCGTCGGGGACCGGCGAGGGGTCGCCCAGGAAGCGCTGGACCAGCATGGCCGGGCCGATGCCGATGATCAGCGGGCTGATCGAGCCCCGGCGGACCTCGCCGCGTTCGGCGGCCCGTTCCAGGATCCGCCGGAACACGTCCTGGCGGGGGGCGACCACCCGGTCGTTGACGATGCCCATGAACGGCCGGTCCCGGTCCATCTCGGCGAGCAGGCTCTGCACGGCGCGGCCGACCGGGGAGTTGAGCACCATGGCCTTCTCGCGCATGTGCTCGATCAGGTCCTCGCGGACGTCGGCCCCCTCGGGGAGTTCGTCGGGTGACGGCAGCCGGTCGTCGAGGGCGTCGACCACCAGCGCGGCCTTGTTGGACCAGCGCCGGTAGATCGCGGCCTTGCCGGTGTGCGCGGTGGCGGCGACCGATTCCATGGTCAGGCCCGCGTAGCCGACGTGGGCCAGCTGTTCGATCACGGCGTCGAAGATGGCCTGCTCAAGGGCCTTTCCCCGGCGCCGGATCGGCGTACCGGCGGCCGTGAGTGACCGGGCGTCAGCTGTCATGGCATCCCCCATCCGAGCGACAAGTGAACTGTTGCGTTCCCAATTTGTTGCACGGTAGGGTCTCACTATAGGAAACTGCGCAGTACCTTATCGAAGATCGAAAGTGCGATGCCCGAGCTGAACGCCTCCCTCCTGACGGCCTCGGCGCCACGGTGCGGCCGCCGCGGCGGCACGGCTCCCGCCGTGATCGGCGTCGCGCGTCTCATGGTGGTGCCCGCCGCGACCGTCGCGCGCGTCGCCCTGCCGCGGGTCCGGAGCGCCGCCGGGATCTCCAGCGGGAACCCGTCCCGGGTGGTCGACACCCGCCCGCATCGCGGGTGTGCCGATCCGCGTCCCCGCGACGCCGGCCGCGCCCGGGGCGGACCCCGAGGGGTCCGGCCCCGCGGGCCCGGCCGGGGGCGCCCCTCCGTCCCGGTGAGCGGAACCGGAGCGGGACCCGGGGTGTCCGGCCCGCTACCGGTCGGCGAGTTCCTGGCGCAGGATCCGCTTGAGCACCTTGCCGGTGATGCCGCGCGGCAGCGACTCCCGGACCTCGACCAGGACGGGCAGCTGGTGCGGTTCGAGCAGTCCGGCGAGGAAGGCGGGCAGTTCGCCGGCGGCGGCCGGGTCCTCCAGTACCACCACCGCGGCCGGGCCCGAGCCCGCGGCGACCACCGCGGCCTCGCGGACCGCCGGGTGCTCGTACAGCGCCGCCTCGACGGCCACCGAGGAGACCCGCGCCCCCGCGCCGTTGTCGAGCACGTCGCTGCCGCGGTCGAACAGGTGCAGCCGGCCCTCCTCGTCGAGGTGGCCGAGGTCGCCGGTGCGGATCCAGCCGTCGATCCGCACCTCGGCGTCACGCCGGGCGTCCAGGTAGCGGCGGCCGGGCGCGGCGGAGCGCAACTGGATCTCGCCGACCTCGCCGGGCGGGAGTTCGGCGCCCAGGGCGTCGGCGATCCGGACCTCGCTGCCGCGGGCGGCCCGGCCGAGGGTGTGGGGGCGGGCCGGGTCGAAGGTGTTGACGACGACCGCGGGGACGGCCTCGGACTGCGAGTAGGCGGTGTTCAGCTCGGCGGCGGGGAACAGCTTCAGCAGTCTGCGGCTGAGCGCGGGGGCGAGCGGGGCGGAGGCGATCGCCACCCGCTCGACACAGCTGAGGTCGTGGCGTTCGCCGAGCCGGGCGGCCAGCATCCGCATCGCGATCCACGGGGTGATCATCACCGAGCCGATCCGGTGCCGGCTGATCAGTTCGGCCATCCGCTCCACGTCGTCGACGGCGGCCAGCACCAGCGCGGACGGCGAGGTGACCGCGATGATGGCCACCGTGGTGGCGCTGGAGGTGGTGCCCAGCGGCATCGGGGCGAGCAGCGGGGTCGGGTTCTCGAACTGCAGCAGGCCCTCCGGGCCGCGCCCGAAGGTGAGGTTGCCGTGCGGGTTGGTGAAGGCCTTGGCGGGCCCGGTGGTGCCCGAGGTGTAGAGCACGTCGGCGATGTCCTCGGGGGCGAGCGGCACGTCGACCGGCGTCTCGTCGCCGCTGTCCAGTCGGGCGACCTCGGCACTCCAGCCGGTGAAGCTCGCGGGCGGGCTCAGCGTGCTGCCGTGGATCACCCCGGCGACCCGGCACTCCGCGAGCCGGCGTTCGATCTCCGGTTCGCCGAGCCGGTCGCCGAGGTGGACGGCGGTGGCGCCGACGCCGAGCACGGCGAGGTAGGCGACCGCGTAGTCGGTCCAGTCCATGCCGCCGTACAGCAGGCCGATCCGGCGGCCCTTGGTGACGCCGGCGGCGAGCAGGCCGTGGGCGGTGCGGTCGACCCGGCGCTGCCAGTCGCCGTAGTTCAGCGCGTCGGTTCCGTCGATGTTGAGGGCGATACGGTCCGGATACCGTTCGGCCCGCCGGCGCAGCAGATCGGTGACTCGGACCACGGTGCTCGCTCGTTCCACGTCGGCTCCTCGACCGCAGGGCTGGAAATCCCACGCTACGAAGCCGCTGTCCCCTTATCTGCTCAGAATTGCGCGACTGCCGGAGTGCCTTGCGGTATACCGTCGAGAGGTTGGTGAACCCGTACGCGTTTTTTCGGACCGACCGGAGAGAGCTGATCATGACTCGGATTGCCAATTCCGCGTGGGAGACATCCTCCTGGGAAGAATCCAACTATTTCGAGCCCGCGGACGGTCCGCCGCTTATCCGCGCCGATGTGAAGCGCGTCTTCCACGGTGATGTGGAGGGCACCGGAGAAGCGGTCCTGCTGTGCTGCCGGCCGGACGAGAAATCGGCCGGATACGTCTCCACCGAGCACATCGTCGCCACCCTGGCGGGACTCTCCGGCACCTTCGTGGTCCAGCACGGCGCGTCGATGGGCGCCGACGAGCCGCAGAGCATCGGCTTCGTGGTCCCGAACTCCGGCACCGGCGGCCTGACCGGCCTCAGCGGCACCTGCGCCTTCGGCCACGACGAGGAGGGCAAGGCGTACTTCCGCCTGGAGTACCGGCTGCCGTGAGACGACGCCGTCCCCGCACCGGCGACGGCCGGTGCGGGGACGTTCCGCGTTCAGCGCGCGATGATCTCCAGGGCCACCGCGGGGCGGCCGCCGAAGCGCTCGCCGACCAGCTCGGCGAAGGCCGTCATCGGCTCGCGGACGCTGGTGACGGGCGGGGTGAGACCGCCGAGGTAGGCGCGGTGCGCCTCCAGCGAGGCGATGCCCGTCTCCAGGTGGTCGGTGACGTCGACGGCGTGGGTGGGCTGCGGGGAGTTGGCCATCGCCACGTACGTGACACCGCCCCAGGGCTCCAGGCCGAGGTCCTCGAAGATCCACCGGTTGCCGGCGTCGCCGACGGCGTCCAGCAGGGCGTGCGCGGTGTGCCGGTGATCAGGGGTGTTCCACTTGCCGGTCGAGGTGGTCTCCCGGCCGTTGAAGCCGAGCACGAAATCGGGCCGGTGGCGGCGGATCGCGGCGGCGATGTCCCGGCGCAGGCCGAGCCCGTACGCGATCTCGCCGTCACGGTGGTCCAGGAACTCGACCTCGGAGACGCCGACGATCTTGGCGCTCGCCCGCTGCTCGGCCTCGCGGACCACCGCCGACTCGGCCGGGGCGAGGCCGTCGATGCCGGCCTCACCCCTCGTCACCAGCAGGTAGGAGACGCTCTTCCCGGCGGCCGTCCAGGCGGCGACGGCGCTGGAGGTGCCGAACTCGATGTCGTCCGGGTGGGCGACCACCGCGAGGGCGCGGTTCCAGTCGTCGGGCAGGCTCTGCAGGTCCTCGACGGTCATCGGGACACTCCTTCGGTCGGCAGCTGAGGGTTCGTCGATCGACGGTTCGTCGACGCGGACGGCCGGAGGCCGAGGTCCGCCCGGATCTCGTCCAGCAGGCCGGCCGCGTGATCCTTGAGGTAGAAGTGGTCGCCGTCGAACGCGCGGAACCGGAACGCTCCCGCGGTGACCTGCGCCCATGCCTTCAGTTCGGCCGTGTCGGCCTCCGGGTCGTCGCGCCCGGCGAACGCCGA
Source organism: Streptomyces sp. NPDC014882 (assembly GCF_043081325.1). Taxonomy (NCBI): domain Bacteria; kingdom Bacillati; phylum Actinomycetota; class Actinomycetes; order Kitasatosporales; family Streptomycetaceae; genus Streptomyces; species Streptomyces sp. NPDC014882. The sequence continues at coordinate 90,504 of NZ_JBIBWL010000017.1, forward strand.
GATCGGGCAGTCCAGCCGGGGCCCGGGCAGTGGCGTGTAGGTGTCGTTCAGCTCGAAGTCGGCACGCAGGGTCGGCAGGAACAGCCGTACCAGGTCGGGCTGTTCCAGCACGTCGGACGGGGTGCCGTTGAGCCGGGACACCTCGGCGAGGAAGGCCGCGTCGTCGAGCCGGGCGTAGGAGGCGCGGCGGGCGGGCAGGTGCGGGGCGCGGCGGGCCGAGACGAACAGCCGCACCGGGGCGGGCAGGCCGAGCGCCACGAACCGCCGGGCCAGCTCGTAGCAGACGGCGGCACCCATGCTGTGCCCGAACAGGGCGTAGGGGCGGTCGAGTCGGGGGGCGAGCAGTTCGGCCAGCGGGCCGATCGCCTGTTCCATCGTCACGTACGGCAGCTCGCGGATCCGGCTCTCCCGGCCGGGCAGCACCACCGGGCGGACCTCGACGCCGGGGGCGAGCGCGGCGCGCCAGGGGTGGAAGAACGCGCCGCCGCCGCCGGCGTGCGGCAGGCAGAACAGCCGGAGCTCCGCCTCGGTCCCGCTCACGTCATACCCCCTCGGTGGCGAAGACCACGGCGGAGTGGAAGCCGCCGAAGCCGAAGCTGTTGGACAGCGCGAATTCGGCGGCCAGCGGTACGGCGGCGGTGCCGGTGAACCGCAGCCGGGGCTCCACCGGGTCGGTGAGCCACGGGTTGGGGTGCGCGAAGCCGCCGCCCAGCTGGGCGAGCGTGGCGACCGCCTCGACCACCCCGGCCGCGCTCAGGCAGTGCCCGGTCAGGGCCTTGGTGGCGTTCACCAGCGCGGGGGCGTCCGGGCCGAGCACCCGCAGCAGGGCTGCGGCCTCGGTGCGGTCGCCGAGCGGCGAGGCGGTGCCGTGCGTGTTGACGTAGCCGAGCCGCCCGGGGGCGACTCCGGCCCGCTCCAGGGCGGTGCGCATCACCGCGGCCTCCACCTGCTCGCTCGGGTCGGCGAGGCTGGTACCGCTCAGCCGCAGCGCGTGCCCGGCCAGCCGGGCCAGCACCCGCGCGCCCCGGCGGCGGGCGCCCGCGGCGGTCTCCAGCACCACGGCGGCGCCGCCGACACCGTCGGTGAAGCCGCGGTGCGCCCGGTCGAACGGGCGGCAGGGCGGTTCACGGTCGGTGTCGGCGCCGGTGGCGGCGGGCGTCATCGCGCCCAGCGCGCGGTAGGCCTGGCGTTCCACCGGGGCGAGTTCGGTGGGCGCGCCGAGCACCAGGCAGGCGTCCGCCGCTCCCGCGTCGAGCAGCCGGGCGGCGGTGATCAGCGCGACGTTGCCGCTGGCGGACGCGCCGCCCACGGTGCAGCCCTCGCCCCGGATGCCGAGGACCTCGCTGACCACGCCGACCTGATCGGTGTCCTGCATGTGCAGCGCGTACCGGCCGGGGACGGCGGCGGGACGGTCCCGGTGGCGGTCGGCGGCGCGGTGCGCACCCGCGCCGTTGAGGTTGTTGCCGGCCACGACCAGGCCCAGCCGCTCGGGCGGCGGGGCGTCCTCGGCGAGCCCGGCGTGCGCCCAGGCCTCGGCGGCGGTCAGCACGGAGACCTGCACGCCGAGCGGCGACCTGGCCGCCGTCCGGGCCGCCTTGGCCGGCACCCATGCGCCGCGGGCCCGGCGCTCCGCCAGCAGGGCCGGGTAGTCGAGGGGCGGCAGCGGCGCGCCGGGCGAGTCGGCGTCCCGGTCGGCGGCGGGCAGCAGGGCGCTGCGGCCGGCCCGCAGCGCGTCGGTGAAGGCCGCCAGGCCCGCGCCGGCCGCGCAGTGCACGCCGAGGCCGGTGACCACGACGCCGCCGCCGGGGGTCACGCGGAGTGCCGGGCGAGCAGGGCGACCAGCGAGCGGATGTCCCGGGTCTGCTGGAACTCCATCACGGGCACGCTGATGCCCATGTCCTCCATGGTGAGGGTCACCACCTCGGCCCGGTCGACGCTGTTGCAGCCCAGCTCGGCGAGGCTGTCGTCGGGGGTGACGGTGGAGGTGTCCAGGTCGTACACCACGACGCCCAGATTCCGCCGGACCGCCTCGAAGATGTCGCTGTCGTCCATCTCGCTGTTCTCCTAGACCCACTCGTAGGTGCGGTGGTAGCCCTCGGTGCCGCGGTACGCCAGCACCGGCTCCCGGCCGGGGCGGGCGTCGAGGAAGCGCCGGTAGCGCTCGACCTCGATCTTGCGGTTCTCGACCGGGACCAGGCAGCGGCTGTTCTCGGCGAGCAGCTCGGTGTACTCGGCGAAGCCCAGTTCGACCCGGGCGTCCAGCCGGCCCGCGATGTCCAGCTCGGCGAGCGCGGCGCGGGAGCCCTCGTCGATGAGGCCGCTGAAGAACTCGGAGGCGCAGCCCGAGCCGTACGAGAACAGGCCGACCCGGGCGGTGCCCCGGTACGGGGCGTTGTCGATGAGGCTGGCCAGGGCCAGGTAGACGGAGCCGGAGCAGAGGTTGCCGACCTGGCTGGGGTAGACCAGCGAGGGCGACACCCGGGCGGCGAAGTCCGCCTCGACGGCGTCGGGGGTGGCCCGGGCCTGTTCCCGCATGAGTTTGCGGTGTGCGGCCCTGACCAGCCCGGCGAACGGGGTGTGCAGGGCGAGTTGGTCGAAGGTGGTCCGCAGGTCGACCTCGGCGACCTTGCCGCAGTAGTCGGCGAAGCTGCGGGACAGGCAGTCCAGGTAGGCGAACAGCGAGCCGTCGACGTCGGCGATGTCGTGGTCCGGCATCGGCCGCGCGGAGTCCATGGTCTCGTAGGCGTGCGCGCCGAACGCGCCGAGGTCGAGGGCGAGGACCCGGGGATCGTCGCCGAGCAGCATGGCGGAGGCGCCGGTGCCGGTGGCGGGTTCGGCGTAGCCGGCCCGGGCGTCCACCATGGACACGTCGGTGGCGATCACCAGCGCCTTGGCGCCCGGGGAGACGCCGGAGGCCAGGTAGCCGGCGGCGATCTGCAGGGCGCCGGTGGCGGCGTAGCAGGCCTGCTTGACCTCCATCACCCGGCACGTGCGGCTCAGGCCCAGGAACTCGTGGACGTACGAGGCGATCGACTTGCTGTAGTCGACGCCGGACTCGCTGGAGGTGAGGATCAGCTCGATCCGCTCCTTGTCCTGCGGGGCGAGCCTGTCGACGATCGGGGCGGCCGCGTTGACGGCGTTGGTGATCGGGTCCTCGCAGGGCAGGGCGATCGAGCGGGCCCGCATCATCAGGTGGCCGATCCGCTCCCGGTCCAGGCCGCGGCCCTCGAACAGCTCGGCGGTGGACAGTCGGGCGAAGCCGGCGTGGACGTTCAGCGCCTCGATGCCGATCCGGACGGTCATCGCTGCTTCACCTCCACCAGGAAGTCGATCAGGGCGTCGATGTCGGGCACGGTGCTGAAGCCGGCCATCGGCTCGCGCACCCCGAGCGCGTCGATCAGCGCCATGATGATCTCCACCCGGTCCACCGAGTCCGCGCCGAGGTCCTTGAGGTGCTTGTCGCCGGTGATCTGCTCGGCGGGCACCTGGGGCAGGATGGCGGCGACGGTCTCGTGCACCAGGCGGGCCACTGCGGCGCGGTCGGTGTCACTGCGCTGCGGCATTCGAGCCCTCCAGTCGTACGTGCAGGGTGCAGACCGCCAGGCGGCGGCCGCTCGCGGCGTCCTCGACCACCGCGTTCCAGCGTTCCTCGGCCGGGTCGTCGCGGCGCCGCCAGGAGCGCAGCCGGATCCGCAGCACCGAGTCGGCGTCGGCGTTGCCGAGGTAGCAGAGCTGGTGGTCCAGCACCGTTCGGTCGAGGAATCTACGGTCGGCGCGTCCCTGGTTCCGCCACATTTTGAGCAGGGCGCCGTCGATGATGGAGAAGTACGAGGCGAAGTACAGGAGTCCGACGCCGTTGATGTCACGGGTGATGTCGATCGGGTACTCGACCTCGTCCGCGGCCACCACCTCCTCCCACTCCGGGTCCCGCGGGTCGTGGAAGGTCTGCCGGGCCCGGGCCGCCCCGTACGCGGCCCGCGGCGAGTGGGCGGCGGGCAGCTGCGGCAGGTGGGCGTGCCGGAAGTCGGCCGGCGCGGAGCTGATCAGCCCCTCGTTGCTGTCGGCGTGACTACGGGTGACCCAGCGGTTGAAGTTCTGCACGTACAGGCAGTCGGGCTGCCGGGCCGCGAAGAACTCGTCCGGGTCCAGGCCCTGTTCGGGCTTCAGCTCGGCGCCCGGCGGCACCCGGCGGATCCGGTGCAGGGTCAGCACCGACTCGCTGCCGAAGCCGAACACCCGCGAGGTGGTCTCGATCCGGTCGCCGAAGGTCAGCGCGCCCGGGTGGAGCTGCCCGCCGGAGCGGACCCTGAAGTAGTAGAAGGAGAGGTAGGTGGGCCGGCCCCGGTCGTCGACCGCGTCGAACGCGTCGGTGCCGCAGACCTCGCTGACGGTCTCCCAGGTCCAGTCGCCCACCTGGCCGACGAACAGCGAGTTGTGCCCGCACATCCCGGGCTTGACGGTGACCAGCCGGCCGACCGAGCCGTCGGGGGCGCGCCACACCTCCGGCCGCAGCAGCGGGTTCTCGGTCCTGGGCATCACTGCGGCCCTCCATCGTGGTCGGTGTCGTGCCGGGTGTCGTGCCGGGTGTCGTGCTCGGCGAGGAACGCGGTGAGAACGGAGTTGAAGACGTCCGGCCGGGTGAGCGCCGGGAAGTGGCCGGCCCCGTCGATCTCCGCGTACCGGGAGTCGGGGATCGCGCCGTGCAGCAGGTGCGCCGTCTTCTGCGGGATCACCGAGTCGTAGCGGCCCTGGACGACCAGGGTCGGCACCGCGATCCGGGGCAGCCGGGACAGCAGGTCCGGTTCGGTGGCGAACACGTCCAGGTAGCGCAGACCGGTCTGCGGGTCCATGCTCTCGGAACGCAGCAGCACCGTCTCCAGCTGTCGGCGCCGCTGCTCGTCGGGGGCCTGCGCGCCGCCGGCGGCGATCTTGTCGAAGTCCTCCTGCAGCACCACGTCCAGGCGGTTGACCTCACCGACCCGGTTGGCGCACTTGTAGGAGCTGCAGATCAGGGTCAGCGAGGCCACCTCGTCCGGGTGCTCCAGCGCGTAGGTCTGCGCGGTCAGACCGCCGAACGAGGCGCCGGCGAGGTGCACCGGCCCGGTCGCGCCGAGTTCGCGCAGTGCCGCCCGGTGCACCTCGGCGAGGCCGTGCAGGGTCAGGTCGGCGGAGGCGTCGGTGCGGCCGACGCCCGGGGCGTGCAGCACCACCACCCGGTAGCGGTCGGAGAGTCCGGCGAACTGGTGGCGGAACACGCCCGCCCCGATGTTGAACGGGTGGATGAACAGCAGCGTCGGCCCGGTGCCCGCCAGGAAGGCCTCCACCTCGCCGCCCTGCGGGACACGGACGATCCGGTGCTCCACCGGCGCGCCGAAGTCGGTCAGCACGCCCAGGTTGTCGTCCTTCGCGCGGACGCCCTCGCGCAGCGCCGTCCTGATGTCCTCCGGCACCACCGCCGCGGGGTGGAACACCGCCTGCGCGGGGGCCGCGGCCGGGTCGACCGGGATCAGCTCGACCGGCTCCGGTCCTGACCGGTACAGCCGGGCCAGCCGCTTGCCGATCTCCCGGATGTCCGAGGTCCCGGTGCCGACCGGGACCGCCAGCCGGATCAGCGGCGCCGCGCCGGCGCCGGTGGCCAGGTGCGGGCCGCCGCGGACGCCGGTGTGCTCGAAGATCCAGTCCAGGCAGGACGGCACCGGGTGCTCGAAGTCCGCGAACTGCTTCATCGCGGCGGTGTCCAGCAGCACGCAGTGCCCGGCCGCCGGACCGATCACGGGCAGGCCCGCCCGCGACAGCAGGTTCCACAGCATCTTCACCGCGGCCCGGCGCCGGCCCACCTGCTCGGCGACGCCGCCGGAGTCCGCGAGGGCCGCCGCGATCTGCCGCCGGCCCGCCAGGTTGACCTGGTGGCCGCGGGTCGACACCTGCTCCCGCAGCCGCTCGACCAGGCCCGGGCGGGAGGTGGCGACCAGACCGCCGAAGTCGATGCCGAAGTCCTTCGACAGGCCCATCGTCACCGCGTCCGCGACGGCCAGCAGGTCCGCGGTCACCTTCCAGATGCCCCGGCCCTGCTGGCCCTCCTCGTGCTCCACCACGAACGCCGCGTTCTCCAGCGCCCGGGTGGCGTCGAGCACCAGCGGGATCCCGGCGGCCACCGCGATCCGGCGCACCTCGCGCAGGTTCGCCAGCGAGACCGGGTAGCCGCCCTGGGCGTTGTCGCTGAGTTCCAGGCAGATCATGGACACCCCGTCCGGGCGCTCCGCCAGGATCCGCCGCAGGGCCGCCGGGTCGACGTCCCGGAACGGTCCGGTCCTGGTGACGGGCCGGCAGCCGGGCAGCTCGACCGGCTCGAAGCCGTTGTCGGCGAGGCTCATCAGCAGGGTCGGGAACAGCCCGTTGTGCACGACCGCCTGCCGGATCCCCGGCCACGAGCGGCACAGCAACGCCTCCGCGGTCCGCCCCGACGGGGTCGGCACCACGCACGCGAAGTCCAGCCACGGCACCCGGGGCAGGCCCTCCGCCCCGAGCTCCACGCCCGCCGCGGCCTCGGTCAGCCGGGCCGTCCGCTCGGTCACCGCCGGGGTGGCGAGCTCGGCCCACGAGTCGGTGATCAGGTCGAACCGCACCGCGGAGGTGGGCAGGGCGATCGGGTTGCGGCCGTATCCCGGGTCGCTGCCGGCCGGCTGCGGGGCGGCGGCCCGGGCGGGCACCCCCCGCTCCGGAGCGGGAGCCGCGGCCGGCCCGGGCGCGGCGGGCCGGACCGGGGCCTTCGGCTCGGGCTCAGGCTCGGGCTTCGACTCGGACTCGGGCTCGGGCTCGGGCTTCGACTCGGGCTCGGAGACGGTGTCGGAGTGGGAGCCGGACGTGGCCGGGGCGTCGTCGAGGGCCTCCGGCGCGGTGGTGTCCAGGTCCGGGTCGGCGATCATCAGGATCACGTCGGCGACCGCGCTGCGCCGCTCGTCGTCCGGCTGGCACAGGTAGATCGTCGAGTTGGCCGGGCGGAACTTGTTCTTGAACCGGAAGTTGCCCTCGTCGAAGATGCCGACCGACCGCAGCTCGGCCAGGCCGTCCTCCACCTCGGGCGAGGAGTTCGGGGACTCGCCCGCCCTGACGCCGAAGCTCGCGCCGAAGCTGAAGATCTCGACGCCCTCGGCCGCCAGCCTCTCGATGATCCGGACGATCGCGAACTCCAGGCCGCCGAGCGGCGCCTCCTTCGGGTAGAACTCCAGGTCCAGCAGCCAGCCGGACTCCGACGGGATCTTCGTCACGATGATCGCGCTGGCCAGCACGCCGTCCACCCGGGTGAGGAACATCCGGTGCCGCTCGGCGAGCTGCCCCCGGCCGATCTCCTCGCTGACCACCGCCACGTACGGGTTGACCATCTGCTTGGTCTCGCCCCAGCGGCTCATCATCGCCACGATCTCCTGGTCGACCGCGGGGTCGCTGCCCACCCGGTACTCCTCGGTGGCGCACTCCCCCGCCGCGGCGAACCGGTTCACCATGTAGCGCAGCCGGCGCATCCGGCTGCCCTCCGTGGTGAAGGTGCTCAGGTCGTCCAGCCGCTGCACCGCGCCGAACGGTGTGGCGCTGAACGGCCGGCCGGCCACCGACTCGATGTGCTCCACCGACAGGAAGTTGGGCTGCAGGCCGTGCCGGTCCGCGTAGGCGACGTACTGCTCGATCAGCTTCGGGAAGTACTCGCGCGAGCCGACGTAGCTCCACGCGAAGAGCACCCCGCCCTTCCGGGAGAAGTTGAAGTACCCCTCCCGTTCGGCCCCCAGGAACATCAGCGGCGCGATGTCACGGCCCGCCAGGCCGCCCTCCTTCGCCCACCGCGCGTCGACCTCCGCGACCACCGCCGCCAGCTCCGGAAGCCGCGGCAACCGCCGCTTGCGCAGCACCGTCCAGCCGCCGGACGGCTGCTCCGGCGGCACCGCGGCCTCCGTCGGGGCGGCGGCCTGCTCCGGCCCGGCCACCGCCGCCGACAGCGCCTCGCGCAGGCCGTCGGCCGTCGCCGGGCCGTACTCGGCGAGCAGGTGCCCGGTCAGGGCGGGCACCGTCGGGTGGTCGAACATGAGGGTCTTGCGCTGGGCGCCGAAACGCTTTTCCAGCGCGCTCACGGTGCGCAGCATGTCGAAGGACGTCAGGCCGTCGTCGGCGAACGTGACGCCCGGGGTCAGGGTGCGGTTCGAGATCGTCGAGATCAGGTCGGCGAGCAGCTCCTGCGGGTCCGGCGCGGACTCGGCGGGCGGCGCGACGACGGGGACGTGGAGGGGTTCAGGGACGGGCTCGGGCGCGGGTGCGGGCGCCGCTGCGGACGCGGGTGCGGGCGTGGGCGCGGGCGCCGCTGCGGACGCGGGTGCGGGCGTGGGCGCGGGCGCCGCTGCGGACGCGGGTGCGGGCGTGGGCGCGGGCGCCGCTGCGGGTGCGGGCGTGGGCGCGGCTGCCGGTGCTGCTGCGGGTAGGGGCGCGGGCGCCGGCACCGGTTGCCGTTCGGGTGCGGGCTGCTCCTCCATGGCGGCCACCACGGCGGCGGTCAGCTGCTCGACGTTGTCGTGGTCGTAGAGCTCGGACGCCTTGAGGTCCAGGCCGTAGCGCTCGTTGAGGCCGCGGACCAGTTCCATCCGGAAGATCGAGTCGAGGCCGAGGTCGACGAACGAACTGGTCGTCAGGATCGTCGCCGGGTCCAGGCCCAGGATCTCCGCCAGCCGCGAGTGGACCAGGCCGGCGACCTCCTCCCGGACCGCCGCCGACACCTGGACGGCCACAGGGTCCTGGGCCGGGGTGGGGGCGGCGGGAGCCGGGGCGGCGGCAGGGGTCGGGGCGGTGACGGAGGCCTTGTCCGGGGCGGGAGCCGCTGTCGAGGCCGCGGTCAGCTTGATCAGGCCGCCCTCGGTGCGGGCCGGGGTGACGCCGGGTGCCGGGAGCGGCAGGGCGGTGCGGGCCGGAACCTCGACGGTCGCCGGGGCCACCCGGGTCGCAGCGGTCACCGGGGCCACCGGAGTTCCGGCGGTCGCCGGGGACGCCGGGGGTTCGACGGTCGCCGGGGCCGCCGGAGCAGGGGTGGCGGTGCGGGGGGTGAACCAGTGGCGTACGGGGTCGAGGGGGAAGCCGGGGAGCGGGAGGCGTCGCGGGCGGGCGGCGGGCCAGTGGGACGCCCAGGCGGTCCGGCCGGTGTCGAGCCACTCGCGGGCGGCGGGGTCGGGGGGACAGTCGATCAGCTCGCCCCGTGCGACGGCGCCGAGTCGGGCCAGCAGCCGGTCGCGGTCGGCGGCCGCGAGGACCACGCGTTCGGCGTGGGCGTCGCGTCCGGTCTGCAGGGTCCAGGCGACCCGGGCGGGCTCGGCGTCGGGATCGGCCTCCAGGTGCCGGGCGAGTGCCGCGGCGTAGTCGCGCAGGGCGGCGGCGGTCGGCGCGGAGAGCGGGAACAGCGTGGCGACGGGCGGGAGTCCGGTGGGCGCCGGGGTCTCGTCGCGGTACTCCTCCAGCACCACGTGGGCGTTGGAGCCGCCGAAGCCGAAGGAACTGACGCCCGCCCGGCGGACGGTCCGGCCGGTGCCGTCGTCGACACCGTCCCAGTGCGCGGTGCGGTCGTTGACGTAGAAGGGGGTGCCGTCCAGGCGCAGGTACGGGTTGAGTTCGGTGAGGTGCAGGGTGGCGGGCAGTCGACGGTGCTTCAGGCTGAGCAGGGTCTTGAGCACTCCGGCGATGCCCGACGCGGCTTCCAGGTGGCCGATGTTGGTCTTCACCGCGCCGAGCGCGATGTGCGGGCGGTCGGCCGGCGGCAGGCCCGCTTCGGCGAACAGCTGGGCGAAGGCGCGCTTCAGGCCCTCGGTCTCCACCGGGTCGCCGAGCGAGGTGCCGGTGCCGTGCGTCTCGATGTGGCTGACGGTGTCCGGTGACAGTGCGGCCCGGTGGTACGCCTGGACCAGGACCTGGGCCTGGGCCTCGGGGTTGGGGGCGGTGAGCGAGGTGGAGCGGCCGCCGTGGTTGACGGCGGTGGCGCGGATCACGCCGTGGATGTGGTCGCCGTCGGCCTGTGCCCGGTCGAGCCGCTTGAGCACCACCGCGCCCGCGCCCTCGCCCCGTACGTAGCCGTCGGCGGCGGCGTCGAAGGTCTTGCACCGGCCGTCGGGGCTGAGCATCCCGGACTTGGTGAACGCGGTGAACAGGCCGGGGCTGAGCGTCGCGTTGACGCCGCCGGCGATCGCGAGGTCGCAGTCGCCGTCCAGGATCGCCCGGGTGGCCCGGTGGATCGCCACCAGCGCGCTCGAGCACGCGGTGTCCACCGCCTCGCTGGGACCGCGCAGGTCGAGCAGCCGGGAGATCCGGTTGGCGAGGACCGCGTGCGACAGGCCGGTGGCGGTGTGCGCCTGGACCGCGACGCCGTGGGTGCGCATCAGGTCGTCGTAGTCGGTCGTGGAGACCCCGGCGAACAGGCCGGTGGCGCTGCCCGCGAGTTCGGACGGCGGGTAGCCCGCGTTCTCCACGGCGCGCCACACCACCTCGAGGAACAGCCGCTGCTGCGGGTCCATCAGGCCCGCCTCGGTGGCGGAGATCCCGAAGAAGGCGGCGTCGAAGTCGGCGATGTCCTCCAGGAACCCGCCGCGCAGCTCGCGGGTCTCCGGGTCCTGCCGCAGGTCGGTGCGGTCGGCGGGGACCGGGCCGACGAGGTGGTCCCCGGCGGCGAGGTGCCGCCAGAACTCGTCGAGGTCGGCCGAGCCGGGCAGCCGGCCGGCGATGCCGACGACCGCGATGGGCGCCGGACCGTACGGCTGCTCCGGCTCCGTCTCCGGCCCGGCGACGGCGACGGCGGCGTCGGCGGAGGCGGAGGCGACGGGCTGGGGCGTCGCCACTGCCGCAGGGGTGACCGGCTCCGGACCGACGACGGCGGCGGAGGCGACGGCGGCGGAGGCGGAGGCGACGGGCTGGGGCGTCGCCACCCCCGCGGGCGCGACCGGCTCCGGACCGACGGCACCAACCGGTGCGACCGGCGTCGGTCCGACGGCACCGGCCGGCGCGACCGGCTCCGTCGCCGGCTCGGTCACGGGAGCCGGCCTCCGGCCGGCCGTTCGGGATATCGCGTCCGCGTGGTGGGTCACCAGGTGGCGGGCGAAGTCGTCCAGGGTCGGGCACTCGAACAGGACGGTGGGCAGCAGGTCGAGGCCGTAGGTCTCGTTGACGTCGACCGAGAGCTGGGTGAGCGTGATCGAGTCGAAGCCGGAGTCCAGGAGCTCCGCGTCCATGTCGACCTCGTGGGCGTCGACCAGCAGGAAACCGGCGGCGATCCGGCGCAGTTCGGCCCGCACCGCGAGGTCCGGGTCGACCGCCGCGCGGACGGGCGCCGGGGCCGGAGCGGACACCCGCACGGGGGCGGGAGTGGGGGCCGGGTCCGGTGCGGGGGCGGCCTCGGGCGCCGCCGGGGCCGTGCCTTCGACGGCGACCAGCACCGGCTCCTCGCCGGCCAGGGCCTGGCAGAACACCCGCAGGCCGGTCTCGGTGGTCATCGGGAGCATGTCCCAGCGCTGGGCGTACAGCCGGAGGGTGGCGTCGTCGACGCGCATGCCGCCCTCCTCCCACAGCGGCCAGGCGATGGCGACGGTGCGTCCGTCGCGCAGGCCCCGCGCGCGCAGGCGTTCGCGGTTCTCGGCGAAGCCGTTCAGGTAGGCGTTGGCGTAGGCGTAGTCGACCTGGCCGAGGTTGCCGACCTCACCGGCCAGCGAGGAGAAGACGGCGAAGAAGTCGAGCGGCCGCTCGCCGATCGCGTCGTCGAGGTGGGCGACGGCGAGCTTCGGGGCCAGTACGGCCTCGACCTCGGCACGGTCCTTGCCGACGGCGCGGCCGTCGCGCACGACCCCGGCGGCGTGGATGACGCCGTGCAGCGCGCCGTAGAGGTCGATGGTCTCCTCGACCACCAGGCGGACCTGTTCGGGGTCGGTGACGTCGGCCCGCTCCCAGTGCACGGTGACGCCGCTGCCGGCGAGTCGGTCGAGGCGGTCGCGGGCGTCGCGGCCGGGTCCGTTGCGGGTGACCAGGACCAGGTTGAGCGGGCGGCCGTGGACGGCCATGAACTCGGCGACCCGGACGCCGAGGGCTCCGGCGCCGCCGGTGATCAGGTAGGTGCCGCCGGCGCGGAGCGCGAGGTCGGCGGGCTCGCCGCCGGTGGCCGGGGTGAACTCGGCGAGCCGGCGCAGCAGCCGGGCGCCGTCCCGGTAGCCGGACTGGGCCACCGGGTCGTCCCCGGCGGGGGCGGTGAGTTCGGCGAGGACCCGCCCGGCGGTGTCCCCGTCCGGGCCGACCGCGAGACAGCTGCCGGTGAAGCGGCTGTGCTCCATGGCGAGGCCGCGCAGTGCGGCGGCGACGGCGGTGTGCTCGGGCCGGGCGTCCTGCGGCGCTCCGGGGTGCGCGTAGACGGCGCGCAGCGGGGTGCCCGCGGGGGCGGTGGCCAGCAGGGCGGTGCAGGACCACAGCAGGGGGAGGAAACCGGTGTCCGGACCTGCCCCGGCGCCGGCGGCGACCACGACCGCGTCCGGCAGCGCGCCGGCCGCGGCGAGGCGGGCGGCGAGCCGCCGCAGGTCCTCGCGGTCGCCGGTGGCCACCGTGTACCGGTCCTCGCCGGTGGCGGCGAGGACGGCCCCTGGACGGGCCAGGACGGAGCGGGTGCCGAGCCCGTCGAGTCGGCGGGCGAGTTCGGTGCCGAGTTCGTCGTCCAGCGCGATGACCAGCACCGTCGACGGGAGCGGGGCGGCGGGGGCGGGCGGGGCGGGTTCCCAGACCGGGCGCAGGTAGCGGCAGACCGTCGCGGGCCCGGCCGGCGCGGCGGGCGCCGCGGGCGCGGGGAGCGGCGCGGCGGTGTGGTCGGGCAGCCAGTGGCGGCTGCGCTCGAACGGGTAGGGCGGCAGCTGGACCCGGCGCGGGTGCGGCGCGGTCCAGCAGTCCCGCCAGTCGACGGGTACTCCGGCCGTCCAGAGCCGGGCCAGCTTGGGGAGCCGCCGCTTGGCCAGGAAGGTGGCGACCAGGGCGGCCCCGTCCTCGTCGTCGAGCAGCGACCAGCCGCCGGAGTCGCCGCCGGCGCTGCCCACGACGACCCCGGCGTTTTCCACGCCACGGACGAAGTCGTCGAGCCGAACCGCGAGTTGGGAGGTGTCGGTGGCCAGCACCGCGAGCCGCTCGGCCATCTCGCGCCGCCCGACCTGGCTGGTGCGGGCCAGTGCGGCGAGCGGGAGTTCCGCGCCCTCGGGGGTGGCGAGCAGTTCGGCGACCCGCTCGGCGTAACGGACCAACTGGCCCCGGGTGCGCGCGCTCAGCAGGAACAGCTGCTCGCCGTCGGGCGGCCGGGGCGTCGCGGGGGCGGTGCGGGGGCGGTGCTCCTCCAGCACCACGTGGGCGTTCGCGCCGCCCGCGCCGAAGGCGCTGACGCCGGCCCGGCGCGGGGAGCCGTCGGCGGGCGCGGGCCAGTCGACGGTCTCGCGCGGCGGGTAGAACGGCGAACCGGAGAAGGCGATCCTCGGGTTGACGTTCTCCAGGTTGACGCACCGGGTGATCCTGCCGTGCCGGAGCTGGAGCACGGCCCGGGTGAGTCCGGCGATGCCGGCCGCGCCCTCCAGGTGGCCGATGGCGGCCTTGACGGAGGAGATGGCGCAGCGGAACTCGTCCGGGGACGCGCCCAGTTCCTCGAAGGCCCGGGTGAGACTGGCGATCTCGATCGGGTCGCCGAGGGCGGTGCCGGTGCCGTGCGCCTCCAGGCTGCCGATGGTGCGCGGGTCGACGCCGGAGCGGCGCACCGCCTCGGCGATCAGCGCGGTCTGCGCCTGCGGGTTGGGGACCGTGTAACCGCCGGTCTTGCCACCGGCGTTGACGGTGCTGCCCTTGATCACGGCGAGGATCTCGTCGCCGTCGCGCTCGGCGTCGGCGAGCGGCTTGAGCAGCACCGCGCCGACGCCCTCTCCGGGCACGAAGCCGTCGGCGCGCTCGTCGAAGACCTTGCAGGCGCCGTCCCCGGCCAGCATGTTGAGCGCGGACAGCGACACGTGGTGCGCGGGGTGCAGGATCAGGTTGACGCCGCCCGCGACGGCCATGCGGCACTCGCCGCGGCGCAGGCTCTCGACGGCGAGGTGGACGGCCGTCAGCGAGGAGGAGCAGGCGGAGTCGACGGCGAAGCTGGGGCCCTGGAAGTCGAAGTGGTAGGAGACCCTGTTGGCCACCGACCAGTACGCGGAGTGGGCGCCGGAGAGCTTGCCGTGCGCCCAGCCGGTGGCGGCGAGCCGTCCGTACGAGCCGTACATGACGCCGGCGAACACCCCGGTCATCGTCTCGTGGGTGGAGCTGCCGAGGTAACCGGCCCGGTCTAGCAGGTCCCAGCACGTCTCCAGGAACAGGCGCTCCTGCGGGTCGATGTCGGCGGCGTCGCGCGGCAGGATGCCGAAGAAGGCGGGGTCGAACTTGTCGATGTCGTCGAGGAATCCGCCCCACCGGCTGTAGCTGCGGTCGCTGCGGCCGCGCTTCGCGTCGAAGGTGGGCCGCCAGTCCCAGCGGTCGGCGGGCACCTCGGTGACGGCGTCGCGGCCGTCCTCCAGGTTGCGCCAGAAGGTCTCGACGTCCGGCGCGCCCGGGTAGCGCCCGCTGACCGCGATCACGGCGATGCCGGCGGGCTCGCCGTGCGCCACCGGGCCGGGCCGGGCCGGCTCCGCGACCGGCACGGGCGGCGTCACCTGCACGTCCGGGGCGAGCGGGGCGGGCTGCACGTCCGGAGCGGCCTGCACGACCGGGGCGACCGGGGCGACCGGGGCGGGCTGTGCCGGCGGGGCGGCCTCGACGGACGGCTCGACGGGTGGCGTGGCGGGTGGCGTGGCGGGCTGGAGCAGCGCGGTCAGCCGGTCGGCGCGGTCGGTGCGCAGGTGGTTGGCGAGCTGGTCGATGGTCAGGTGCTCGAACAGCAGGGTGGCGGGCAGCGCGCCGAGGTCCTGCTCCATCCGGTAGACGATGTTCTGGCCGACCAGCGAGTCGATCCCGTACGTCTCGAAGGTCGCGTGGTCGTCGAGTTCGGCGGCACGGAACTTCAGCACCTCGGCGAAGACCTGCCGTACGTAGCCGCGGACCTGGGCCGCGGTCGGTGCCGGTGTCTGCTCGGCTGTCACGTTCAACTCCCGTTCGCTCGTCACCAGGCACTGCTCGAGTTCGTCCTCGGGGGTGCCGGGGATGCCGCGCACCCCCGTCACCCGGAATCCCGCCTCGGTGAGGCAGGCCCGCCACTGGGCGGGGCCGAGCAGCGCCGAGTCCGGGAGGCGGCGCTGCGGGTCCTCGAACCGCCACCAGCCCTCGGTGAGGCCGAAGGTGAGGGTGACGAACTCGGAGGAGCCGGTCACCTCGTTCACGGCGAGCACGCCGCCGGGCCGCAGCAGGGCACGGACGTTGGCCAGGGTGCGGCCGATGTCCCGGGTGGCGTGCAGCACGTTGGTGGCCAGTACGACGTCGGCGCAGCCCGGCTCGAAGCCCTGGGCGGCGGGGTCCCGCTCGATGTCCAGCAGCTCGTAGCGCATGCCGGGCGCGCGGTGGGCGGCCTCGCCGTGGCGCAGGAAGGCCGGCGAGACGTCGGTGTAGCGGTACGCGGTCGGCACGCCGGCCGCGGCGCAGGCGGCCAGCACGTGGCGGGTGGCGGAGCCGGTCCCGGCGCCGATCTCGACGATCCGCAGCGGCCGCTCGCCGCCGGTGAGCCGCCGCGCGGAGCCGACCACCTCGGCGGCCATCAGCCGGTGGAAGTGCTCGGCGCCCGGCCCGTCGGCGTAGACCGGTTCGACGAGGGCGGCCGAGCCCTTGGGGAACAGCACCTCGGTGGCGGCGGTACGGCCGGACAGGATGCCGGGGAGGCCGGCCACGCAGACCCGGAGCAGCTTCAGGTGCGGCGCCATCGCGGGGTGGGCGGCGGCGAACTCGGCGACCGGCAGCCGCGCCGGGTCGAGCAGGGCACGCCGGAAGGTCAGCGTCCCGTCGCTGTCCAGGGTGGCGGCGCCGGCCCGTTCCAGCACCCGCAGCACCGCGCCCAGCACGGAGCGGTCGCGGCCGCCGGCGCCGAGCCGGCCGGCGAACTCGTCGAACGCCAAAGGTTTTTCCAGCGGGGGCAGTTCGGGCAGTGCGGCGAACTCGGCGCGGAGCAGGTCGGCGGCCACCACGTCGAGTGCGGCGAAGCCGGCCCGGGCCCGGGCCAGCGGGTCGCCGGCCTCGGCGCGGACGCCGAGCCGGGCCAGTCCGCGCGCGTCGGCCTTGACCACCACGGCCTGCGGCAGGCCGGCGGCCAGCACCCGGTCGAGCGCGGCGAGTCCTTCGGCGGGTTCGATCGAGCCGACGCCGAAGCCGGCCAGCCGTTCGCCGTAGCGCTCGTCGGCGACCACCCCGACACTGCCCCAGAAACCCCAGTTGAGCACCTGCACGGGGTAGCGGACCCGGGAGTCCAGCCACTGCGCGTAGGCGTCCTGGAAGGTGCTGGCGGCGGCGTACGCGGCCTGGCCCGCCGAGTCGGTGAAGGAGACCGCGGAGGAGAACACCGCCAGCAGGTCGAGCGGGTCCTCGCGCAGTGCCTCGGCGAGTGCGGCGGTGCCGGCCACCTTGGGCGCGAGCACCTCGCCGAAGGTCCCCGGGTCGGCGTGCAGCAGCGTCCGGTCCCGCAGGTCGAGGGCGGCGTGCACGGCGCCGTTCAGGGTGCCGAAGCGGGCCCGGGCGGCGGCCACCGCCCGGTCGAGCTGTGCCGGATCGGCGGCGTCGGCCCGCAGGTAGACGGCCTCGCCGCCGAGTTCGGCGATCTCCGCGAGCGCCGCGTCGATCGCCGGGTCCTGGGCGCGGCGGCCGATCAGCGCCAGCCGGGCCCGGTGGGTGCGGGCCAGGTGGCGGCCGAGGGTGCGGCCGAGGCCGCCCGCCCCGCCGAGGATCACGTACGCGCCGCCCTCGCGCCACGGCGGTTCGCCGCCGGCCGGCCGGGCGGCCACCAGGGCGCGCCGCAGGCGCCGCCCGTCGCGCAGCGCGATCAGCCGGTCGGCGGCGGGTTCGCGGGCGAGGAGTGCGGCCGACCGCTCGGGGGCGGCCGGTGCCGTCCCGGCGTCCACGCAGCCGACCGTCCAGCGCGGGTACTCGGCGGCCGCGGTGGCGCACAGGCCGAGCAGCCCGGCGGCGTGCGGCCGCAGCGGCTCGCCGCCGGTCACCGCGACCGCTCCGAACAGGACGGCGCGCACGCCGAGTCCGGTGTGCGCCGCGCCGAGGGCCAGCAGCCGCTGGACCAGCCGGAGCATCGCCGGCACGCTCCGGTCCCGCTCGGGCCGGTGGGCGGGCGCGGGGTCGGTGAGGAAGTAGACGAGGTCGGGGACCTCGGTCACCGCGTCGCTGTCGTCATAGCCCACCGTCCGTACGGTGCAATGCGCATGACGACGCGTCAGTGCGTCGGCGAGCGCACCGGCGGCCTCGGGGCGGCAGATCAGCACGGTGCCGCCGTCCGCGGCCTCCTCCGGGGCGGGGCCCGCGTCCTCCCAGACCGGCCGGAAGATCCCCGGGCCCCCGGCCTCGGGCACCACGGCGGCAGCGGCTGCCTCGCGGGGCACCGCGCGCAGCGAGACGCCGTCGAACCGGACGCACAGCACGCCGGATCCGTCGGTCAGCGACACGGTGAACCGGTCCTCGCCGGTGCGGCGGGCGTGCGAGTACCGGGCGAGTTCGGGCGAGCGCAGCACCGTCACCCGGTCCACGGCGAACGGCAGCAGCGCCTGCGGGCCGTCCGCGTCGAGCAGCGGGGCGAGCACCTGCAGCCCGGCGTCCAGCACGGCCGTCAGTCCCTGCCACCCGGCGGGCCCGTCGGCGGGACGCAGCGTGCCCAGCGTCTCGCCGCCGCCGACCCGCACCTGCTCGAGGCGGCGGAACGACGGCCCGTACGCCAGGCCCGCGGCCCGGAACGCCCCGTACAGCTCGTCGGCGTCCCGGACGCCCCGGCAGCGGTCGGCGGTCGACCCGATGTCGAGCGGCGGCTCGGCGGCGAACGCGGCCGCCTCCTCGGCGGTCAGCGCCGCGAACCCGCCGCGCACGTACGGGCCGCCGTCCCCGTCCTCCGTCTCCAGCCGGAGCGAGCGGCCCGCGGGCGTCTCCTCCCCCGCCAGCCGCAGCCGGCGCGGCTCCGACAGCTCGCACGGCCGCAGCCAGCGCACCGCGGACAGCCGGTACGGCAGCCCGGCGAGGCCGGCGGCCAGTGCGAGCGCCGCCGTGCCGGGCAGCAGGGGACGGCCCGCCACCCGGTGGTCGGTGGCGACGGGGTCCTCGGGGCGCACCACCGCCACGCCGCCGGGCGCACCGCCCGGGCCCGCGGACGGATCCGGCTCCTGGGCCGCCTGCCGCGTCGGAGCCGGGAGCCGGTGGTCGTCCGCCGCGCCGGGCACCACGTGATCGGCGGCGGACGGACCGGTGATCCAGTAGTGCTCCTGCGCGAAGGGGTACGTCGGCACCGTCACCCGCCGCCCGCCGGCCGTGAGCGCCGCCCAGTCGGGAGTGCCGCCCCGGACGTACGCGGCGGCCGCCCGCACCAGCGGGTCGTCCGAACCGGCGGCCTCGTCCAGGCCCGCGGAGTCCGCGAGGTAGCAGCCGGGGCCCTCCTGGCCGTCCGCCAGCTTCCTCAGTTGTTCGAGGAGTTCCTCGCGGTCTCCGGTGAGCAGCGCGGCGCGGACCGGCAGGTGGGTGCGTCCTCGTGCGCGGGTGTAGGCGATGTCGGCGGGTTCCAGCGCGGGGTCGCGCTCCAGCGCCTCCGCGAGGTCCGCGGCGACCCGGGTGAGCGTCTCGGGCGTCCGGGCCGACAGCGGGACCAGGCGGCGGGCCGCCTCCGGCCGGCGCTCCGGCGCGGGGCGGGCGGGCGGTTCGGCCAGCACCACGTGGCAGTTGGTGCCGCTGAAGCCGAAGCTGCTGACCGTGCCGACCCGGACGCCGTTCGCGCCCGGCTCCCACGGCGTCAGTTCGCGGACCACCCGCAGGCGGCCGCCCGACAGGTCGAGCTCGGGGTTGGCCTCGGCGAAGCCGGGCAGCGGGGGCAGGGCGCGGTGGCGCAGCGCGAGCACGACCTTGAGCAGTCCGGCGATGCCGGCGGCCGTGGTGGTGTGGCCGATGTTGGCCTTCACCGAGCCGAGGGCGGTGAAGCCCGGCCCGTCGGCGGCCCCCAGCACCTGGTTGAGGGCCTTGACCTCGATCGGGTCGCCTAGGTGGGTGGCGGTGCCGTGCGCCTCCACGTACCCGATGTCGCCGGCCTCCACGCCGGCCCTGCGGTGCACCGCGCGCAGCAGTTCGGCCTGCGAGGTGGCGCTCGGCGCGGTGATGCCGTTGGTGCGGCCGTCACCGTTGACGCCGCTGGCCCTGATCACCGCGTGGATGCGGTCGCCGTCGGCGAGCGCCGCCCCCAGGCTCTTCAGCACCACCGCGCCGACGCCCTCGCCGAGCACGATGCCGTCCGCCTCGGCGTCGAACGGGACGGACCGGCCGGTCGGCGAGAGCATCCCGACCCGGCTGCTCCACACCTGCATCTGCGGTGTCGTCATGACCGCCACGCCACCCGCGATCGCCAGGTCGCAGTCGCCGCCGCGGATCGCCTCGCAGGCCAGGTGGACGGCCGTCAGCGAGGAGGAGCACGCGGTGTCGACCGTCATCGTCGGGCCGCTCAGGTCGAGCAGGTACGCCACCCGGGCCGCCAGGATCGCCATGTTGTTGCCGAGGAACGCCTGCCCGGTGTCCGCCTGGCCGGCCGCCCGCAGCAGGTGGTAGTAGTCACCGCCGCTGGCCCCCACGTACACGCCGCACCGGCGCCGCTCCCCCGGGGCCGCGTGACCCGCGTCCTCCAGCGCCGTCCACGCCTGCTGCAGGAACTGGCGCTGCTGCGGGTCCATCGCCTCCGCCTCCATCGGAGACAGCTGGAAGAACCGCGGGTCGAAGCCGCCGAGGTCCGGCAGCAGCGCCGCCCACCTGCTGTACGAGCGGTCCGGGACGCGGCGGTCCGGGTCGAACCAGCGGTCGCCCCAACGGGACTCCGGCACCTCGGAGATGCTGGTCCGTCCGGCGGCCAGGTTCGCCCAGAACGCGTCCAGGTCCTCGGCGTCCGGGAAGCGGCCGGCCATACCGATGATCGCGATGCCGTCGGTGTCGTACGCCGGCCGCCGCGCCGGCTCCGCGGCCTCGCCCCGGGGCGCGAGCGGCGCGAGCTGAACGGACTGGGCGGGCTGCACGGGCTGGGGCGGTGCGGGCTGGACGGGAGTACCGCGCAGCGGCCGGAGGCTCACCTGTCCGGGGGCGGCAGGGGTGGCAGGGACGGCGGGGACGGCGGTAGCGACGGGCGCGGCTGGGGCAACGGGTGCGGCAGGGGCCGGCGGTGCGAGCTGCACGGGCGGTGCGGCGGGCGGTTGGGTCGCCGGCGGCGGCTCCGGCGCGGCAGGCACCGGCGCGGGGGCGGGCGCGGGCGCGGCAGACACCGGCGTGGGCACCGACGTGGGCGCTGGAGCGGGCGCGGGGGCAGGAGCGGGGGCGAGCGCCGAGCGGTGCAGCGCGCGGGCCTGCTCGGCGGTCTCCAGGACGTGCCCCGTCAGCCGGGCCACCGTGGGGTGGTCGTAGACGGCGACCGAGTCGACGTCCAGGCCGAAGCGCTGGTTGAGGCTCCGCACGATCTCCACCGCGCCGATCGAGTCCACGCCCAGCTCGCTGAAGCTGAGCCGGCGGTCGATCTCCTCCTCGGTGGCGTACACGATCGCGCAGAGCGCGTCGACCACCAGCCGCTCCACCTCCGACGGGTCGGGGAGCGCGGCCTCGGGGGCGTCGACGGGCCGCGGCACCGCCACCGGCACCTCGACGGGCGCGGCAGGCGTGACGGCCGGCGCCGCACCGGGCACGGCGGCCGGCGGTGCGAGCGGTACCTCGACCGGCGCGGCGGCGGTGGCCGGCGCGCCGTAGTCGCGGACCTTGCGGAAGTGCTCCTGGACCAGGTCCAACGACCCTCCGCCGAGCACCCGTTCGTGCATCCGGACCTCGCGCTCGACGACCTCCGGCAGCTGGGCGAGCAGCCGGCCGGCGAGTTCCGCCTTGACCTCGGCGACCGCCTCGGCGGGCTTGGCGGCGATCGAACGGGCCAGGTCGAGCGCGGTCGGCAGCACGTCCGCCGCCGGGACGACGGTCACCGGGGCGCCGCGGCGGGCGAGTTCCTCGCCGCGGTAGCTGCGGCCGGTGAGGAACATCTCGGTGGCCAGGGTGCGGCCGAATCGCTGCTCCAGCACCAGCGTGGCGCCCATGCCGGGCGTGAAGCCGTACTTGAGGAAGTTGGCCCCGTACGAGCCGTCGTCGGCGAGCACCACCAGGTCGGCGTAGAGGCCGAAGGCGAGGCCGCCGCCGGAGGCCTGGCCGCGCATCGCGGAGACCACGGGGCGGCGGCAGCGCAGCAGGCCCTCGTAGACGAACGGGGTGTCGGTGAACCGGGTGTGCTTCTCGGCCAGCTCCTCCAAGGCCTGCGGGGTCGCGCCGAGGTTGAAGACGGTCTCGGTGCCGGTGAGCACCACGGCGCGGACGTCCTCGCGGGTGTCGATCTCCGCGAAGGCGGCCTCCAGACCGTGCGTGAGTCCGGCCGTGAACATGTTGCGGTGCGCGTGGTCGTGCATGGTGACCAGCGCGATCCCGTGCTCCAGGAACCGGAGTCCGACCTCGTCACCGTGGTACGGCTCGACCGGCCGGGGGGCGGCCGGCGCGGCGGCCGGCGCGGCGGCCGCCACCGGTGCGGCGACGACGGGTTCGCCGTTGCGGCGCTGCCAGCCGCCCACCCAGTGCCGTTCCTCGCGCAGCGGCGGGACCGGCAGCGACACCCGGCGCGGGGCCGGGCCGGCCGGAACGCAGTCCGCCCACGGCACGTCGGCCCCGGCGCTCCATGCCGCCGCCACCTCCTCCAGCCGGCCGGCACGGACCAGTCCGGCGAGTTCCGGGCGCGGCTCGGCGGGACCGGTCCTCTCGCGCCCCCAGTACTGGCCCGCTTCGGGGGCGGCACCGCTCAGGTAGCGGTCGAGGGCGGCGCGCAGCTGCGCGTGACCGTCGGCGAGGACGGCGAGGCGGCTGCCCAGCTGGTCGCGGCCGACCCGCAGGGTGTGGGCGAGGGCGGCGAACGGGACGGCGGGCCGCGGCCCGGTGCCGAACCGGTCGGCGAGCTGCCCGGCGAGCTGGTCGATCGACCGGTCGCCCTCGGCGGGCAGCGGCCCGCCGAGGCCGGGCCGGTGCTCGTCCAGGACCTTGCGGACCAGGGCCAGGCCGGTGCGGTCGACACCGAGGTCGACCAGCGGCTCGGCCGGGTCGACGGCGTCGGCCGGGACGCCCAGCACCTGGGCGACGGCGCCGGTCAGCACCCGGCGCAGTTCCGCGGCCCCGGCGGGCGACGGCTCCGCCGGCCCGTGCAGCACGGCCCGGATCCGCTCGGCGTACACCCGCAGGGCGTCCGCGTCGCGCGCCGACAGCACGATCAGCTCCCGTCCGCCGCGGGCGGGCCGCTCCGCGGGGGCGCGGTACTCCTCCAGCACGAGGTGCGCGTTGGAGCCGCCCGCGCCGAAGGCGCTGACGCCGGCCCGGCGCGGCGAGCCGTCGGCGGGGGCGGGCCAGTCGGTGAGCTCGCGCTGGAGGCGGAACGGGGTGGCGGCGAGGTCGATGGCCGGGTTGACCACCTCCGCGTGCAGCGAAGGGGCGAGTTTCCGGTGCCTCAGCTGGAGGAGGGTCTTGGTGACGCCGGCGATCCCGGCGGCGCCCTCCAAGTGGCCGATGTTGGACTTCACCGACCCGATCGCGCAGCCGCCCGACCCGGTGCCGGCCGCGGCGAAGGCCTTGCGCAGGCCGTCGATCTCGATCGGGTCGCCGAGCGCGGTGCCGGTGCCGTGCGCCTCCAGGTAGCCGATCCCGGACGGCGGCAGGCCGGCGGCGTCCAGGGCGGCGCGGATCAGCGCGGCTTGGGAGGTGGGGCTGGGGACGGTGAAGCCGCTGGTCCGGCCGGTGTGGTTGAGCCGGGTGGCCCGGATCACCCCGTGGATGTGGTCGCCGTCGGCCTCGGCCTTCGCGAGGGGCTTGAGCAGGACCGCGCCGACGCCCTCACCGGGGACGTAGCCGGTGCCGCCCGCCCCGAAGCTGCGGCAGCGGCCGTCGTCGGAGAGGAAGCGGCCCTGGGCGAGCTGCAGGTACTTCTGCGGGTGGGCCGCGACGTTCACGCCGCCGGCCAGCGCCATCTCGCACTCGCCGCGGCGCAGGCTCTCCACCGCGAGGTGAACGGCCGTCAGCGACGAGGAGCAGGCGGTGTCGACGGCCATGCTGGGGCCGGCCAGGTTCAGCGTGTACGAGACCCGGTTGGCGACGGCGGCGTGCATCGCGGTCGGCTGGACGCCGTCCTCGGCACCCTGCACCAGCTGGTAGTGGTTCCACATCACGCCGGCGAACACGCCGACGGACGAGGCGGTGGTCCGGGACGCCGGGTAACCGGCCTCCTGGAGGGTCTGCCAGCAGGTGGTGAGGAACAGGCGTTCCTGCGGGTCCATCCGCTCGGCGTCGCGGCGGGAGATGCCGAAGAACGCCGGGTCGAAGCGGTCCATGCCGTCCAGGAACCCGCCCCAGCGGCCGTAGGTGCGGCCGGGCCGGCCGGGCTCCGGGTCGTGGATCGCCGCATGGTCCCAGCGCTCCCGCGGCACCTCGGTGATGCAGTCGCGGCCTTCGGCGAGCACCCGCCAGAACGCGTCGACGTCGGCGGCCTGCGGGTACTGTCCGGCCAGACCGATCACCGCGATGGCGTCCGGTCCGTACCCGCCCGGCGTGCTGGCGTCCGGTCGGGGCCCGTCCGGCGTGATGGCGTCCGGTCCGGGCCCGTCCGGCGTGATGGCGTCCGGTCCGGGCCCGTCCGGCGCGGCGGAGGCCAGTACGGCGGAGGCGAGTACGGCGGCGTCCGGAGTGATGGCGTCCGGTGCGGCGGGGTCGCCGTCGGCGAGCGGCAGGCGGTCGTCGGACCGGGCGGGGTCGGCGTGGGTGACGACCAGCCGGCTGTCGTCGGCGGCCAGCGCCCGCTCGAACAGCTCGATGCCGGTGCCGGTCGGCAGCGGGCTGGCGCCGTGGGTGCGGGCGGCCCGCCCGGTGACCTCGGCGTCGACCCGCATGCCGCCCTCGGCCCACAGCGGCCAGTCGACGGAGAGGCTCCGGCCGGGCCGGGCGGCCAGGTAGTGGTCGAGGTAGGCGTTGGCGTAGGCGTAGTCGCTCTGGCCCGGGTTGCCGATGGCGGCGGACAGCGAGGAGTAGGCGGCCAGGAAGTCCAGTCCGTCGGCGCGGGTCGCCTCGTCGAGGTGGCGGATGCCGGAGACCTTCGGGGCCAGCACCTCGCGGATCTGCTCGGGCCGCTTCGTCAGGAAGATGCCGTCCCGGACCACCCCGGCGCAGTGCACGACGCCGTCGATCCGGCCGTACAACTCGCGTGCGGTCGCTACCAGTTCGCGCACCTGGGCGGGATCGGTGACATCGGCGGTCCGGTAGTGCGCGTCCGCGCCGTACCGCTGCCACTCCCGCATCCGCCCGAGCAGCGCCTCGCCGGGCGCGGAGCGGCCGGACAGCAGGATGCGGGCGCGGCGGGTGCGGGCGAGGTGCTCGGCCAGCATCGGCCCGAGGCCGCCGCCCCCACCGGTGATCAGGTAGACGCCGCGCTCGCGCAGCACCGCTTCCCCGGCCGGCGCGGGGCTCTCCACCGGCTGGAAGCGCCGGGCCCGGCGCTCCCCGTCCGCGTGCCGGACCTCGCTCTCCGCGGACGGGTCGGCGGCCTCGGCGAGCAGCAGCCCGGCGAGTTCGGCGGTACCGACGGGACCGGCGGCCACCTCGACGGCGCGGACGGCCAGCGCGGGCAGCTCGGCCGTCACGGTGCGGCCGAGCGCGGCGACCGCCGCGTACTCCGGCTGCCGCCGGTGCGCGAACAGCACCGCGCGCACCCGGGTGGGCCGCCGTTCGCTCGCCGCCGCGCAGGCCGCCCACGCGGCGACCGCGACCTCGGCCGGGTCGGCGGACGACCCGCCGAGTCCGGTGGCGTCCAGCAGCGTCCAGGACCGGCCGCGACGCTCCGGCAGCGCGCCGAGCTGCGCCCCGAGCAGCGCCCGGTCGCCGGGGTCGACCGCTACCACCAGCGCGCCCGTCGCGGCGGCCCGCTCGGTCAGCACGGCGAGCAGCGCCGGGTCGGCGCCGAGCACGGCGAGGTCGGTGGGCACGGCCGGCGCGGAGTGCGCGACCCGCTGCCAGACCGGGCGCAGCAGCCGCGCCCGGTGCGGGCGGGCGGGCTCCGCGGGGGCGGCGGGCACGGCGGGGACGGCGGGGACGGCGGGTGTGGCGGGGACGGCGGGTGTGGCCGGCCCGGTGGGGGCGGCCGACGCGGTGGGGGATGCCGACGCGGCGGGGGCGGCCGGCGCGGCGGGGGCGGCCAGCGCGGCGGGTGCGCCGTAGGTCTCCTCCAGGTGGCGGGCCAGCCCGTCCACCGTGGTGTGTTCGAACAGCAGCGTCGGGTAGAGCGCCGAGCCGACGACCTCCTCGAGTTCGGTGCTGATCCGCAGCATGTCGACGGAGGTGAGGCCCATGTCGTAGAAGCCGAGCCCGTCGTCGACGGTGTCGGCGCTCCGGTCGAGCAGCCGGGCGATCCGCTCGCGCAGCCAGTGCCGGTGGTCGACGGCGGGCGGGGCGGGCGGGGCGGGCTCGGTGGGGGCCTGCGGGTCGGCGACGGTGACGGGCTGCCGCGCGCCGGCGGTCTCCGGCAGCAGGTCGCGGATCGACTCGGGGCGGCGGATCCGCTTGCAGGTGAGGCGGTCGAACTCGGCGACGGTGCGGCCCTGCCGGTCGTGCAGCGAGAAGGTGCTGCGGAACAGCTCCCCGGACGGGGTGAGCTCCTCGGGCTGCGGCACGTGCACCAGGAACGCGCCGTGCAGCGGACCGTGCGCGCGGAACCGGTCGATGAACATCGGGATGAACGGCTCGGCGACGGTGATCTCGCGCTGCCCGTACGCGACGATGGTCGCGGCGTCCATCTTCGCCGGGTGCAGCAGGAACGCGCGGTCCTCGGCGGTCTCCGGCAGGACCAGCGAGAGTTCGGCCAGCAGGTGGCCGGCGCCGAGGTGCATCGGGCCGGCGCACTGCATGGCCGCGCCGTGCACGATCTCGCGGGACCGGGTGTGCGCGTACATGTCCGCCATCGACCGGGTGCGGACCGCGCCCGCCACCAGTGCGGCGGCGTCCAGGTCGGGGACGGCGGACGGGCCGGCCGGGTGCAGTTCGGCGCGGATGTTCTCCCGCCACTCGCCGTGCGGTTCGTCACCGCGCAGCCGGCGGCTGGTGCCGGTGACCTGACGGACGCCGTCCGCCGGCTCGCCGATCACCACCCGGATCTCGCGGTCGGCGCCCTCGGCGGTGGCGATCGCCTCGGCGAAGACGATGCCGCGCAGTTCGACGGCGGTCGGGTCCAGGCCCCGGGCCGCGAGGATCCGCAGCACGATGTCGAGGAAGGTGACTCCCGGCATCACCGACACCCCGTGGACCCGGTGGTTCTGCATGATGAAGTCGTCGTGCCGCAGCACGAGCCGGCAGTCGATGGTGGCCTCGCTCATCGGTGGGTCCTCTCCGGGATGCCGAGGACGGCCCCTGCGGCGGGTTTCGGTTCGAAGTGCAGGTCGAGGATCGAGGCGGCGCGGACCGGCACGGCGGGTGCGGGGGGTACGGCGGGGGCGGCGGGTGCGGGTGACGCGGGAGGTGCGTCGGGGACGGGATGTGCGGCGGGGGCGGGTGACGGGTGCGCCGGGTGGTGCGCGGCCGGGGCCTCCAGCCAGAGCCGGCGGCGGTCGAAGACCGGCCGGGGCAGTGGGCGGCGGGTCGGCGGGCGTCCGGCGGCCGCGTTCTCGTCGGGCTCGCTGACGATCAGGTGGGCGTTGGTGCCGCCGAGCCCGAAGGCGCTGACGGCGGCGACCCGGGGACGGCCGGGGTCGGGCCAGTCCCGCAGGGCGGTGTTCGGGTAGAACGGGGAGTCGGCGAAGTCGAAGCGCGGGTTGGGGTGCTCGCAGTGCAGGGTCGGCGGGAGCCGACGGTTCCGCAGCGCCAGCACCGCCTTGACCAGGCCGGCCGCGCCGGCCGCGCTGAGCAGGTGGCCGATGTTGGACTTGACGCTGCCGATCGCGCAGAAGCCGCGCGCGTCGGTGGTCTCCCGGTAGACGTCGGTGAGCGCCCGCAGCTCGATCGGGTCGCCGATCATCGTGCCGGTGCCGTGCGCCTCGACCATGCCGACCCGTTCCGCGGACATCCCGGCGACGGCCAGTGCCCGGCGGATCGCCTTGGCCTGGGCGACCGGGTTCGGGGTGGTGAGTCCCATGGTGCGGCCGTCGTTGTTGACGGCCACCGCGTCGACCACCGCGAGCACCCGGTCGCCGTCCTCGACCGCCCGGGCGAGCGGCTTGAGCAGCACCAGGCCGCAGCCCTCGCCGGGCACGAAGCCGTCGGCGTCCCGGTCGAAGGTGGCGCACCGGCCGGTCGGCGAGAGCGCCCGGACGGCGCTGAACTCCAGGTAGGGGCGCTCGTCCAGCAGGATGTCCACGCCGCCGGCGATCGCCAGTTCGGACTCGCCCTCCAGCAGGCTGCGGCAGGCGAGCTGGACGGCGGCGAGCGCGGAGGAGCAGGCGCTGTCGACGGTCAGGTTCGGGCCGTGCAGGTCGAAGTGGTGGGCGACCCGGGCGGCGACGAAGTTCTGGTCGCCGCCGAGCGCGGCCGGGCCGGAGCGCAGGCCGATCCGCCGGCCGTAGTCGCCGAGCCGGGCGCCGACGAACACCCCGACCTCGCGGCCCTGCAGCTCCTCCGTCCGGTACCCGGCGTCGGCGAAGCAGTTGACGGCGCCTTCGAGGACCAGCCGGACCGCCGGGTCGAGGCAGCGGCCCTCCTCCTCCGTCATCCCGAACCACTCCGGGTCGAAGTCCTCGATGCCGTCGACGAACCCGCCCCACCGGCTGATGCTGCTGCCGATCCGGTGCTCCGGCCGGTACAGCGCCCGGTGGTCCCAGCGGCTCGGCGGGACCTCGGTGACGCAGTCCCGGCCCGCCGCCAGGGCGGCCCAGAAGGCGTCCGGGTCGGGGGCGCCGGGGAACCGGCAGTCCAGGCCGACGATCGCGATCCGGCGGTCGGCGGGCTCCCGCGACGCGGCCGGGGGCGTACCGGGGGCCGGGACCGGCCGCGCGGTCGTCGTCGGTGCCGCGGCGGGGCCGGGTCCGGGGGCCGACGGGGTGTCGACGGCCGCCGGGTCCAGTCCGGCCCTCCGCAGGTACCCGGTGAGCCGTTCGAGGGTCTGGTGCTCCAGCAGCACGGCCGGCTCCAGGCTGCTGCCGGTCCGCTGCTCGATCAGTTCGACGAGTTCGCCGAGCATCACCGACTCCACGCCCAGGTCGGAGAACGGGGCGGTGGCGTCCAGGTCGGGCAGCGGGATCCCCAGCGCCTCGGAGAACAGCGCGAGCAGCCAGTCCGGCGGCGCGTCGGAAAGGGTCGGAGCGGTTGTGGCCGCCGGTGCCCCGGGGGAGGGCACAGCCGCCATGGCCTCCGGTACCCCGGAGGGTGCCGGAGCGACCGTGACCGCCGGTGCCCCGGAGGGTGCCGGAGCGACCGTGACCGCCGGTGCCCCGGAGGGTGCCGGAGCGACCGTGGCCGCCGGTGCCCCGGAGGGTGCCGGAGCGACCGTGGCCGCCGGTGCGTCGACGGGTGCGGCCGGCGCGCGGTTCGCGTGCAGCAGGGTCTCCGGGTCGAAGCGCCCGGGCAGCGGTACGGCGGGCAGCAGCTGGGCGGGCAGCGTGCCGGTGAGGACGGCTTCGAGGACCCGCAGCCCCTCCTCGACGGTGATCGCGTCCAGCCCGGCGGGCGCGCAGCCGTCCGGCCGGCCGGCGCCCATGCCGGTGCCGAGCCAGGTCGGCCAGTGCACGGCGTGGAAGCGGGTGCGGCCGGTGCGGGTCCGGTCGGCTAGGTACTCCAGGTGGGCGTTGGCGGCGGCGTAGTCGGTGACGCCCGCGCCGAGGCGGGGCAGCAGGGTGCTCGCGGAGGACATCAGGACGAAGAACTCGGGCTCGTCGGCGGCGCACAGCCGTTCCAGCCGGTCGGCGCCCGCCGTCTTCGGCTCGAACACCTCGGCGATGTCCGCGACCGTCTTGTGGACGAAGGAGGGCCGCCCCCGGCTGGGCAGTCCGGCGCAGTGCACCACGCCGCCGATCGGGCCGAGCGAGCGGCGGACCCGGGCGAGGAACGCGCCGAGACCGGCCTCGGTGGCGGGGGCCTCCCCGTGCAGCATCACCTGCGCGCCGGCCCGCTCCAGCGCCTGCACGTTGCGCACCGCCAGCGCCTCACGGGCCGACAGCTCGGACGCCGACCAGCGGTGGCGCGGTGGCAGCGGGTGGGCGGAGGTCAGGGCGAGGCGGCGGGCGCCGCGTTCGACGAGGCGGCGGGCGACCTCCGCGCCGATGCCCCGGGTGCCGCCGGTGATCAGGTAGACCTTGGCCGGGTCGGCCGGGAACGCGGCCGGGGCCGGCACCGGCACCGGTTCGAGCACGGGCACGAGCCGCTCGCCGCCGCGGTGCCCGACCTCGGCGGTGGGCTCGCAGCCCGCCCATTCGGCGAGCAGTTGCCGGGCCAGTTCGGCGGGCCCGGCGTCGCTCTCGACGACGGTGGCGCGGACGGTGCGGTACTCCGCGCCGAGCAGCCGCACCACGCCCGCCAGGCGGCGGCCGTCCGCGCCGCGGCGGTCGCGCACCGCGTGCACGATCCGCAGCGGGGTGCCGGGACGGCGGGCCAGCAGGCGCTGCAGGGCGGCGAGCCGGGCCGTCCACGGGCCGGGGTCGGCGGCGGGCCGGTCGAGCTCGCTCAGGTCGAGCCAGCCGGTGAGGTCGGGGTAGCGGTCGGCGAGGCCGTCCAGCAGTGCGCTCGCGTCCCGCTCGCCGGTGAACCCGGCGTCGCCGTCGGCGGGTCCGCCCTCGCGGACCGGGATCACCCGGTCGTGCCCGAAGGCCTCGGCGACCTGCCGGGCCGCCTCCCGGGAGCGGTCGGTGTAGAGGCAGACGATCCGTCCGGTCACCGGCTCGGGCCGGGGCCGCCCGGCGTTCCGCCACCTCTTGGTGAAGAGCAGCGGCTGCCGCCCGTCGGGCTCCTCCACGGGTGCGGCCTCCACGGTCTTCGCGAACTCGGGCCAGTAGCGGCCGCGGGCGAACGGGTAGCTGGGGGCGGCGGCCCAGCGGGGCCGGTCGCCGGTGTGCAGACGGGACCAGTCGACGCGGCCCCCGGCCGTCCAGTGCCGGGCGAGCAGGAGCAGGTCGCCGTACGAGCCGTCGGCGGGATGCGGTCCGGCGGGGGCGTCGGCCCCCGGCGTACGGCCGCGGACCACACCGTCGCCGCCGCTGTCGCCGCTGTCGCCGTCGAGGAAGCGCAGCAGTTTCGCGCGCAGCTCGGCCGGGCCGGCAGCGACGACGGCGAGGCGTTCGCGCAGCGGTTCGCGCCCGGACTGCGCGGTGTGCGCGAGGTCGGCGAACGGCGGCAGTTCCGGACGGGCCAGGAAATCGGCCCAGCGGCGCGCGAGTTCGGTGAGCCGCTGCTCGTCGCGGGCGGACAGCACGAACAGCTGCGGTCCGGCCGGGCGGACCGGTTCGGCGGCCGGCTGCGGCAGGTACTCCTCGACCACCAGGTGCGCGTTGGCCCCGCCCGCGCCGAACGCGCTGATCCCGGCCCGGCGCGGCGCCGGGGTGCCGTCGGCGGTGCGGCGTTCGGGCCACGGCGCGGCCTCGTGCTGGACGGCGAACGGGCTGCGCGCCCAGTCGATGTCGGGGTTGGGCTGCTCGGCGTGCAGGGAGGGCACGAGCCTGCGGTGCCGCAGTTGCAGCAGCACCTTGGTGAGTCCGGCCAGTCCGGCGGCGGCCTCCAGGTGGCCGATGTTGGACTTCACCGAACCGATCGCGCACGTCCCCGCCTCGACCCCGGCGAACGCCCGGGCCAGGCCGTTGATCTCCACGGGATCGCCGAGCGCGGTGCCGGTGCCGTGCGCCTCGAGATAGCCGATGCTGCCCGGCTCGACACCCGCGTCGCGCAGCGCCGCCGCCACCAGCTCGCCCTGCGCGACCGGGTTCGGCACCATGTAGCC
This sequence comes from Streptomyces sp. NPDC014882, assembly GCF_043081325.1. NCBI lineage: Bacteria > Bacillati > Actinomycetota > Actinomycetes > Kitasatosporales > Streptomycetaceae > Streptomyces > Streptomyces sp. NPDC014882. The sequence continues at coordinate 121,678 of NZ_JBIBWL010000017.1, forward strand.
GCTGGTGCGGCCGCCGTGGTTGACGGCGGTGCCGCGGATCACGCCGTGGATCCGGTCGCCGTCGGCGATCGCCCGGGCCAGCGGCTTCAGCAGCACCGCGCCGACGCCCTCGCCGGGCGTGAACCCGTCGCCGCCGGCGCCGAAGCTGCGGCAGCGGTGGTCGGTGGACGCCATCCGCAGGCGGTGCTGCTGGCGGAACTTGTGCGGGTGCGCGGACAGGTTGACGCCGCCGACCAGCGCGGCCTCGCACTCGCCGTGGCGCAGCGCGCGGACGGCCAGGTGAACGGCCGTCAGGGAGGCCGAGCACATGGTGTCGACGGTCATGCTGGGGCCGTTCAGGTCCAGGAAGTACGAGACCCGGTTGGCGATGCCCGCGAGCGCGGAGCCGGTGTCGGCGGCCGGGCCGAGGAGCGACTGCTCGACACCGAGGAAGGGGTACTCGTTGTACATCGCGCCCGCGAACACGCCGACCCGTCCGTCGTGCTGCTCGCGCAGCCGGGCCCGGGTGTAGCCGGCGTCCTCCAGCGCCTCCCAGGCGACTTCCAGGAAGAGGCGTTCCTGCGGGTCCATCAGGACCGCGTCGCGCGGCGAGATGGCGAAGAACAGCGGGTCGAACCTGTCGACGCCGTCCAGGAACGCCCCCCACATCAAGTCCACCGGCCAGCCCGGCCGGTGCCGTTCGGCGGGCAGCGGCCCGATCGCGTCGTAGCCCTGCTCCAGCAGCTGCCAGAACCGGTCCAGGTCCGCCGCCTGCGGGTAGCGGCCGGCCAGGCCCACGACGGCGACCGCCGTGTCCTCGGGCCGGTTCCCGGCAGGTTCGCGCCGGTCGGCGGTGGCCTCGGTCCCGGCGGGCCGCCAGGGGCCGTCGGCGCGGGCGGCGAGTTCGGCGGCGATGCCGGCCAGGTCCCGGTGCTCGAAGAACAGGGTGCGGGAGACGGGCTCGGTGAAGTCCTCGGCGAGGCGGGCGTTCAGCCGGCCGACCACGTACGAGGTGAGGCCGTAGTGCTCCAGCGGCACCTGCGGGTCGAGCCGCTCGACGGGGATCCCGGACGCCTCGGCGTAGACGGCGAGCACGTACTGCCGGACGGCGTCCGGCACCTCGGCGAGGGGTGCGGCCACAGGCGCGGGCGCGGGTACGGGACCCGCGGGTGCGGGCGCGGCCACGGGCACGGGACCCGCGGGCACGGGTGCGGGCGCGGTTCGCGGGGGCACGGTCAGGCGGTGCTCCTCCCCCGTGAACACCGTGCCCGGCAGCGGCACCCGACGGAGGCCGGCCGACCGCAGGGCGTGCCAGGCGACGGGGACTCCGCGCAGCCACCCGGCGGCCGCGGCGTCGGCGTCCGCCGGGACGAGTGCGGCGACCGGACGGTCGGGCCCCACCACCGCGTCCGCCAGCGCCGGGGAGGTCCGTCCCGCGGCGAACTCCGCCAGCGCGATGCGTACTTCGGCGAGGTCGTCGGTCACCACGGCGAGGCGGTGCGGCATCGGGACGCGGCCGTCCTGCAGGGTGAACGCCAGGTCGGCGAGGGCCGGCGACGCGCCGTCCGCCAGATGCGCGGCGAGCCGGCCGGCGGCGAGCCGCAGGCCGTCGGCGGAGCCGGCGGACAGCACCACCGCCTGCCGGCCGGGCGCGCGCCCGTCGGCGGTGGCGCCGGACGCGGGCCCGTGGCCGGCGGCGGACGGCGCGGCCCGCAGCACCGCGTGGGCGTAGGCGCCGGAGGCGCCGACCGCGTTGACGACGGCGCGGCGGGCGGTCGCGGCCGACGGCCAGTCGACGAGGTGCTCGGGGATCCGCAGCGGCAGGCCGTCCCAGTCGACGAGGTCGCTGCGCCGCCCGGCGGTGAGCGTCGGTGCGATCCGGCCGTGCTCGAACTGGAGCAGGACCTTGAGCAGTTGGGAGAGGCCCGAGGCGGACTCCAGGTGGCCGATGTTCGGCTTCACCGTCCCGGCCAGCACCGGATTGCCGGCGAACACCTCGGCGAACGCCTCGAGTTCGGCGGCGTCGGCGACTCCCGCGCCGGCCACGGCGAGTTCGACGTAGTCGACCTGGGCGGGCGTGGTCCCGGCCCGGTCGAGGGCCGCGCCGACCGAGCCGGCCAGCGCCCCCGGGTCGGGCACGCCGAAGCGTCCACCACCGCCGGCGTGGCCGATCCAGGTGGCCTCCAGCACGCCCCGGACGGTGTCGCCGTCCCGGTCGGCGGCCGCTGCCGGGCGCAGCAGGACGGCGGCCACGCCCTCGCCGGGGCACCAGCCGGAGCTGTCGGCGGCGAAGGCCCGGACCGGCCCGTGCTCGGCGAGCAGTCCTGCCTCGGCGAGCAGGGCGAGGTGGTAGGGGTGGGTGACCAGGTTGACCGCGCCGACCACGGCGGCGTCGCACTCGCCGCGCCGCAGGGCCTCGACGGCGAGGTGGAGGGCCGTCAGGGAGGAGGAGCAGGCGGTGTCGACGGCGACGCTCGGGCCGTCGAAGCCGAAGTGGTGCGAGATCCGGCCGGGCATGTCGCCGGCCAGGGCGGCGACCCGGGCGGCGGCGTCCGCGTCCCAGGTCTCCTTGCCGGTGTGCTGGTGGTCGTGCCACATGGCGGCCGTGAACACGCCGACCCGGGGGGCGGCGGCGCGCAGCGATGCGACGGTGTGGCCGGCGTCCTCGAGGCAGGTCCAGACGGTCTGGAGCAGCAGCCGTAGCTGCGGGTCGAGCGCGGCGGCCTCGACGGGGGCGATCCGGAAGTGCAGGCTGTCGAAGGTGTCGATGCCGGTGAGGAAGCCGCCGTGCAGTCCGGCGGGCAGCCGGCCGTCCTCGGCGACGCCCCGCCCGGCGGGCGGCGGGCCGACGGCGCACCGGCCGGTGCTGAGCTGCCGCCAGTACTCCCCCAGGTCCTCGGCGCCGGGGAAGCGCCCGGCCATGCCGACCACCGCGACCTCCGCGGCCCTCGGTTCCTCGGCGGTTCTCGGTTCCTCGGCGGCCTTCCGTTCCTCGTCGGCCGCGGCCCGCGTGGGCTGCTCGGCGAACGGCGGCCGCAGGTCGGCGGTGCCGGTCCGGTCGACGCCGCCGCCCATGAAGGAGTGCAGGAAGACGTGGCCGTCGTCGAGGGCGAACTGGTCGCGGACGTCGTCGAAGGCCAGGGTGCCGACCGGGCAGAGTCCGATGCCGCAGGCCGCCTGGCCGGTCATCAGCAGCTGGCCGATGTACCCGGCCTCCAGCGTCAGGAAGCGCTCGGCGACCTCCTGGTAGAGCGGGGCGATGCCGCGGGTCTGGCCGATCAGGAAGATCCCGAACGCGGAGCCGTCGAACACCGGCCGGTTGTAGTAGAAGTGCACGGTGCGGTCGATCCGCGGCTCGGCGTTGACCAGTTCCAGCGCGTGTCCGCGCGGGTCGTAGTAGTAGATGCCGCCGGCCAGCCCGTCGACGGCGTCCGGCTTGACGTGCACGTACGCCTGCACCGCGTAGGTGTCCCCGGCCGACGGGTACAGGCGGCGGGTGCCGCCCTCCACGGGGGCCTCGCGCAGCAGGCCGAGCAGCCGGGTGAGCGCCTCGGCGGGCAACGGGGTGTCGCGGTAGTCGCGGCGGCTGCCGCGCCAGTCGTAGTGGGCGGGGTGGACCGTCGTCTCCGGCAGCGCGACGCGCCGGGCGCCGGGCGCGGGGCGGCGCAGGTTCCAGGCGGCGGCCTTGAACGCGTCCCGCTCCTGCGGCGAGAACATGTCCACGATGCCGGGTCCCGCCTCCGGTTCTCCTTCCGGTCCCGCCTCCGGTTCCGGCGCGGTGGGCATGGTGGGCGCGGTGGGCACGGCGGCCGGATCGGGCTGGGCCCGGAGGCCGAGGCGGTCGGCGAGGATCCGGGCGATGCCGGCGGCGGTCGGCTCGGAGATCAGCGCCGAGACCGGCACCCGCTGCCGGTACCGCTTCCGCAGCCCGGCCGAGATCTGGACCATGGTGAAGGAGGTGGCGCCCTGGTCCCAGAGGTCCAGCGCCGGGTCGACGGTGTCGACGCCGAGGTGCCGGGCGAACATCGCCGCGACCTCCTCGGCCAGCCCGGCCGGGCTCACGGCCGACGGACCGGGCGCGGACACGGACGAAGGACCGGACGAGGACGAGGACGAGAGCGCAGGCGCGGGCGGGAGCGCGGGTGCGGGCGCGGGTGCGGGTGCGGGTGCGGAGGGAGCCTCGGTGGCCGCTTCGGTGACCGGAGTCGCCGGGGCCACGGGCCGGGCGGCCGGCGCGGTGGCCGGCGGCCAGGGCAGCGCCGCGCGGTCCAGCTTGCCGTTGGCGGTGGCCGGGAAGGACGGCAGCAGCACCACGAAGTTCGGCACCATGTACCCGGGCAGGGCCTCGGCGGTGTGCGCGCGCAGCTCGGCGACGGTGACGGCGGGGGCGGCCGGGTCGGTGACGACGTAGGCGACGAGCCTGGCGTCGCCGCTCGGCGGTTCGCCGTCGCGCAGCACCGCGACGGCCTCCTGCACGGCCGGGTGCGCGCGCAGCCGGTGCTCGACCTCGCCGAGTTCGACCCGGTGGCCGCGGATCTTCACCTGGCGGTCGCCGCGGCCGGCGATCCGCAGGTTGCCGTCGGGGAGCCAGAGCGCCCGGTCGCCGGTGCGGTACATCCGTTCGCCTGGGGTGCCGGCGAACGGGTCGGGCAGGAACAACCGGGCCGTCAGTCCGGGCTGGTTGCAGAAGCCGACGGCCAGGCAGGCGCCGCCGGTGTACAGGTCGCCCTCGACGCCGATCGGGCAGGGTTCGAGGCGTTCGTCGAGCACGTAGTGCCGGGTGTTGTCGATCGGCTTGCCGTAGGGGATGCTGCGCCAGCCGGGGTCGACGGTGGTGACCCGGTAGACGTTCGACCAGACGGTGGTCTCGGTGGGTCCGCCCAAAGCGACGGTCTCGGCGTTCGGGAACGCCTCGCGGATCGCCCCGGGCAGTGACAGCGGGATGAAGTCGCCGGCCAGCGCGACGATCCGCAGGTGCGCGGCGGCCGGGTCGCCGGTGTCGGGGGTGAGCAGCGGGGTGAGCTGGTGCAGGGTGGTGGGCGCCGAGTTCCAGAACGTGATCGGCTCGGTGAGCAGGACGTCGAGCAGCAGTTCCGGGTCGCGCTGCTGGGTCTCGTCGGCGAGGTAGACGCCCGCGCCGGCGCCGAGCAGGCCGAGCATGTCGAAGACGGAGAGGTCGAAACCGAGCGAGGTGACGGCGAGTCCGAGGTCGGACGGGCGCAGCCCGAAGGTGCGGTGGCAGAAGTTCAGCAGGTTGCGCACCGAGCGGTGGGCGACCTGGACGCCCTTGGGGGTGCCGGTGGAGCCGGAGGTGAAGATGACGTACGCGGTGTCGTCGCGGGTGCCGCGGGTCTCCGGGTCGGCCTCGGGGGCGGCGGGGCCGTTGATCTCCGGATCGGTGTCGGTCTCGACGCCGGTGACCCCGGCGGGCAGCGCCACGGCGGGGGTGTCGGAGGTGGTCAGCACGGTGGTGGCGCGGGCGAGTCCGAGCATCGCGGCGACCCGGGGGGCGGGCAGCGCGGGGTCGACCGGCAGGTAGCCGGCGCCGGCCTTGAGGATGCCGTGGAGGGCGGCGACCATCTCGGGGCCGCGCCGGATCCGCACGCCGACCAGCTGCCGCGGGCCGACGCCCGCGGCGATCAGACGGTGGGCGATCCGGTTCGCGCGGCGGTTGAGTTCCCCGTAGGTCATGGTGCCGCCGCGCCAGCGCAGGGCCACGGCGTCGGGGGCGCTCGCGGCCTGACGCTGGAACAGCAGGTGCACGGGGCCGTCGTCGGGCACGGGGACGGTGGTCTCGTTCCAGGTGTGCAGCACGGTGTGCCGTTCCTCCGCCGTGAGCCCGCCGGCGGGGGTGCCGGCCCAGGTGGCGTCGTCGGCGAGCAGCCGCAGGCCGTTCTCGAAGACGGCGAACATCTGCTCGGCGAGGCCGGCCGGGAAGTCGGCCTCGACGATGTCCCAGCAGTAGCGCAGTTCGTCGCCCTCGGCGACGGCGACGCTGTCCAGGGCGCAGCCGGGGGTGCTGGTCAGCCACTCGCCCTGGCGGACGCCGGCCGGCAGCGGCCGGTCGGTGAGGTCGACGAGGGCGGTGTAGACCACGGGGTGGGCGGTGTCGCCGCCGCGGAGCACCTGGCGGCGCATCTCGCCGAGGCCGCCGGTGCCGCCCTCGGCCAGGTCGGCGTCGAGGACGCGGCGGTACTCGCGGGCGGCCGCGGTGAGCGGCGTCTCGGCGGGCGCGGCGGTGACCCAGGTCATGAAGGAGTGCTCGCCCGGGCGGGCGGCCTCGGCGGCCTTCGGCCAGAGCACCACGGGTAGCGCGCAGGGCTGTCCGGTGTGGCGGGAGACGGCCCGGGTGAGGGCGGCGAGCAGCAGGTCGTCGGGGTGCAGGCCGTACTCGGCGGCGTGGCGGGCCAGTCGGCGGTAGCCGTCGATCCGGCCGGCCAGGCGGGTGCGGCCGCGGCCGGCCCGGGCGGGGCCGCCGGGCGGACCGAGTTCCGGTCCGGCGGGGAGTCCGGCGAGCCGCTCGCGCCAGTAGCGGGCCTGCTCGGCGGCGGGGCTCGCGGGGGCCGGGTCGGGTCCGGCCGGTACCGGCCGGGCGGCCGGGTCGGCGTACAGCCGCCACAGGTCGCGGTACAGGCGGTGGATGCTCAGGCCGTCGGCGACCAGCAGGTCGAAGGCGCAGTGCACGACGGAGAGCCCGCTGTCGTCGCGGGTCACCCGCAGGTCGAACAGCGGCCAGCCGCCGAGCGGGAACGGTCGGTCGGTCATCTCCTCGCGGACCAGTGCGCGCAGCGCCGGGTGCGCGGCCGGGTCGCCGGCCTCGATCACCGGGATCCGCCACCGCTCGGGGCCCTGCCGGCGGACCGTCACCCCGTCGGCGGCGAAGGTGGCGCGCAGCACCGCGTGGCCGTCGACCAGGCGGCGCAGCGCGCCGGCGAGCGCCTCCAGGTCGAGCGCGTCGACCTCGAAGCTCTGGTAGCACTGGCAGCCCTCGGCGGGCGCGTCGCCGGCGGCCGTGCGGGCGACCAGGTACGCCTCCTGGAGGGCGCGGGGCGGCCGCGGGTCCCCGGCGGGCCCGTCGCAGGCGGCGGCGAGGGCGTTGCCGAAGGCGGCGAAGGCGGTCTCGACGCCGCCGGGGGCGAACCGGGTGGGGTCGACGTCCCAGCGGTAGCGCAGGGCGCCGTCCTGCTCCCACATCTGGTGGTCGAGGGCGACGTCGGTGGTCTGGCTGACCCCGTACTCGACGGCCGCGCCGAAGCCGCCGGCGACGCCGGGGGGCGGGCCGACGTCGAGCAGGCTGGTGAAGACGACGGCGGGCGCGGGCCGGCCGGTGCGCTGTTCGCGCAGCGCCTCAATGCCGGAGACCAGGCCGTGCCGCAGGTGTTCGCCGAGGCGGGCGTGGACCGCGGCCGCCTGCTCGTCGAGGGTCTCGTCGGCCTCGCGTTCCAGGACCAGGACGGCAGTCGAGGTGAACGGGCCGACCAGGTGGGGGGTGTCGGCGGCCAGGTACGGGCGGCTGCTGGTGGTGACCACCAGGGCGGTGCGCCGCTGCGGAGCCCGGCGGTCCAGCGCCTCGGCGAACACGGCGAGCACCAGGGCGGTCGGCGAGACGCCGAGCCGGACGGCCCGCGCGGTCAGCGCCCGCCACTGGTCGGCGGGCAGTTCGGCGTCCAGCGGGCGGCGTTCGCGGCAGCCGCCGGCGGGGGCGGCCGCGGGGGCCGGGGCGACCAGCCCGGGACCGGCCGGCAGCTCGGCCAGCTCGTCCGCCCAGTAGGCGAGATCGGCGCGGTGGGCGTCCGAGCCGCGTTCGGCGAGCAGGGCGGGCACCAGTTCGGCGACGGACGGTCCGGCGGCCGGCAGCGGCCGCTCGGGGTGGTGGTAGCGCTGGTGCCACTGCTGGAGCAGCACCGCGTAGCCGTGGCCGTCGGTGATCAGGGTGTCCAGGCTGAGGTGGACGATGTCGGGGCCGGTTCCGGTACGGGTGACCTCGATGGCGAACAGCGGCCACGCGCCGGGCCGGTAGCAGCGGTGCGAGAGGCGGGCGCGGACGGTGTCGCGGTCCTCGGCGCCGCCGGGCCCGTGCACGGGCAGCTGCCAGTCGTCGGCCCGCGGGCGGATGTGCTGCAGGCCGTCGTCGTCGACGACGGCGCGGAGCATGCCGTGGTGGTCGATCAGGTCCTGCCAGGCCCGGCGCAGCCGGCCGGGGTCGAGGTCGGGGACGGCGAACTCGCGGTACAGGTGGCAGCCGACCGCCTCACCGCCCAGGTCGCTGCCCTTGGCGACCAGGTAGGCCTGCTGGAGGTCGGTGACCGGGAACGGCTCCCGCTCGTCGGCGCCGACCGCGGTGGCCGGCCGCGGGGCGGTGCCGGCGGTGCCGGCGGTCCCGGCGGTCCCGGCGGCCCCGGCGGCCCCGGCGGCCCCGGCGGTGTCGGCGGTGTCGGCGGTCCCGGCGGTGTCGGCGGTGTCGGCGGTGTCGGCGGTCCCGGCGGTGTCGGCGGTGTCGGCGGTCCCGGCGGTGCCGTCCGTCACCGTCGCGGTCAGCTCGTCGAGGGTGGCGGCGGCGAGCCGGGCCGGCGGCAGGTCGATGCCGAACTCGCGCCGCACGCCGGCCCACAGCCGGGTCAGCGCCAGCGAGGTGAGGCCCCAGTCGGCCAGTCCGCCCGGCGGCAGCGGTTCCGCTCCGTCCGGGCGTACCTCGGCAAGCAGCCGGTGCAGGATCCGGACAGCCGTCGGCCCGGTCTCGTTGCTCGTGTCCACGTGAGTCCCGTCTCAGCGCGGGGCGGCCTGGCCGCCGGGGTGCTCGCGCAGGAAGCCCAGCGCGAGTTCGCCCAGTCGGCCGCCCAACTTGAAGAGTGAGATGTGATCGCCGGTCGGCTCGACGCTGAGCGTCGCGTTGGGCAGCCGCCGGGCCACCTCGGCCGATCCGAGCGGATTGGCCGTGGTGTCGTCCTCGCTGGTGACCACCAGCGTGGGGTGGTCGACGCCGGCCAGCAGCGGGTTGACGTCGATGTCGGTGATGGCGCCGTTCAACCGGCAGTAGCGGTAGAACAGTTCGGAGGTGGCGAAGGGGTAGAGCACCAGGTGCGCGAGGTCGGGCGGGGTGCCGCCGAGCATGGTGCCGAGGAACACCGCGTGCACGGCGGCGGCGGCGTCGCGGTCCTCGGCGGCCATCGCCATCAGTGCCTGGATGTTCCGGTGGTGGTCCAGCTTGGGCGAGTCCGGTCCGAGTTCGTAGGCGCCGTGCCAGAGGCTGAGCGAGTCGATCCGCTCCGGGCTGCGGCGGGCCGCGGCGAGCGCGACCACGCTGCCGCCGCAGAAGCCCAGCAGGTGGGCGGTGCGGATGCCGAGGTGGTCCATGACCGCGAAGACGTCCCCGGCCTGCGCCCCGGTGTCCCATCCGAGTGTGTCGAAGTCGGGTTCGTCGGTGAACAGGCCGCGGGTCTCCCAGGTGACGATCCGGTACTCGCCACCGAGCAACTCCAGCCAGCGGGAACACAGTTCGGCGGGCATTCCACAGGCGGAGGCGATCAGGACCGCGGGCGCGGCCGGGTCGCCGGCCGTGTAGACGGGCAGCCGGGCGCCGTCGGGGGCGACGGCGTCCAGGGCGGTGCGGAACCTGTCGAAGGAGGCGGCGGCCACCCGGTCGGCGATTTCGGTGATCCCGGCGGGTCCGGCCGGGAAGCCGTCCAGCTCGGACCGGCCGAGGGCCGGGCCGAGCCGTTCGCCGATGATCCGTTCGAAGACACCGTTCTCCCCGTCCGGGACGGCCGGTCCGACGGCCAGCGGGACGCCGAGCCGCTCGGCCAGCGCGGCCAGCAGTCCGGCACGCGGACCGGCGGGCACGGCCACCCGGGCGGGCGGGTCGAGGCGCACGGCCAGCGCCCGCAGACCGCGCACCGCCTCGGCGAGTGCGGTCGCGGCGGCCCGGGCCTCGTGCTCGGTCATCGGCTCGTACGCCTTCCGGTCGGTGTCGGTCGGTGTCAGTAGGTGCCGGTCGGTGTCAGCGGGTGGTGAACGGGTGGCCGAGGGTGGTCCGGGTGACCATCCGGTTGTGGTCGTACCGGTTCTCGCCGCCGACCAGGACGGCGCCGTAGCGCTCCAGCGAGACGGTGCCGCCGTACTCCTCGATCTGCTCGGTGTCGGGGTAGACCCGCACCGAGGTCGGCACGTACCGGCCGGCGAAGCCCAGGCGCATCTCGTCGGTCTTGGCGCTGTGCGGCCAGGAGGCGTGCATCAGGGTCGACCAGAACATGATCGCCTCGCCCGGACGCATGACCATCGACACCGCCTGCGACTCGTCGGGCTTGAAGTCGGCGTCGACCTGCAGCTCGCGGTAGTCGTAGCCGAAGAAGCCGCGGCGGATGCCGCCCTTGTCCACCTGGTTGATGGAGTCCGGGGTGTAGTGCATCTTCTTGGTCTCGTCGTAGTTCATCCGGGTGTGGGAGCCGGGGATGAACTGCAGGCAGCCGTTGTCCTCGTCGGCCTCGGTGAACGCCGTCCACACCGTGATGGTGCCGCCGAAGTCCTTGTGCTCGTCGGGCCACAGGATCTGCGGCACGCCGGAGGCGTTGGCGAAGGTGTCGGCCTGGTGCCAGTCGGTGCCCTCGTCGCCCGGGTACTTCGGGAAGAACTCGCTGCGCCAGCACAGCACGTCGGGCCCGAGCACGCTGGCCACCCGGTCGACGATCTCCGGCCGGCAGATGTGGTCCGCGAGGAACTCCGAGTCCAGGTGCCGGTCGTAGTTGGAGATGTTGGTGTTGCCGGACTGCGCCGCCTCGTCCTGGTAGACGGCGTTGCTGCGGTCCATCAGCCGCAGCCGCTCGATCCGCCAGCGGCGCTGCATCTCCTCGATCTCGTACACCTTGAACGGGCCGAAGTAGCCGCGCTCCTGGAAGCTCGCGCGTTCCTCGGGCGTCAGCGTGAAGCCGCCGGTCACGTCGGGCACGGTGGTGCTCCTCTCTCCACTCACTTCGGGTCCTGCGCGTCCACGCAGGCGGACAGCTGGCGGACGGTCGCCGCGTCGAGTTCCGCGCCGGTCAGCGACAGCTTCCAGCGGCGGTTGACGGAGGCGATCACCCGCATGAACGCCAGCGACGTGGCGCCGTGCTCGAACAGGTCGTCGTCGAGGCCGATGCCCGGCCGGGCCAGCACCTCGGTGACGATCGCGTCGACCTGCCGCTGCGTGGGCGTCAGCTCCACGCCGCCGCCCGCCGGGCCGGCCGGGGCCTGCCGGTGCGGCAGGGCGGGCAGCGCCGAACGGTCGACCTTGCCCTGCGCGGTGGTCGGCACCTCGGTGATCAGCCGGTACGCGGAGGGCCGCATGTGCTCGGGCAGCGTGCCCGCGGCCCGGGCGGACACCGCGGCGACCAGCCGGCCGAGCGCCTCGTCGCCGATCTCGGCGCCTGGCCGCGGCACCAGGTAGGCCGTCAGCCGGACGTCGCCCTCGCCGTGGTCCTGCGGGACGACGATCGCCGAGGCCAGCCGCGGGTCGTCGGCGAGCAGCGCCTCGATCTCGCCGGGCTCGATCCGGAAACCGCGGATCTTGATCTGGTCGTCGGCCCGGCCGACGTACAGGTACTCGCCGTCGGCGGTGCGCACCGCGCGGTCGCCCGAGCGGTACAGGCGCACCGCGTCCGCGCCGGTGCCGACCGTGCGGAAGCGCTCGGCGGTCAGCTCGGGCCGGCGGTGGTAGCCGCGGGCCACGCCGGTGCCGCCGACGTACAGCTCACCGGGGGTGCCGTCGGCGACCGGGCTGCCGGCCTCGTCGAGCAGGTGCAGGGTGACGCCGGGCAGCGGGCGGCCGATCGGGCTGACGCCGGGCTCGTCGAGGTCGGCGCGGGTGATCGGACGGGCGGTCACGTGGACCGTGGTCTCGGTGATGCCGTACATGTTGACCAGCGCGGGCCGCTCGTCGCCGTAGCGGGCGAACCAGGGCTCCAGCAGCTTGACGTCCAGGCGCTCGCCGCCGAACACCACCAGGCGCAGCGCGGGCAGCTTCGCGGTGGAGGCGCCCACCAGGCGGCGGAACGCGGACGGGGTCTGGTTGAGCACCGTGACGCCCTCGTCGGCGAGCAGCTTGTGCAGCAGCTCCGGGGAGCGGACGGTCTCGGTGCCGGCCACCACCAGGCGGCCGCCGTGCAGCAGCGCGCCCCACAGCTCCCAGACCGAGAAGTCGAAGCTGATCGAGTGGAACAGCGTCCACACGTCGTCCGCGCGGTAGCCGACCAGCTCGGCGGTCTGCTCGAACAGGCGGACCGCGTTGCGGTGTTCGACCAGGACGCCCTTCGGGACGCCGGTCGAGCCGGAGGTGTAGATGACGTACGCGAGGTCGCTCTCCCGGGACTCCTCGACCGCGACGGGCGCGGCCGGCGCGGCCGGCGGCTCGGTGTCGCGGTCGAGCCAGACCACCGGCGCCGCGCAGTCCGCGAGGCGCTCGGCGACCCGGGACACCGAGACCACCGCGGAGACCTGGCTGTCGTCGAGCAGGAAGGCGACCCGCTCGGCCGGGTAGGCCGGGTCGACGGGCACGTACGCGGCGCCCGCCTTGAGGATGCCGAGCAGGCCGACCACCAGGTCGGCGCTGCGGTCGACGCACAGGCCGATCAGCCGGTCGGGGCCGGCGCCGGCCTGCCGCAGCCGGGCGGCCACCGCGTCGGCCTCGGCGTTCAGCTCGCGGTAGGTGAGGGCGCGGTCCGCCCCGCTCACCGCCACGCGGTCCGGCGTCCTCGCGGCCTGGACTTCGAAGAGTTGGTGCAGCGTCTTGCCGGAAACCATGGCGGATCTCCCATCCGGTACGGGTTCGCGGGGTGGGCGCGCCGGGAGCGCGCCGGGGCGGTCAGCCCTGGGCGGCGCCGGCCTTGGTGGCGTACATGCCCCAGTGCTGCGGGGTCAGGGCCAGGTCCCGCAGGCTGCCCTGGACGAACATCCGCTCCCAGCCGCCGCCGCCCTTCTCCTCCGGGATCCACTGCTTGGTGAACACCTCGCGCGCGGCCGGGCCGGTACGCGCCCGAAGGCCCATCAGGTTGTAGTAGGAGCTGAGCTTGCGCAGGTGGATGAACCAGTGGATCCGGTCGGACAGGCCGAACGCCTCCTCGTAGAGGAAGATGGTCGCCTCGCCGCCCAGTGAGGCGTTCCAGCTCTCGGTCAGCGCGCGGGCGAACTCCCGGCCCTCGGCGCGGAACTCGTACTTCAGCTCGCCGGTGCGGTGCATGATGATGCCGGAGTTGGCGGAGTGCAGCAGTTCGTCGGGCTTCTGCGAGGTCTGGTGCTCGGCGGTCGGCACCACGAAGCGGTCCACGCCGCCGTCCTCGACCACCGAGGACAGCTCGGTGTCGGCGGTGCCGTACATCCCGAAGCTCTGCGGGATGAGGACCGTCTCCTTCAGGCCGCCGTCCAGGAACATCCGGTCCCAGGAGCCGCCGCCGCGCTCCTCCGGGATGCGGTTGCGGAACATCACCTCGCGCCAGCCCTCGTCCTGGGAGCCCATGCGGACGAGGGTCTCGTACGCCTCCAGGGAGCGCATGTGCAGCAGCCAGTGCAGGGTGTCCTTGGTCCCGAAGGTCTCCTCGTAGACGAAGGTGGTCGCCACGCCGACGTACCGGGTGTTCAGGTACTCGGACAGCTCACGGGCGAACTGCCTGCCCTCCGAGCGGAATTCGGCCCGCAGCTGCCCGACGCGCTCGACCACGACACCGGCGTTCGCCGAATGCAGGATATCCGCGGCCGGAAGGGACGTCTGCTGCTGGGCGACCGGGGTGGAGAATTCGGAATCGGCCTTCTCGGACATGAACGGGCTCCTTGGTGAATGGTTCAAATTGCCGCTCTGCGCGGCACGATTACGCCATTTCTTCGGAGATCGGCGCAGCTCACTATTGAGCAGGCCGCCGAATTACCGGCCCAGCGAGGAGAAACGGTCGCGGAGGACCCGGGCCGCGCCGGTCATCAGCGCCTCGGCGACGGCGTCGACATGGCGGTTGCGCCAGTCGGCGAGCGCGGTGCCGGCGGCGAAGCGGTTGAACGCGCCGATCGCCGGACCGGTGTGGATCTGGTAGTTGACGCGCTCGGCCGGGTCGCCGCGCATCGCCGTCCGGGTGCTGTGCACGAAGTACCAGCGGAACACCAGCGCCATCCGGTGCCTGGGGTCCCGCTCGGCCCGCTCGACCTCCTGCGGGCGGCCGGCCCGCAGGTGGTACTCGCGGGTCTCCTTCCAGACCTGCTCGAGGTCGCGGTGGAACCAGTCCTCCTCGATCGTCCGCCGCAGTTTGGCGTCGATCGCCTCCAGGCCGTCGTACCGGCGGTACGTCTGGTACAGCTTGTTGGCGCGTGCCGCGAACAGCGTGCCGCGCCGCAGCACCTGCACCCGCGCCCCGATCTCGAACATGTCACCGGCCGGCGCGTACCCGGTGTCCTGGACGTCGGCCTGCGCCAGCAGGTCCTTCACCGCGTCGGACGTCCCGGCCTGCGGGGTGCACTGGTTGACCGAGCCGGTGACCACGAAGTCCGCGCCCAGCACGAACGCCGCCGCCAGGCTCTCCGGCGCGCCCAGGCCGCCCGCCGCGCCGACCCGGATGCCGTCCGGGTAGCCGCGCTCGGCCACGATCCGGTCCCGCAGGCCCGTCATCGCGGGCATCAGGGTGTACGCCACCGCCGCGTCGGTGTGCCCGCCCGAGTCGGCCTCCGCGCACACCTCCCCCGCCAGCGGCAGCACGCGGCCCGCCCCGGCCTCCGCGGCGGTCAGCAGCCCGTCGGCGAGCAGCCCCCGTACCAGCGCCTCCGGCGCGGGCTCCATGAACGCCGTCGCCACCTCCGGCCGGGAGACCTTGGCCAGCAGCCGGTTCGGCGCCACCGCCCGGCCCGCGCCGTCCCGGTGCGCCCCGCTCAGCCGGTACAGCACCAGCGCCCGGGTCGGCTGGGTGAAGCCCGACGCCTCGACGAACCGCACCCCGTGCCGCAGGAACAGCCGCACGGTGGCCTCCTCCAGCGCCGGGTCGTGCAGCGCGTGCAGCAGGTTCATCCCGAAGCCGCCGCCCGGGCCCAGTTCGGCGCGGAGCGCGGCGACCGCCGCCTCGATCCGCTCGGTCCGCAGCCCGCCGGTCCCGAAGTACCCGAGCAGTCCGGCCCGCGCCATCCGGGCCACCAGTTCGGTGGAGGCGATGCCCTTGTACATCGACCCGGCCAGGTACGCGTAGCGCACCCCGTAGTCGGCCCGGAACGCCGCCGAGCCCAGCCGCTCCGGGGTCAGTGCGGTCGGACCGCCGGCGGAAGGCTCGGGCACAGGAGTCGCCGAGCCCGCGGCCGCGCCGCCCCGGGACGGGGGAGGCGCCAGGACGGCGGCCGGGGCCGAAGCGGGCGCGGCAGGTGCCGCCCGCCCGGCGGCGGCCGCCCCGGCGGGGGCCTCTCCGGCCTCCGCGGGTCCCGGGGCGCTGCCCGCGGCGGCCTGCGGTGCCGGCGCCGGCCCGTTCGCCGCGTCCTTCACCGCCGCGTCCCACAGCCCCGTCAGCACCCGGCCCGGGCCCTGTTCGGCGACCCGGTGGACGCCCTGCGCCAGCAGGTGGCGCATGCTCTCGGACCAGCGGACCGCGCTGTGCACCTGGGCGGTCAGCAGCCGGCCGACCTCGCCGGGGCGGTAGGGCCGGGCGGTGACGTTGGCGATCACCGGGATGCGGGGGTCGCGCAGCTCGAAGCCGTCCAGGAAGGCGGCGAACTCGCGGGCGGCGTCGGCCATGTGGCGGGAGTGGAAGGCGGCGCTGACCCGCAGCGGGACGCAGCGGCCCGCGCCCGCGGCGGTGACGGCCCCGGCGGCGCGGCGCAGCGACTCGGCGGGGCCGGAGAGGACCACCTGTTCGGCGGAGTTGAGGTTGGCGAGGTCGACGTCGTCGACGCCGGCCTCGGCGAGCAGGTCGGCGATCCGGGCGACGCCGGGGCCGACCACGGCGGTCATCGCGCCGCCGGTGGCCCGGCCCATCAGTTCGCCGCGGCGGGCCACCAGGGCGAGTCCGGTCTCGAAGTCGAAGGCGTCGGCGGCGAGCAGCGCGTTGTACTCGCCGAGGCTGTGCCCGGCGAGGTAGTCGGGGGCGGGTTCGCGGGCCGCGTACGCGCGCCGGGTCAGCTCGTTGACGACGAACAGCGCGGGCTGCAGGTAGCGGGTGTCGGTGAGCCGCCCGCCGGAGTCGTCGAGGCAGAGTTCGCGCACCGAGAAGCCGAGGATCCGGTCGGCGGCGGCCATCGCCTCCGGGTAGCGGTCGAACAGGTCACGCCCCATGCCGCGGCGCTGCGCGCCCTGGCCGGGAAAGAGCCATGCGGTCCGCCGCGTCACGAGTCGCCCTCCCACGGGAAGCGCTGCCGTTCGGCGAAGTCGGCGATCCGGCGGCCGACGCCGTCGGAGGACATCAGCCGGGCGAACTCGTCGATCGCGGTGCGCTCGACCTCCGGCGTGACGATCCACATCTTGGCGAAGTACCGCTTCAGGTCGCCGACCGTGGCGCCCTCCACCTTGGTGACCCGGAAGGCGAGCCGGCGCAGCGCCGGCCGGAGCGGGTCGGCCAGCTGGTCGACCAGGCCGGACAGCAGTGCCTGGTCGGCGGTCACCGGCAGGGTGCTCAGGCTCATCGCGTACGCCTTCTGGAAGCCGGTGCGCCGGATCAGGAACGGGGCGACGCTGCACGGCAGCAGGCCCCACAGCGCCTCGGGCAGGCTGAACGTGGAACGGGGCGTGGCGAGCACGAAGTCGCTGGCGGCGACCAGGCCGACGCCGCCGCCGGCCACCCGGCCGTCGACGGTGGCGACCACCACCCGGGGGGTGAGGGTGAGGCGTTTGAGCAGGCCGAGGAACTCGGCGCCGCCCTGCGCCGCCCGCTCCCGGTCGGGGCGGCCCTCGGCGGCCGCCCCGAGCAGGTCCATGCCGGTGCAGAACACGCCGTCGCCGCCGGTCAGCACCACCACCCGGCAGTCCGGGTCGGCCTCGGCGGTGTCGAGCGCCGCGTGCAGTTCCCGGATCATGGCGGTGTCGATGCTGTTCTGCGCGTCCGGCCGGTCGAGGGCGACGGTGAGGACGCCCGGCACTCCGGAGAGTCGGATCGTGCGGTGCCCCGTGCTCAGGTCCATCTGCTCAGCTCCATCGATAGCGCCGGTGGAAGTTCTCGATCCGGTCCAGCACCAGCAGTTCCCTGCCGTGCAGCGCCGGGTCGTAGACGTCCGCGTACCGCGACACGTCGAGGACCGCGTCCTGCACGCCGGGGGCGCCCTCGGCGGTGTGCTTCGCCAGCCGGTCGTGGTCGGCGACGGTGAGCCGGTGCCGGGCGTCCAGGCGCTCTGCGGTCCGGTACCGGGCGAGCACGGCGGGCGCCCCGGTGCCGACCACGCCGCTGTAGAACTCCGAGGCGCAGCCCGACCCGTAGGAGAACAGGCCGACCCGGCGCGGCTCGCGGAAGTCGCCGTGCTCGATCAGCGAGAGCAGGGCGACGAACAGGCCGGCCGCGTAGGTGTTGCCGATCCGGGCCGGGTCGACCAGCGAGGCGGCCATCCGGGTCCGGAAGTCGGCCTCGATGGCGTCCGGGGACATCCGCTTGACCCGGCGCATCAGGTGCCGGTGGGCGCCCTTGACCATCCCGCCGAACGGGGTGTGGAAGGCCAGGTGGTCGAAGGAGTCGACGATGTCGGCCCCCGCGACCGTCTCCCGGTAGTCGGCGAAGGAGCGCTCCAGGCACTCCAGGTAGGCCAGCAGCGAGAGGTCGGAGTCGCCGGCCGCCAGGTCGGGGCGCGGGCGGCAGGTGTCCATCACCTCGTAGCTGTAGAGGCCGGCCGCGCCGGGGTCGAGGTCGAGGACCTCGGGTTCCGGGCCGAGCAGCAGGGCGGCCGCGCCGGCGCCGTGGGACGGTTCCCAGTACGGCATGCCGACCACCGAGCCACCCGCGTCGGCGGCGATCACCAGCGCACGGGCCCGCGGGCGGGGGCTGCCCGCCAGCAGGCCGAGCGCGGTGCGCAGTGCCGCGGTGCCGCCGTAGCAGGCGTGCTTGACCTCGAAGGAGCGGCAGCGCCTGCCGAGGCCGAGGTGGTGGTGCACGTAGGTGCTGATCGGTTTGCCGAAGTCCAGGCCGGACTCGGTGCCGACGATCACCGCCTCGATGCTGTCGCGCTGCTCCCCGGTGAGCCGGTCGAGGATCGGCCTGGCCGCGTTCACGGCGTTGGTGACCGGGTCCTCGCACGGCAGGTTGACCGACTTCTGCACCATCATCAGGTTGTCGAAGCGGCCCAGGTCCAGTCCGCGTGCGTGGAACAGCTCCCTGACGTCCAGGGCGGCCCGCCCGACATAGGCGTGGGCCGCCTCAACTCCGACGGCCATGCAGCGGCGCCCAGAGGGTGTCGGTCATCGTGCCGTCGAGCACCGTGCGGTGCCAGCCGCCGCCGCCCTTGCTGTCGGGGACGACCTGGGAGGCCATCAGGCGGCGCAGCTCCGGGTCGTTCTCCTGCAGGGCCGTCAGCTCGTGGTAGGCGTCCTGGGAGGCGAGGTGGATCAGCAGGTGCAGGCGGTCCTGCTGGCCCCACATCTCCTCGTAGAGGAAGGCGGTGGCCCGGCCGACCATCGTCTCGGAGACGTGTCCGGCCCAGTCGAACCAGAACTTCCGGGCCTCCTCGCGCAGCGCGTACCGGACCTGGAGACGCCGGTGCACGGTGAGCGGGGTGTTCACGGAGTGCAGCAGCTGCTCGGGAGCGAGCCGGGACTGGTAGCGGGCCGGCGGCTGGAAGGTGTCCAGCGGGTGGTCGTCGTCCTCGTCGTGGTGGCTCAGGCCGTGCTGCGGGCAGATGATCGTCTCGGTCATCGAGCCCTCGACGAACATCCGCTCCCAGTTGCCGCCGCCCTTGGTGGGCAGCCGGTCGTCGGCGGACACCTCGGCCCACTTCTGCGAGTGGTCGACCATGTCGAGCATCCGCCGGTAGTCGCTGGGCTCCTTCAGGTGCAGCAGCCAGTGCAGCCGGCTCTGCGTCCCGAACAGCTCCTCGAAGGCGAAAATCGAGACGTAGCCGACCTGGGCGTTGTTGATCAGGTCGACCAGGTCCGCGGAGAAGGACATGCCTTCCTCGCGGAACTCGTTCTTCAGCTGCCCGACCCGGTGGATGAGGAATCCCGCGTCGGCAGAATTCAGCAGTTTGTCCAACGGCACCGTGGTCTGGTGGAACGCCGGCCTGATCCTGGGTTGCGTGCTGGAATTCACTGCGGCCGTCACGTTGCCCGCCTCCTTTTCCACGGAAATTAATCCATGTCTTCTACAACACAACCGGATCACATTAAGAGCGCGCGGCGGATTCTTTCTGCTCAATTCTGCGCAGGGTCGGCCGGCACCGAGGCGCGGTCCGACCAGGCGGCGAGTTCGGCGGCCCGCAGGTGCTCCTCGGAGCGGTGCTCGACCTTCGCCATGGTCCAGCGCAGGGCGGGCGCGGCCATCATCGAGGTGAGCACGGCGACCAGCACGACGATCGAGTACGTCGCCGGGCTGAACACGCCGAGCCGCAGGCCGATGGTCGCCACCACCACCTCGACCGCGCCACGGGCGTTCAGCCCGGCGCCCAGCGCCAGGCCCTCCCAGTGCGTCAGGCGGCCGAACCGGGCGCCCAGGTAGGCGCCGGCGAACTTGCCGACGACGGCGAGCAGCAGCACCACCGCGGCGGCGGCCAGCGTCCGGGGGTCGCCCAGCACCGTCAGGTCCATCTTCAGGCCCGCCCCGGCCAGGAAGATCGGGGCGAACACCGAGAGCGTGACGGTCCGCAGCGAGGCCAGCCGCACCGCGGTCTCCCGGGACGGCGAGCTGAGCAGGCAGCCGACCGCGAACGCACCGAGCGCCGACTCCAGGCCCAGCGACTGGCTGCCGGCCGCGGCGGCCAGGATCGCCACCACGGTGATCGCGATCACCGGCCCGGAGCCCTCGGCCTTCTCGGCCCGCCCCAGCGCCCCGCGCAGCAGCGGTCGGGCGGCGACCACCACGACCAGGAACAGCAGCAGGCTCCCGACGCCGGAGACGACGTGACCGGCCGTCAGGACGCCCACCGTCATCGTGGAGACCAGCGACAGCAGTATCCAGGCGACCACGTCCCCGCCGGCCGCCGCGGCCAGCGTCAACTGGCCGATGTCGCGGTGCAGCATGCCCAGGTCGGTCAGTGTCTTGGCGATCACCGGGATCGCGCTGACGCCCATCACCACGCCGATCAGCAGCGCGAACGAGGAGCGGTCGGCGTGCGGGCCGAGCAGCCGGGCGGGCAGCAGCAGGCCGGTGGCGACGCCCAGGCCGAGCGGCAGCACCAACGCCGCGGTGCTGACCGAGAGCACGGTACGGGGGCGGCGGCGCAGCATCCGCAGGTCCAGGTGCGCGCTGGACACCCCGATGAACAGCAGTACGCCGAACATGCTGACCGCGTCCAGCAGTTGGGTCTGCGACGGGTCGGCCGGCCACATCCGGGCGAACACCGCCGGCGAGAGGTGTCCGAGCACCGTCGGACCGAGCAGCACACCGCTGAGCAGTTCGCCCACCACGCCCGGCAGGCCCACCCGGCGGGCCAGTTGGCCCATGCCGGAGCCGACGAGCAGCAGGGCCGCCAGTTGCATCAGGAACAGCAGGGTCTGATGCTCGCTCATGTTCGACCTCTCCCGTGGGGCCGGTCTTCCGGAGCCCCAAGGGTCGGCATCGCGACGAATGCCCAGCTACTCAGAATTGAGCATCGGCCTGCAGCCGGCCCTCGATGTAGTCGCCGAGCCGCTGGACGTCGACGGCCAGCGAGCCCTGCACCGTGCCGACCAGGCCGGTCTCCCGGAAGCGCTTGAGGAACAGCCCGACCCGGGAGCGGGTGGTGCCGACCATCTCGGCGAGCTCCTCCTGGGTGATCCGGGGCGGGATCACCACCAGTCGGCCGCGGCGCTTGCCTATCTGCTGGGAGAGCAGCAGCAGTCGGGCCGCCAGGCGGCGCTCGCACTCCAGCGTCACCATGTCGACGATGATCTTCTGCTGTTCGATCACCCGCTCACCGAGGTGCCGCACGTACTCCGGCAGCAGCCCCTCCTCGGCGAGCACCGAGAGGAACCGGTCGCACGGGATCTGGCGCAGCGTCGCCGGTTCCAGCGCGACCGCGGTGTCGGAGCGGGCGCTTCCGAGCAGCCCCAGTTCGCCCAGGACGTCGCCCGCCCCGGAGATGGAGAGCAGACATCGCTTGCCGCTCCCGGTGATCATCAGCGTTTTGACCTGACCGGTCTCGATCACGTATATGTGCCGGTCCTGGCCGCCCTCCATGTACACGTGTCCCAGCCGGGGCACCGTCAGGGTCGGGGTGTCGTGCAGCCGCGTGGCGCACAGCGCGCGCAGCTTGGTGCGGAAGCGGGCCGAGTCGGTGTCGGCCTGCTCGGCGGCACGCCGCACGGGGACCGCGGTGGTGGTCGAACGGGTGCGGTGGTACTCCAGCGTTGCCCTCATCTTCAACCTCGAATCGCCTAGAGAACGGCACGGACGCGTCGCCCCGGTCCGGGCGGCCCGGCCCTGCGGACGCGTCGGAGTGGTGTCTGAGATCGCCAGGATGTACGGATAAGCGAGGTGCGGGGGGCAAGCATAGGAAAAGATCCGGCCGACACCAATGCCCTCGCCGCCATTGGACGCGGGCATGTCGAACCGGCCGTGGCGGCACCCCGCCGACTTCACACGATGCTCAATCCAGCGCAGAAACGCCCGGTTCGGCCGGTCTAGGTTCGGGGGCGCTCGGGCGTACCCGCCGGAACGAGCCGACCTGCCAAGGAACGGAGATGCCCCGTGAATGACCGGTCATCACAGCCCGGCGCACCGTCCGGTTCCGAGGACCCGAAGGTCCTGCCGACCGGACCGCGGGTCGACCCCTACGCGCTGTACTCCGACATGCGCGCCGAGGGCGTCGTCCACACCATCCGCGAACCCAACGGCCTCCACCGCCGGCTCGTGCTGCGCTACGCCGAGGCCCGCGACGTCATGAACGACCCCCGCTTCGCCAAGGACCCGGGCCTGGCCTGGGACCAGCTGCGTGACGCCGGCTACGTCAAGGGCGAGCGTGACAACCGCGCCGACTACCTCTACCACCTGGTCAACACCGACCCGCCGGACCACACCCGGCTGCGCAAGCTGATCAGCAAGGCGTTCACCAACCGCCGGATGGAGGCGATGCGCCCGCGCGTGCGGGAGATCGCCGAGCAGCTGCTCGACGGCCTCGCCGGGCAGCGGACCGTCGACCTGATCGAGAGCTACGCGCACCCGCTGGCCACCACTGTCATCTGCGAGATCCTCGGCGTGCCGAACGCCGACCGGGAGAACTTCCGGATCTGGGCCACCGCCATGCTCACCGCCCCGGACGCGGTGGTCGACGGCGCGCTCACCCCGCAGGAGGGCTACGCGGCGATGCAGTCCTTCTTCACCGAGCTGCTGGCCCGCCGCCGCGAGGAACTCAAGGACCTCGCGGAGAGCGACGTGGACACCAGCGACCAGCAGCCCGATGTGATCACCGGCTTGATCGTCGCCCGTGACGAGGGCAACCGGCTCACCGAGATCGAGGTGGTCTCCACCGCGATGCTGCTGCTCAGCGCCGGCCAGGAACCGACCGTCAACCTGATCGCCAACGGCACCCTGACGCTGTTCGACAACCCGGAGCAGTTCGCCCTGCTGCGGGCCAAGCCCGACCTGGTCGCCTCGGCGGTGGAGGAGTTCCTCCGCTACGACCCGCCGGTGGAGCTGTCCACCATGCGGGTCTCCACCGAGGACGTCGAGGTGGCCGGCACCATGATCCCGGCCGGCAGCGTGGTCACCGTCTCCATCGCCTCGACCAGCCGCGACGAGCGGCAGTTCGAGAACCCCGACCGGCTGGACATCACCCGCACCGACAACCCGCACCTGGCCTTCGGCTACGGCCTGCACCACTGCCTCGGCGCCCCGCTCGCCCGGATCGAGGGCCAGGAGGCGATCGCGGCGCTGGTCGGCCGCTACCCGGACATCTCGCTCTCCGGCACCCGGGACGACCTGCGCTGGCGCCCCACCCGGATCATGCGCGGCCTGGTCGAGCTGCCGGTCGAGCTCGGCCCACGGGCCTGACCCGCACCGGATGACAGGGCGAGGGCTCCGGCCCGGCACGCGCGAGGCCCACGTGTGGACCGCGCGCGTGCCCGACTCGGACCGCGACGCCGCGGTCCGGGCGGGGCTGGCGCTCCTCGCGCCCGCCGAGCACGACCGGCTGGCCCGCTTCCGCTTCGCCCGGGACCGCGCCCAGTACGCGGTGGGGCACGCCCTGCTGCGCACGGCGCTGACCCGGTGCCACCCCGAGATCCCGCCGCAGCAGTGGGAGTTCCGCACCACCTGGCACGGCCGTCCGGAACTCGCCGGCCGCACCGCGGAGACCGGGCTGAGGTTCAACCTCTCCCACACCCCCGGTGCGGCCGTCTGCGTGGTGACCCGCGGGACCGACTGCGGCATCGACGTCGAGGAGAGCGCTCCGCACCGCACCCGCCCACTGCCCGGAGTGCTCGCCCCCGCCGAGGCCGCCGCGCTCGCCGGGCTGCCCACCGGCGGGCAGGCCGACGCCCTCCTTCGGTACTGGACCCTGAAGGAGGCCTACACCAAGGCCCTCGGCCTGGGTCTCTCCCACCCGTTCGACCGCTGCGACTTCGGCGCGCTGCCCGACACCGGGACGATCACGATGGCCGCCGACACCACGGGCCAGTGGCAGTTCCACCAGTGGCGGCCGGGCTCCGGCCACATCGCCGCGCTCGCCCTGCGCCGCGGCGCGGGCGCCGCCGGGCTGGTGGTGGTCCACCACGGCGACGCCCCTGCCGGCTCCCCTCAGACCTTCGCCACGTAGCGCGCCAACCGGGTCTCGTGCACCGTCAGTTGGGCCGAGCCGCTGTGCACCAGCAGACCGTCGTCGGAGAACCGCTTCAGGAAGAACCCCACCCGGGAACGCGTGGTCCCCACCATTTCCGAGAGTTCCTCGTGCGTTATCCGCCGTTCCATTCTCAGCTCGGGCCCCTGCCGCCGGCCGACCTTGCGGGCGAGATCGAGGAGTGTCACCGCGAGCCGCTGCTCGCAGTTCATGGTCACCATGTTGGCGATCAACTGCTGCTGCTCGGACAGTTGTTCGAGCAAATGCAGGGCGAACTCCTCGGCGTTCTCCAGATCCTGCAGAACCGCCGCCACGTGCGCCGCCGACAGTTTCCGCAGAACGCTCCGCTTCATCGCCGTCGCGGTCTCCGCACGCATTCCCTGGAGGATTCCCAGCTCACCGAAGAACTCCCCCTCCACACATATGGAGAGCAGGCACTGCTTGCCCTCCGGAGAGCCCGAAACAATCTTGACCTGACCCTCCTCGACCAGGTAAAGACTGTTGTCCGACTGGCCGCTGGAATACACGTTCTCGCCGCGCACCAGCCGCACCACCGGGGCCGATCTCCCGCTCCCCACCATTTTGTCCCGCAGAGTCTCCCATAACGACATGGACGTGGAGACGAACATACACTTCCCCCCTGCATACGATTGCCTCGCACATTGATCAAGCCGGATTTCGGCCAATAATGAAGCCGAAAAGCCGTTCTATAGCTGCCCTCCGCGCCCTGGCCGAAAACCTCGCCGCAGGCCGCCGGCCACCCGCCCGCCCCGGCCCATAACCGGCCCGATCACCAGCCCGATCACCGGCCGAAGGAGGAGCAGTCGGCAGCCATCGCCGCCCGGCACACTGCCGATCTCGGCCCGGGCGGCACCCCGACCGGGGAGGACGACCCCGCAGGGCCGACGCCCGCGGGAGCGCTGCTGCGCGACACGGGCCTGACACCCCGCCGACCCGGACGCGCCCTTCTGCTTGCCCTCACCAGCGGCCGCCCGGCTCGGCCCGGCGCTCCTCACCCGGCGGCACCTCCCGGGGGCATCGCCCTTCGAGGAGGGGGAGCCGTTGCGCGGGGGCGGCTGCCGAGGCTGTGCCGGTTCCCGGGCCTGCCGCTCGAACTGGTGCGTCCAGTAGGCGATTCGCGTGGTTACGGCCGCGATCCTCGCATCCCGAGGGGCGATCACCGCCCCCGGCTCACCGAGCCGGACGGCTCGACCACGGGCGAGCACGACCCGCTCGTCACGCGTCATCGGCACCGGCCCGGGCAGGGCGAGCGAGGTCCCGGGCCGTTCCGGTGAGCACGGTGGGCCGGACCTGGGCACCGCCGCCCGCACCGCGCCGGCGGGGGCCCCGGTCCGCAGCACGGATCGGGCGGGGGCGTTCCTCACCGGGGTACGGGTTATGCCGCCTTGGCCTCCGGTAGCGGGTGCACGGTCATCGGGACCGCGCTGGCCCCCATGATGCCCTTGCACACCTCCCGGACCGGGCGGCCGGGTACCGGCCGGAGTTCGAAGCGGGGCAGCACGGTGGCCAGCGCGAAGGCCATCGTCAGGTTGGCCATCGATTCCCCGGCGCACAGGCGGGTACCCGCCCCGAAGGGCATGAACATCTCGCGGCGGGGCTGCTGGGGGTGCCCCGGTGACCACCGGTCGGGGTTGAAGGTCGTCGGATCGGAGTAGACGGCCGGGTCGCGGTGCAGGGCGGTGAGGCTGACCAGCAGTTCGGCCTCGGCGGGGAAGGCGAAGCCGCCGACCTGTACGGGTCGGGTGGTGCGCCGCATGTCCATCCAGCCGGGGGTGCGCAGCCGCAGGGTCTCATTGATGACCTGGCGGGTGTACACCAGTCGGCGCAGGTCGCCCATGGTGGGGTCCCGCCCGTCCAGCACCTGGGCGAACTCCTCGCGCAGTCGCCGGGCGACCGTGGGGTGCTGGGCGATCTCGTGGAAGGCCCAGCCCAGGGCGTGTCCCGAGCTGTCGCCGCCGGCGATCAGCATGGACAGCACCTCGTCGCGCAGTTCGCCCGGGCTCATGGGCCGGCCGTCCGCGTCCCGGGCGGCGACCATGCTGGACAGGATGTCGTCGTGGTCGTGGGGGTCGGTCAGGTACCGGTTGATGATCGAGGCCAGCGCCTCCTCGAGCCGGTCCCGCGCCCGGATGAAGCGCCGGTTGGCCGGGGTGGGCAGCTTGTCGACCAGGTCGCTGGGGACCACGCTGCGGATGCCGACGCCGGCTATGAAGTCGGCGATGGTGGCCCGGATGGTCGCGGCGTCGCCGGCCACCTTGTCCGAGGAGAACAACGCGGTGTTGATCAGGTCGTTGGCCAGGGTGTCCATCTCCCGCGCCATGTCCAGGACGGCACCGGGCTTCCAGGTGTCGACCTGCGCCTTGATGCCGGCCAGCAGCGCGGCCACGTCGTACCCGGGGTGGTCGTGGCTGAACGCCGGCTGGACCATCCGGCGCTGGCGCAGGTGGAAGGCGCCGTCGGAGCTGCCGAGCCCGTTGCCGACCAGCGGGCGCACC
Source organism: Streptomyces sp. NPDC014882 (assembly GCF_043081325.1). Taxonomy (NCBI): domain Bacteria; kingdom Bacillati; phylum Actinomycetota; class Actinomycetes; order Kitasatosporales; family Streptomycetaceae; genus Streptomyces; species Streptomyces sp. NPDC014882. Next base: position 148,041 of record NZ_JBIBWL010000017.1, read on the forward strand.
TTGGTGAAGAACCGCCCCCGGGCGAAGGTGTCGCCGCCGTCGCCGAGTATTTCGCGGACCATGGCGTGGTCGTTGATGAGGAAGGTGGGAGTGCGGCCCATGCGCAGCCGCAGCACGGGTCCCTCGGAACGGACCCGCTCGAAGAAGGCCAGCCTCTGGGCCGCCACGGCCGGTCTGTGCCCGGCGAGCAGGACGCTGCCCGACGCGACCGGCACAGAACCGGCAACCTGATCCCCCGACATAAGCTCGCTCCCGTCGTCTTTTCCCACTGGAACAGGAGGTACTCACCCGACGCCTCGCCTCAACCGGCAGGTCGTCCAAGTGCGTTGCGATGCTAGACCGGGCCGGTGGCCGCCCGGCGCTCAGAATTGAGCAGTGGCACCGGAACCCGGCGACCGCGCCCGCGGGGCCGGCCGGACCGGGCGCCGGTCGACGCCGAGGGTGCCGACGCCCTGACCCGCGCCCGGTGGCAGCGCCGGACGTCCCTGGAGAACCCGGCCGGGCGGGCGAGGTCCGGACCGTCGAGGATGACTCCGCAAGAGCCGGTAGGTGCCGTCGTCCCTGCCTGTCATCGATCAAGGACCCGGGCCGGACCGGCCCGGCGCCGACGAGTACGCACCCGCCGCCGGGCCGCCAGCGCGGTGTTGAGCGATCGCCGGCGGTCGGTACCGGAGGGTGTGGGCGGTGAGGCCGGTCCTGGCGGCTACGGGCGGACGATGGGCATGATCAGCTCGTCCACCACGGCCACCAGGTAGTCGTCGGGAACCGGGGACGAGTCGCCGAGGAAGCGCTGCACCAGCATGGCGGGCCCGAGTTCGGCGACCAACGGGCTGAGCCGGCCGGAACGGATCTCGCCGCGCCGCACCCCGCGCTCCAGGATCAGCTGGAAGACGTTCTGCCGGGGCTGGAAGACGCGCTCCTGCACCAGGCGGACCATCGGCCCGTCCCGGTCGATCTCGGCCAGCAGGCTCTGCATCGCGCGGCCGACCGGGGAGTTGAGGACCTCCGCCTTCTGCCGCATGTGCTCGACCAGGTCGTCGCGGACGTTGCCCTCGTCGGGCGCGTCCTCGGGGGCGGGCAGGGCGTGGTCGAGCGTGTCGACCACGAGCTCGGCCTTGCTGGGCCAGCGCCGGTAGAGCGCCGCCTTGCCCGTCCGGGCGTCGGCCGCCACCCGGTCCATGGTCAGCCTGGCATAGCCGACGGCCTCGAGCTGGGTGATCACCGCCGAGTAGATGGCGCGCTCCAGGTCCTCGCCCCGCCGGCGGCTGGCCGCCGCCTTCCTGGGCGGGCCCTGGCCTTCGACCGCGGCGTCGGCAGCCAATCCGGCTCCGGACACGGCATCCCCACTTCCCGGACGGCCTGCCCGGCAGACCGCGTATGAACGATTGCGTTCCCTACTTGCCACTGCTAGGGTGACAAACAGTGAACGCTGCAGTTCCTTAAAGCTTCCTCGACATTTCCCTGATAAGGCTACCAAATGGCTGTTAGCACGCCCGCAGTCGCAGCCCCGGCGAGCCCGCCCCGGCTAGCGCATCGCACCGGCCTCATGCTGGTTGTCATCGCCATGGCCCAGCTCATGGTAATCCTCGACGCCACCATCGTGAACGTGGCGCTCCCCAGCGTGCAGACGTCCCTGGGGTTCTCCACGCAGAACCTGTCGTGGGTGGTCAACGCCTACATCCTCGCGTTCGGCGGGCTGCTGCTGCTCGGCGGCCGGGTCGGTGACCTCCTCGGCCGCCGCCCGGCCTTCATCGGCGGGATCCTGCTGTTCACGCTGGGGTCCCTGCTCGGCGGCCTCGCCCAGAACTCCGGATGGCTGCTGGGCATGCGCGTCGTCCAGGGCGCCGGGGCCGCCGTCGTCGTACCGACGGTGCTGTCCCTGATCGCCACCGGCTTCCCGACCGAGCGGGAGCGCAACCGGGCGTTCGCGGTGTTCGCCGGCGTATCGGGCGCGGGCGGCGCGATCGGCCTGGTGGCAGGCGGGCTGCTCACCGAGTGGGCCTCCTGGCGCTGGGTCCTGCTGGTCAACGTGCCCATCGGCGTCGCCCTGGCCCTGGCCGCGCCCCTGTTCATCGGCAGGACGGCGCGGAGCGAGGGCCGGTTCGACGTCGGCGGCGCGATCACTTCCACCGGGGGCGTCGCCCTGCTCGTGTACGGCTTCATCCACGCCTCCGAGAGCGGCTGGCGGGAGGCCACCACGATCGGCTCGTTCGTGGGGGCCGTGGTCCTGCTGGTGGCGTTCGTCTTCATCGAAAGCCGCACTTCGCAGCCGATCATCCCGTTGCGCCTGTTCGCCAGCCGCAACCGCTCGGGCATCTACGCCCTCGGGGTGGCGATGATGGGCTCCCTGATCGGGATGTTCTTCTTCCTGACCCTCTTCTTCCAGAACGTGCTGGGCTACAGCCCGATCAGGACCGGCCTGGCCTTCCTGCCGCTCAGCGTCTCGATCATCTTCGTCTCCGGCGCGATGATGCAGCTCATCCCCAAGATCGGACAGCGCCTGCCGCTGGTGGCCGGGACGCTCCTGATCACGGGCGCGCTCGTCTGGCTGTCGGCCATCTCCGCCGACAGCACCTACCTCGGCGACCTGCTCGGTCCCATGCTGCTGTACGGGTTCGGGGCGGGCATGGTGTTCATGCCGATGACCATGGTCGGCGTGTCCGACGTGGAGACGAAGGACACGGGGGCCGCCTCGGGCCTGCTCAACGCGACGCAGCAGATGGGCGGTTCGCTGAGCCTGGCGGTCATCATCACCGTGTACGGCGCGGCGACGAACGGGGCGACGGGCGACCCGGCGCACGTCCTGGCCGAGGGCGCCTCGGCCGGCTTCCTGGTCGCGGTGGCGTTCACGGTCGTCGCGTTCGCCCTGGTGGTCCTCCTCGTCCGGCCCGCCGCGAACGCGTCCATGCCGGGGATGATGCCCGGCATGGACGCCGGCACGGACGCGGAGCCCGGGCTCTCGGCGGACGGCTCGCCGTCGGCCCCGCAGGCCAAGAACCCGGAGTAGCCGCCGGAAGGACCTGGTCGAGGGGGGGGGGGGCGGGGGCCCCCCCCCCCCCCCCCCCGGCCCGTCGCCCCCCGATAACCGCCCCGGGCCCCCTGGCCGGGACCCCCCCCGGGCGGGGGCCGGCGGGGGGGGGGAAACAG
>NZ_JBIBWL010000017.1:151197-167780 GCF_043081325.1 Streptomyces sp. NPDC014882
GGCGGGGGCCCCGGGGCCCGGGGGGCCCGGCGCGCCGGGGCCCCCCCCGCCAAACACCCGGTTTCCCCCGCCGCGGGGCCCGGGGGGGGGGGGGGGGCCCCCGGCCCCCCCCCCCCTCGACCAGGTCCGAGTCGCCGCCTGATCACGGCCCTGGACACCTTGCCGGTCACCCCCGCGGGACGGGCCCGGCCGGGTGCGGAATCACTGAGGGCCGCTCGGGCAGCACGGCTGCTCGGGCGGCACGGCCGCTCTGGCGTCTCGAGCCGCCCGGCCGGCAAGCCCGGGAAGGGCCTCCGACGCGGGTCGGAGGCCCTTTCCCAGGCAAAGCCGCAGGTGGCGGCAGACGAGTCGGGCTGTACGCCGGGGAGAATCACCGCAACGCTATGACCTGCACAGACGTTTAGAGAGGGCGCTTCCGTGGCTACCTCGATGGCTACGTGAGAAGGCGCCCCGGCACCGGAGCGGTCCGGGACTCGTCGCCGACCTCCGAGGGTGCTCCCCCAGGCTGTCCCTGTTCGTGTGACGCGGGACCCAGAGCTCGTCGACCGCAGGCCGCGAGTTCTGTGTGAGAGCAGTCGCGCGCTGTCGCTCAGTTGCCCCTCGAGGCGGCCTTCCGCGGCCGCCAAGAGGCCAAGTCGTGGGCGCTGAGCCCATATGCGGTACGCAGGTCGTCGAGCTCACGCTGGTATGTATCGGCACGGTCGACGTCCGGCTCCGACTCGGTCGAAGCCTCCCATTGGCGAACCCAAGGAATCAGTTCCTGGATGCCCGCAAGCAAGGGAGCGATCTCGTGTACACGCGGGTGAGCCTGCTCCTGGAGCATGCCGACCAGATCCAGGAGCACACGAACACGGTCCGCATCACTCCAGCCGGACCAGCCGATCAGCAGACCGTCCCCCTCGGCAACTGCGCCGGGATAGGAGACGAAGCGTTCCCGGGGGATGTCCAGGCTGCCTCGAAGCGACCAGTAGGAGGCATGCCTGAAGTCGGCGGCGCTGAACTTCGGCGGCACGGGGATACCCAGCGCCTCTCCCGTTCTGTCCTCACTGCGCTGGAGCTGCCACACCTGCTCCCACTGGGCGCGTTTCCGCAGCCCCGACTCCTTGTACCTCAGCGCCGACACGTAGGGCACATGCTCGTCGGCCAGGATCGCCGCCAGCACGTCACGGAGTGTCGCGTCCCACCTTCCCAGGATGCGGATCGCGTACAGCTCGGCCACGGAACACACCGCGGCATCGGCACCGAGATCCCCTGCGAGCTGGTCGAAGGTTCGGGGACGCGGGTGCCTGCCCCCGTTCCTGTGCTCGAACCAGAGGCGTTCGTCCTCACAGCGGTCGAGCAGCCAGGTACGCAACGCCTGAGTCTCCCGCCGTCCCCATGGCTCCGGCAGCCACCGCCGCTTGTACTCCGGGCGCTCGACGACGGCGATCGGATGACGGGACTCGATGGCCTCGATTCTGGCCCGCACGACCTTCTTGTAGGCAGCCGGCCAGTGCTTCGGGATCTCGGTGATCGGTGTTGCCGCGTGCCTCACGAACCACGAGTCCGAATCCTCGCCGACGTCGATTCCGCGGGCCAGCACGATTTCGAAGGCACGCTCACCCGGCCGCAGCGGAGGGGGTGGAACATCAGCGGGGGTGGTCAGGCGAGCCCGCTCATCGTCGGACAGCAGTCCGTAGGAGCCGTAGACCTCCCAGTCCAGTTCCTCCTGAAGGGCGACCATCCGACGACGCGTCTCTTGTTGTGCGGCCCTGGCCGCGTCCAAGGCGCTTCGAGAGGGCGGATGTTCCTGCGCGCAGACGGTGCTCGGCTCATGGGCATCAAGCAGCCGGGCCAAGGCATGCAGTTCCCGCGCGCGGGCGATTGGAGCGTCGGCCGGCAACGGAAGCCGTGTCAGAGGCCCCGTGTTGAAACGGTAGGCGCGTGCCCATTCCTCACCGGGCGAGGAGATGCCCGGTCCGTTGAACGCGGTCGCGGCGCCGGTCTGCTTGAGCCAGAAGCAGACCGCGGACGAGTTGAGCACCCCCAACAGCGCGATGTACTCACCCTCATCCGCGGCAGGCGACAGTCGCACCATGGGCGCGGTCCGGCTGAACACCCGTCCACCGTGTTCCAGGGCGAAGCGATTGTGCGTGGCCACAGACGCGAACGTGATCGCCGGCCCCCGGTGGGCACCGGGAGACCAGTACCTCCAGGTCCACCACGCCTCAGGCCCTGCTCCGGCCGATTCTCGTGCCCGGGGAGCCGACCGGAGAAACTGCCGCATCGTCCAGAGGTGGCGTGCCCATGAGGTTCCGAGGTCCAGGTGGAGCGGTGAGCCGTCCCCGTCATAGGGGGCCAGCACTTCCGTCGACGATCCCGCACGCCAGTCCCGTACGGTCTCACTGGTGACCATGCCCAGGCCGAGCCCGGCCGAGTCCGGATGCCGGGCGAACCACGGCCGGCCGAGAGCGAACACTTCCCGCTGCCCAGGATCTGCGGCAACTCCGACCGAGCCGGAGAGGACATCGGCCAATCGTCGCGGAAACCGCGAGAGCACGTCCACGAGGTCCCCGGCCCCGCCACCCGTCAGCGTCCACGGGAAACGGGAGAAACGCTGCCTGGGTTCGTCCTGGACGCTCACCCATTCCGAAGTGCTGCCAGGACGGTCGATCTGGTCGAGGATCGACTTCCACACGATCCCCTCGGCCGGATCCGTGGGCTGCTTCGGCTCACCCCGCACACCAAGGACCGACCGAACAGGAGAATCACGCGTGGTCGGGTCGTTCCGGCCGACCAGGATCAGAGTCGGGGTCCCATGGCCCGGGGCGTAGACGCCGGAGGTGTCGATGACATGTGTCAGCGCAACGCGCGGGAAGAACTCGTCGATCAGCTTCGCGCCGAAGTTACGCCTCGTGAAGGAACTGGAGGTGTACTGACCGACGTAACCGCCGGAAGTCCTACTGGTTTTCCGCACTGCCAGCTGGAACATGCGCTCCGCGAAGAGGACGTGGAGCGGGAACATTCCGGAGGCCACGTCATAGGCCGCCCGGTATGCCGCGTTTTTCACCTTGTCGCGCACGGAAGCGGAGGGAGGCTCTGAAATCACGGCGTTGTAGGAATTCCGACCCAGGAGATCACACGACGCGGAGAACTCGTCGATGTCCTCCACCGTTCCGTCGCCGCCCTCCCCCTCCTCAGGAAACAACAGCGACGATCCGCCGGGCGCACCACGCCCGGCGAGCAGGGCGTCGCCCACCGCCACGTAGATCACATGTTCCGGCAGCTCGCTCAGCGGTCTACGGCCACCGGCCCTCGCGGCGGCCATCAGCAGCCGAAACCGCGTGATGCTCACGGCGAACGGGTTGACGTCACAGCCGTGGACGGAGTCCAGGCTCCGCCGGATCAGCTCGTGATCCGGGGTTCCGGGCTCCGCCGCCCGCCAGGCAGTCAGAAGTCGCTCGAACAGGCCCAGGGGAAACGTCCCCGATCCACAGGCCGGGTCGATCCCACGGAAACCGTGGGGCCCGAATTCCGCGATGGCCGGATCGACGGTGAGATCCAGGACGAAGTCCACGATGAAATCCGGAGTCCGGACCAGCGCGTAGGCCTTTCGCGACGTCTCACTGATGTCCTGGTACAGGTCACCGAGGAAGTCGGTGTCGAGTCCGGGGTGGGTGAAGTCGAGGAGAAGAGACCCGTCTTCGCCTCGCCGCCTCCAGAAATCAATCAATTCGGCGGCGGCTCGTGGAGACGGTGACAGCTCCCACAACGGATTGCGCGCCCTGTCGAAGATGCGCGCGAACGCTACGTGGGACCGCGCCAGGTGCGTGAACGCCTCCACCAGCCAGTCCTGGTCATTGGTCCCGTGATCCTCGACCCAACGGGCGTACTGCCGCTCCTCGGCCTCCGCCGACCGCAGTCCCGGCCCTGCGATGAAGACCCGGTCGATGAGTCCGTTGTCCTCGCAGAAGCGCACGAAAACCGTGCCCAGCACCCATGCCACCGCGGTCTGAGTGAGGCGCTCGTCCCGCCAAGCACCGTACGTGGCAGTCGTACCACCGGCTGCCCACACCTCTTCGTACGTGCTTCGCAGGCGGTCGCGGTAGCGGTCGATGTCGTCGCTGCGCTCGCGGAGGTCCGCCTCCAGCGCTCGAACCTGTTTGCGCACACCCGTGACGAGCGCGGCCTTGTCCAGGGAGGACGTCCCCGTATCAGCTCCCTCAGTCGGAGGCACAGCGGCGACCTCTCCTCCGTACGTCGTCGACGACCACGATCCACTGTCTCGTCGGATACATCCTGCCAGCTCGCCGGCCACCGCCCCCGTTCCGTGGCCGGTCACCTCCGGACGCGCGCGGCCCGTCTCGGTCTGACGCCCTATCATTCCTGTGCGCACCGGCGGCCCTGAATGCCGCCGGACACCACGTGTTCCGGGGGCGCGCCGGGGTTGGACCGACGAGGGGGCACATGCTGACACGGCTCGAAGTCAGCGGATTCAAGAATCTTCTGGATCTGAGGGTCGAGTTCGGCCCGTTCACCTGCATCGCGGGCGAGAACGGCACGGGAAAGTCGAATGTCTTCGACGCGATCCAGTTCCTGAGCCTGCTCACCGACCACTCCATGATCGAGGCTGCACAGGCCGTCCGCGGGACCCATGGCACGTTGCACGGTGACGCGCGCGACCTGTTCTGGAACGGTTATGCGGACGGCGAGCACTTGATGAAGTTCGCCGCGGAGATGATCGTCCCGGGTGAGGCCGAGGACGACTTCGGCAGGCTGGCCGAGCCGACGTCCACATTCCTCCGCTACGAGGTCCACCTCGGATACCAACCGCCGCAGGGCGGGGAGCGGGGCGGCAGGCTGACACTGCGGTACGAGGATCTCAGCCGGATCAGACCGAGTGAGGCTCTGTCACATCTGCGCTTCCCGCACCGCGCCGCGGACTTCCGCAATGCCGTGGTCCGCGGCCGCCGCTCGAACTCCCCCTACATTTCCACGTCCCTCGAAACGGGCGACGCCGTCGTCAGCATCCATACCGACGGCAGCCGCCGAGGCCAGCCCCGTCCGGCACCCGCGAGCCGCGCACCTCAGACCATGCTCTCCACGATCAACCGCAACGACGACCCGACCATCCTGACTGCCAGGCGGGAAATGCAGTCCTGGCGACGGCTGGCCCTCGAACCTTCCGCACTGCGCACGCCCGATCGCTTTTCGGACCCCAGCGAGATGCAGCCCGACGGCCTGCACCTGCCGCGGAGCCTGGACCGGATCGCGTGGAAGAAGTCTCCGGACGACCCGGAGCGGATCTACTCACGGGTCGCAGGGCGCCTCTCGGACCTGTCGGGGCTGCACGTCAGGACGCTGCACGTGGAGGCCGACGACACCCGTGAGCTGCTGACGATCAAGCTCCACGAGATCGACGGCTTGGTGTTGCCGGCTCGCAGCCTGTCGGAGGGGACCCTGCGCTTCCTCGCCCTATGCGTTCTGCTGGAGGACCCGCAGGTGCATGGTCTGCTCTGCATGGAAGAGCCGGAGAACGGCATCCATCCGGCCAACCTCTCCGCGATGGTGGACCTGGTGCGCGATCTGGCCGTGGATCCCTCCCTGCCGGTGGACGAGGACAACCCCTTCCGGCAGGTCCTGATCAATACGCATTCACCGGGCGTCGTGCAACTCGTCGACCCGGCGGACCTGCTGATCGCCGACACGACCACCGTCCCGGGGGCCGACGGCAAGGCCGCGCGCGGTCTACGGCTACGTCCTCTGGCTGATACATGGCGCGCCAGCGGCGCCGGAAAGGGCTACGGCACCAAGGCCGACATCCTCGCGTATCTCACCGCCCCGCCCGAGGCCCGCCTGACTCTGCAGGAGAGCGCGTCGTGACCATTCGCGCCCTCTACCTGTGTGAGGGATCCAGCGACACGGGCCTGCGCTTCCACATCGAGGGGATCGCAGGGGACGTGGGCAGGCAGATCCTGGTTACGGTCCCCGACCTGAACCGCCTGGCGAACAAGCCCGGCCCCGGGGTCGAAGGCAAACTGCGAGCCGCCCAGCAGCTCAGCGACAGCGGGCAGACATACGACCTCGTCGTCGTCCACCGCGATTCGGATCGCGAGCCCCCGGACCACCGCCGCAGCGAGATCGCGGAAGCGGTGGCTGCGGTGAGCCCGGGCCTGGCGCATGTCCCGGCGATCCCCGTTCGGATGCTGGAGGCATGGCTGCTGCTTGACCAGTCAGCGATCCGCGAAGTGGCGGGCAACCCAAACGGCAGGATGGCACTCGACCTTCCGAAACCGGCACGGGCGGAATCGGTGGCGGACCCCAAGGCACTGCTCAAACAGGCAATCGCCACTGCGAGCGGGGAAAAGGGGCGCGGTCTGCAGAAGCTCCAGACCCGCTTCTCGGCGAATCGCGCGCGGCTCCTGCAGATGCTGGATCGCGACGGGCCGGTCAGGCAACTCACGTCCTGGCAGTCGTTCACGGACGATCTGCGCGCGGCGCTGGTGAGCAGTCACTGACCTCTCGGCGTCAGGGGCGATCAGCGTCCCCGGTCAGGCAGCAGACAACGTACGTCATGTGCTGGACGTTGCCGACCTGGTTCCACGTCCCGGCGTTGCCCGTGCCCTTGGAACCCGTGGTCCGGGCGCACTGCTGATACCAGCGGTCGCCCGTACTCGCCCCCTCACCCCGGAAGTCCGACAGCTCGGTGATCCAGCGGGCCGCCTCCCGTGTGACACCGGTTTCGCCCCGCTTCTCGGCCCAGAACCGGGCGAGCAGAAAGGAACGTTCAGTCGTGTATCGAAGCAATCCGAACGGCGACCGGTCGCTGTCATCCGCCGCTCTGCCGAGGTTGCGGGCGGGGAGCGTGCCGTAGTCGCCGTAACGAACGAACTCCGCATACGACCGCCCACTCGCACGTACCTCGTGCCACATGTCCCAGTCCGCGCGGTCGGCCTCGCCCCGCTCCCGGTCGAGCAACCCGTCGACTTCGTCCGGGAAGCCACCGGCCAGAGTGGCGATCGTGCGCCAGGAGGCGAGCGGGACCAGCGCGTCGAGTGCGCGCAGCGCTTCTTTACCCGCATCGGGACGGCTGGGGAGCACCGTCTGGAGGTCGAGAAGAAGGTCCACCCGCACCTCAGGCCCCGTCCTGGTGAGCAGAGCCGCGGTGCGTTCGGCGAGTTCGTCGTTCCAGGCGCCGGGCAGCCGTATGCGTATGCCGAGGCCGTTGCCGCCGTCGCGTGCGCTGGCTGCGGCCACTGCCTGGTGGGCTGCGGGAAGGTCCGGGTCGGTGACCGGGCGGAGCGCCGTGTGAGACCAGTACGAGGGAAGCAGATCCGCGTAGGCGCGCTCGTCGAGGTCTGCGTGCTGGGCGTCCAGCCATGCAGGCGTGTATTTCTGTACGGCCGCGACCCGCCGGAGTTTCCTGTCCATCGCCTGTTGAAGTTCCCCTGCGCCCTCGGCGGTCATGGCGGGGAGCGTCCACAGGGGCGCCGTCCGGTCTCGGATCCCTGGGGCGAGGTCCTTGACCGCGGCCACGGCGTGGGGGCGTGCGGGCAGGACGGGAACGTACAGCGGTCCGGACATGGTGGCCCCTCCACATTGCCCTGCGGCAGTCTGGGACCAGGGTGAGCTGGGGCGATGGGCGCCGAAAGGGCGCAATCCGGTCAGCGGGGCCAATATGTGCGTCCCGGCGCTGTCCTCAGGCCTGTTCGGTCTCCCAGCGCACCTGTCGCGACAACGCGGCACGGGCCCCGTCCGTATCCGCGAGTCGAGCGGCGAGGACACGGGTGGCAAGATCATCGGGAAGAGCGGCGGAGACTTGAGCCCGCGTACCGCAGCCGCGGAAACCTGCGGCAGTTTCTCCTCCCGAGGCAGCCGCCATGCCTGCCCGCTCCTCCCCCGTGACGTCGCGGCGGAGCCGTACGTAGGCGTCTGCGGGCCGCTGAAGTGGATCGACCACGTCGGCCAGCCAGGCGGTGAGGGTGGTGTCGGCGCGAAAGCCGGCCCAGGTCCACCAGCACACGTCTCGTCCGTGACGGGTGATCAGGGCCTCGCCGTGATGGGTGAACCGGCCTTGGCGGAGACCGTTTGTCCCAGGTCCGGCCGCGCCGCCGTCCAGCTCTGGCTCCAGTTCTCATGGCTACCTACGTGGCTACGTACGAGCCGTCCGGTCTGGTCCGGTTCGAACCGGACCGGGGTCTGACTAAACCCCCGGATCTACGAAAACGGACCCCTGACCAGCACTTTCCCTGGTCAGCGGTCCTTGGCGGCAGACGAGTCGGGCTGTACGCCGGGTTCTGTCACCCGGTCGCCTCGCGGCGGCCGGGGAGACGGCCATCCATCTAGGACCGGCGTTGCCGCCGGCCTCGTGCGGTCTACCCGCGGACTCGGGCGGGCAGCCCTCGAACATCCGCGCAGAGCGCGTTTCACGGCGCTCCTTTTGACCTTGCTCCGGGTGGGGTTTACCTAGCTGCCCAGGTCGCCCTGGGCACTGGTGGTCTCTTACACCACCGTTTCACCCTTACCGGGGACCGCCCTCTTCGAAAAGAGAACAGTTCCGGCGGTCTGTTTTCTGTGGCACTGTCCCGCGGGTCACCCCGGGTGGCCGTTAGCCATCACCCTGCCCTGTGGAGCCCGGACGTTCCTCGGGAGGCCCCTGGGGGCTTCACGCGGCCGTCCGCCCGGCTCGTCTGCCGTGTGGACCATGCTACCGGGCCACGGCTCAGAGGAAGTCCGCGGTCTCCAGGTCGAAGCCGAAGGGCTCGGGGAGGGTGAGGGGCTTGCCGAAGGGGAGGGTGGTGTGCTCCCGGTGGTCGTCCCGCCTCGGGTCGCCGAAGATCGTGACCTGAGAGGTGTCGCGGTCGACGAGGAGGTAATGCGGAATGCCGGCGCGTGCGTAACAGCGGCGTTCGGCCTCGCGGTCCGCGGTCGGCTTCGTGGACGTCACTTCCAGCACCATGGCGATGCCGTCACAGGGCATCCAGGGCCCGGCGCTCCCGAAGACGTCGAGATCGAGGGGCGCGAAGGTGGCGTCCGGAACCACGTGGTTCTTCGGGCACGCGCCTCCGCTCCTCAGTTTCAATCCCTTGTTCCCGGAGAATTCCATGTCGGTCCGGGACCTCCTGATCACCTGCCGCACGATCCGGCTGATGTACTTCTCGTGATCCCCGTCCGGCGGCGGTGTCACAACGATCTCCCCCTCGACGAGCTCCGCCCGGAAGCCTTCCGGGGTGTCCAGGGCGAGGAAGCCCTCCAGCAGGACCTCTTCCTGCGTGAGCGGCTCATGGGCCATGGCAGTCACGTCACGCCCCTCCTTCGGTCGCTCGCCAGACTGGGGCATCGGTGGATCACCTGTCCGTGGGAACGGGAACCGTTCCCCCGATCGTGGCACAGGAGCACCGCCACCGCCGGGACACCGCTCGCTCGACCCCGCGGGGACGCGAACCGGCACCCCGTACGCTGGCGTGGAGTTCCGTCCGAAGGAGAAACGCGCGTGCTCGTCCTGCTGCCCCCGTCCGAAGGAAAGGCCGCCCCCGGTCGTGGCGCCCCGCTGAAGCCGGAGTCGCTGTCGCTGCCGGGGCTCGCCGCGGCGCGGGAGGAGGTGCTGGGCGAGCTGGTCGAGCTGTGCGCCGGGGACGAGGAGAAGGCGCGCGAGGTGCTCGGGCTGAGCGAGGGGCTGCGCGGCGAGGTGGCGAAGAACGCCGGGCTGCGCACCGCGGGCACGCGTCCGGCCGGGGAGGTCTACACGGGCGTGCTGTACGACGCCCTCGGCCTGGCGTCGCTCGACGAGGCCGCCGGGGAGCGGGCGGCTCGTCGGCTGCTGGTGTTCTCGGGGCTGTGGGGCGCCGTGCGGGTGACGGACCGCATCCCGTCGTACCGCTGCTCGATGGGGGTGCGGTTGCCGGGGCTGGGGGCGCTGGGCGCGTACTGGCGGACGCCGATGGCCCGGGTGCTGCCCGAGGCGGCCGGGGACGGGCTGGTGCTGGACCTGCGGTCGGCGGCGTACGCGGCGGCGTGGAAGCCGAAGGGGGAGGTCGCCGCGCGGACGGCGAGCGTGCGGGTGCTGCACGCGCCGACCCGGAAGGTGGTCAGCCACTTCAACAAGGCGACGAAGGGCCGGATCGTACGGAGCCTGCTGACGGCGGACATCGCCCCCGAGGACCCGGCCGCCCTGGTGGTGGCGCTGCGGGACCTCGGCCACACGGTGGAGGAGCGGCCGCCCGCGCGGGCGGGGGCGACCTGGACGCTGGACGTCCTGGTGGACGAGGTCCACTGACGACGGGACGACCGGTGTCGTTGCGTCGTCCGCAACGACCTTTGTGCACGGCGCACCACGCGGGCAGGATGAGGCGCATGGCCTCGCCCCTGTCCTTCCCTTCGGCTGCCTCGGTACTGGATCTCGCGCCCGTCGTGCCCGTGGTGGTCGTGGCGGACGTCGTCGACGCGGTGCCGCTGGCCCGGGCGCTGGTCGCGGGCGGGCTGCCGGCGGTCGAGGTGACCCTGCGCACCCCGGCCGCCCTCGACGCGATCCGTGAGATCGCCGGCGCGGTGCCGGACGCGGTGGTGGGGGCCGGGACGGTGATCACGCCGGAACAGGTGGCGGACTGCCGGGCGGCCGGGGCACGGTTCCTCGTCAGCCCCGGCTGGACGGACGCGCTCCTGACGGCGATGCGGAGGTCCGGACTGCCCTTCCTGCCCGGGGTGTCGACCACCTCGGAGGTCGTGGCACTGCTGGAACGCGGGGTGCGGGAGATGAAGTTCTTCCCCGCGCAGGCGGCGGGCGGTACGCCCTACCTGCGGTCGCTGGCCGGTCCGTTGCCGCAGGCCCGCTTCTGTCCGACCGGTGGCATCGGGCCCGACAACGCCGCGGAGTACCTGTCCCTGCCCAACGTCGGCTGTGTCGGAGGCAGTTGGATGGTGCCCGCGGACGCGGTGGCGGCACGGGACTGGACGCGGGTGACGGAGCTGGCGCGGGCCGCCGCGCGGCTCACCCGCGCAGGTGGGACGTGTCGTTGAGGAGGCGGACGCTGGCGTTGCCGTCCGCGTAGTAGGCGACGACCGACAGCGAGGCCGCCGACAGCTCCATCCGGAACAGTGACTCCGGCGGGGCTCCCAGGGCGAGCCGGACCAGGGTCTTGATGGGGGTCACGTGGGTGACCAGCAGGACCGTGCGCCCCGCGTACGCCGCGACCAGCCGGTCGCGGGCGGCGGCGATCCGGGTCGCCGTCGTCGCGAAGCTCTCGCCGCCGCCGGTCGGTTCGGCCTCCGGGTCGGCCAGCCAGGCGTTCAGGTCCTCCGGGTGGCGCTCGCGGACCTCACCGAAGGTGAGCCCCTCCCAGGCGCCGAAGTCCGTCTCGCGCAGCCCGTCGTCGACGGCGACCTCCAGCCCCAGGCGGGCCGCGACGGTCGCGGCGGTCTCCCGCGTCCGCGCGAGCGGAGAGGAGACGACGTGCTGGACGGTGCCCCGCCGGGCCAGCGCCGCCGCGACCCGCTCGGCCTGCTCCCGCCCGATGGCCGAGAGCGCGGGATCGCTCCCCCCGCTCCCGGAGAACCGTTTCTCGGGCGTGAGCGGCGTCTCGCCGTGCCGGAGCAGGACGAAGGTGGCGGGCGCCCCGAGGTCCGGGGCGGAGCCCCAGCCGACGGAGGGCCGCGCCTGCCCGGCCGGGGCGGCGGGAGCGGCGGCGTCCGTGGTGGAGGCGGAGGCGAGGGTGCGGGCGGCGCGGCGGTCCGCGGCGGAGGAGCCGGCAGCGGGGGTGGTGGCAGTGGTGGTGTCGGTCGCGCTGAGGGCGTCGGCTGTCGTGCCGGAACCGGTGGCCGCGGCAGATCCCGGCCCCAGGCCGGCGGGGCCCCCGGCGGGAGCCGTGTCCGCCGTGTCTCCGGTGGACGCGGTACCCGTCGCCGCGTCTGCCGCGGTCGCGTCACCGGACTGCGCGGCGGTCGCATCACCGGACCGTGCGGGGGAAGCCGCCGTGGTGCCGGTCGCGGCAGCGGCCCTGCGTCCCCCGGCCAGCGCCTCGCGGGCCCTCGCCGCGCCGGCGGCCGCGTCTCCGGGCGGGCCCGACGGCGGGAGGTCGGCCGGGGCGGTCCGGGACCGGCCGGTGGTGGCGGCGAGCGCCGCCATGGACGCGGCGGCGTCCCACTGCTCGCCCCGCTTGCCGGCGTCCATCGCCTCGTTGGCCAGGCGGTCGGCGTGCTTGTTCTGTTCCCGGGGGATCCACTCGTAGGTGACCCGGCCGGGTGGGTGGATCCGGGCGGCCTCCGTGGCCAGCGGCTTCATGTCGGGGTGCTTGATCTTCCAGCGGCCCGACATCTGCTCGACGACGAGCTTGGAGTCCATGCGGACGCGCACCGGGGCGTCGGGGTCCAGTTCGCGGGCGGCGCGCAGGCCGGCCAGCAGGCCCCGGTACTCGGCGACGTTGTTGGTCGCGACGCCGATGTACTCGGCCCGCTCGACGAGGGTCTCCCCCGTCGCCGCGTCGATGACCACGCTGCCGTAGCCCGCGGGCCCCGGGTTGCCCCGGGACCCCCCGTCGGCCTCGACGATGAACTCCCGCACCCCGACCGCCCCTACAGGCCGGACTCGGAGGTCCGCACCAGGATCCGGCGGCAGTTCTCGCACCGTACGACGGTGTCGGGGGCGGCCTTGCGGATGTCGTTGATGTCGGTGATCGCCAGCTCTTGGCGGCAGCCCTGGCAGGTGCGCTGGTGGAGCTTGGCCGCGCCGACGCCGCCCTGCTGCTCGCGCAGCTTGTCGTAGAGCTTGAGCAGGTCGGCGGGGACGGTGGCGGCGATGACCTCGCGTTCCTTGGTCACGGAGGCGATCTCGCCGTCGATCGTCTCGAACGCGGCGTCGCGGCGGGCGGTCGCGTCGTCGATCCGGCCCTGGACGGAGCCGACGCGCTCGGTCAGCTCGGCGGCCCGCTCCTGGGCGGCCTCGCGGCGCTCCATGACCTCCAGGACGACGTCCTCGAGGTCGCCCTGGCGCTTGGCGAGGGAGACGATCTCGCGCTGGAGGTTCTCCAGGTCCTTCGGGGAGGTGACGGCGCCGGAGTCGAGACGCTGCTGGTCGCGGGCGGCGCGCTGGCGGACCTGGTCGACGTCCTGCTCGGCCTTGGTCTGCTCGCGGGCGGTGTCGCTCTCCTCCGTCTGTGCGGCCACCAGGAGGTCGCGCAGCTGCGTGAGGTCCTTGGTCAGCGACTCGATCTCGGCGTGCTCGGGCAGCGAGCGGCGCTTGTGCGCGAGCTGCTGGAGGCGGACGTCGAGGTCCTGGACGTCGAGGAGTCGGATCTGGTCGGCAGGCGCGGCGTTCAGTTGGGGGCTCCAGGTGAAGGGAATCGGCTGGTCCAGGGGTCGGTGACCGTCTTCGAGACGTGGACCCGCAGACCCCAGCCGTGGCGGTCGGAGATCTCGTCGAGCTGGGCTGCGGCCAGCTCGCACCAGGGCCACTCGGTGGCCCAGTGCGCCGCGTCGAGCAGCGCGAGAGGTGCGTGGGCGCCGTGGGCGCCGTGCTCGCGGGCCTCGGACACCGGGTGGTGGCGCAGGTCCGCGGTGAGGAAGGCGTCCACGCCCGCGGCGCGGACGTGGTCGAAGAGGCTGTCGCCGGACCCGCCGCTGACCGCGACGGTCCGCACGGTCGCGTCCGGGTCGCCCGCCACCCGGACGCCCTGCACGGTGGCGGGCAGCCGCTCGGCGGCGCGGGCGGCGAACTCGCGGACGGTGAGCGGGTGGTCGAGTTCGCAGATCCGGCCGAGGCCGCGGCGCCCGTCGGGGTCGCCGGGGTCGGGCACGAGGGGGCCCACGACGCGCAGGTCGAGGGCGCCGGCGAGGGCGTCGCTGACACCGGGGTCGGCGGTGTCTGCGTTGGTGTGGGCGACGTGCAGGGCGATGTCGTGCTTGATGAGGGTGTGCACGACGCGGCCCTTGAAGGTGGAGGCCGCGACGGTCGTCGTCCCGCGGAGGTAGAGCGGGTGGTGGGTGACGAGCAGGCCGGCGCCCAGCTCCACCGCCTCGTCGACGATCTCCTGGACGGGGTCGACGGCGAAGAGGATCCGCTCGACGTCCTGGTCGGGGTCGCCCACGACGGTGCCGACCGCGTCCCAGGACTCGGCCCGCTCGGCGGGCCACAGGTTCTCCAGCGCGGCGATGACTTCAGACAGACGGGGCACGGGGAAAGGCTACCTGGCCGCCCCGCGCCCCTGAACCGCCACCGGTCGGCGGGCGGGCGGCGAGCAGGAGGCGAGCGGCGGCGGGCGGCCGACGGACTCGCGGCCGGTGGGCGGGCAGCGGGCGCCCGGTCGGCACCCGGTGGGCGGGCAGCGGGTGGCGGACGGGCAACGGGCAGTGGGCAGGTGGCGGCCGGTGGGCGCCCACCGGGGACACACCGCCCCAAGACCCTGCACATCACCCACAACACCCGGAGCAGAATCGCTTCTGCGCCACTCGTACGAGCGAAGTACCCGCCCGCCGACGTCCTGCCCGCGCGTACGAAAACTAGCTTCGTCGCCGGAGGTGACCGAACGATGACGGCCTGTGCGATCGAACCCACCGCGGAGAGCGGGGACGACGACCGGACGCCGCACGCGCCCTGCGCGATCACGGCGGACGGCGCCTACGCCGCACGTCTCGCCCGCGACGGCGATTCCTGGTTCCCGGAGCGCTGGACGCTGGACGGCCCCGAGCCGTACGCCGTACCGCTGCCCGCCCACCAGCCGGAGGAGCCCGGCACGGAGGTGCAGCCGATGGCCGACGGGCGGGTCCTGATCCGCCGGTTCTCGCAGGGGCGGCACGCCTTCTCGCTGCTGTACCCGACCGGCCCCGGCACGGGTGAGCTGCCGCTGGGCGCGGTCGAGTGCCCGGACGGGGACACCGTCCTGCGGCTGCTGCCCCCGGCGCCGGGCGGGCAGCGGGCGTACGCCGTCGCCGTGGGCCGGCGTTCCACCGCGCTGTGGCTGGTGGCGGGCGGCGCCTTCGGCCCCGAGCGGCTCGCCGAGATCCCGGGCCGCTGCTCGGGCGGGGTGTGGCTGGACCGGACCGGCCGCATGCTGGCCCTGGACCGGGAGGCGGACGGCCTCACCAAGACGGTCGCGGTGGACCTGGAGCGGGGCGGCGAGGTGTCCCCGCTGCTCCAGATCGCCGCCGGCAGCGACGACCGGCTGCTGCTCGCCGCCCCGGACAGCGGGCTGATCCTGATCAGCTCGGACGCGCCCTCGCCCGGTGAGCCCCGGCTCGGCTGGGGGGTGCTGGGCAGCACCCTGCCGGTGCGCTTCCCCCGGTCGCTGCGGCTCGCCGGCCACGCGCTGACGCCGTTCGCGGTCCAGCCGGGCCAGGTGCTGGTGCCGGAGAGCTGTGCGGTGGCCCTGCGCGTCGACGGCCCGTTCGGCAGCTGGGTCGGGGTGTGGCGTCCCGCGGACCGGCGGTTGCGCGAGTTCGCGGCGCCGCGGGGCTGGCTGGCGGGCAGCGGCCTGTGGACGGAGGACGGGGTGCTGCGGCTGCCGTACGCGACGGAGGAGGAGCCCTGCGGGGTCGCGCGGATGACCGTGCCGGCCGGGCGTGCGGAGGAGCCGGCGGGATGCGCGGAGCCGGCGGGGGCGTCGGCCGGGCGCGCGGAGCAGCGTCCGGGCGGCACCGCCGAGGGCGTCCCGGACGTCCTCTCCGAGACCCTGGAACCGGAACCTCCGGAACCTGTCGCACCCCGGCCCGTGCCGCTCCAACAGGCGCCCCTGGCCGGGCTGGTAACGAAGTAGCGGCGGTCGGCGTGGCCGCCTGGATCCACCCCGAGGTCCGCCGGATAAACTCTCCCGGCTGAAAAAGATCATGTTGACGGGGTGAACACTTCCGATGAGCGACACAAGCACGATGCAGCCGTGGTCCACCGACACGCAGGAGGACACCGGTCACGGCAGGCACCGGGGCCCGGTCTCGTCCCACGACGGCGAGTCCGCTCCCCTCGGCCGGCACCGCAAGCCGTCCGAGGAGAAGGCCGACGCCGCTGTCTGACGGTCACGCCCGTGGGCCCGGTCCGCCGTCCAGGCGGGCCGGGCCCACGGCTCTTTCCGCAACGGCTCCTCCTCGCGCGACCGCTTCCGGCCGATCTCCCTCACCGGCCGCGCGCGGGGCGCGGCTCCCCCGGGCTCTCCCCGGGTTCCCTCGCCCCTGGGTTCTCCTCGGGCTCCCTCGCCCTCCGGCTCTCCTCGGGTTCCCCGCGGTCCCGGCCGGGCCGGGCCGGGCCGGGCCGGGTCAGGCCGGGCCGGGTCAGGCCGGGCCGGGTCAGGCCGGGCCGGGTCAGGCCGGGCCGGGTCAGGCCGGGCCGGGCCGGGCCGGGCCGGGTCAGGCCGGGCCGGGCCGGGCCGGGTCAGGCCGGGCCGGGCCGGGTCAGGCCGGGCCGGGCCGGGCCGGGTCAGGCCGGGCCGGGCCGGGCCGGGTCAGGCCGGGTCAGGCCGGGCCGGGTCAGGCCGGGCCGGGCCGGGCCGGGTCAGGCCGGGCCGGGCCGGGCCGGGTCAGGCCGGGTCAGGCCGGGCCGGGCCGGGCCGGGCCGGGCCGGGCCGGGCCGGGTCAGGCCGGGTCAGGCCGGGCCGGGCCGGGCCGGGCCGGGTCAGGCCGGGTCA
>NZ_JBIBWL010000018.1:0-167544 GCF_043081325.1 Streptomyces sp. NPDC014882
TTGTCGGATCACCCGAGTACACCCAGTACACGGGCGACCCTCCGCCTTGCGATGCACCGCACCAGACGCCGCGCGCTGATCCGACGCCAATTGCCAGACACGCCCTAGGGGCGGTTAGCGGGTGCCCGCGTCGGCGTTGGGGCCGGTGTAGTCCTCGCCGTAGGCGCCCTTGGCGGGGCGGCGGCGGCGCATCGGCGGCTCGACGCCGTCGGCCAGGCGGCGGGCGGTGAGGAGGAAGCCGGTGTGGCCGATCATGCGGTGGTCGGGGCGGACGGCCAGGCCCTCGACGTGCCAGTTGCGGATCATCGTCTCCCAGGAGGTCGGCTCGTTGAAGGAGCCGATCTCGCGGATGGACTCGACGGTCCGGGCGAGCTGGGTGGTGGTGGCGACGTAGCAGCACAGGATGCCGCCGGGGACGAGTGCCTTGGAGACGGCCTCGAGGCATTCCCAGGGGGCGAGCATGTCGAGGATGACGCGGTCCACGTCGGTGTCGCTCAGGTTGTCCTGGAGGTCGCCGACGGTGAGCTGCCAGGCGGGGTGCGGGCCGCCGAAGTAGCGTTCCACGTTCTGCCGGGCGATGTCCGCGAAGTCCTCGCGGCGTTCGTAGCTGTGCAGCATGCCCTGGTCGCCGATGGCGCGCAGCAGGAAGCTGCTGAGCGAGCCGGAGCCGACGCCGGCCTCGACGACGCGCGCGCCGGGGAAGATATCGGCGAAGGCGAGGATCTGCCCCGCGTCCTTGGGGTAGACCACGGCGGCGCCGCGGGGCATGGACAGGACGTAGTCGGGGAGCAGGGGGCGCAGCGCGAGGTAGGCGACGTTCCCGGTGGTGCGGACGACGCTGCCCTCGGGAGCACCGATCAGTTCGTCGTGCGGGAAGGAACCCTTGTGGGTGTGGAAATTCTTCCCGGCCTCGAGCGTGAACGTGTAGTGGCGGCCCTTGGGGTCGGTCAGCTGAACCTGGTCCCCGACCTTGAAGGGCCCGCGCCTGCGGGCGGCACCGGTCGGTTCGGACATGTGAACAGCCTACCGGGATTCGCGGGGGTCCCCGACCACCGGGGGCCGTCAGGAGGGCCTGGCCATGGCCTTGACGAAGGCGCGCTCCACGTCGGCCGCGGAGAGGACGCCGTAGATCTCGCCGGTCTCCTCGACCACCAGGTACTCGGTGGCGGGGGTGGCGCGCAGGGTGTCCAGGAGGTCTTCGCCGGCGAGTTCGGCGGAGACCCGCATGCCCTCGGTGAGGTCCTGGGCGAGGTCGCTGACGGCGACCCAGGGGCGGCGGTGTTCGGGTACGCCGACGATGGCGGCCTCGCGGACCAGGGAGAGGGGCTCGCCGTGGGCGTCGACGACGACCAGGGCGCGGGCGCCCGCGTCGTTGGCGCGGCGCAGTGCCTCGGAGAGCGGGGTGTTCGTCTCGACCGGGACCGCGCGGCGGGTCAGCTTGCGGGCGCGCAGTTCGGGGAGGTGCTCGCGCAGGCGGGCCATGCGCAGGCTGTTGCCGGCGCCGGTCCAGATGATGGCGGCGAGGATGGCGGCGAGCAGGGCGTCCAGGACGGTGTCCATGCCGACGCTGTCCTCGGCCTGGGAGCCGAGCGCCCCGGACTGGGTGAGGAGCGGGAGTCCGATCAGGACGGAGACGGCGAGGGCGCGGCCGACCCAGGCGGCGGCGACGGTGCCGGTCATGGGCTTGCCGGTGATCTTCCAGACGACGGCGCGGAGCATGCGGCCGCCGTCGAGCGGGAGTCCGGGCAGGAGGTTGAAGACGGCGACGATGAGGTTGGAGACCATCAGTCCGGCCAGCAGGACGCCGGGGACGGTGCCGGGCTCCACGGTCTGCATGGCGAGGTGGAAGAGGCCGGCGAGCGCCAGGGAGAGCAGGGGGCCGACGAAGGCCAGGACGAACTCGCGGCCGGGGGTCTCGGCCTCCTTCTCGATCTCGGAGACGCCGCCGAAGAACTGGAGCTGGATGCGGCGGACCGGGAGTTTGAAGCGGAGGGCGGCGACGGTGTGCGCCAGTTCGTGGACGAGGACGGAGGCGTAGAAGGCGACCGCGAAGAAGAGGGCGACGAGGTAGCGGGCGGCGCCGAGCTCGGGCAGCACGCGGTCGAGCTGGCCGCCGAACACCCAGGTGATCAGTGCGGCGACCAGGAACCAGCTGGGGGCCACGTAGACGGGGACGCCGAAGGGGCGTCCCATCAGCAGGCCGCCGCGGGACTCCGGGGGGCGCGGGGGGCGGCGGCCCTTGGCGGGGGCGGGGGCGTCGCCGAGGGCGGGGGTGCTGTGGGCGTGGGGGCGGTCCGGGTGGAGGTCGTGGAGGTCGTGGCTCTCCGGGGTCCTGCGGGCCGTCGGGGCCGGGGTCGGGGCGCTTCCGGGCTGCGTCCCGGTGTTTGCGGCCTGCTCGGTGGCGGCCGGTTCCGTGGCGGCCGGTTCCGTGGCGGCCGGTTCGGTCGCCTGCCGGTCCGTCCCGGCGCGCCGGGTCTCCCGCTCCTCCTGGGGCTCGCGGTCCTCCTGCGGCTCGCGGTCCTGCCGGTCCTCGCGGGCCGTCTCGCGCGCCGTCCCCTTCGCGTCTTTCGCGGGGCCGGCCCCGTGCTCCGCGAAGGTGTCGCCGGCCTCGGCGGGGGTTTCCTCGGCGGCGGCCGGGGGCGCAGGTGTCACGTGGTGCTCGGCCGACTCTTCGCTGTCCGGCCGCGGCCGCCCGCTCCCGCCGCTTTCCACCACGGTGTCCCCTCGTTGGTTGCGACTCCCGCTCCTGCCGGGCGGGAGGGTCTGGGATCGATGGTATGCGTCCGTCGGGGCGCGTTCGGCTCCGGCACCCCTGCGTTTCCACGGCCGTCGCCCCTGCCGTGGGCGGTGTGGGGTCACTGTCGGTGGCGGGCCGTAAGGTCTGTGGCATGGAGAGCAGCAGCGAGGGTGTCGCCCGGTCCGGCGACGAGGACGGCGTGGGGGGCCCGCCGGGGGTGGCGGCCGGGGAGACGGCCGCGGGGTCGGTGCGGGCCGCCGGGGGGAAGGCCGTCGTCCCGGCGGCGCCCGCCTCGCTGTCGCCGTCGCGCGCCGGTGACTTCATGCAGTGTCCGCTGCTGTACCGGTTCCGGGTGATCGACCGGCTGCCGGAGAAGCCGAGCGCGGCGGCCACCAGGGGCACGCTGGTGCACGCGGTGCTGGAGCGTCTGTTCGACGCGCCGGCCGCGGAGCGGACCGCGCCGCGGGCCAGGTCGCTGGTCCCCGGCCAGTGGGACCGGCTGCGTGAGTCCCGGCCGGAGCTCATGGAGCTGTTCGCGGACGATCCCGAGGGCGAGCGGCTGGCCGGCTGGCTGGCCGAGGCCGAGCGGCTGGTGGAGCGGTGGTTCACGCTGGAGGACCCGACGCGGCTGGAGCCCGCCGAGCGGGAGCTGTTCGTGGAGACCGAGCTGGAGTCGGGGCTGAGGCTGCGCGGGATCATCGACCGGGTCGACGTGGCCCCCACCGGTGAGGTGCGGATCGTCGACTACAAGACGGGCAAGGCGCCCCGGCCCGAGTACGCCGAGGGCGCGCTGTTCCAGATGAAGTTCTACGCGCTGGTGGTGTGGCGGCTGAAGAACGTGATCCCCCGGCGGCTCCAGCTGGTGTACCTGGGCAGTGGTGACGTGCTGACGTACGACCCGGTGCGGGCCGATCTGGAGGGGGTCGAGCGCAAGCTGCTCGCGCTGTGGGAGGCGATCCGGCTGGCGACGGAGACGGGTGACTGGCGGCCGCGTCCGACGAAGCTGTGCGGGTGGTGCGATCACCAGGCGCACTGTCCGGAGTTCGGCGGCACTCCCCCGCCGTATCCGCTGCCGGTGCGGCCGGCGGGGGCTTCCGCGGACGGGGGCGGGGGGAGCGCTCCGGCGTAGGGCGTCGGTGAGGGCGGCCGGGTCCGGCGTTGTCGCGCAGGGCAGAATGGGGCCGGACTACCGAAGGAGACTTACGTGGCCATCCGCGTCCTACTGGTCGACGACCAGCCGCTGCTGCGTACCGGCTTCCGGATGATTCTGGAGGCGGAGCAGGACATCGCGGTGGTCGGTGAGGCCGGCGACGGCCTCCAGGCCCTCGACCAGGTGCGGGCCCTGCAGCCCGATGTGGTTCTGATGGACATCCGCATGCCCCGCATGGACGGGGTGGAGGCGACGCGGCAGATCACCGGGCCGGACCGGGACGGGCCCGCGAAGGTGCTGGTGCTGACGACGTTCGACCTCGACGAGTACGTGGTGGAGGCGCTGCGCGCCGGGGCGAGCGGGTTCCTGCTCAAGGACGCGCCCGCCAACGAGCTGGTGCAGGCGATCCGGGTGGTGGCGGCCGGCGAGGCGATGCTGGCGCCGAGCATCACCCGGCGGCTGCTCGACAAGTACGCCACGCATCTGCCCTCGGGCGACGAGCCGGTGCCGGACACGCTGCACACGCTCACCGACCGCGAGGTCGAGGTGCTCAAGCTGGTGGCGCGGGGTCTGTCGAACGCGGAGATCGCCGCGGACCTGTTCGTCAGCGAGACGACCGTGAAGACGCACGTCGGGCACGTGCTGACCAAGCTGGGCCTGCGCGACCGGGTGCAGGCCGCGGTGTACGCCTACGAGAGCGGACTGGTGCGTCCCGGGGCGCAGTAGCGCCGGTCCCGCCCCGGTACGGCACGGAGGGCGTCCCTTCCTGACAAGGGGCGCCCTCCGCGTTCGTGGGGGCCGTCCGGCCGGGGCGCCGGCGACGGTGCGGCCGGTCCTCCTGCGGTGTCCGGCAGGCCGGTGGCCGTGCCCGACAGGCCGGTGGCCGTGCCCGACAGGCCGGTGGCCGGCCCCGTCACGGCGGACGGGACCGGCCACCGGTCGCGCGGGTTCACGTGCGGGTCGCTCTCGCCGCCGTGTCGGTGCTCGCGGGGCCGTGGTGCACGGCCCCGCGGGGAGGGTCCGTCAGCCGCTGACGCCGCGGGACAGCTCCCACAGCTGGAGGGTGGCGGAGGAGTTCAGGACGTAGGCGGTGCCCGTGACGTCGTCGCGGGAGGCGACGTACTGCTTGCCCTGCCACAGCGGCAGGATCGGGACGTCCTCGGCGACGATGTCCTGAATCTCCGTCAGCGTCTTGCCGGCGGACAGGCGGTCGGCCTCGCGGCGGGACTCGGGGATGAGCTTGTCGATGACCTCGCGGTTCTGGTACGGCGACTTGAGGAAGTTGTCCTTGTCGAGGAACGGCGCGATGTAGCTGTCGCCGTCGGCGAAGTCGGGGAACCAGCCCATGCCCCAGACGTCGTACTCGCCCTTGCGCTCGGCCGGGACGAAGGTGTCCCAGGCGGTGCCCTCGATGGAGACGTCGAACAGGCCGCTGTCGTCGAGCTGCTTCTTCAGCAGCTCGAACTCCTTCTTCGTGGCGGGACCGTAGTGGTCGGTCGTGTAGTGCAGCGTCAGCTTCACCGGGGTGGTGATGTCGGCCTTGGACAGCAGGTTCTTGGCCTTGCCGACGTTGGCGTCGCCGTACTTGTTGAAGAACGAGTTGGAGTGGCCGGTGACGGAGGCCGGGACCAGCGAGTAGAGGGGCTCGGCCTGGGAGCCGTACACGTCGGTGACGAGTTCGCCGCGGTCGACGATCTGGGCCATGGCCTGGCGGACCGCCTTGTCCTTCACCGTCGGGGCGGTGGTGTTGAAGGCGAGGTAGCGGATCTCGAGGCCGGCCAGTTCGACGATGTCGACGCTGCTGTCGGAGGAGGCGTCGGAGAGCTTCTGGATCTGCTCGGGCGACATGGTGCGGGTCATCACGTCGATGTCGCCCTTGTCGATGGCGGTGCCCATCTCCTCGGCGTCCGCGAAGGAGACCATCTCGACCTTGTCGTTCTTCACCTCGAGGGCCCCCTTGTAGTTGGGGTTCTTGGTGAAGACGGCGCGGGTCATCTCGTCGCCGTCGGTCTTGGCCTTGAGGGTGTACGGGCCGGAGCCGTCGACCTCGAAGCCGTCGCGCAGCTTGCCCTTGTCGTAGTCGTCGGGGTTGACGATGCCGGCGACCGGGGTCGACAGCTTGAACGGGAAGGTGGCGTCGGCGGTGTTGAGGTGGAAGATGACTTCGTTGTCACCCTTGGCCTCGACGGTGTCGACGGTCGACAGCAGGGCGAAGACGCCGGAGTCGGCCTTGATGGC
Organism: Streptomyces sp. NPDC014882; assembly: GCF_043081325.1. Taxonomy (NCBI): domain Bacteria; kingdom Bacillati; phylum Actinomycetota; class Actinomycetes; order Kitasatosporales; family Streptomycetaceae; genus Streptomyces; species Streptomyces sp. NPDC014882. The sequence goes on from NZ_JBIBWL010000018.1 coordinate 6,126, forward strand.
GCGGGCCCGGTCGATGGAGAACTTGACGTCCTCGGCGGTGACGGCGTCGCCGTTGGCGAACTTCAGGTCCTTGCGGAGCTTGCAGGCGTAGCGCTCGTTGCCGGTGTCGGTGAAACCGCAGCTCTCGGCGGCCTCGGGGACGGGGTCGCCCTCCCCCTTGGGCTGGATCATCAGGGTCTGCACGGTCTGGCGCAGGATGTTCCAGGTGCCGACGTCGTAGGAGTACGCCGGGTCGAGGGGCGCCGGGGCGTCCTTGGTGGCGGTGAACCGGTCGGTGGTGCCGACGACGATGGCGTCGCCGCTGCCGCTGCCGCTGTCGGACCCGCCACAGGCGGCGAGCACGGGCGCGAGCAGACCTGCCACGGCCGGCAGCACCAAAGTCTTGCGGTTCATGCTCGAGTTTCTCCAGAGCTGTCAGGTCCGTGTACCCGGCATGCAGGGGTGTCGCGGCGGATCACGGGGGTATGGGGCGAGGTTCTCGCGACGAGATTAGTCCGCGCCTGCACGAGGGTTCACGGCCACGGGAGCGGAAAGCTCATCACGGAGCGAAACCGGGCGTGGACGCACCGAAAACCCGACAGCGGAATGATTCGTGCAGTGTCCTATGAATCGGGACACAAGGACACGCCCGCACCCCCCGTACGGGGGTGCACTACATACCAGCACGGCCCTGTCGAGCCCCTCGGACGTGGCGAAGCTCACAGATTCGGCAGCGGGCACACGTAGCGGAATTCAGCCGTCCGTGGCGGGATGAATTCACCGCGCGCACGGAGGGAATTCCCTCGCCCCCTCGTTCCCTCGCTATCGGCGGTGCACGCTGGGTGAACGGCTCTCGCATTTCCGTCATCGGGGATCACGGTTGAACTTCCCGGCGATCATTCGAGCGGCATCAGGCCGCGCAGGAATGTCAGGTCGACCTGTTCCAGCGAGGAGACGACGGTCCGGCGGCGGGCCGGGGCGATGGGCGCCACGGAGGGTACGGCGACGACGTGGCAGCCCGCCGCCTCGGCCGCGGCGACCCCGGTCGCGGTGTCCTCGACGACGGCGCACCGGGTGGGGTCCACGTCCAGGCCGACGGCGGCGAGGAGGTAGGGATCGGGGTGCGGCTTGGTGCGCGTCACCTCGTCGCCGGCCACCGTCAGCGCGAAGTGCTGGGGGCCCAGCGTGGTCAGGACGCGGTCGATGATGCGTCGGTGCGAGGCGGAGACGAGGGCGGTGGGGACCTCGTGCGCCGCCAGTTCGGTCAGCAGCCGGGCGGCTCCCGGCATCAGGGGCAGGTCGTGGCCGATGCGCCGCTCGAAGCCGTCGTTGAGCAGGACGCTGAGCTCGGCGAGGGTGATGTCGGCGCCGGTCGCCTCGATCAGGAACCCGGCGCTGCGGCTCATGGGGCCGCCGACCACGACGTGGCGCCAGGAGTCGTCGAGGGTGTGGCCGAGTCCGGCGAAGACCTCGGCCTCGACGTCCCACCAGAATCCCTCGGTGTCCACCAGGGTGCCGTCCATGTCGAGGAGCACCGCCTGGAGGGCCGAGCCTTCGGCCGTACGGGTTCCGAGTGCGGGGACCGTGCTGGTCATCCACGTACCTCCTTGAGGGACGAGCAGGCCGGTTCCCGCGGGGGAACCGGCCTGCAGTGGACCGACCAGTGTACGACTCGTCCGATCGATGTGCGGGGGGAGGTGTGCCGGTCGGTGTCCGGTGCCTCACCGTGCGTTGAAGTACTTCGCCTCCGGATGGTGGATCACGATGGCGTCCGTGGACTGCTCGGGGTGCAGCTGGAACTCCTCGGAGAGGTGGACGCCGATCCGCTCGGGCCGCAGCAGCTCGGCGATCTTGGCGCGGTCCTCCAGGTCGGGGCAGGCGCCGTAGCCGAGGGAGAAGCGGGCGCCGCGGTACTTGAGGGCGAACATGTCCTCGACGTCGGCCGGGTCCTCGCCGGCGAATCCCAGCTCCGAGCGCACGCGCGCGTGCCAGTACTCGGCGAGGGCCTCCGCCAGCTGGACGGACAGACCGTGCAGTTCGAGGTAGTCACGGTAGGAGTTCGACTCGAAGAGCTTGGCGGTCTCCTCGCCGATGCGGGAGCCGACGGTGACGACCTGGAGGCCGACCACGTCGGTCTCGCCCGACTCCTCCGGGCGGAAGAAGTCCGCCAGGCACAGCCGGCGGCCGCGGCGCTGGCGGGGGAAGGTGAAGCGGGTCCGCTCGTTGCCCTGTTCGTCCAGGATGATCAGGTCGTCGTCCTTGGAGACGCAGGGGAAGTAGCCGTAGACGACGGCGGCTTCGAGCAGGTTCTCGGTCTGGAGCCTGTCGAGCAGTCCGCGCAGCCTGGGGCGGCCCTCGGTCTCGACGAGTTCCTCGTACGTCGGGCCGTCGCCGGTGCGGGCCTGCTTGAGGCCCCACTGGCCCTTGAACAGGGCGCCCTCGTCGAGCCAGGAGGCGTACTCCTTGAGCTGGATGCCCTTGATGACGCGGGTGTCCCAGAACGGCGGGGTGGGGACGGGGTTGTCGGTGGCGACGTCGGAGCGGACGTGCCCCTCCTCGGGGCGTTCGTCGACCTCGACGGCGGTGGCGCTCGCGCGGACGCGACGCTGCCTGAGTTCGGGCAGCGCGGCGCCGGGGACGCCGCGCTTGACGCCGATGAGCGCGTCCATCAGGCGCAGTCCCTCGAAGGCGTCGCGGGCGTAGCGGACCTCGCCCTCGTAGACCTCGTGCAGGTCCTGCTCGACGTAGGAGCGGGTCAGGGCGGCGCCGCCGAGGATGACGGGGTAGTTCGCCGCCAGGCCGCGCTGGTTGAGCTCCTGGAGGTTCTCCTTCATGATCACCGTGGACTTGACCAGGAGCCCGGACATGCCGATGACGTCGGCGCGGTGCTCCTCGGCGGCCTCGAGGATCGCGGAGACGGGCTGCTTGATGCCGAGGTTGACGACGGTGTAGCCGTTGTTGGACAGGATGATGTCGACGAGGTTCTTGCCGATGTCGTGGACGTCGCCGCGGACGGTGGCCAGCACGATGGTGCCCTTGCCCTCCTCGCCCTCGACCTTCTCCATGTGGGGTTCGAGGTGGGCGACGGCGGTCTTCATGACCTCGGCCGACTGCAGGACGAACGGCAGCTGCATCTGGCCGGAGCCGAACAGCTCGCCGACGACCTTCATGCCGTCGAGGAGGGTCTCGTTGACGATCTCCAGGGCGGGGCGGCTCTCGAGGGCCTCGTCGAGGTCGGCCTCCAGGCCGTTGCGCTCGCCGTCGATGATGCGGCGCTTGAGGCGCTCGTCCAGCGGCAGGGCGGCCAGTTCCTCGGCGCGGCCCGCCTTGAGGGACTTGGTGGTGGCGCCCTCGAACAGCTGCATGAGCTTCTGGAGGGGGTCGTAGCCCTCGCTGCGGCGGTCGTGGATGAGGTCGAGGGCGGTGGTGACCTCTTCCTCGGTGAAGCGGGCGATCGGGAGGATCTTGGACGCGTGCACGATCGCCGAGTCCAGGCCGGCCTTGACGCACTCGTCGAGGAAGACGGAGTTGAGCAGGACGCGGGCGGCCGGGTTGAGGCCGAAGGAGATGTTCGACAGGCCGAGGGTGGTCTGGACGTCGGGGTGGCGGCGCTTGAGCTCGCGGATCGCCTCGATGGTGGCGACGCCGTCCTTGCGGGACTCCTCCTGACCGGTGCAGATGGTGAAGGTCAGGGTGTCGATGAGGATGTCCTCCTCGCGGATGCCCCAGTTCCCGGTGAGGTCGTCGATGAGCCGTTCGGCGATCTCGACCTTCTTCTCGGGGGTGCGGGCCTGGCCCTCCTCGTCGATGGTGAGGGCGATCAGCGCGGCGCCGTGCTCCTGGGCCAGCCGGGTGACCCGGGCGAAGCGGGACTCGGGGCCGTCGCCGTCCTCGTAGTTGACGGAGTTGATGACCGCGCGGCCGCCGAGCTTCTCCAGACCGGCCCTGACGACCTCGACCTCGGTGGAGTCCAGCACGATCGGCAGGGTGGAGGCGGTGGCGAGGCGGCCCGCCAGTTCCTCCATGTCGGCGACGCCGTCACGGCCGACGTAGTCCACGCACAGGTCGAGCATGTGGGCGCCCTCGCGGATCTGCTCGCGGGCGATCTCCACGCAGTCGTCCCAGCGGCCCTCCAGCATGGCCTCGCGGAACTTCTTGGAACCGTTGGCGTTGGTGCGCTCGCCGATGGCCAGGTAGGCGGTGTCCTGGCGGAAGGGGACGTTCTGGTAGAGCGAGGCGGCGCCGGGTTCGGGGCGCGGGTCGCGCTCGGCGGGGGCGAGGCCGCGGACGCGCTCGACGACCTGGCGCAGGTGTTCGGGGGTGGTGCCGCAGCAGCCGCCGACCAGGGAGAGGCCGTAGTCGCGGACGAAGTTCTCCTGGGCGTCCGCGAGCTCGGGGGCCGTGAGCGGGTAGCTGGCGCCGTCCTTGCCGAGCACCGGCAGGCCCGCGTTCGGCATGCAGGCGAGCGGGATGCGGGCGTTGCGGGCCAGGTGGCGCAGGTGCTCGCTCATCTCGGCGGGGCCGGTGGCGCAGTTCATGCCGATCATGTCGATGCCGAGCGGTTCCAGGGCCGTCAGGGCGGCGCCGATCTCGGAGCCGAGCAGCATGGTGCCGGTGGTCTCCACGGTGACGGAGACGATGAGCGGCACGTCCAGTCCGGCGTTGCGGCGGGCGCGCTGGGCGCCGAGCACGGCGGCCTTGGTCTGGAGCAGGTCCTGGGTGGTCTCGACGATCAGGGCGTCGGCGCCGCCGGCGAGGAGTCCCTCGGCGTTCTGCTGGTAGGCGTCGCGCAGGGTGGTGTAGGCGACGTGCCCGAGCGTGGGCAGCTTGGTGCCGGGGCCGATCGAGCCGAGGACCCAGCGGGTGCGGCCGTCGCGCGCGGCGAAGGAGTCCGCCGTCTCGCGGGCGATGCGGGCGCCCGCCTCGGACAGTTCGTGGACCCGCTCGGGGATGTCGTACTCGGCCATGGCGGCGAAGTTCGCGCCGAAGGTGTTCGTCTCGACGCAGTCCACTCCGGCGGCGAAGTACTCCTCGTGCACCGAGCGCACGATGTCGGGCCGGGTGACGTTCAGGATCTCGTTGCAGCCCTCGAGGTTCTGGAAGTCCTCCAGGGTGGGGTCCTGGGCCTGGAGCATCGTGCCCATCGCTCCGTCGGCCACCACCACTCGGGTGGCGAAGGCCTCGCGGAGCTCGGACACACGGGTCCGGCTGTCGGCGGAAGGGGTCGGCGGCACAGAGGCCATGTAAGGGCTCCCTCGGGTGCGACGGCTGTCGGCTTCACGGCGCCCCGTGGTCGCCCCCCGGACCGTCCCGCGGGAGGGGTCGGGGAGCTTCCCGTGCGGGGCGCTCGCGGCCAGGGTAGCCGGGACGGGGGGCTTATGGTCAGGGCGTCCACGGGGCGGACCGGGATCTCCTGCTGTCAGTCGGCCGGAAACGCGTGGTGTGACGGGATGTCGACGGACCATTAGCGGGAGGTCGACATGGACCGGTAATGTTCGACAATGCCGAACGACGGCAGTACCGGCTGCGCGTGGACGGCCGAAGGGGACGGAGGCGGAACGGCGATGGCACGGAACATCCAGTCGCTCGAAAGGGCGGCCGCGATGCTGCGACTGCTCGCGGGCGGCGAGCGGCGGCTGGGCCTGTCGGACATCGCCTCGGCGCTGGGCCTGGCCAAGGGCACCGCCCACGGCATCCTGCGCACCCTCCAGCACGAGGGTTTCGTCGAACAGGACGAGGCCTCCGGCCGCTACCAGCTGGGCGCGGAGCTGCTGCGCCTGGGCACCACCTACCTGGACGTGCACGAGCTGCGCGCGCGTGCCCTGGTGTGGACGGACGACCTGGCCCGTTCCAGCGGCGAGAGCGTGCACCTGGGGGTGCTGCACCAGCAGGGCGTGCTGATCGTGCACCACGTCTTCCGGCCCGACGACAGCCGGCAGGTCCTGGAGATCGGGGCCATGCAGCCGCTGCACTCGACGGCCCTGGGCAAGGTGCTGTCGGCGTACGACCCGGTCGCGCACAGCGAGGCCCTGGAGGCCGACCGCAAGCCGTTCACCGAGCGCACGGTGTGCGGGGCGGAGGGCTTCGAGCAGCTCCTCGACCTCACGCGCGCGCGGGGGTACGCGGCGGACGTCGAGGAGACCTGGGAGGGCGTCGCCTCCATCGCCGCGCCCATCCACGACCGGCGGCGCATGCCGGTGGGGGCGGTCGGCATCACCGGCGCCGTGGAGCGCGTGTGCCGGGACGGCGAGGTGCGGCCCGAGCTGATCGCGGCCGTACGGGACTGCGCCCGCGCCGTGTCGCGGGACCTGGGCGCCGGGCGGTTCTGAGAGCCGGGCGGGAGCACACCGGGACGTCGGGACGGCGTTCCGGTCCTCCTCATGTCCGGCGCGGGGCGTTCCGGACGCCCGGCGCGGGGCGTTCCGGGCGTGGCGGTCGCGCCCGCGGGGCTCGGGCGGGCCGGGGGCGGGCCGTCCGGACCGATAGGCGCCCGCGATCAATAACGATCGTATTTTCGATAACGGGACTCTTGACGCACCTGCGACACCGGGGCGAGACTCCCGTCCATCGGTCGGCATTGTCGAACACTTACCGGCAATACGCGTTAGAGTGTGACGACGCCAAGGGCCGACATCGCTCTCACCCCGAGGGCAGCTCGAACTCCCGGAGGGACCCGGGGTTCGGTCCCCTGGACGAAGGACAAAGGAGTCGCGGGTGTCCAGCTCCGACATCTTCATCGGCGAGACCATCGGTACCGCCATACTCATCCTGCTCGGCGGCGGAGTCTGCGCCGCCGTGACGCTGAAGGCCTCCAAAGCCCGCAACGCCGGCTGGCTCGCCATCACCTTCGGGTGGGGTTTCGCCGTTCTGACGGCGGTCTACACCTCGGCGCCGCTGTCGGGTGCCCACCTGAACCCGGCCGTGACCCTGGCGCTCGCGATCAAGGACGGCGACTGGAGCAACGTCCCGGCCTACTGGGCCGGCCAGCTGCTCGGTGCCGCCGTCGGCGCGGCCCTGGTGTGGGTCGCCTACTACGGCCAGTTCCACGCGCACCTCACCGACCGGGAGATCGTCGGCGGCCCGGGCGCGCAGGCCACGGCGGCCAAGGCCGTCGAGGCCCAGGAGAAGGGCGCCGGTCCGGTGCTCGGCGTCTTCTCCACGGGCCCGGAGATCCGCAACGCGGTGCAGAACCTCGCCACGGAGATCATCGGCACCGTCGTGCTGGTGCTCGCCGTCCTCACCCAGGGCCTGAACGACAAGGGCAACGGCCTCGGCAACCTGGGCGCGCTGATCACCGCGCTCGTGGTCGTCTCGATCGGCCTGTCCCTCGGCGGCCCGACCGGCTACGCGATCAACCCGGCCCGTGACCTCGGTCCGCGCATCGTGCACGCCCTCCTGCCCCTGCCCAACAAGGGTGGTTCCGACTGGGGCTACGCCTGGATCCCGGTGGTCGGTCCGCTGATCGGCGGAGCGATCGCCGCGGGTATCTACAACGTCGCATTCGCTTAGGAACATGAGCTTCACGCCGCACCCCGAGCGCGCGCCGTACGCACCGCCCCTCAACCACGGAACCTCCTGGAGCACACTGTGACCGACGCCCACACCGCCGGCCCGTTCATCGCCGCGATCGACCAGGGCACCACCTCCTCGCGCTGCATCGTCTTCGACCGCGACGGCCGGATCGTCTCCGTCGACCAGAAGGAGCACGAGCAGATCTTCCCCAAGCCGGGCTGGGTCGAGCACGACGCCACCGAGATCTGGGCCAACGTCGAGGAGGTCGTCGCCTCCGCCATCGCGAAGGCCGGCATCACCCGCGACGACATCAAGGCCATCGGCATCACCAACCAGCGCGAGACCACGCTGCTGTGGGACAAGAACACCGGTGAGCCCGTCCACAACGCCATCGTCTGGCAGGACACCCGCACCGACGCCCTCTGCCGCGAACTGGGCCGCAACGTCGGCCAGGACCGCTTCCGCCGCGAGACGGGCCTGCCGCTGGCCTCCTACTTCGCCGGCCCGAAGGCCCGCTGGCTGCTCGACAACGTCGAGGGCCTGCGCGAGCGCGCCGAGGCCGGGGACATCCTGTTCGGCACCATGGACAGCTGGGTCATCTGGAACCTGACCGGCGGCGTCGACGGCGGCCGGCACGTCACCGACGTCACCAACGCCTCGCGCACCATGCTGATGAACCTGCACACCCTGGAGTGGGACCCGAAGATCGCCGAGTCCATCGGCGTCCCGCTGGCGATGCTCCCGGAGATCCGTTCCTCCGCCGAGGTCTACGGCGAGATCACCGGCGGCAAGCTGGGCGACCTGCTCGGCGGCATCCCCGTCGCCTCCGCGCTCGGCGACCAGCAGGCGGCCCTGTTCGGCCAGACCTGTTTCGCCGAGGGCGAGGCCAAGTCGACGTACGGCACCGGCACGTTCATGCTGATGAACACCGGTGACAAGATCATCAACTCGTACTCCGGCCTGCTGACCACCGTCGGCTACCGCATCGGTGACGCCAAGCCGGTCTACGCCCTGGAAGGCTCCATCGCCGTCACCGGTTCACTGGTGCAGTGGATGCGCGACCAGATGGGCCTGATCTCCACCGCCGCCGAGATCGAGACCCTCGCGCTGTCGGTCGAGGACAACGGCGGCGCGTACTTCGTGCCGGCCTTCTCCGGCCTGTTCGCCCCCTACTGGCGCCCCGACGCCCGCGGTGTGATCGCCGGCCTCACCCGGTACGTCACCAAGGCGCACCTCGCGCGCGCCGTCCTGGAGGCGACCGCCTGGCAGACCCGTGAGATCAGCGACGCCATGACCAAGGACTCCGGCGTCGAGCTGGCGGCCCTCAAGGTCGACGGCGGCATGACCTCCAACAACCTGCTGATGCAGACCCTCTCGGACTTCCTGGACGCGCCGGTCGTGCGTCCGATGGTCGCCGAGACGACCTGCCTCGGCGCCGCCTACGCCGCCGGCCTCGCCGTCGGCTTCTGGACGAGCACCGACGACCTGCGCGCCAACTGGCGCCGGGCCGCCGAGTGGACCCCCCGCATGGACGCGGAGACCCGCGACCGTGAGTACAAGAGCTGGCTCAAGGCCGTCGAGCGGACCATGGGCTGGATCGCCGACGAAGACTGACGAGGAGTAAGAACCGCAATGACCACCGATTCCACCCTGAAGTCCGTGCCTGCCCTCGGCACGCGCCCGGCCTCCGGCTCGAACCCGAGCCGCGCCGAGACCCGGGAGCAGCTCGCCAAGGCGTCGTACGACCTCCTCGTGATCGGCGGCGGCATCCTGGGCATCTCCACCGCCTGGCACGCCGCGCAGTCCGGCCTCAGGGTGGCGGTGGTCGATGCCGGCGACTTCGCCGGCGCCACGTCCTCCGCCTCCTCCAAGCTGCTCCACGGCGGTCTGCGCTACCTGCAGACCGGCGCGGTGAAGCTGGTGGCGGAGAACCACTTCGAGCGCCGTGCGGTGTCCCGCCAGGTGGCCCCCCACCTGGCGAACCCGCTCACGTTCTACCTCCCCGTGTACAAGGGCGGGCCGCACGGCGCGGCGAAGCTCGGGGCGGGCGTGTTCGCCTACTCCGCGCTGTCGGCCTTCGGCGACGGCGTGGGTCACCTGCTGTCGCCGGCCAAGGCCCGGCAGGACGTGCCCGAGCTGCGCACCGACAACCTCAAGGCCGTGGCCGTGTACGGCGACGACCAGATGAACGACGCCCGGATGGCGCTGATGACGGTGCGCGCGGCCGTCGAGGCGGGCGCGGTGGTGCTCAACCACGCCGAGGTGACCGGGCTGCGCTTCACCAAGGGCCGGGTGACGGGCGCCGAGCTGCGCGACCGCCTCTCCGGCGACGAGTTCGGCGTCAACGCCCGGCTCGTGCTCAACGCGACCGGGCCGTGGGTGGACCACCTGCGCCGCATGGAGGACCCGGACGCCGCGCCGTCGATCCGGCTGTCGAAGGGCGCGCACCTGGTCCTGAAGCGGACGTCCCCGTGGAAGGCCGCGCTGGCGACCCCCATCGACAAGTACCGGATCACCTTCGCCCTCCCCTGGGAGGACATGCTGCTGCTCGGCACGACCGACGAGGTCTACGAGGGCGACCCGGCGGACGTCGCGGTCACCGAGAAGGACACCGCGCAGATACTCGACGAGGCCGCCTTCTCCATCCGCGACCAGCAGCTCGACCGTGATCTGATCACGTACGCGTTCGCCGGTCTGCGGGTGCTGCCGGGCGGTCCCGGCGACACCGCGAAGGCCAAGCGGGAGACGGTGGTGACCGAGGGCCGGGGCGGGATGCTGTCGGTCGCGGGCGGCAAGTGGACGACCTTCCGGCACATCGGACGCACGGTCATGCAGAAGCTCCAGGTGCTGCCGGGCCACCCGCTCGGTGACGACTTCGAGCCGGTCTCCGCGCTGCCGAGGAAGCTGCCGCTGCCCGGCGTCGCCAACCCGCGCGCGGTCGCCCACCGGCTGCTCGTCGACCACCCGGCGCCGGGACCGCGCATGGCGGCCGACACCGCCAGGCACCTGGCCACGCACTACGGTTCGCTGGCCTTCGACATCGCCCGGATGGCGAACGAGAACCCGGAGCTGGGCGAGCGCGTGCACCCCGACGCCCCGGAGATCTGGGCGCAGGTCGTGTACGCCCGGGACCACGAGTGGGCCGAGACGCAGGACGACGTGCTGCGCCGCCGCACGACCCTGACGATCCGCGGCCTGGCCACGGACGAGGTCCGCGCGAAGGTGCAGGACCTGCTCGACAAGAAGTAGCCCGCGGCGGGAAAGGGACGGCTCCCCGGTGGGGCCGTCCCTTCGTCGTGGCGGGCGGAGCCGTCGTGGCGGCCGGAGAGCGAACCGGCCGCCGGGCCGGGCCCGCCCCGCGACCGCCGGGTTCCGCCGGGGCGTCGCGCGCGGTGCCGGCGACCCGGTGCCGCGCCTCCTCCCCGACGGTCCGTCAGGATCCCCCGCGCGGGCCCCGGTCCGGCGCGGCCCGGCGCGGCCCGGCGCGACCCGGCGCGAAAGGACGCGGTCGCGGGCCCCTCGCGCGAGCGCCGGGCGCTCCGGCCGGCGCTGCGCGACCGGGACGCGGGGCCGCGACCGGGACGCGGAGGCGGCCGGACCGCGACCCGCGGCGCACGTCGCGCGCGTGGAGCCGCGGTGGGGGCCGAGCCCGTGAGCGGCGTCCGGCGAGGGGTGTCCGGCAAGGGGTGTCCGGGGCCGGCGAACGGGGCAGTGATCCGTTCACCGGCCCGCGCGAGGGGGCTGCGGGCGCCCCCGTCGGACGCCGTAAGGTTGGGTGGTCAGGCGAGGGCACGTCGGAAGGAGGCGCTGGGTGATCGAGCTCGAGGGGGTTCCCGAGCTGATCGACCCGGTCATGGTGGCCGCGTTCGAGGGCTGGAACGATGCCGGCGACGCGGCTTCCACCGCGGTCGCGCATCTGGAACGGGAGTGGAAGGGCGAGGTGTTCGCGGCGCTGGACGCCGAGGACTACTACGACTTCCAGGTGAACCGGCCCACGGTGTGGATGGACGCCGGCGTGCGCAAGATCACGTGGCCGACGACAAGGTTGTCGGTGGTGCGCGTCGGCGGCGAGAAGCCGCGCGACCTGGTGCTCGTGCGCGGCATCGAACCGTCCATGCGCTGGCGCTCGTTCTGCAACGAGCTGCTCGGCTTCGCGCACGAGCTGGGCGTGGAACTGGTCGTCGTCCTGGGCGCCCTGCTGGGCGACACCCCGCACACCCGTCCGGTGCCGATCAGCGGGACCACGTCCGACGCGGACCTGGCCCGGCGCATGGACCTGGAGGAGACGAAGTACGAGGGCCCCACGGGCATCGTCGGCGTCCTCCAGGAGGCGTGCGCGCACGCGGGCGTACCGGCCGTCAGTCTCTGGGCCGCCGTACCGCACTACGTGTCGCAGCCGCCGAACCCGAAGGCCACGCTCGCCCTCCTCAACCGGCTGGAGGACCTGATCGACGTGCGCATCCCGCTGGGTGAACTGCCCGAGGACGCGCGCGCCTGGCAGGTGGGGGTGGACCAACTGGCCGCCGAGGACAGCGAGGTCGCGGAGTACGTCCAGACGCTGGAGGAGGCCCGGGACACCGCGGAGCTGCCGGAGGCCTCGGGGGAGGCGATCGCCCGGGAGTTCGAGCGGTACCTGCGGCGCCGGGACGGCGGCGGGCCGCCCGGCCCCGGGGAGCGGACACGGCCCCCGAAGCCGCCGAAGCCGAGCGGGGACGGCGCCGACGAGGACGATCCGTCGGAGGACTGAGCGGATCGGCCGCTCACGGCCGGCGGAACGGTGACGACGCCCGCACTCCCCCGTACGACGAATCGTCCGGAGCCGGGCACACGGCCGGGGCGCCTCCTCGTGCAGGGGAGGCGCCCCGGCCGTGCCCGTCCGGCGGAGGCCTACAGCGCCACGCCCAGCAGCGCGTCCACCGCCCGCGACACCACGCCGGGCGCACCCATGTCCGTGCCGCCCCGCTCCTGCTGGAGTGCGGCCCAGCCGTCGACGGCGGCCAGCGCGGCCGGGGCGTCCAGGTCGTTCGCCAGGGCCGCGCGGATCTCGTCCACCAGGGCCTCGGCCGGCGGACCGTCGGGCCGGGAGACGGCGGCGCGCCAGCGCCCGAGCCGGTCCACGGCGTCCTGGAGGACCTGGTCGGTCCACTCCCAGTCGGCCCGGTAGTGGTGGGCGAGGAGGGTGAGCCGGATCGCGGCGGGGTCGACGCCGTCCCGGCGCAGCTTCGAGACGAAGACGAGGTTGCCCTTGGACTTGGACATCTTCTCGCCGTCCAGCGCGACCATGCCCGCGTGGACGTACGCCTTGGCCATGGGGAACTCGCCGGTGAGCACCTGGGCGTGCGAGGCGCCCATCTCGTGGTGCGGGAAGGCGAGGTCGGAGCCGCCGCCCTGCACGTCGAAGCCCATGCCGAGGTGGTCCAGGGCGATGGCGACGCACTCGATGTGCCAGCCCGGCCGGCCGCGGCCCAGTGAGCCGCCGTCCCAGCTGGGCTCGCCCTCGCGGGCCGCCATCCACAGCATCGGGTCGAGCGGGTTCTTCTTGCCCGGCCGGTCCGGGTCCCCGCCGCGCTCGGCGGACAGCAGCCGCATGGCGGCGGCGTCCAGGCCGGAGACCTTGCCGAAGTTCGGGTCGGACCCGACGGAGAAGTAGACGTCCCCCTCGAGTTCGTAGGCGGCACCGAGCTCCCGCAGCCGCTCGACGAGCGGGACGATGCCGGGTATGGCCTCGACGGCGCCGATGTAGTGCCGCGGCGGCAGCATCCGCAGGGCCGTCATGTCCTCGCGGAAGAGGGCCGTCTCCTTCTCGGCGAGGGCGACCCAGTCGAGGCCGTCCCGCTGCGCGCGCTCCAGGAGCGGATCGTCGACGTCGGTGACGTTCTGGACGTAGTGGACCTGCCGCTTGGTGTCGAGCCACACGCGCTGAACCAGGTCGAACGCGTTGTAGGTCGCCGCGTGACCCATGTGGGTCGCGTCGTACGGCGTGATACCGCAGACGTAGATACGGGCGACGGGACCGGGGTCGAGGGTGACGAGGCCGCCGGTCGCGGTGTCGTGGATCCTCAGGTCGCGGCCCTGACCAGGCAGGGCGGGGACCTCGGAAGCGGGCCAGGCATGCATGTCATGAGCCTAACCGGAGGGATCCGCCGGGTACGAACCGGAGCGGGCCGGATGACCGGGAAGGCACTCTTGCGCGGCTCCGTCCCGCGTGCTGGGGTCGGCCGTCGCGGCACGGGCCCGGTCCCGGAGGGCAGGACCGGGGCGGGCCGGGCGGGACCGGACCGGGCGGAGCGGGCCCGGGCCCGCTGGAGCCGGACCGAGCCGGAACCAAGCCGGATGGGACAGGACCGGGCGGAAGCAGGCCGGGCGGCCGGACCGGATGAGGCCGGGCCGACCCGACCCGGTCCAGGACCGGGCCGGGTCGGGTCGGGTCGGCCGGCCCGCGCTAGACCGGTGGCCAGGGGATGGCCGGCCAGTCGCCGCCGGGCTCGGGGTGCCTGCCGGACTCCAGCAGCGCTCCGACACGCGCGCGCGTGGCGTCGACCTCGGCCGGGGTGACGAGCGCGGCCAGGGTGGCCGCCAGCGTCCCGCCCGCCTCCAGGGCGCCCCGGAGGCCCTGGAGCACCTCGACGGCCTCCCCGGTCAGGGGCTCCCCCGCCCACCCCCACAGGAGGGTGCGCAGCTTGTCCTCGGCGTTGAAGGTGACGCCGTGGTCGATGCCGTAGAGCCGCCCGTCCGCGGTGGGCAGCAGGTGGCCGCCCTTGCGGTCGGCGTTGTTGATGACCGCGTCGAGGACGGCGAGCCGGCGCAGCCGCTCGTCGTCGGCGTGCACCAGCAGCGCGGTCCGCCCCTCGCCGGTCTCGGCGAAGCCGATCGCCCGCCAGCCCGGCTCGGGCTCCTCGGCGTCGACCAGGGCGAGCAGTTCGGCCTGCGGGGACACCTCGATCCACAGCTGGCACATGCCCTCGCCGTACGGCCCGTCGCGCAGCACGGTCGGCGGGACGAGCCCCCAGCCGGTGGCCTCGGAGACCGCGTACGCGGCGACCTCCCGTCGGGCGAGGGTGCCGTCGGGGAAGTCCCACAGGGGCCTCTCGCCGGCGACCGGTTTGTAGACGCAGGCCGCCTCGCGGCCCTCGTGCGTGACGGTGCAGTACAGGGCCGCGTTGGACGCCTCCCGGATGCGGCCGCGCACGGTCAGCTCGCCTCGCGCGAGCAGGTCGGCGTCGGACCGGCCGGTGGTCGTCACGCCCCGCGGCGGTATCCGTTCTGGCGCGGACATACGTGTCCTTCCGGGTCGAGCGGCAGACTGCACAGCGGGCACGGCGGCCGGCCGGCGTTGACGACGTCGAGAGCACGCTTGGCGAAGGCCCTGGCCTGCGCGCCGGTGAGGCGGACCCGCAGCATCGGGGGTCCGTTCTCCTCGTCCTGGAGCAGCCGCTCCTCGGCCTCGGCGAGGTCCTCGTCGGTCTCGGCGTCGAGTTCCACCAGGGCCTGCGCCTCGACGATCATGCGCTGCTCCTCGCCGTCCCAGGCGAGGGCCATCGTGCCGACCCGGAACTCCTCCTCGACGGGGGTGTCGAGGGGGCCCGAGTCGGCCACTTCGGCGGGGGCGACGGCGGGCACCGCGGCACTTCCGCCGCTACGGCGTACGACCTCGTCCAGCAGCTCGTCCATGCGCTCGGCGAGCGCGGCGACCTGGGTCTTCTCCAGGGCCACGCTGGTCACCCGGGAGCCGGCCGTGGCCTGGAGGAAGAAGGTACGGCGCCCGGGCAGTCCGACCGTACCGGCCACGAAGCGGTCCGGGGGGTCGTAGAGGAACACCTGACGGGACACGTCCTGTTCTCCATGGGGATCGTGGGTACGGAACGTCCATGCGTGAACGCGCGCGTATGCGGACCGCTTCACCCTACTGCGGCCGACGATCACGGTGCGCCCGCATCACCCCCGACCGTGGCGTCCTGCCGCGGGGGCTCCTCGCGCGGCACGAGGGAGGCGAAGTCCCCGGTGTCGCCGAGGCGCACGAGGAAGGGCCGCAGGCGGGTGTAGCGGATCACCGTGACGGAACAGGGTTCGACGGAGATGCGCTGGAAGAGGTCGAGGTGCAGCCCCAGCGCGTCCGCGACGAGCGATTTGATGATGTCGCCGTGCGAGCACATGAGGTAGACGGCGTCGGGGCCGTGGTCGCGCTCCACGCGCGCGTTCCACTCCCGTACGGCCTCGGCGGCGCGGGTCTGCATGGCCCGCATGGACTCGCCGCCGGGGAAGGCGGCCGCGGAGGGGTGCGCCTGGACGACCTCCATCAGCGGGTCGTCCGTCAGCTCCGCGAGCTTGCGTCCGGACCAGTCGCCGTAGTGGGCCTCCCCGATCCGCTCGTCGGAGTGGAGGGGCAGGCCGGGGCGGGCGTCGAGCAGGGGCCGGACCGTCTCCTGGCAGCGTTGCAGCGGGCTGGCGACGACCTCGGCGATCGGCAGGCCCTCGAGCCTGGCCGGCAGCGCGGCGGCCTGTGCGGCGCCGCGCTCGTCGAGGGCGACGCCGGGCGTCCAGCCGGCGAGCACTCCGGAGGTGTTGGCGGTGGACCGTCCGTGCCGGACCAGGATCAGCGTGGGCATGCCGCCCAGGGTAGGGGTACTCCTGGGGGCACAGGGAACCGCGGAAGGGAGAAAGCACTTCGTGATCGTCGACTGCGCCATCTACCGGGACGGGCGCCGGACCGAGGGCCCGCAGGACTTCTCCGACGCGCTGGACGACGCGCGGGCCGCGGGCGGCTTCGTCTGGATCGGGCTGCACGAGCCCACCGAGAAGGAGTTCGCCCAGGTCACCCAGGAGTTCGCGCTGCACCCGCTGGCGGTGGAGGACGCCCTCAAGGCCCACCAGCGGCCCAAGCTGGAGGTGTACGACGACTCGCTGTTCCTGGTGCTGAAGCCGGTGGTGTACGAGCCGGAGAGCGACGCGGTCTCCTCCGGGGAGGTCATGGTCTTCCTCGGCGACTCCTTCGTGCTGACCGTCCGGCACGGCGAGGGCGCGCCCCTCGCCGCGGTACGGCGGCGGCTGGAGCACGAGCCGGAGATGCTGGCGAAGGGACCGACGGCGGTGGTCTACGCGATAGCCGACGCCACCGTCGACCACTACCTGGACGTGGCGACGGAGTTGCAGACCGACCTGGAGGAGCTGGAGACGGAGGTGTTCTCGCCGGACGGCGGCGGGTCCCGGAACACGGCCTCCCGGATCTACACCTTCAAGCGGCAGGTCCTGGAGTTCCGCCGGGCCACGGTCCCGCTGGCGCCCCCGGTGTCCCGGCTGGCCGGCACCGGGGGGTCCGGGGCGGGCCTGTCCGGGACGGGCCTGCCGTTCGTGAACGACGAGGCACGGCCCTTCTTCCGGGATGTCAGCGACCACCTCGCGCGCGTGAACGAGTCCGTGGAGAGCCTGGACCGGCTCGTGTCGGACATCCTCTCGGCGCACCTGGCGCAGATGAGCGTCCGGCAGAACGACGACATGCGGAAGATCTCCGCGTGGGCGGCCATGGCCGCGATCCCCACCATGATCGCGGGCATCTACGGCATGAACTTCGAGCACATGCCGGAACTGCGCTGGACCTGGTCGTATCCGGCGGTGATCGCGATCATGGCCGCGCTGGAGGTGGTCCTGTACCGGACGTTCAAGCGGCGGGGGTGGCTGTAGGGGGCGGAGCATCCGTGCGCGGGTGCTGTGGGCGAGCACCGTGCGCGGGTGCCGTACGGTCGGGCGCCGCGTGCCGTACGGTCTGGCGCCGCGTGCGCTTACGGCGGCGCGGGCTCCCCGTGCGGGCGCCGCGCCGCGCGGTTCGGGCGTCACGCGCGTGGCGGCCCGTCGCTCGGGCGGACTGCGGCGCCTCGCTCAGGCGAACTCGGGGGCCGGGGTGGCCGGGCCGCCCAGGGTGTCACGCCGTTCGGGCATGGTCAGGCTGACCATGCGGTGCCAGCCCGCCAGGCGCTCCCCCGCATACACGGCGTGGACGCCGGCGGCGAGGAGGGCCGCCTTGGGCCGGGACCAGCCGAGGATGCGGCCCATGTGGGACATCACCGCGAGGCTGACGTCGCGGTGGACGCGGATCTCCGTGAGCGCGCACTCGCGCAGGGTGCGCTGGATCGCGCGGCCGTGCCCCGCGCGCGCGAGGCGCAGCAGCTCCTCGTGGCAGTAGGCGAGGTGGTTGTCCTCGTCGTGGGAGATCATCCGCACCGCGCGGCCGATGTCGGGGTGGTCGGCGAAGTGCTTGCGCAGCAGCTCCATCTGCTCGGAGGCGCGCTGCTCGGTGACCCGGCTGTGGGCGAGGTAGGTGACGACGTCCTGCACGGTCAGCGGCTGGTCGGCCCTGAGCCTGTCGTGGGCGAGGCCGATGCCGGCGCGCTCCAGGAGCATCGTGTAGTCGGCGTCGGGCGGGACGGGGACGGGCTGGAGGCCGCGCTTCTTCAGCAGGGCGTCGAAGATCCGCCCGTGCTTGTCCTCGTCGGCGCCGTGCCGCGCGATCTTGGGGGCGAGGTCGCGCTGGTCCGGCGGGACGAGCGCGGCGATCCGGGCGTTCTCCCAGCCGCCCTGCGACTCCCCGCTCGCGGCGATGGAACAGAACAGCCGGAAGGACTCGTCGTCGTCCAGGATCTCCTGGAACAGGCTCTTGGCCGAAAGCATCGTGGGGCACCTCTCTGCGTCCCGGGATTCCGCGGGTCCCGCAAAGAACGAGTCAAGTGCGGGCAGAGGGGTGTCGCAACAGCTGTGCCGGGACGACTGCGCCGAACGGATGACCCGAGAAGCTCGCGCCGAGGGCGTAACCGCGCGCTGCGCGGGGCGTTGTTCCCCGTGACGGCCGTGGCGGGGAAGACCCCCGAGCCCCCACCACGGCCGCTGACTTCCCCCTCGCCGTGCCGGCGGGGTCGGGCCCGGCCCGTGCTACGCCAGTCCGGCCAGCTCCAGTGCCTCGGCCCCCGCCCGCAGCGAGGCGAGCCGCTCGTCGAGCGTGAAGCCGGCGGGGGCGAGGGTGAGGGTGGTGACGCCGGCCGCCGCGTAGGCCTTCATCCGGTCGGCGATGCGCTCCTTGGAGCCCAGCAGCGTGGTCCGGTCGATCAGCTCGTGCGGAACGGCCGCCGCGGCGCCCTGCTTGTCCCCGGAGAGGTACTTGTCCTGGATCTCGTCGGCGGCCTGCTCGTAGCCCATGCGCCGGGCGAGCTGGTTGTAGAAGTTCTGCTTGCGGCTGCCCATTCCGCCGACGTAGAGCGCGGTGTAGGGCCGGAAGGTGTCGGCGAGCCGCTCGACGTCGCCGTCGGCGCCGACGGCCAGCGGCAGCGTCGGGCAGACGTCGAAGCCGTCCAGCGTCTTGCCGGCCTTCTCGCGCCCCGCGCGCAGGTGCTTGATCGCGGTGTCCTCGATGTGGTCGGCGGACGGGAAGATCAGCAGGGCGCCGTCGGCGATCTCGCCGGTCTGCTCCAGGTTCTTCGGGCCGATCGCGGCGATGTACAGCGGGATGTGCTCGCGCTCCGGGTGCACGGTCAGCTTGATCGGCTTGCCGGGGCCGCCCGGCAGCGGCAGCGTCCAGTGCTCGCCCTCGTACGACAGCCGCTCGCGCGTCATCGCCTTGCGGACGATCTCGACGTACTCGCGCGTGCGGGACAGCGGCTTGTCGAACTTGACGCCGTACCAGCCTTCGGAGACCTGCGGGCCCGAGACGCCGAGGCCGAGGCGGAAGCGGCCGCCGGACAGCGAGTCGAGGGTGGCGGCGGTCATCGCGGTCATCGCCGGCTGGCGGGCCGGGATCTGGAAGATGGCCGAGCCGACGTCGATGCGTTCGGTCTGGGCGGCGACCCAGCTGAGCACGGTGGCGGCGTCCGAGCCGTAGGCCTCCGCGGCCCAGCAGACCGCGTACCCCAGCCGGTCGGCCTCCTGTGCCACGGCCAGGTTGTCCCCGTCCATTCCGGCACCCCAGTAGCCGAGGTTGATCCCGAGCTGCATGGCCGATTCCCCTTACTGATCAGTAACGACGCTGTCGCGGAGACAGTAGCGCGCGGGACGGCCCGGAGGGAGGGTGGTGTGGCGAGGGTCGCGGCGGCCCGCAGGAGGTTCCGGCCTGCCCGAACCGGTCCCGGCCCGCCCGGGATTCCGTCGTCCACAGGCGACCCGCGGTCCGGTTCCGGCCAGTAATCTCGGCGTCCATGGAGCAGAGGCATCTCGGTCGCACCGGCCTGCGCGTGTCCCGCATCGGGCTCGGCACCCTGACCTGGGGCCGTGACACCGACGAGCACGACGCGGCGGACCTCTTGAAGACGTTCTGGGAGGCGGGCGGCACCCTCGTCGACACGGCGGACGTGTACGGCGACGGGGAGGCCGAGTACGTGCTGGGGCGGATCATGGAGGGCCTGATACCGCGCCGGGACCTGATCATCTCGACGAAGGCCGGCAGCGTGCCCGACCCGGACCGGCGTGTCGACGGCTCCCGCGGTCATCTCCTCGCGGCCCTGGACGCCTCGCTCACCCGGCTCGGCACGGACCACGTCGACGTGTGGCACGTGCACGCCTTCGACCCCGGCACCCCGCTGGAGGAGACCCTCCAGGCCCTCGACATCGCGGTCGCCAGCGGTCGCGCCCGCTATGCCGGCGTCTCCAACTTCTGCGGCTGGCAGCTCGCCAAGGCCGCCACCTGGCAGCTCGCGGCACCGGGTACGCGCACCCGGCTGGCCAGCACGCAGATGGAGTACTCCCTGCTGCAGCGCGGTGTGGAGCGCGAGGTGCTGCCGGCCGCGCTGGACCTGGGCATCGGACTGCTGCCCTCCTCACCGGTCGGCCGGGGCGTCCTCACCGGCAAGTACCGCGGCGACGCCCTGCCGCCGGACTCCCGCGCCGCCTCCGGCCACTTCGCGCCGTTCGTCGAGCCCTATCTCGACGACGCCGCGAGCCGCATCGTGGACGCCGTGGCGACCGCGGCGGACGGGCTCGCGGTGAGCCCCCAGCAGGTCGCCCTCGCCTGGGTCCGCGACCGGCCCGGAGTGGCCGCCCCGATCGTCGGCGCGCGCAACGCGCGGCAGCTCACGGCCGCGTTGTCGGTGGAGGCGCTTAGTCTTCCTGACGAGATCTGCCGGGCGCTCGACGACGTGTCGGCGCCCGTGCACCGCTATCCCGATCACGACTGGAGCACGCTGTGAGCACGGAGCCGGAGCCCCCCAGCACCGCGGAGAACACCGGGCCGGGCACCCCGGACGACGCACCGCCCGCCGAGGGCCCATCGCAGTCCGGCTCCGCGGCGCCCCCGGCCGGCGACGGGGGGACGGAGCCCGGGTCCGCGGCCGAGGAGCCCGCCCGGAAGCCGTCCGAGGCCGAGGCGGAACTCGCCGCCCAGAAGCTGGAGCGCGAGCGGATCGAGCGGCGCAAGGCGGAGAAGCGGGGTCCCGTCCCCGCCGGGACCAAGCTGAGCGGCAAGGCCGCCGACCTCCTGGCGGCCGTGCGGGCCGTGGAGAGCGGGGAGAAGCCCGCCGCCACCGTGTTCGCCGATCCGGAGCCCGCCCCGCGCCCCGCCGCCCCGGAGCCCGTGCGGAGCCCGCAGCCGGTGGCCGCGGCTCCCGTCGCCACCGCGCCGGCGCCGGACACCGTGGAGGCCGTACGGCGTGTACTGGCCGCCGGCGGTGCTCCCGAGGCACTGGCGCCGCAGGTCGCGGCGGCTCTGGGCGAGGGGGCCGCGGAGTCCCTGGGCGAGGACCCCTGGCAGTTGCTGCGCGTCCCCGGCGTGCGGCCCGAGCAGGCGGACGGCTTCGCGCGGGCGCGGCTCGGCGCGGAGTGCGCCCCGGGCGACGAGCGGCGGGGCCGGGCGGTGACCGTCTGGCTGCTGGAACAGGCGGCCCTGGCCGGGCACACCGCCCTGGAGCTGCCGACGCTGACGGCGGCGCTCGCCCGGCAGGGCGTCCCGGACGCGGACGCGGCCGTGCAGAGCACCCTCGCCGAGGGCGAGGCCCTCGTCTTCCAGGACGCCCTGGAGGAGCCCGGCACCGCCCCGGCCCCGGTGGCCGCGAACCGGGAATCCGAGAACGGCGGGGACGGCGGGGACGGCGAGGACAGCGAGGAGGAGACCGGTCCGGTCCGGGTCCTCGTCGGTCTCGAGCGGTACGCGCTCGCGGAGGAGAGCCTCGCCGACGGTCTGGCCCGCCTGGCCAACGCCCCGGCCGAGGAGACCTCGGCATCGTGGGAGTCCGCCGCCGCCCGGGCGTCCGGCAGCACGGCCGAGCTGATCCGCGCGGTCGCCGGGCACGGCCTCGTCGTGCACACCGGCGGCGAGGCGGCGCGCGCCGAACCGGCCGCCCTGCTCGCCGCCGCCCGGTCCCTGGGAGTGCGCGCGGTCGCCGCCTGCCACACACCGGACGGACGGCGCCGGCTGGCGGCACACCTGGACGCGGCGGACCAAGGGGACGAGGCGGGCGAGGGAGGCGAGGGGGACGGCTCCGTCGTCACCCTTCCCGGCCTGCTGTCCGGCGCCGAGGGTCCCGGCCGGGACGCCGAGGGCGCCTTCGCCCTGGACCTGCTGATCGTGCTGGACGCGCCGCAGCTGGACGTGGAGACCGCCGCGATGGTCGTGGAGTCGCTCCCGGACGGCGCCCGGCTGGTGCTCAGCGGCGACCCCGCGCTGCTCTGGTCGGCCGGGCCGGGCCGGGTCTTCGCCGACCTCCTCGCCGCCCGGGTGTGCCCGCAGGTCGCCTCCCGCATCCCGGATCCGGGGCCGCTCGGCGAGCTGGTCTCCGGAGTCGGCGTCGGCGAGCTGAACCAGGTCGAGGCGCCCGGCAAGGAGATCGTGATCGTGCCGGTGCGGGACGCCGGCGAGGCCGTGCACCGGACGGTGCAGCTCGTCTCGGACTCCGTGCCGCGGGCCTTCGGCGTCGCCGCCGGGGAGACGGTGGTCATCACCCCGGGCCACGGCGGCGCGGCCGGCACCCGCGCGCTGAACGCGGCGCTGAAGGACCGCCTCAACCCCGGTCCCGGCCGCTTCGGCGGCTTCGACCCCGGCGACCTGATCGCCTACTCCCCCGTCCCGGGCCGTACGGTGACGGGCCGGGTGGTGACGGCCGACGCGGAGGGGCTGCACCTGGCCTGCGCCGGTGCCGCCGTGGTCGTACCGAAGGAGCGGGTGGAGCACTCCGTCCGGCACGGATGGGCGCTCACGGCGCACCAGGCGGTGGGGAGCCGGTGGCCGGCGGCGGTCGTGGTGCTGCCCGGTGACGCCGCGCAGGTCCTGTCCCGCCCCTGGGTCTACACGGCCTTCGGCCGGGCGGAGCGCCACCTGTCCGTGGTGCACGGGGTCGAGCAGGCGCTGCCCGGAGCGGTCGCCGGGGTCACGGCGAAGCCCCGCACGACCCGGCTGCCGGCCCTGCTGCGCCCCCAGGTTCCGGCGGCGGACTGACGGTCGCGGGGACGCGCACGGCGGCGGCCACAGCGGTCGGGGTGGTCACGGCGGTCGGGGTGGTCACGGCGGGGAATCGCTCCCCGCCGTGACCACGGCCGCTCCGCTAGCGGCCGGCCCGCCCGGCGTCCAGGGGCTCCGGATCCCCCTCTTCCCCTGCCTCGTCGTCGTCCTCGTCGTCTACGTCGCCCTCATCCTCTTCGTCCTCGACGTCGTCGTCGAAGACCGAGCTGACGTCGAAGCGGCACACCACCTGCTGCGGGTCCGGCTGCTCGAAGGGCGTCTCCAGCCATTCGCCCGGCTCGGCGGGCTCGTCGGCGGCCAGCACCCACAGGGTGGAGTCGCCCTCCTCCAGGCCGAACTCCTTGTGCCGGGAGGCGATCTCGTCGGGTTCGAACTCGCCGAAGAGCAGGCCCAGCGCGCCGTGGACGGTCCCGGAGGCCTCCGCGTCCGTGCCGTCCTCGAACTCGGCCGCCTCGACCCGCTGGGCCTGTGCCAGCAGCCGTTGCGGTTCCACCACCGCGTAGTCGCGGCGGATCAGGACGCTCAGGGCGTTGGGCTCCTCGGGTCCCGCGTAGGGCGGCAGCGAGTCCTCGGCGCCGGGGATCTCGAAGGGGGTGACCTCGTCGTAACGGTCGTAGAGCAGTTCGTCGTACGCCTCCGCGGCAGCGGCCAGCTCGTTGAACGCCTCGTAGACGGCCGGGTCGTCCTCACCCGTCCGGCGTTCGACCGCCGCAAGGTGGCGGTCGAGCGCGGTCTTGACCGCCTCGGCGGCGGCGCGTACCTCGGCAGCGGTGGGCTGCGCAGCATCAGACATAGTGCAGACGCTATCCGTACCGGGCCCCAACCCGCACAATGGATGCGATGCCGGAATACGAATTTGTCGACGTGTACGTACCGCGCGGGGTCTCCCGCAAGGACGCGACACGTTTGCTGACCGACCATGCGGAGTACGGACACTGGGAGTTGGACCGTCTGAGCCTGCTGCGGGACGGCAGTCGCCGCGTGCGGCTGCGCCGGCGGATCATCCGTCAGGTACGCGCCACGTGGTGAGCCGAAGATGACGGAAACGGAGCGGGCCCCGCCGAGGCGGGGCCCGCTCCGTTGTGCGGTGCCGAAAACCGTCAGGCCGCGGCGCGGGCCTTGCGGTAGAGGACCGCGCCCGCGAGCAGCGCGCCGGCGCCGGCCGGGAGCGCGAGGCCCAGCGGCAGTCCGCTGCCGGTCTGCGCGAGCTGCGGGGAGTGGACGGAGGAGTGTCCGGCCGGGGTCACGTGCCCCGGCTTGGCGGGGGTGCTCTCGTCCTGGGGGTGGCCGGGCTCGCCGGGGCCGGTCGGCTCCCCGCCGGGAGGTGTGCCGGGCGTCTCCTCCTCGCCGCCGGGAGGCGTGCCGTAGTCACGGCCGGGGCCGCTGTCGTTGACGCAGGTGTTGCCCATGGCCGGGTTGAGGATCCCGACGACGTCGATGGTGTTGCCGCACGCGTTGACCGGCACGTCGACCGGCGCCTGGACGTTGTTGCCGGAACCGACGCCGGGCGAACCGGCGGTGTGACCGCCCGCCTGCGCACCGCCCGGGCCGGCGTGCGAACCGGAACCGCCGTGGCCGCCCGGGCCGCCGTGGCCGCCGTGGCCGCCGGAACCGGCGTGCGAGCCGGAGCCGCCGTGCCCGGCCTGGCTGCCGCCCTGCCCGGCGTGGCTGCCGCCGCCGCTCTTGCCGCCGTCGTGGCCCGTGCTGCGGTTGGCACAGGAGTTGCCGACCGCCGGGTTGAGGATCCCGACGACGTCGACGGTGTTGCCGCAGACGTTGACCGGCACGTGCACCGGCGCCTGGACGTTGTTGCCGGACAGGACGCCGGGTGAGTCGGAGGCGTAGCCGCTCGCGCCGGAGTCGGCGTGGGCGTACCCTCCGGCGGCGGCGATCACCCCCGTCGCCGCCGCCACGGTCATGAGACTTTTGCGGGTGACCTGTCGCATTCCTGAATCCCTGCTTTCGCTCTCGTCCCGAATCGCTCGCATCCTTCCAGCTTCGCGAGACGTCCGGGTGCTACGACTTCTTCGGCTTTCTTTTCTCATGTCATTCGGATTTCGCACGAATGGCAGGAGAAAAGACCGGTCGGCCCCGGAGCGCATGGCGTGCGCTCCGGGGCCGACGGCGTGGACGACCCCTCAGCGGGTCGACGTCACTTGTTGATGCAGACGTTGCCGAAGGCGGGGTTCAGCAGCCCGATCACCGAGATCGTGTTGCCGCAGACGTTCACGGGGACGTGGACGGGCACCTGGATCACGTTGCCGGAAGCGACACCCGGGGAGTGCACGGCGGCACCCTGGGCACCCGAATCGGCGACGGCCATGCCCGCGCCCGCGAGAACCAGACCACCGGTGGCAGCCGCAGCAGCAACGACCTTCTTGAGCATTATTCCTCCTTGTTGGCAATGCGATCCCCAGTAACGGGTCGCACCAGCAGTAACGAGGAGGAGGTAATGGGGCTACGTGCTTATCGTCGCATTCACTCTTTCCAGTCGTTCCCGCACACGCTGCCGAATAGGAGGGGTGCCGTTCAGGAGGCGTCGATGAAGCGGTCGAGCACGCGGACGCCGAACCGGAGACCGTCCACCGGCACGCGCTCGTCGACGCCGTGGAACATGCCGGCGAAGTCCAGCTCCGGCGGCAGCTTCAGCGGGGCGAAGCCGAAGCCGCGGATGCCGAGGTCGTCGAAGGACTTGGCGTCGGTGCCGCCGGAGAGCATGTAGGGGATCGCCTTGGCGGTGGGGTCCTCGGCGAGCAGCGCGGACTGCATGGCCTCCACGAGCGGCCCGTCGAAGGAGGTCTCCACGGCCTTGTCGGAGTGGACGTCCTCACGGCGCACCTTCGGGCCGAGGATCCGGTCGAGGTCGGCGAGGAACTCCTCCTCGTGGCCCGGCAGGAAGCGCCCGTCGACGTGGGCGGTGGCCTCGCCGGGGATGACGTTGACCTTGTAGCCGGCGTTCAGCTGGGTGGGGTTGGCGGTGTTCCTCAGGGTCGCGCCGATCAGCTTGGCGATGCCGCCGAGCCGGGCGAGGGTGGACTCCATGTCCTCCGGGTCCAGCGGGGTGCCCAGCGCGTCGCCCAGTTCGTCCAGGAAGGCCCGGGTGGTCTTGGTGACCCGCACCGGGAAGGTGTGGCGGCCGAGCCGGGCCACGGCCTCGGACAGCTCCGTGATCGCGTTGTCCCGGTGGATCATCGAGCCGTGCCCGGCGGTGCCGGCCACCCTCAGCTTCATCCAGTGCATGCCCTTCTCGGCCGTCTGGATCAGGTAGAGCCGGCGCTCCTCGCTGACCGTGAAGGAGAAGCCGCCCACCTCGCTGATCGCCTCGGTGACGCCCTCGAAGAGGTCCGGGTGGCGGTCGACGAGGTGCCGGGCGCCGTAGGTGCCGCCCGCCTCCTCGTCGGCGAGGAAGGCGAGGACGATGTCGCGCGGCGGCCTGCGCCCGGAACGCAGCCGGTCGCGGACGACCGCCAGGGTCATGGCGTCCATGTCCTTCATGTCGACCGCGCCCCGGCCCCACACGCACCCCTCGGCGACCTCCCCGGAGAAGGGGTCGTGGGTCCAGTCGGCCGCGTTGGCGGGGACGACGTCGAGGTGGCCGTGGATGAGGAGCGCGGGCCGGGAGGGATCCGTGCCCTCGATGCGGGCCACGGTGGAGGCGCGCCCCGGGTGGGACTCGTAGATCTTCGGTTCGAGCCCGACCTCGGCGAGCTTCCCGGCGACGTACTCGGCCGCCTCGCGCTCGCCCGGACCCGAGTGGTCGCCGTAGTTGCTGGTGTCGAACCGGATCAGCTCGCGGCAGAGGTCCACGACCTCGTCCTCGCCGGTGACGCCCCTGGCCGTGTCGTCCGTCGCGCTCACGCTGGTTCCTCCCGCTGTCACTGCTGGTGGTTCCCCTCATCCTCCCCCTCCCCGGCCGCCCCGCCCAAGACCGGTCCCGGCCCGTCACACCCCGTTCACGCCGGATGCGGCGGACGCGCCGGACGGGGCGGACCGTCGACGGAGGCGCAGGCGAGCGGCGGACGGGCCGTGATCGGGCACCCCGGAAAGCCTGGTAATGTTTACGACGTCGCCGCGGGGGAACCCGCGCGAAAGACACCTTGTCCGGGTGGCGGAATGGCAGACGCGCTAGCTTGAGGTGCTAGTGCCCTTTATCGGGCGTGGGGGTTCAAGTCCCCCCTCGGACACGTGAGATGGGCGAGGGCCCCGACCTGATGGTCGGGGCCCTCGTTCGTCGGTGTGGGGCATCTCTCCCCGGTTCGAAGATCACCAGGTCACGGCATTCCCGCAGTCCCCCGGACGACGCCGTTCGGCCGTTCCGGCTGGCCGCCGGAAAGGGGCGAGCCTAGCGTCGTACTAAAATTTCCGGCTTGTTACGGGCTGGCGCCGGACAACCCCAGGCAGACCTGCGGGCCCGCCAGCGCCCCGGAGGGCTCCGGGAACGAGACGCGAGGACCTGATGGCAGCCACAGACGAGAGCAGCGCTCTCGGCCTGCTCGACGAAGAGATCCGCGGACAGCTCGGCGACACCGCACGTTTCTCGGGCGGTCCCGCCGCCTCCCCCCGCACCCTCGTCGACATCCTCGACGCGTCCGTGCGCTCGTACCCCGACGAGCCGGCCCTGGACGACGGCGGCACCACGCTGACCTACCGCGAGCTGGCCGTCGAGGTCGAGCGGCTGCGCCGCCGGCTGGTCGGCGGCGGGGTCGGTCTCGGCGACCGGGTGGGGATCCGGGTGCCGTCGGGGACGAACGACCTGTACGTCGCGATCCTCGCCGTGCTCGCCGCCGGGGCGGCCTACGTTCCCGTGGACGCCGAGGACCCCGACGAGCGGGCCGAGCTGGTGTTCGGGGAGGCCGGGGTCGGGGCGGTCGTCGGCGCCGGGCACGAGCTGACCGTGCACGGCCGCTCCGGGGCGCCGGCCGCGCGGCCGGGCGCCGGCCACGACGCGTGGATCATCTTCACCTCCGGCTCCACCGGGAAGCCCAAGGGCGTCGCCGTCAGCCACCGCGGTGCCGCCGCGTTCGTGGACGCCGAGGCCGCGCTGTTCCTCACCGACGAGCCGATCGGGCCGGGCGACCGGGTGATGGCGGGGCTGTCCGTCGCCTTCGACGCCTCCTGCGAGGAGATGTGGCTGGCCTGGCGGTACGGCGCGTGCCTGGTGCCGGTGCCGCGCGCGCAGGTCAGGAGCGGTGCCGACCTCGGTCCCTGGCTGGTGGAGCAGGAGATCACCGTCGTCTCGACCGTCCCCACGCTCGCCGCGCTCTGGGAGCCGGAGACCCTCAACGACGTCCGCCTGCTGATCTTCGGCGGTGAGGCCTGTCCGCCCGAGCTGGCGCAGCGGCTGGTGACCGAGGGGCGCGAGGTGTGGAACACGTACGGGCCGACCGAGGCGACCGTGGTGGCCTGCGCGGCGCTGATGGGCGGCACGGGGCCGGTCCGGATCGGGCTGCCGCTGCGCGGCTGGGAGCTGGCCGTCGTGGACGAGGCCGGTGAGCCCGTGCCGATGGGCGGCAGCGGGCAGCTGGTGATCGGCGGCGTCGGGCTCGCCCGGTACCTCGACGCCGGGAAGGACGCGGAGAAGTACGCGCCGCTGGAGTCGCTGGGCTGGGAGCGGGCGTACCGCAGCGGCGACCTGGTGAGGGCGGAGCCGGAGGGGCTGGTCTTCCTCGGGCGGGCCGACGAGCAGATCAAGCTCGGCGGGCGGCGGATCGAGCTGGGCGAGGTCGACGCGGCGCTGCAGGCGCTGCCCGGGGTCGCGGGCGCGGCCGCCGCCGTGCGCACCGCGCGCGGCGGCAACCAGCTCCTCGTCGGGTACGTCGTCGTGCAGGACGGCTGGGACCGGGCCGCGGCCGTGGACCGGCTCCGCGCCGAGCTGCCCGCCGCGCTGGTGCCGCTGCTCGCGCCGGTGGCCGACCTGCCGACCCGGACGTCGGGCAAGGTCGACCGGGCCGCGCTGCCGTGGCCGCTGGAGGGCCTGGAGACGGACGGGCCGGCCGAACGGCTCCACGGCACCGAGGCCTGGCTCGCCGAGCAGTGGACGGCGGTCCTCGGCGTCCCCGTGGGCGGCGCCCGTGACGACTTCTTCGCGATCGGCGGCGGCAGTCTGGCCGCCGCGCAGCTGACGACGCGGCTGCGGACCCGGTACCCGAGCGTCGCCGTGGTCGACGTCTACCAGCGGCCGACGCTGCGCAAGCTGGCCCGGTACCTGGAGGAGTCCGCGCAGGGCGACGGCTCCCGGCGCACCGTCGCCCCGGTGCCGCGACGCGCGCAGCTGGTGCAGGTGCTGCTGCTCCTGCCGCTGTTCACGCTGCTGGGGCTGCGCTGGACGCTGGTCCTGGCCGCCGCGGGCAACGTCCTGCCCGCGTACGGGTGGCTGCCGACCGCGCCCTGGTGGCTGGTGGTCGCGGGCGCGCTGCTGTTCTTCAGTCCGCCCGGCCGGCTCGCGCTCGGCGCGGGCGGGGCGCGGCTGCTGCTGCGGGGGGTGGCGCCGGGCCGTCATCCGCGGGGCGGCGGGGTGCACCTGCGGCTGTGGGCCGCCGAGCGGCTGGTCGAGTTCAGCGGGGCGACCTCGCTGACCGGTTCCTGGCTGCAGCGGTACGCCCGCGCCCTCGGGGCGCGGATCGGTCCGGACGTGGACCTGCACGCGCTGCCGCCGGTCACCGGCCTGCTCAGGCTGGGCCGGGGCGCGGCCGTCGAGTCCGAGGTGGACCTCTCCGGATGGTGGCTGGACGGCGACCGGCTGGAGATCGGGTCGGTCAGGGTCGGTGCGCACGCCGTCGTCGGCACGCGCAGCGTCCTGTTCCCGGGGGCGCGGGTCGGCAAGCGGGCCGAGGTGGCGCCGGGTTCGGCCGTCGTCGGCCAGGTGCCGACCGGGCAGCGCTGGGCGGGCGCGCCCGCGGTCAAGCTCGGCAAGGCCAAGCGCAACTGGCCCGAGGAGCGGCCGGCCCGGAGCCGGCTGTGGCGGGCGCTGTACGGGGCCTCGGGGGCGGGGCTGACGCTGCTGCCGGTGCCGGCGGCCGGGGCCGCGCTGCTCGTGGCGTACGCCCTCGTGTCGCCGGACGCCCCGCTGCGGGGTGCCGCGCTGGCGCTGGTCCCGGCCACGCTCGCCTACGGGCTGACGTACGCGCTGCTGCTCCTGGTCGCCGTGCGGCTGCTGAGCCTGGGGCTGCGGGAGGGCACGCACCCCACGCACGGGCGGATCGGCTGGCAGGCCTGGACGGTCACCCAGCTGATGGACCGCTCGCGCGAGACGCTCTTCCCGCTGTACGCGGGGCTGGCGACGCCGGTGTGGCTGCGGCTGCTCGGGATGCGGATCGGCAAGGGCGCCGAGGTGTCGACCGTCCTCGCGCTGCCCAGTCTGACCACGGTCGGCGAGGGCGCGTTCCTGGCCGACGACACGCTGACCGCGCCGTACGAGCTGGGGGGCGGCTGGATGCGGATCGGGCGCGCGGAGATCGGGCGGCGGGCGTTCCTCGGGAACTCGGGGATGACCGCGCCGGGGCGGAGCGTGCCGGACGGCGGGCTCGTCGGGGTGCTGTCGGCGACGCCGAAGAAGGCGAAGAAGGGCGGTTCCTACCTGGGGCTGCCGCCGGTGAGGCTGCCGCGCGCGGCGGCCGGCGGCGACAGCAGCCGCACCTACGAGCCGCCGGCGCGGCTGCTGTGGGCGCGTGCGCTGGTGGAGGTGTGCAGGATCGTGCCGGTGTTCTGCTCGGCCGGTCTCGCGGTGCTGACGGTGGCCGCGCTGTGCGCGCTGGGGGTGTGGGCCCCCCTGCTGTCCGGCCCGGTGCTGCTCGGGGCGGGCGGGGCGGCGGCGCTGCTGTCGATCGTCGCGAAGTGGCTGCTGGTGGGGCGGCACCGGCGCGGGGAGCACCCGCTGTGGAGCGGTTTCGTGTGGCGCAACGAGCTGGCGGACACCTTCGTCGAGGTGGTGGCGGTGCCGTGGCTGGCGGGTTCGGTGCCGGGTACGCCGGTGCTGTCGGCGTGGCTGCGCGGGCTCGGTGCGCGCATCGGCCGGGGCGTGTGGGTGGAGAGCCACTGGCTGCCCGAGGCGGACCTGGTGACGCTGGAGGACGCGGCCACGGTCAACCGGGGGTGCGTGCTCCAGACTCACCTCTTCCACGACCGGATCTTGCGGACGGATACTGTGGTCCTCCGTGAGGGTGCCACGCTGGGCCCTGGCGGGATCGTGCTGCCCGGCAGCACGATCGGGGCCCGTACGACCCTGGGTCCCGCGTCGCTCGTGATGGCCGCGGAGTCCGTCCCGGACGACACCCGCTGGCTCGGCAACCCGATCGAGGCATGGCGTCCCTGAACGCCGGCCGCTCGGACCCGGACGACGGCACACCGGCGGGGAGTGGCGGCACGGCGCAGGGAGCGGACGGGGCAGTGGCAGTTCAGCAGGCAGACGGGGCGGACCCGTACTTCCCGGCCAACGGTGATTCCCGGTACCGGGTGCACCGCTACGAGCTCACGCTGGACTACCGGCCCGGGCCGAACCGGCTCTCGGGCACCGCCCGGATCAACGCGATAGCCGGGCGTGCGCCGCTCGCCGAGTTCCAGCTCAACCTGGCCGACTTCAGGATCGGCCGGGTCCGGGTGGACGGCCGGCAGGCGCACTACACGCACCGCGGCGGCAGGCTGCGCGTCCGGCCCGCCAAGGCGCTGCGGGCCGGGGCCGCGTTCACCGTCGAGGTGCACTGGGCGGGCAACCCCAAGCCGGTCGGCAGTCCCTGGGGCGGGATCGGCTGGGAGGAGCTGGCCGACGGGGCGCTGGTGGCGAGCCAGCCCGTCGGGGCGCCGTCCTGGTACCCGTGCAACGACCGGCCCGCCGACAAGGCGTCGTACCAGATATCGGTCACGACGCCGTCGGCGTACGCGGTGGTGGCTGGTGGCCGGCTGCTGACCCGGACGACGAAGGCGTCCACGACGACCTGGGTGTACGAGCAGTCCGCGCCGACGTCGAGCTATCTGGTCGGGCTGTCGATCGGCAAGTACCAGACGGTGCTGCTCGGTGATCCGGGGCTCGGCGGGGTGCCGCAGCACGGGCACATCCCGGCGCACCTGCTGCCGGAGTTCTCGCGGGACTTCGCGCGCCAGCCGGGCATGATGCACCTCTTCCAACAGCTCTTCGGGCCCTACCCGTTCGACGAGTACGCGGTCGTGGTGACCGAGGAGGAACTCGACGTGCCCGTCGAGGCGCAGGGGTTGTCGCTGTTCGGCTCCAACCACGTGGACGGGGCGCGGGGTTCGGAGCGGCTGGTGGCGCACGAGCTGGCGCACCAGTGGTTCGGCAACAGCGTGTCCATCGCCGACTGGCGGCACATCTGGCTGAACGAGGGCTTCGCCAAGTACGCGGAGTGGCTGTGGTCGGAGCGCTCGGGCGGGCGTACGGCGCAGCAACTGGCCGCCGTCGCGCACCGGTCGCTCTCCGCCCTGCCGCAGGACCTGAGGCTGGCCGACCCCGGCCGCAAGTCGATGTTCGACGACCGGCTCTACGAGCGGGGCGGGCTCACCGTGCACGCGTTGCGCTGCGCGCTGGGCGACGAGGCGTTCTTCCGGATGCTGCGCGCCTGGCTCGGTCTGCACCGCGGCGGCGCGGTCACGACGTCGGTCTTCACGGCCCACGCGGCGCGGTTCGCGGCCGAACCGCTGGACGACCTGTTCGACGCGTGGCTGTACGCGACGGCGCTGCCGCCGCTGCCGCGGGCCGACACGCGGGCGGCCGTCTGAGAGGTGCGTCCAGCACAATGGCCGTCATGAGCACGCGTAACTGCCCCTGCGGGCTGTCCGGGACCTATGCGGAGTGCTGCGGCCGCTTCCACTCCGGCGCCGCCGCGCCGACCGCCGAGGCGTTGATGCGGTCGCGGTACAGCGCCTTCGTGCGGGGCGACGCGGGGTACCTGCTGCGGACCTGGCATCCGCGGACCCGGCCGGGGCGGCTGGACCTCGATCCGGGGACGCGGTGGACGGGGCTGGAGATCCTCGACACGGTCGACGGGTCGGCGTTCCACGCCACCGGGGTCGTGGAGTTCCGGGCCTCCTACCGGGGCGGCGCGCTGCGGGAGCGGAGCCGCTTCGAGCGGGTGGCGGGGGCCTGGACGTACGTGGACGGGGAGTTCCCGGAGGGATAGGGCCGCGCCCGCACGGGGCGCGGTGGCGGTGGCTGGGCGCGAGACGGGGGGCGGGATCCAGGGGAGCGCTACGGCGCCAGGATGTCGAGTTCCTGGAGCGCGCCGACCGTGATCTCGCGCGTCAGCTTCTCCGCGCGGTCCGCGTCGCGCTCGCGCACCGCCTCGGCGACCTGTACGTGCAGGGTGACGGCGGCCGGGTCGGGGTCGTCGAACATGACCTCGTGGTGGGTGCGGCCCGAGAGGACCTCCGCGACGACGTCCCCGAGGCGGGCGAACATCTCGTTGCCGGAGGCCGTGAGGATCACGCGGTGGAAGGCCACGTCGTGGAGGAGGTAGCCCTCGAGCCGGTGGCCGCGCGAGTTGGCCACCATGCCGAGCGCGCACTCGGTCAGTTCGGCGCACTGCTGCGCCGTGGCGTGGCGCGCCGCCAGGCCCGCCGCGACCGGTTCGATCGCCGACCGCAGGACGGTGAGCGAGCGCAGCTGGTGGGGGCGGTCGGCGCCGGCCAGCCGCCAGCGGATGACCTGCGGGTCGTAGACGTTCCACTCGGCCTTCGGGCGTACGGTCACGCCCACCCGGCGGCGGGACTCGACCAGGTGCATCGATTCCAGGACGCGGACCGCCTCGCGCATCACGGAGCGTGAGACGTCGAAGCGCTGGGCCAGTTCGTCGGTGCGCAGGACGCTGCCCGGGGGGTACGCGCCCGCGGTGATGGCGGGGCCGAGGGCGTCGAGTACACGGCCGTGCAGACCCCGGCCCGGAATGGTCATGCACTCAGCGTACGTGCCGCGTCACGGACTCGAAAAGTCAGACTTATTTGTCACAGACTCTTGAATTCGTCGTACCTAATGGGTTTCAGTGTCGTCGACATCAGGTGTCGAGGAAGACAGCGAGGCAGAGATGCGTACCCCTCACGTCGTCGTGGTGATGGGCGTCGCCGGCACGGGCAAGACCACCATCGGTCCGCTGCTCGCCGCCCGGCTGGGCGCTCCCTACGCCGAGGGCGACGACTTCCACCCGCCGGCCAACATCGCCAAGATGTCGGCCGGCACCCCGCTCGACGACGACGACAGGCGGCCGTGGCTCGACGCCATCGGCGACTGGGCGCACGGGCGGGCCGGGCTGGGCGGGGTCGTGAGCTGTTCGGCGCTGAAGCGGTCGTACCGCGACCGGCTCCGGGCCGCCGCCCCCGGGATCGTGTTCGTGCACCTCGCGGGTGACCGGGCGCTGATCGAGGACCGGATGGCGCACCGGCAGGGTCACTTCATGCCGACCGCGCTGCTGGACTCCCAGTTCGCCACGCTCCAGCCGCTCGCGGCGGACGAGGCGGGGGTCGCGGTCGACGTGACCGGGACGCCCGAGGAGATCACCGAACGCGCCGCGCGGGCGCTCGACGGGCTTCCCGACACCCGGCGGTAGCCGCCCCGCTCCCCCGGGGCGGCCGCCGTGTCAGCAGTACCGCAGTACCCCCTCTCCCCTATCCCCCGTAACGCGTAAGGGACCCCCCGTGACCAGACTCAGCGTCGAGATGCTGGCGGCGGACGGTGTCGAGCCGATCACCTCGGCCGGTCATGCCCAGCTGGGCATCGCCGTGCTGGCGGGCATCGCCGTCATCGTCCTGCTCATCACCAAGTTCAAGCTGCACGCCTTCCTGGCGCTGACCATCGGCTCGCTCGCGCTCGGCGCGTTCGCCGGGGCGCCGCTCGACAAGGCGATCGCCAGTTTCACCACCGGTCTCGGCGCCACGGTCGCCGGTGTGGGCGTGCTCATCGCGCTCGGCGCGATCCTCGGCAGGCTGCTCGCCGACTCCGGCGGCGCCGACCAGATCGTCGACACGATCCTCGCCAGGGCGGGCGGCCGGTCGATGCCGTGGGCGATGGTGCTGATCGCCTCGGTGATCGGTCTGCCCCTGTTCTTCGAGGTCGGCGTCGTCCTGCTGATCCCCGTCGTGCTGATGGTCGCCAAGCGCGGCAACTACTCGCTGATGCGCATCGGCATCCCGGCGCTGGCCGGTCTGTCCGTGATGCACGGCCTGGTCCCGCCGCACCCCGGTCCGCTGGTCGCGATCGACGCCGTGGACGCCAACCTGGGCGTGACGCTCGCGCTGGGCGTGCTGGTCGCCGTCCCGACGGTGATCATCGCCGGTCCGGTGTTCTCCCGGTACGCCGCCCGCTGGGTGGACGTCCCCGCCCCGGACCGGATGATCCCGCAGCGGCCCTCCGAGGACCTGGAGAAGCGTCCGGGCTTCGGGATCACCCTGGTGACGATCCTGCTGCCGGTCGTGATGATGCTCGCCAAGGCGCTCGTCGACATCGTCGTGGACGACCCCGAGAACACCGTGCAGCGTGTGTTCGACGTCGTCGGCTCCCCGCTGATCGCCCTGCTCACCGCCGTCGTCGTCGGCATGTTCACCCTCGGCCGGGCGGCCGGCTTCACCAAGGACCGGATCTCCTCCACGGTCGAGAAGTCCCTCGCCCCCATCGCCGGCATCCTGCTGATCGTCGGCGCGGGCGGCGGCTTCAAGCAGACGCTGATCGACTCCGGTGTGGGCCGGATGGTCCTGGAGATCTCCGAGGACTGGTCGATCCCGGCCCTGCTGCTGGCCTGGCTGATCGCGGTGGCGATCCGGCTGGCGACCGGCTCGGCGACCGTGGCGACGATCTCGGCGGCCGGCCTGGTCGCGCCGCTCGCCGCCGACATGTCGACCGCGCACACCGCCCTGCTGGTCCTGGCGATCGGCGCCGGCTCGCTGTTCTTCAGCCACGTCAACGACGCCGGCTTCTGGCTGGTGAAGGAGTACTTCGGCCTGAGCGTCGGCCAGAACATCAAGACCTGGTCGGTCATGGAGACCATCATCTCGGTGGTCGCCGGCGGCCTGGTCCTGCTGCTCTCCCTGGTCATATAGGGGTCGTACGGGCCCCTGGCCGCGCAGGCCCGCGGTCACGCAGGTCCGCGGTCGCACAGGTCCACGGTCACG
The DNA here is from genome assembly GCF_043081325.1 of Streptomyces sp. NPDC014882. Classification (NCBI taxonomy): domain Bacteria; kingdom Bacillati; phylum Actinomycetota; class Actinomycetes; order Kitasatosporales; family Streptomycetaceae; genus Streptomyces; species Streptomyces sp. NPDC014882. The sequence continues at coordinate 42,151 of NZ_JBIBWL010000018.1, forward strand.
CAGGTCCGCGGTCGCACAGGCCCGCGGGAAGGGTTCACCCGCTGTCGGCATCGGCGGCCGTACGGTTCGCCGGCGGTCGGCGGTGCCACAGCGGGTGCTCCCGTTCCGCCCACTCCGGGCTCACCGATCCGGTGCGCATGCCGCGGCGGGCCTCCGGGTCGCCGAGGGCCATGCCGATGTGACCGGCCAGGACGACGCCGACGGCGAGTGCCAGCCAGTCGTGCACGAAGGTCGCGCTGGTCCGCCACACGAGCGGGGTCAGGCGGGTGAACCACATGAGGAGCCCGGTGCCGAGCATCACCACGGTGGCCCCGGCGATCCACGCGGCGTAGACCTTCTGGCCCGCGTTGAACTTGCCCGCCGGTCTGGACTCCCGTCGCCGGTCGCGGCGCAGGGCCGCGCGCAGCCAGCGGCGGTCGTGCGGGCCGAAGCGGTTCAGGCGGCCGAGGTCGGCGCGGAACGCGCGGGAGAGGAGTCCCGCCAGGACGGGCACGGGCAGGGCGAGGCCGGACCACTCGTGGACCCGGACGACCAGTTCGCGGCGGCCGACGAGCTGCGCGAGCTGGGGGACGTAGAGGAAGGCCGCCGTCAGTACGCACACGCCCATGAGCAGGGCGGTCGTGCGGTGCACGAGGCGTTCGGCCGTGCTGAAGCGGCGGACGCGGGCGGTGGCGGGCGGCGCGTCAGCTCGTGGGTTCATCGTCCCGCCCGTTCGAACGGCCCACCCAGGCGTCGACGTCGTAGCCGCGCCGCTCCCAGTAGCCGGTCTCCACCTTCTCGGTGACGGTGATGCCCGAGAGCCACTTGGCGGACTTGTAGAAGTACATGGGCGCCACGTACAGGCGGACCGGGCCGCCGTGCTCGTGGGCGAGGTCCTCGTCCCGCATGCGCAGGGCGACCAGGACGTCGGGGCGGCGGGCCTGCGCGAGGGTGAGGCTCTCGGTGTAGGTGCCGTCGAAGCAGGTGAGGCGGACGGCGCCGGCGCGTGCGCGCACTCCGGCCGCGTCGAGCAGGACCGACAGCCGTACGCCTTCGAAGGGCGTCTCGGGCACCCGCCAGCCGGTGACGCACTGGACGTCCCTGACCAAGCGGGTCTGCGGCAGTGCCCTCAGGTCGGCCAGGGTGTGGGTGGCGGGGCGGTCGACCAGGCCGTCGACGGTCAGGCGGTAGTTGCCGGCGTTCCTGTGCGGTACGGAGGAGGCCACCGAGTAGTAGCGGAAGCCGCCCCCGTTGGGGAGCAGGTCGGTGAGGCCGGTGGGGTCCCTGTCGGCGGCACGGCCCAGGAAGTCCTCCAGGCCGCGCTGGAGGACGGGGGCGGCGACGACGCCGAGGGCGCCCAGGCCGAGCGTGCCGAGGAAGACGCGGCGGCCGACGGGGGTGCCGCGTTCCTCGGGTGTTTCGGAGGTCACACGTCCATTCGAGCACCCGGGGCCCGGGCGGGGCCAGGGAGGCGGGGCGGCCGTCAGGATTCCGTCATCACTTCCGGGCTTCCGGGCTTCCCGGACCCTCAGGTTCTCCGGGCTCCGGGCTCCGGGCCCTCAGGTTCCCCGGCTTCCGGGCTTTCCGTCGGCCGGTGCCGCGGGCGGCGCGGGCGCCGCCCCTCTCCTCCCCTCCCGTCATCTCCCCGGCCGCTCGTGGCCCAGCGCCGCCGTCCGGGCCGCGTGGAAGGCGGCGTACGGATCGCGGTCGGGGTAGGACCAGGGGGCCGGGGTGACGTGGTCGCCGATGCGGCGGAAGAGGGTCGCGGCCTCGGCGGGCAGGCCCTCGCAGAACTTGGCGTGGGCGAGGAAGTTCAGGTCGACCAGGAGGCGGGGGTGACCGTCGTGCTCCCACTCCAGCCACCAGTCGAAGGCCGCCTTCATCACGTCGGCGGCCCGGTGGTCGCGCCAGTGCAGGGCCGTCGTCGGGTCGGCGGGGGCGTGGCCGCGGAGGGCCAGGGCACGGTAGCGCTCGGCGTGCGCGACGATCGGGAGGATGGCCAGCGGGGAGTCGGCGGGCGCCTGCTCGGCCGCCCAGGCGGCGAAGTCGTACACCTCGTGCAGCGGGTCCGGGCCGGCGTCGGCGCGGCGCTCGGCGAGCAGGGCGATCATCCGGTGGTGGGCGTGGTGATGGTCGCGGTGCCGGGCCCGGACCTCTTCGAAGATCCGCACGGCGTCGGCGGTGCCCTCGCGCTCCAGCATCAGCAGGCCGAGCCAGGGGGTGGGGTCGGCGGGCGCCGCCGCGGCGGCGGCCCGGCAGGCGGCGCGGGCGGCGGCCGGGGTCTGCCTGCCGCGCAGGGCGCGCCTGACCTGGGCCAGGGCGAGCAGGACCGCGGCGTCGGCGGAGTCGGGCTCGGCGACCAGCCACGCGTGGGCCCAGGCGGCCGCGTACGGTTCGAGGGCGAGGACGGTGATGCGGTGTCCGCGCCGGTCCCAGTCGTCGCCGGTGCGGGCGAGCAGCGAACGGGCGGCCTGCCGACGGCCCTGGGACAGTGCGGCGCGGGCGGAGACCAGCTCGGTGTCGTCGAGCGCGGCTCTGTCCGGCTCGGTGTGATCGAACTGGGTGCGGTCGAGCGCGGCGCCGTCCGGCTCGGTGTGATCGAGCGCGGCGCCGTCGAGCGCGGCGTGATCGAATGCGGCGCCGTCGCGCATCGCGCCGACGGTCTCGGCCGGACGTTCCTGGCGCCGGGCCTGGCGCCGGGGCTGGGACAACGGGGTTCGGGGCACCGCGGGACTTCCTCATCCTCCTCGGTGACGGGCCGGGCAGGCGGCCGCGCACGTCTCGGGCGGCGGGCCCGTCATCGGCCCGCAAGCGACCGATCACCCACAGCAAACCCCCGGCCGGCGCCCACCGTCAAGCGCCGGGGTCACATGACAAACGTCAACTCCCCTCACCGACAGGGCACTTGACCGGCCCCATGGCTGGTCGCAGCGGAGGGCCGGGGGACGAATGTGGCGTACGCCATGGCGCGGTCCGCTCCGGTCCCGCAGCATGGCTGTACGGTCGCTCCGCGCCGCCCCCGGTGCCGCGACCGCGTGAGGCGCCCGTGAGCGGGCACCCACCGAGGTACACATTCCGGGCACTCCGGGGCGCCGAGCGCGCCGGGAGGCCACCTTCGGTCACTCCCCACCCCGTGGCCCGACCCGATGATCGAGGTACGCAGCGTGTCGGTTCTGGTTCTGGTTCTCGCCGTGAGCGCCGCCTGCTGCCTGGGCTTCGGATTCGTCCTCCAGCAGAACGCGGCCCAGAAGGCGCCTCTCGGCGACTTCCTCTCGCCCCGGCTGCTGCTCGACCTGATGCGCGTGCCGCGCTGGCTCGGCGGCATCGGGCTGATGGTGGCCGGCATGGCGCTCGGCGCCGTCGCCCTGAGCCAGGGCGAGCTGTCCCTGGTCGAGCCGCTCCTCGCGACGAACCTGCTGTTCGCCCTGGCCCTCTCCCGCCGTCAGAGCAGGCAGCCGCTGGGCCGGCAGGGCTGGTCGGGCCTGCTGCTGCTCGCGGGCGGGGTGAGCGCGTTCATCGTGGCGGGCGAGCCGCGCGGCGGCACGGCACTCTCCGATCCGCTGCGGCAGTGGCTGATCATCGGCGTGATGGTCGGCCTGGCCGTGCTGCTCACCGCGTACGCCAAACGTTCCCGGCTGTCCGCGGCCCCGGTGCTGCTGGCCCTCGCGGCCGGGCTGCTCTACGGCGTCCAGGACGCCCTGACCCGGGTCAGCGGGGAACGCTTCTCCGAGGGCGGCCTCGTCGAACTGCTCACCGGCTGGCAGCCGTACGCCGTGCTGGCGCTCGGGGTGACCGGCCTGGTACTGGTGCAGAGCGCGTTCGAGACGGCGCCGCTGCGGATGTCGCTGCCCGCGCTGACCGCCGCCCAGCCGCTGGCCGGGATCATCTGCGGGGTGGGCTTCCTCGGGGACCGGCTGCGCACCGACACGGGCGCGCTGGCCTGGGAGGCGGCGGGACTCGCGGCGGTCGTCGGCGGCATCATGCTGCTCGGGCTGCACCCGGCGATGCCGCAGGGCGGCGCCCCGCGCGAACGGATGCCCGACCTCCAGCCGCTCTGACCGTTCCCGTGGGCCGAGCGGGGGTGGGCCCTCCCGGCCGCACACTCCGCACACCCCGGACGCCCTGCCCCGTGGCCGCCCCGGCCTCCGGCGGCTCCGCCGCCCTCGCCGTCCTGGTCGTCCCGTTCATCCTGTTCCTCCGGATCGTTCCGGTCGCCCGGCCGCCCGCCCCTGCTTGGATGGGCGCATGAGCGCTGCTGACGAGATCCTCGACGTCGTCGACGAACACGACCGGGTGGTGGGCCGCCTGCCGCGCGGGCAGGTGTACGACCAGGGCCTGCGCCACCGCTGCGTCTTCGTCCGGGCCAGGGATGCCGAGGGCCGCCTCTTCGTCCACCGCCGCACCCCCACCAAGCTGGTCTTCCCCTCGCTCCACGACATGTTCGTCGGCGGAGTGGTCGGCGCGGGCGAGAGCTACGACGACGCGGCCCTGCGCGAGGCCGAGGAGGAACTCGGCGTGAGCGGCCTGCCGCGCCCGGAGTTCCTCCTCAAGTTCCTCTACGACGGCGGCGCCCGCGGGAGCTGGTGGTCGGCCGTGTACGAGGTGCGCTGCGAGCTGCCGGTGAACCCCCAGGTGGAGGAGGTCGCCTGGCACGCCTTCCTCACCGAGGAGGAGGTCGAGGGCCGCCTGCGCGACTGGGAGTGGGTGCCGGACGGCCTCGCGGCGTACGAACGGCTCAGGGCGCTGCGGGCGGCGGACCGGGGCCCGGGGGGCGCGGGGACGGACGCCGGGTAGGGTCCGGCAGGTGAGCGAGTTCGTGCGGAACGTCCGGCTGTGGTTCGCGCCCGAAGAGGTCCGGCGGGAGGGGGAGACGCCCGACTACCGGTTCTCGCTGGCCAACGAGCGCACCTTCCTGGCCTGGCTGCGGACCGCGCTGGCGCTGGTCGGCGGCGGGTTCGCAGTGGACCAGTTCCTGCCGGACCTGCGCTGGGGGTGGCGGGTCGGGCTGGCCCTCGCGCTGCTGGGGGCGGGCGTGCTGTGCGCCCTGCGGGCGGTGAACCACTGGGTGCTCTGCGAGCGGGCCATGCGGCGGGGGGAGGACCTGCCGGTGTCGCGCTTCCCCGCGCTGCTCGGCGTGGTGGTCGCCGTGGTGGCCGTCACGATGGTCGTCGCCGTGCTGCTCGGATGGGAGGGGTGACCGCGTGGGAGGGATGAGCGCGTGGGAGGGATGAGCGCGTGGGAGGGATGACCGGCGACCGCGATCCCGGGCTCCAGCCGGAGCGGACCCGGCTCGCCTGGCGGCGTACGACGCTGTCGGCGACCGCGGCCGCCGTGCTCGGGGCGAAGGCGGCGCTGCAGGACGGCGCGTCGGCGCCCGCGGTCACCGCGTGCGTGGCGTGCTGCCTGCTCTGGCTGGTTCTCCTCGTCCTGGCCCACCACCGCATCCGCGTGCTCGCGTCGACGGCGGCACCCCCGGCCCTGGCCCCCCGTCGCGCCGCCGCGGCGGTGCTGTGCACGGTGGCGCTGGCGCTGTGCGCGGTGGCGCTGGTGGGGTGAGCCTCCGCGTGAATCGCACGAGTGGCGAACACGCGGCCGCCGGCGCGATGCGCGGAGCGAGCCGCGGCGTGGACCGTGGTCGCGGCGGAGGGGTGTGCGCCCGGGCTCAGTCCTGCGTCTCGTCCGGCCAGCCCACCGTCACCACGATCTTTCCGCGGGTGCGGCCCTCCTCGTTCAGGCGGTAGGCGTCCGCCGTCCGTTCCAGGGGGAACGTCCGCGACACGTGGACCGACACCACGCCCTGCTCGGCCAGTTCCGCCAGGCGGGTGAGGTCCTCGGCGTCGGGACGCACGAAGGAGTAGCGGCCGCCGTAGTCGACGACGTCGCCGTCGGCGATCGACACCAGGCGGCCCTCGGGGGCCAGCAGGTTCGCGGAGGTCTTCAGGGTCTCCCCGCCGACCGTGTCGAAGGCCGCGTCCACGCCCTCCGGGGCGAGCCCCCGCACCCGTTCGGCCAGGCCCTCGCCGTAGGTGACGGGCTCGCCGCCCAGGGACCGTACGAAGTCGTGGTTCGCCTCGCTCGCCGTGCCGATCGCGCGGGCGCCCAGGTGGCGGGCGAGCTGCACGGCGATGGAGCCGACGCCGCCGGCGGCCGCGTGGATCAGGACGGTCTCGCCGCGCCTGACCCGGAGGTCCTTGTACAGGACCTGGTAGGCGGTGAGGCCGACCAGCGGCAGGCCCGCGGCCTCCTCCCAGGTGAGGTTGCGCGGCTTGCGGGCGAGGGTGCGCACCGGGGCGGCGACGTACTCGGCGAGGGTGCCACGGGAGAGGAAGTCCTCGCGGACGTAGCCGATCACCTCGTCGCCGACCGAGAACTCGGTGACCGCCGCGCCCGGCCGGACGACGACGCCGGAGACGTCCCAGCCGGGGATCACGGGGAAGACGGCGTCGAGGACCCCGTCGAGGTGGCCCGCCCGGCACTTCCAGTCGACGGGGTTGACGGCGGCCGCCCGCACCTTGACCAGCACGGTGTCGGGGCCGACCTTGGGGTCGCGGAGCTCCCCGTACTCGAGGACCTCGGGACCGCCGTACCGGCTGTAGCTGATGCCCTTCATGCCACCGACCCTCCGGGGTACTCGCACGCCACGCAAGCCGGACGCCCGGACACACGCCGTTCGCGTGGCAGCCCGTGCGGCGTCCTCCCCCGGTCGGCCGACGGCTCCCCGGCCCCTGCCCGGGGCCGTCGGCCTGTCGTGGCCCCGGTCACTTCGGGCACTCCCTCTGGACGTACATACCGACCGGTCGGCATCATAGGGCGGGTCCCCGTCCGCCCGCCCGTAGGAGCGATGTATGACCCCCGACCACCCGCCCGGACTCGACCTCGGCCGGCTGCGCGCCCTGCTCGACCGTGAGCGCCCCGGTCTGGTCGACGGCCCCCTCGCCGGCCGGCTGATCGAGGGCGGACGGTCGAACCTGACCTACGCGGTCGACGACGGGGCTTCCCGGTGGGTCGTCCGGCGGCCCCCGCTCGGGCACGTCCTGGCCACCGCGCACGACATGCGACGCGAGCACCGGGTGATCGCGGCCCTGCACCCGACCAGCGTGCCGGTGCCGCGTCCGGTGCTGCTGTGCGAGGACGAGGAGGTGCTGGGAGCGCCCTTCTACGTCATGGAGTTCGTCGAGGGCACCCCGTACCGCACGGCCGAGCAGCTCCTCCCGCTCGGCGCGGAGCGCACCCGCGGCGCGGTGCTGTCGCTCGTGGACACCCTGGTGGAGCTGCACGCGGTGGACCCGGCCGCGGTGGGCCTCGCCGACTTCGGCCGCCCCGAGGGCTTCCTCGACCGGCAGCTGCGCCGCTGGGGCAAGCAGCTGGACGCCTCCCGCAGCCGCGACCTGGCCGGCATCGACGAGCTGCACGCCGCGCTCGGCCGGTCGCTGCCCTCCTCCCCCGCCCCGGCGGTCGTGCACGGCGACTACCGGCTCGACAACGTCCTGATCGGCGAGGACGACACGATCCGGGCGATCCTCGACTGGGAGATGTCGACGCTCGGCGACCCGCTGACCGACCTGGGCCTGCTGGTGATGTACAGCGTGCCGCTGGAGGTCCCGCACTCCCCCGTCTCCACCACCGCCTCGGCCCCCGGGCACCCGTCCCCGGCCGAGCTGATCGAACGGTACGCCGCGCGCTCGGGGCGCGACGTGTCGGCCGTCTCCTGGTACACGGCGTTCGCCTGGTTCAAGCTCGCCGTGATCCTGGAGGGCATCCACTACCGCTACACGCTGGGCCAGACGGTGGGCCGCGGCTTCGACCGCATCGGCGAGCTGGTCCCCGTCTTCATCCACCACGGTCTGACCACTCTCCAGGAAGGCTGACGCCATGGACTTCGCGTTCGACGCGCGCACCGAGGAACTGCGTGCCAAGCTGCTCGCCTTCATGGACGAGCACGTCTACCCGGCCGAGGCGGTCGCCGAGGAGCAGCGGGCCCGGCTCGCCTCGCCGTGGGACACCCCGGCCGTGGTGGAGGAGCTGAAGGCCGAGGCCCGCCGCCAGGGGCTGTGGAACCTCTTCCTGCCCGACGCCGAGTACGGCGCCGGCCTCACGAACCTCCAGTACGCGCCGCTGGCCGAGATCACCGGCCGCTCCCCGCAGCTGGCGCCGACCGCGCTGAACTGCGCCGCGCCGGACACCGGCAACATGGAGGTGCTCGCGCAGTTCGGCGACGAGCGGCAGCGCAAGCAGTGGCTGGAGCCGCTGCTGGCGGGTGAGATCCGCTCGGCGTTCGCGATGACCGAGCCGGAGGTGGCCTCCTCCGACGCCACGAACATCACCACGCGCATCGAGCGAGCCTCCGACGGCGCGGACGAGTACGTCGTCACCGGCCGCAAGTGGTACATCTCCGGGGCGATGAACCCGGACTGCTCGATCTTCATCGTGATGGGCAAGACGGACCCCGACGGCTCCGACATCCGCCGTCAGCAGTCCATGGTGCTGGTGCCCCGGGACACGCCGGGGGTGACCGTCGAACGGGCGATGAAGGTCTTCGGCTACGAGGACCACTACCACGGCGGCCACGCCGAGGTGGTCTTCGACCACGCGCGCGTGCCGGTGACCAACCTGATCGGCGAGGAGGGCGGCGGTTTCGCCATCGCCCAGGCCCGGCTCGGTCCGGGCCGGATCCACCACTGCATGCGCCTGATCGGCATGGCCGAGCGGGCGATCGAGCTGATGTGCCGCCGGGCCGTCTCGCGCGAGGCGTTCGGCAAGGCGCTGGGGCAGCAGGGCGTGGTGCACAACTGGATCGCCGACGCGCGCGTGACGGTCGAGCAGCTGCGGCTGCTGGTCCTCAAGACGGCCTGGATGATGGACACGGTGGGCAACCGGGGGGCGCACAAGGAGATCCAGTCGATCAAGATCGCGACGCCGCGGGCGGTCGTGGACATCATCGACCGGGCGATCCAGCTGCACGGCGCGGGCGGCGTCAGCCAGGACTTCCCCCTGGCCGAGCTGTACGCCGGGGCGCGGACCCTGATGATCGCCGACGGCCCGGACGAGGTGCACCAGCGCTCCCTGGCGCGGCGGGAGCTGAAGAAGTACCTGTAGCGGCGGGCGGCAGGAGGAAGGCCCCGGCGACGCCGCCGGGGCCTTCCTCCTGCCTCATGGACCGCCGGCCGGTTCCAGGTCCGCCGACCGGTTCCGGGTCCGGGTCCGGGTCCGGGTCCGGGTCCGGGTCCGGGTCCGGCGAGCGTCAGGGGCGCAGCGCCCGCAGCAGCAGGTCGGCCAGGTGGTCGGCGACCTCCTGGGGGCTCATCGGGCCGTCCGGGCGGTACCAGGTCGACAGGTGGTGCACGGACCCGAAGTGGTAGTCCACGATCAGGTCGGCCGGGGTCGCCTTCGAGAAGACACCGCTCTCCTGGCCTTCCTCGATGAGGGCGCGGAACCGCTCGTGGTAGCGGCGGCGCTCGGCACGGACCTGCTTGTTCTTCTCGGGGCTGAGGTGGTGCATCGAGCGGAAGAAGATCGACGCGTCGTCGAGGTTCTCGATCGTGGTGACGACGACGTCGGCCGCGGCGCCCCGGAGCCGCTTGTCGATCGGCTCGTCGGCGTTCGCGAAGGCGTCCAGGCGTTCCTGCTGGACGCGCAGCACGCGCGCGTACACCTCGTGCAGGAGGTCGTCCTTGGAGCCGAAGTAGTGGTACAGCGCCCCCTTGGTGACGCCCGCCGCCTCGACGATCTCCTGGACCGAGGTGCGGTCGTAGCCCCGCTCCGCGAAGAGCCGGGTGGCGGCGGCGAGGAGCCGCTGCGGTACAGGAGCCTCTGCACCGTCCGTCGTCCTGGGCACTGCCGCCACCTGCCTTCCGTTCGCCTTACCTGCTGCCCTGCGTGCGGGAACGCAGTTCCCGCCGGAGGATCTTCCCACTCGCCGTCTTCGGCAGGTCGGGCAGGATCTCCACCTGCCGCGGATACTTGTAGGCGGCCAGTCTCTCCTTGCAGTACGCGGCGAGTTCGTCGGGCCCCGTCCCGGCGCCGGGACGCAGGCTGATGTACGCCTTCACGGTCTCCCCGCGGTACCCGTCGGGCACCCCGACGACGGCCGCCTCGCGCACCGCCGGGTGGGTGTACAGCACGTCCTCGACCTCGCGCGGCCAGACCTTGAAGCCGGACGCGTTGATCATGTCCTTCTTGCGGTCGACGACGTACAGCCAGCCCTGTTCGTCCATGAAGCCGATGTCGCCGGTGCGCAGCTCGCCGCCGGGGAAGGTCTCGGCGGTGGCGTCGGGGCGGCGCCAGTAGCCGGGCACCACCTGGGGACCGCGTACGACGATCTCGCCCTGTTCGCCGAAGGGCACCTCCTCGCCCCGGTCGTCGACGATGCGGACGACCGTGTCGGGGCCCGGCACGCCGACCGCGAGGGTCCCGGAGGCCGGGTCGACGGGCGCCTCCCGGTGGGGCGGGACGGAGGCGCAGGGGGCGGTGCACTCGGTGAGGCCGTAGCCGTTGCGGATGTACGGCCCGAAGCCGGCCCGGAACTTCTCCACCAGGGCCGGCGGCAGCGGGGCGCCGCCGGAGGAGATGTTCACGAAGGAGGAGAAGTGCTCGCGCGTGGCGGTCGGGTGGGCGGCCAGCGCCATGAAGGCGGTGGACGGGCCGACCGTGTAGTGCGGGCGGTGCTCGGCGAACGCCTCCAGGACGACGCCCGCCTCGAACCGGTACGTCAGGACGAGCGTGCCGGCGCTGTCGAGGCAGGCGCCGAGCTGGCAGACCATGCCGGTGATGTGGAACAGCGGCGCGAGCGCGTGGTAGACGGGCGCCTCGGGCAGGTGCAGGCCGGTGCGCTGCCGTTCGGCGTTGTACATGATGTTGGCGTGCGTGTTGGTGGCGCCCTTCGGCGCGCCGCTGGTGCCCGAGGTGTAGCTGATCAGGGCGGTGTCGGCGGCGGCCGGGTCGCGGTCGGCGGGCGCGGGGTGCCCGGCGCGGGCGACGGCGGTGAGGTCGTCGGCGTCACCGGCCTGCGGCAGCCGTTCGAAGCTGAGCACGCGCGTGTCGCCGCGGGTCTGGAAGTCCAGCTCGCACGCCGTCAGCACGATCCGCACCGGCGAGCCGGCGGCGGTCTCGCGCAGGTACGACTCCCAGGCGCGGTCGGCGCAGATCAGCGCGGCCACCTCGCCGTCCCGCAGGACGTGGGCGACCTCGCCCGACTTGTACATGGGGTTGACGGGGACGACGGTCGCGCCCGCCTTCCACGCGCCCAGCACGGCGAGCACGAAGTGGGGGGAGTTCTGGAGCAGGACGGCGACGCGGTCGCCCCTCTCCAGGCCGCGGGCCGCCAGGTGCCCGGCGACGGAGTCGCTCAGCTCGTCCGCCTCGCGGTAGGTGAGGCGGCCGTCGAAGTAGGTGAGGAAGACGCGGTCCGGGGCCTCGGCGGCGGACCGGCGCAGGGCGTGCACCAGGGAGTCGGCCGGGTCGACGGGGCCGCGCTGGGCCTCGTCGAGGAGGTCCAGCCAGGGTTTGGCGGCGTAGCGGGAGGCGGTCACCCGGCGGCCTCCCACTTCTGCTGGATGTGGTTCATGGTGGCCAGCCAGCGGTCGGGGTCACCGGCGCGGGCCTGGTAGTACCCGGCGACCTCGGGGTGCGGCAGGATCAGGAAGCGGTCCTCGGCCATCCCCGCGAAGAGGGCGTCGGCCACGTCCCGCGGCTCGATCGCGGTGGGCCTGAGCACGAGGTCGCCCGCGCTGCCGGTGGCGTCGAGCATGTCGGTGCGCACACCCTGGGGGCAGACGGCGTGGACCTTGATGCCGCGGTGGCGGTAGGTCAGCGACAGCCACTCGGCGAAGGCGTACGCGCCGTGCTTGGTCACGCTGTAGGGCGCGGCGCCGATCATGGTGAGCAGTCCGGCCGCGGAGACGGTGGAGACGAACCGGCCCGAGCCGCGCTCCAGCCAGTCGGGGATCAGGGCGTGCGCCGCCCGGACGTGGGCCATCACGTTGACGTCCCAGGCCAGCGCCCACACCGACTCGTCGGCCGCCTCGGAGCCGCCCGAGCCGACACCGGCGTTGGCGCAGTAGACGTCGACCGTGCCGCCGAGTGCCTCGCGGGCGTCCGCGACGATCGCGGAGGCGTCGCCCGGCACGGCGGTCCCGCCGATCTCCTCGGCGACGGCCTTCGCCCGGTCCGCGTCGAGGTCGTTGACGACGACCCGCGCCCCCTCGGCGGCGAAACGCCGGGCGAGCGCGGCCCCGATGCCGCCTCCCGCCCCGGTGACGACGACTCCAGCACCTCGAACGGCTTCCACCATCGATCTCCTTCGACCCGGCTCCGGCCTGACTTCCGGCCGTCAGACTAACCGGTCGGTATGTCTCGGGAAAGGGTCGGCGCAGCATGGGTGGGGAAGCGCGGGGCCGCACCACCCGGCTCCACGGCGGGACGCCGGGCGTCCCGCCCCCGGGGCGTGGGGCGAAGGGTCGCCGTCCGCCCGGAGGGCGGGCCCGGCGGCGTCCGGTGCGTGCGGTGCGTGCGGTGCGTGCGGTGCGTGCGGTGCGTCCGGTGCGTGCGGTGGAGGGCAGCCCCGGCGGCGGGTGCACCGCCCTCGTGCACGCGGGGACGTGCCTGTTCGACAGACTCGTCCGACGCGGGCGCCGGGGTCGACGAGGTGGTGGCGGGCCGGCAGGAGGAGCCGGCCGCCTTCCGGCGGGTGCGCCGGGAGTACCCGCTGTACCGGTGGGCGTCGGTGGTCACCGGTGGGAGGTGAACTCCACGACCTGCTGGTAGGTGGGCCGGTTCTGCCAGCTGATGTTGCCGTGCTTGATGCCGCCGAGGGTGCGCTGGACGATCGAGTCGGCGCACCACTGGTTGCCCGCCGCGCACAGCGTGTCGCCGGGGTAGACCTGGGCCGCGGTGCGGCCGGCCGCCTGCTTCAGGGTGGACAGGAGGACGTCGCGGCAGGCACCGAGGTCGCCGCCGCCGCAGTACGTGCGGCCGAGCGCGCCTTGCACCGGCTCGCCGAGCACCGCCCGGATGTCCTTGTCGACATAGCTCCACCAGCCGTACTGGAAGGCGCTGCCGGCGTGCGCGCCGGTTGGGCCGTGTGCGGCCGAGGGGCTCTCGTCGACGGGCAGGTTGTTCGTCATGGCGGTGTAGAGCGCGGTGCCGAGACCGGGCTCGAACTGCGCCTTCACCAGCAGCGGCCACCAGGCGTCGAGGATGCGGACGGCGTCCGCGTCGGCGTACGTCTTCGAACCGGCCGCGGTCTCCGTGCGCCGGCCGCCCGCCGCCACCCAGGTACGGAGCCTGGTGACCGCGGCCGCGGCCGCGGTGTCGGTGACCGGGGCGGTGTCGATCACCTTCAGCAGGCCGGGCAGCACGTCCTCGGCGCGCAGGTCGGCGAGTGCCGCGTCCGCCATCGCCTTCGTCAGCGACGCCCGCGTGACGCCGCCGGCCCGGACCAGCTTCTTCACCCGGTCCTCCAGCAGGTTGCCGCGGTGCACCGACCCGTTGCCCCAGGGCGCGGTCGCGTAGTCCTTCGCCTGCTTGTTGTTCCAGGAGATGTAGTAGTCCTGGTCGACGGAGTGGGGGTGCGCCGAGGCCGGGGTGTACGCCGCCGTGTTGGCCGTCGGCTCCCAGTCGCGCCACTCGTACGCCGGACGCGCCCAGACCGGGAACTCGGCGTCGACGCCGCTCGCCCGCACCGGGTTGTCGCCGCTGTTGTAGTAGGCGGTGTGCTCGGAGTCTGCGTAGAACCAGTTGAAGGTGAAGTTGATGTGCTGCACCGCGCTCTGGAAGGACTGCGGTCCGGTGACGTAGGAGGGGTCGTTCAGCATCTGGAAGCCGATGATGGAGTCGACCTCGTGCAGGAACGACGAGCGCAGGGTGGTGTAGGCGACCTTCTTGCCGCCGACGGTCGCGCGGTGTCCGACGGGGCCGTAGGCGGTGCGCCAGACGCGCATCGTGTACGAACCGGCCGCGGTGCCGTCGGCGGTGGTCGGCTTCCAGGCGTTCTTCTGCTCGATCTTCTCCATCGCCGTGCAGGTGCCGCGGTACAGGTAGTGGTGGTCGTCCTGGCACAGTTCGACGGCGTAGGTGTCGATGATGTCCTGGCCGGAGGTGGTGGCGCTCCACGCGTAGTCCTGGCCGCGGCCCAGCTCGACGTACATGCTCAGGCCCGCGAAGGAGGCGCCGCGGGCGCTGATGCCGGGGCCCTGGATCTCCTGGAGCAGCAGGAGCTGCGGGGCGAAGTAGCCGGTCTGCGGGCCGAAGACGGCGACCGGGTGGCCGCTCGCCGTGTGGTCGCCGCTGACCACGAGGGCGTTGGACATGCCGCGCCGGGCGGAGGCGGTGGCGGCCGCGGCCGCCGTGCCGGAGGCCTCGGCGGCCGCGGTGCCGGAGGCGCTGCCCGTGCGGTCGTGGACCAGCGGTTCCTCGACCACCGAGCCGGGGTCGGGCAGGGCCTCGCCCTGGGGGTCCTCGGGCCGGACGGCGTAGGGGAAGCTCTTGCCGTCGTGGAGGGTCATGACGGCCTCGGGGTCGTTGCGCTCGCGGAAGGACTCCCAGACCGCGGTGCCCTGGGCGACGCCGTACTTCTCCTGGGCGGCGAGCAGCGACATCGCGTTGTCGACCTCGCCACCGCCGCCGGAGCCGAAGAGGGTGCCGATGACCGAGGCGAGGGCCACCAGGTCGGTGATCTTGAAGTGGTCGATGGTGCCCGCGTTGGTGATTGAGTCCTTGTGGCCCGTCAGGACGTATTCACCGGGGAAGTAACGGCCTCTGTCGGAGGCGTCGATGTAGGCGTTGATGCCGGCGAGATAGGCGTCGGCGTCGTCCAGGGCCTGCCGGCCGCGGGCGCCGCCGGCGGCGACGGCGTTGTCGATCTGGGCCTGGAGGTCCGCCTCGGAATAGGGGGCGTGCCGCCAGAACTGCTGTTCCAGGCCCTGGTTGGAGGGGTCTCCGCCCGCGAAGGAGGTGAGCCGGCCCCGGCCGACGTGCCGGAAGACGTCCATGAGCCACAGCCGGTCCTCGGCCGCCGCCCAGCCGGCGCCGAACTCGGTGCCGTACCGGGTGGTACCGGTGATGTGCGGGACGCCCGTCTTCTTGTCGCGGACGATCGTGACGTCGCCGCGGCCGGCGGGCTTGACGGTGGAGGCGACTTGATCGGCGGGGACCCCGAAGGACGCGTCGTTGAAGAACGTGTTGATCGTGGAGTTGGTGAGCGTCGGGTAGCCCTTGGCCAGGTTGGCGTAGGGGCCGAGCTGGTCCTCGGCGTGCGCGGGCTGCGTGCCGAAGGCCTGGTTGAGCAGGATCTGGGCCAGCGTGGCGTTGCCGTTCTGGCCGGGCGGCAGGATGTCGGAGCACTGGTTGCCGCAGTGGTCGGTCACCGCCGCGGCCTCGGCCGCTGCCGCCGTCGGGGAAAGAGGCGACAAAAGTCCGGCGATCAGGGCGCATACGGATGCGGTCTTCAGGAACCCGGGGATTCTGCCGGGAGTTCTCAGTATGTCGGGTGCGGTGCGGGAGGTTCGCCGTGGCATCGGCAACTCCTAGCGACGGGGGTGGCGGAGAAGTTACCGCCGGTATCCCCGAGTTTGAAGATGAACATGCGTCAGTTTTCGGAGTCGCCTCATCCGGCTTGTGGAGGGCATCGGAAGAAGGACGGACGGGAAGGGAGCCGAATCGGGTGTCGATACGTCTATTCGGCGACGTCCGTACGACGACGCCGAAGTGACCGAAGTGCAGGTGCGAATGTGACGGAGGTGCAAGGCGATGGCCGGTTTCCGGAGTCTGGCGAGACAGGTGCGCGACCCGCGGTGCGATCTGGCACTGCGGCGCTATTCGCTCCGCAAGTGCCTTGAACGGTTCGCCCCTTACGGGCACAGGGCGACCTGGGACCACCTGTGCTCGCGTGCCGGGTTCGGCCCCGAGGACCGCTCCCCCGACCCGGCGCGGCTCGTGGCCGCACTGGAGGAGCTGGAGGCGGCGCGTGCGGTGTGGCTGGCCTACGAGGTCGAGTTCGCCGACCGCCGCAGGAAGGAGAAGCACGACGGACTGCGCCGGCCGGGCAGCGTGGACGACTGGCACCGGATGACCTGGGGCGGCTTCGGTGTCGCCTGGTGCGACGACCCGCGGGTCCACCCCCGCGAACCGCTGGCCGAGGTGCTGCGCCGGCTGATCGCCGCGCTGGAGCGCGAGCCGGGCACCGACTGCCCGGTGTGCGAGGGCGAACGGCTCGTGTGGAGGTACGACCTCGACCACGAACCGTCGTCCGGTCCGGTCTGCGCGGACTGCGGGATACTCGTCCCTCGCCCCGTGCTCACGCCCGAGGCCCTGGCGTACGCCAGGCGCGGACGGCGGCTGCTCATGTCGGCCTGATCCCGTCGCGGGACGGGGATCCGGAGGGAACGGCGGGGGTGCGCCGGGGATGCCGCACCCCTGTTCTCCGCCTGTCCCCCGTGGCCGTGGACGGGGAACAGGGCCGGTGCCGAGGGCGGTCGACACCATCGGGGGGCGTGGGTGCAGGTCTGTCTGAACGGAGCGCGGGGTGCCGCCGACGGCGCGGTGGTGCCCCTGTCGCCCGAGGCGCTGGCCGAGTCCGCCGCGGCGGCCGTCGCGGCCGGGGCCACGGACGTCCATGTGCATCCGAAGACGCCGTGCGGGCGGGACAGTCTGTCCCCGCGCGTGGTGGCGGCGACGCTCGACGCGATACGGCGGCGGGTGTCCGTGCCGGTCGGGGTGACGACGGGCGCCTGGGCGGAACCCGACCCGGCGGTGCGGCTCGCCCGGGTGCGTGAGTGGACCGTGCTGCCCGACCACGCCTCGGTCAACTGGCACGAGCCGGGAGCGGAGGAGTTGGCCGCCCGGCTGATGGCGCTGGGCGTCGGGGTGGAGGCCGGGATCTGGTCCGGGACCGACGGGGCGGCGCGGTTCGCCGTTTCGCCGCTCGGGCCGAAAGTGCTGCGGGTGCTCGCGGAGGTGACGGACCCCGGGCCGGACACCGCCGGGGCCGAGGCGCGCCGGCTGCTGTCCCTCCTCGGCCGCGCGCACGGCCGCCCCGTGCTGCTGCACGGCGAGGACGGCGGGGCGTGGCCCGTGCTGCGGCTGGCGGGACGGCTGGGACTCGCCACCCGGATCGGCCTCGAGGACACCCTGACCCTGCCGGACGGACGACGGGCCCTGTCCAACGCCCGGTTGGTGGCCGAGGCACTGGCCCGGTACGGCCGCGAGGCGGGTGACGGTACCAGCCGCTAATCGGGTCGCTCCACCTTTTTGCCGTGGGGAGAGTGGGGGGCGATGAGACACCCATGACGTCCTGGAGGAACTCCCCATGTCGACGCTGCGCGTCACCGCCGAAGTCCTGACCGTCCACGAGCACCCGGACGCCGACGCCCTCGAACTGGCCCAGGTCGGCCTGTACCGGGCCGTCGTCGCCAAGGGCGCCTACCGCACGGGGGACGTGGCCGTCTACATCCCCGAGCAGTCGGTGCTTCCGGCCGCGCTGATCGAGGAGCTGGGGCTGACCGGGCGGCTGGCGGGAAGCGGAGCGGACCGGGTCAAGGCGGTACGGCTGCGGGGCGAGCTGTCGCAGGGGATCGTGTGCCGACCGGGCGCGCTGGCGGACGTCGACCTCGCGCGGGCGGCCGAGGAGGGCACCGACTTCACGGAACGGCTCGGCATCGTCAAATGGGTGCCGCCGATCCCTCCCACGATGAACGGGGAGGTGGAGCCGGCACCGGAACTGCTGCCCTGGGTCGACATCGAGAGCATCCAGCGGTACCCGGACATCTTCACGGCCGGCGAGCGGGTGGTCCTCACCGAGAAGCTGCACGGGTCGGCGTGTCTGCTGACGTACGTCGCCGACGAGGAGCGGGTGTACGTCTCCTCCAAGGGCTTCGGCGCGAAGTCGCTGGCGCTGCGGGAGGATCCGCGGAACCTGTACTGGCGGGCCGTGCGCGGCCACGGTGTCGCCGAGGCGGCGGCCCGGCTCGCCGAGCGGCTGGGCGCGCGCCGGGTCGGCGTCTTCGGCGAGGTGTACGGCGCGGGAGTGCAGGACCTGACGTACGGCGCCGACGGACGGCGGGACACCCTCGGGTACGCGGTGTTCGACGTGTCCGCGGAGATCGACGGCGCGGTGCGGTGGCTGGACGCGGCGGCCGTCCTGGAAGGCGAACTGCCCTTGGTGCCACGACTGTTCGAGGGCCCCTACGACAGTTCGCTGGTGCTGGGACTGGCCGGCGGGCGGGAGACGGTGTCCGGGCGGGAACTGCACCTGCGGGAGGGCGTGGTGATACGGCCGGCCGTGGAGCGGTACAGCCCGGTGACCGGGGGCCGGGCCGTCGCCAAGGCGGTGAGCGCGGCATACCTGACGCGGAAGGGCGGGACGGAGTACGAGTGAGCGGCCGGTGACCGCGGCCCCGTCCACCGGTGGGCGGCCACCGGTGGTCGGCCGCGGACCGGGTGGCTTCGTGCGGGTCGGCTTCGTGCGGGTGGCGGACACGGGGCCGGTGGACACGGGGCCGGTGGACCGTCAGGCGCAGCAGTCCTCGCCCGGGGGCGGGAGGGCCCGGCGGCCGCCGGGAGCCGGGGTCTTGCGTTCGGGGAGGAGGCGGGAGCCCGCGCTGCGGTCGCCGAAGGCGTCGTCGGGGTTGGACAGGACGCAGGAGTCCAGCGAGAGGCAGCCGCAGCCGATGCAGTCGGTGAGGTGGTCGCGCAGGCGGTTGAGCTGCCTGATGCGCTCGTCGAGTTCGGCTCGCCAGGTCCGCGAGAGGCGGGCCCAGTCCTCGCGGGTGGGAGTGCGCTCCTCGGGGAGTTCGGCGAGGGCGTCCCGGATCGTGGCGAGCGGGATGCCGACGCGCTGCGCGGCCCGGACGAAGGCGACCCGGCGGAGCGTGTCACGGGTGTAGCGGCGCTGGTTGCCCGGGGTGCGCCGGCTGCTGATCAGGCCCTTGGACTCGTAGAAGTGCAGGGCGGAGACGGCGGCACCGCTGCGGGCGGCGACCTGGCCGACCGTGAGTTCGTGGATCGTCTCTGGAATCTTCGGCACCCCTCGGAGCCTACCCATTCCGCCGGGCACCGGGTCCGTTGACATGACTTCCCGCGAGCACCATGCTAAGCAGTCGCTTAGACATTCCGTGAGTGCGAGAGAGGCCGCAGACATGGCAGAGCCGAGGATCTTCACGTCCCCCGACGAGCTGAGGGCGGCGGTGGGCGAGCAGCTGGGGTACACCGACTGGCTGGAGGTCGACCAGAAGCGGATCGACCTGTTCGCGGAGGCCACCGGCGACCACCAGTGGATCCACGTCGACCCCGAGCGCGCGGCCTCGGGCCCGTTCGGGACCACCATCGCGCACGGCTACCTGACCCTGTCCCTGCTGCCGCTGTTCGGCCCCCAGCTGATCTCGGTCGAGGGCGTGAAGATGGGCGTCAACTACGGGACGAACAAGGTCCGGTTCCCCGCGCCCGTCCCGGTCGGCTCGCGGCTGCGCGCCACCGCGGCCATCTCCGCCGTCGACGACGTCGCCGGCGGCGTCCAGGTCACCGTCGCCTTCACGGTGGAGCGCGAGGGCGGCGACAAGCCGGTGTGCGTGGCCGAGTCGGTGTCGCGCTACTACCTCTGACCTTCCGCCCCGTGGGCGGCGGGCCGCTTCCCCCGGAGCGGCGGGCCGCGCGGCACCCCCGCCCTCCGCGGCTACTTCGCCGCCCCCACCATCCGCAGCACGAGGTCGGCGTACAGCGCGCCGACCTCGTCGGGGGTGCGCGGGCCGCCCACCTTGAACCAGCGGGCCACGTCGATGCACAGGGACAGCACCGCGAGGGTCGTCCCGTGCACGTCGATGACGTCGAACTCGCCGCTCGCCACGCCCTCCTCGATGATCCCGCGCACCTCGCCGTCGACCTGCCGGCGCAGCGCGAGGATCTCGGCGCGGGCGTCCGGGCCGAGGGCGTCCAGTTCGTACTGGACGACCCGTGCGGTGGTGCGCCGGCCCGCGTGCCAGCGGACGAAGGAGCTGACGGCCTCGGCGAGCCGGTCCGTCGCGCTGCCCCCGCCGCGCGCGGCCGTGCGCAGGATGTCCAGCGCGCGGTCGTGGCCGATCCGGCTGATGCGGTGGAGCAGCTCCTCCTTGGTCTTGTAGTGGATGTAGAGCGCGGCCGGGCTCATTCCGGCGCGGCCCGCGATGTCACGGGTCGTCGTCGCGTGGTAGCCGCGCTCGGCGAAGGCCTCCACGGCGGCGACGAGCAGTCGCCGGGCCGCGTCAGGGGTGACCTCTTCCCACGGCTCTACCTCGCCGCCGGCCGTCTCCTCCGCCGTACTCATCGCTCGTTCGCCCCTCTCGGTACCGGAGCTCCACCATACCGCCGAAGGTGAGCGGCCGCTTAGCGCGGCTGCCGGTGCGGATGACGGTCTCAGATCTTCTCGAAGGGGTCGTGCTCGGCGAGCAGCTTCTCCAGACGGGCCTGGTCGACCCGGCTGACGATCTGCCCGGCCTCCTGGCGGTCCCGGATCACCTTGGCGAGCGTGAAGGCGGACGTGACCAGGTAGAGGACGGCGATGCCGAGGAAACCGCGGACCCAGGCGTCGGCGTCCAGCCGGAGGATGCCGATGGCGGTGGCCGCCATCGCGACCGCGAACGACGCCACGGCCTGGCCGTAGAAGGCGGCCGTGCTCTGCTGCTTGACGGGTGTGTCACTCATGGGCCAAGCATCGGCGGCCGTGGTCCGCACCACATCGGTCGGGATACTCAGACCACGTACTCAGACGAGGTGTTCAGAACGCCGAGACCCCCGTCAGCGCCCGCCCGATGAGCAGTTTCTGGATCTGGCTCGTGCCCTCGTAGAGGGTCATGACGCGGGCGTCGCGCAGCAGTTTGCCCGCCGGGTACTCGTCGATGTAGCCGTAGCCGCCGTGGACCTGGAGGGCGTTGTTGGCCGCGCGGACGGCCGCCTCCGAGGCGAAGAGCTTGGCCTTGGAGGACTCGACGGCGAAGGGCAGCCCGCGGTCGACGAGGTCCGCGACCCGCCAGGTCAGCAGGCGGGCGGCGTCCACGTCGACCGCGATGTCGCTGATCAGTTCCTGGACGAGCTGGTGGTGGGCGATGGTCCTCCCGAACTGCTCGCGCTCCCCCGCGTACCGCACGGCGGCGTCCAGCGCGGCCTGGGCTATGCCGACGCAGCCCGCCGCGACCGACATCCGACCCTTGGCCAGGGCGGACATCGCGACGGAGAAGCCCTTGCCCTCGGTGCCGAGCAGCGCGGACGCGGGCACCCGCACGTCCTCGAGCACCAGTTCGGCGGTGGCCTGGCCGCGCAGGCCGAGTTTGCCGTGCAGGGCGCGGCGGGTCAGCCCCGGGGTGTCCGTGGGGACCAGGAAGGCGGAGACGCCCTTGTGGCCAGGGGCGTCCGTGGAGCGGGCGAAGAGCAGCACGACGTCGGCCCAGGTGCCGTTGGTGATGAACATCTTGGTGCCGCTGATGACGTAGTCCCCGCCGTCGCGGACCGCGCGGGTGGTGAGGTTCCCGGCGTCGGAGCCGGTGCCGGGCTCGGTGAGGCCGAAGCAGCCGACGTACGCGCCGGAGGTCAGCCCCGGCAGCCAGCGCCGCTTCTGCTCCTCGTCCCCCCAGGCCGCGATCGTCTTGGCGACCAGGCCGAGGGAGACGGAGACGATGCCGCGCACGGAGGAGTCACCGCGGCCCAGCTCCTCCGTGACCAGGCAGTACGCGAGGTGGTCGCCGCCGGAGCCGCCGTACTCCTCGTCGATCGTCAGGCCCAGGAAGCCGACCTCGCCGAGCTTCTTCACGAGGGACCGGTCGACGTCCTCGGCGCGGTCCCAGGCCACGGCGTGCGGGGTGACCTCGCGGTCCACGAAGTCCCGGGCGAGCCGCCGTACGGCCTCCTGCTCCTCGCTGAGCCCCAGATGCATGACACGTCACCCCACAGAGAACCGACGGACGGCGGAACCGGCGGGCCGGGGACCGGAGGGCGCCGACCTGCCCGACCATTAAATTAGCACTGCTAGTTTCTTGGTCGCAGCCCTACTATGTGCGCCATGGCCCGACCGCGCAAGCCCTTGCTGAGCACCGACCGCATCGTCGAGACGGCGCGCGCGCTCGTGGACGCGGAGGGCCTCGCGGCGCTCTCCACCCGCCGGCTCGCCGCCGAACTCGGGGTGAGCGGCCCCTCGCTCTACAACCACTTCCGGACGAAGGACGAGATCCTCGAGGCGGTCGCCGACTCGGTGAGCGCCCAGGTCGACCTGTCGGTGTTCGAGGACGGCCGGCCGTGGCGGACCGCGCTGCACGACTGGGCGGTCTCCTACCGGACCGCCCTGCGCGACCACCCGAACATCGTCCCGGTCCTCGCCCGCGGCCCCGGCCGCCGGCCGGCCGGACTGCGGCTCGCGGACGCGGTCTACGGCGCGATGGTCGAGGCGGGCTGGCCACCCGCGCAGGCCACCTCGATCGGCGCGCTGATGCGGTACTTCATCATGGGTTCCGCCCTCGGCTCCTTCGCCGGCGGCTTCGTGGACGACGCCAGCGCCTACGATCCGGCCGACTACCCGCACCTCGGACAGGCCCATCTGCTGGCCGAGCAGCAGGAGAAGGTCGACGAGCGGGCCTTCGAGACGGGCCTCGCGGCCCTGCTGGACGGGCTGGCGCAGCAGTACGAGCGGCTGCGGCGCACGGCGTGATCCCGGGCGCCGACACTTCGGCGCCCGCCGAACCGTCCGTGTCCCATGCTGGGAACCATGACCACCAGGGATCCCCGCGCGCCGCTGCTGGCCGGGCTGGCCGCCTTGATCGCCGACGAGACGCGCGCCACGTGTCTGCTGGCGCTGCTCGACGGCCGGGCGTGGACCGCGGGCGAGCTGGCCCGGCACGCGGGCGTCGCCGCCTCGACCCTGAGCGAACACCTCGGCAGGCTCGTCGCCGGCGGGATGCTCACCGAGGAACGGCAGGGCCGCCACCGGTACGTCCGGCTCGCCGACGCGCGCGTCGCCCAGCTCGTGGAGGACCTGGCCGCCCAGGTCGCCCCCGCCGACGCCGCAGGGCCCCGGACCCTGCGCGCGTCGAGCGCGGGGTCCGCCATGGCACGCGGCCGGACCTGCTACGACCACCTCGCCGGGCGGCTCGGCATCGCCGTCACCGACGCCCTGACCGCGCGCGGGTTCCTCGTCCAGGACACCGGCTTCGCGCTGACGGACGCCGGGCTCGGCTGGTTCGCGGACACCGGCATCACTCTGGACCGCGGGGGCCGCCGGCCGCTGGCCCGCGCCTGCCTCGACTGGACCGAACGCCGGCCGCACCTGGCCGGGGTGGCGGGCGCGGCGCTGTGCCGGCACGCCCTCGACACGGGCTGGTGCGAGCGCGTCGGCTCCGGGCGGGCGGTGCGCGCGACCGCCGCCGGCCGGCGGGCGCTGGGCGAGCTGCTCGGCGTCGACGGGGCGGCACTGCGGTGACCGGCGCCCCGGCGCCCCGGCACCCGCCCGGCCTCCGGTTCCTCCGAGCTCTCCCACCTTCCGACTCCCTCTTCTCAGGAGCACGATGAACACCGTCGTCCGCCCGGAACGCCGTACCCGACTGCTCGCCGCCGGTGCGGCCTCGGTCACCGTCGTGCTGTGGGCCTCCGCCTTCGTGTCGATCCGCAGCGCGGGCGCCGCGTACTCCCCCGGCGCGCTGGCCCTCGGCCGTCTGCTGGCCGGGGCCCTGACCCTGGGCGTGATCTGTCTCGTACGGCGGGAGGGGCTGCCGCCGCGGTCCGCCTGGCGCGGGATCGCGGTGTCGGGGGTGCTGTGGTTCGGCTTCTACATGGTGGCGCTGAACTGGGGCGAGCAGGAGGTCGACGCGGGGACGGCGGCCCTGGTCGTGAACATCGGTCCGCTGCTCATCGCCCTGCTCGGCGCGCGGTTCCTCGGCGACCGGCTGCCGCCGCGGCTGCTGGCCGGGATGGCGGTGTCGTTCGCGGGCGCGGTGACGGTCGGGCTGTCGATGTCGGGCGGGGGCGGTTCCTCGCTGTTCGGGGTGGTGCTGTGCCTGCTGGCCGCCGTCGCCTACGCGGGCGGGGTCGTGGCGCAGAAGCCGGCACTGGGGCGGGCCGGTGCCCTGCAGGTGACGACGTTCGGGTGCCTGGTGGGGGCGGTGACCTGCCTGCCCTTCGCCGGGCAGCTGGTCGGCGACGCCGCCGACGCGCCGCTGTCGGCCACGCTCAACATGGTCTACCTGGGCGTGTTCCCGACCGCGCTCGCCTTCACCACCTGGGCGTACGCGCTGGCCCGGACCACGGCCGGACGGATGGGCGCGACGACGTACGCCGTGCCCTCGCTGGTGGTGCTGATGTCGTGGCTGTTCCTGGGCGAGGTGCCGGGGGTCCTCACCCTGGCGGGCGGGGCGCTGTGCCTGGCGGGGGTGGCGGTGTCCCGGTCGGGAGGACCGGCCGGACCGGCCGCGGCGCCCCGGGTCCGACCGCAGGCGCGGCCCGGCGAGGCCGAGGTCGAGGCGCCGAGCTGACGGCTCCGGGCCGACGGCTCCGGGACCGGGTGTGCCGGCCCGGGACGAGGACGCCGGGGCCCGGCAGGCCGCCCCGGACGACGCCGCCCGCGTCCGGCGAGGCCGAAGAAGGGGCGGGACCGGATCCACGGCCGCGACGAGGCGGACGTGCGGCCCCGGCACTGCGGGGGCCACCGCCCACTCCACCGGCCGCCCCCGCGCCACCCGGCCGCCGGGGCGGCGCGCCGGAGTGACAGCCCGACCGGGCTGGAGCGCGACCGGCCGACAGGGCCGCAACTCCCAGGAGGCCGGGACGCCGGACCGCGGCCTCCGTGGGCACCGGCACGCGGCCCCGGGCCGGGCCGGAACGGCGGCGTCGTGGCCCGGGACGGCCGTGCCGTCGCGGTCGCGCCGGGGTGCCGTCCGGGTCGCGGGGTGCCGCGTCCGACCGGGCGACAGGGGCGCGACCCAGGAGGCCGGAACACCGCGCCGCGGCCTCCTGGGTACCGGCACGCGGCCCCGGGCCGGGCCGGAACGGCGGCGTCGTGGCCCGGGACGGCCGTGCCGTCGCGGTGGCGGTCACGGTGGCGGTCGTGGTCACGGTCGCGCCGGTGCGCCGTCCGGGTCGCGGGGTGCCTCGGCGGGTGTCAGAAGACGATCAGGGCCCTGCCGCCCTTGCCCGCGAGCATGTTCTCGAAGGCCGCCGGGATGCCCTCCAGGGAGATGCGTTCGGTGATGAGGGAACCGAGGTCCAGGCGGCCGGCGCGGACGTGCGCGGCCAGGACCGGCAGGTCGCGGGCGGGGTCGGAGTTGCCGTAGACGCAGCCGGTGAGGGTGCGGCCCCAGTGGAAGAGTTCCAGGGCGTTGAAGGTGACCTGCTGGTCCTTGCCGCCGATGCCGACGACCACGGTGCGGCCGCCGCGGCGGGTGGACTCCCAGGCCGTGCGGATGGTGACCGCGCGGCCGACGCACTCCACGGCGACGTCGACGCCCTGCTTCCCGGTGAGGGTGCGGATCTCCCGGGCGGTCCCGTCGGAGGCGACGACGTACTCGGTGGCGCCCGCCGCGCGGGCCAGCTCCTCCTTCTCCGGGGAGACGTCGACGGCGACGATCGTCGAGGCGCCCGCGATCCGGGCGGCCTGGAGGGCCGCGAGGCCGACCCCGCCGACGCCGAACACCGCCACCGTCTCGCCGGGGCGCACCTGGGCGCAGTGGTGGACGGCGCCGTAGCCGGTGAGGACCGCGCAGCCGAGGAGGGCCGCGTCGGTGAGCGGGATGCCGTCGGGCAGGGGCAGGACGCAGGAGACGGGCACGACGGTCTCCTCGGCGAACGCGGCGACGTTCAGGCCGGGGTGGAGGTCGGTGCCGCCGGCGGTCCTGGCGTACACGGCGGCGGAGCCGCTGAGCGCGTCGGCGCACAGCCAGACCTCGCCGAGCGAGCAGGCGTGGCAGCTTCCGCAGGACGGGGCCCAGTTGAGGACCACGCCGTCGCCGGGGGCGAGGCCGGTGACGCCCTCGCCGACGGAGACGACCGTGCCCGCGCCCTCGTGGCCGAGGACGGCAGGGACGGGCACCCGCATGGTGCCGTCGGACAGCGACAGGTCGGAGTGGCAGACGCCGGCGGCGGCGAGCCGGACGCGGACCTGGCCCGGTCCGGGCTCGGGCAGCTCGATCCCGGTGATCTCCAGCGGGGCGCCCACGGCGGGAAGGACGGCGGCACGAACCACGGGGAACTCCTCAGAACTGGAGGGACTTGGTCTGGAGGTACTCGGTGAGGCCGTGCGCGCCGAGTTCCCGGCCGACGCCCGACTGCTTGTAGCCGCCGAAGGGGGCGAGCGGGTTGAAGCGGCCGCCGTTGATGTCGACCTGCCCGGTGTCCATCCGGCGGGCGAAGGCGACCGCCTCCGCCTCGTCACCGGCCCAGACGGCGCCGGCCAGGCCGTAGACCGTGCCGTTGGCGATGCGCAGGGCGTCCTCCTCGTCCTCGTAGCGCAGGATCGACAGGACGGGGCCGAAGATCTCCTCCTGGGCGATCGTCATCCCGGGGGTGACGTCGGCGAACACGGTGGGGCTGACGAACCAGCCCCGCTCGCGGTGGGTTCCGGTGCCCCCCGTGACCAGGCGCGCGCCCTCGGCGACGCCCTGGTCGATGTAACCGCGCACCCGGTCCCGCTGCTTGGCGCTGACGAGGGGGCCGATCCGGTCGCCGTACTTCGCGGCGGCGGTGGCGGCCAGCTCGACGGCCTCGTCGTAGCGGTCGCGGTGGACCAGCATCCGGGTCCAGGCGCTGCACGTCTGACCGGAGTTGGACATCACGTTGGCGACGCCGACGTTGACCGCGCGGGCGAGGTCGGCGCTCGGGAGGATGACGTTGGCGGACTTGCCGCCGAGTTCGAGGGCCACCTTCTTGATCGCGGCACCGGCCGTCGCGGCGATCACCCTGCCCACGGCGGTGGAACCGGTGAAGGAGACCAGGTCGACGCCGGGGTGTTCGGCGAGGGCCTGCCCGGCGACCGGGCCGAGGCCCGTGACGAGGTTGAGGACACCGGCCGGGACACCGGCCTCGTGGACCGCCTCGGCGAAGAGCTGCGCGACGAGCGGGGTGTCCTCGGCGGGCTTGAGCACGACCGTGCAGCCGGCGGCGAGGGCCGGGGCGGCCTTGGCGACGATCTGGTGGAGCGGGTAGTTCCAGGGCGTGATGGCGCCGACCACGCCGACCGGCTCGTGGTGGACGGTCGAGTTGCCGATCCTCTCCTCGAAGGAGTGGGTGGCGGCCAGTTCGGCGTAGGAGCCGGCGACCGCGATCGGGACGGCCGCGTGGACCGCCAGGGAGAAGGGCGGCGGGGAGCCGAGTTCGGCGGTGACCGTCTCGGCGATCTCCTCCTTGCGGGCCGCCAGCACGTCCCGGAGGGCGCCCAGGCGGGCGGCCCGCTCGGCGGGCGCCGTCGCCGCCCAGGCGGGGAGGGCGGTGCGGGCGGCCCGTACGGCCGCGTCGACGTCCGCGGGCCCGCCGGCCGGGACCCGGCCGATGACCTGCTCGTCCACCGGGTTGACGACCTCGATCACGTCCTGCCCGACGGCGGGGCGCCAGGCGCCGTCGAGGTAGATGCCGTCGTGTGCCTTCATCGGGTTCCCTCCGGGCGGTCGTCGTCGTCCGCGCCCTAAACTAGCGCCGATAGTTTTCCGGCACCAGGGGCGTCCGCCGTGCGGCACCCCACACGGGTGCGGCGACGGGTACGGCAACCGCCGCGGGCGTCACTCGTCGAGGTCCGGCAGCCGGTCCGGGGCGGGGGAGATCCGCTCGCCGTGCTGGTCGAAGACGAACAGGTGGGCGAGGTCGACGAGGAGCGGGACCTGCATGCCGTACCGCAGGTCGAAGTCGGGCGTGGTCCGCACGACCAGGTCGCCGGGCTGGCGGCCGTCCGGGGAGGTCACCGCGAAGGGCTGCTCCGCGGGCTCGTCCAGCACCACGACCGGTCCGGCCCGCAGGCCGCCGGCCCGTTCCCGCAGCCGGTCCAGCACCCCGGTCTCCCGCCGTCGCCGCCGGGACGGCCGGGCCTGCGGGCGCGGCGCCTCCAGGTCGGGCACGACGGCGGGGCGCGAGCCGGTGTCGAAGTGGACGAGCACCTCGTGGCCCTGGAACTCCACGTGCTCCACCAGGCCGGTGATGTGCGCCTCACCGGGGCGCGCCTCGGCGGGGCCGCCGACGCGGACGGCCTCCGAGCGCAGACCGACGATCACCTCGCGGCCCTGCTGCACCCGCAGCAACTCGTGGTCCGGGCAGAGCGGTTCGGGCAATCGCAGGGCCTGCTTGCCGAGGCCGACCGTCATCGCCCCGTCGAGCGGCGCCCGGACCACGCCGCGCAGGAGGTTGATGCGCGGGGTGCCGATGAAAGCGGCCACGAAAACGTTGCGGGGCAGGGCGTAGACCGCGCGGGGGGTGTCGATCTGCTGGAGGACACCGCCGCGCAGGACCGCCACCCGGTCGCCGAGGGACATGGCCTCGGCCTGGTCGTGCGTGACGTACACCGTCGTCACGCCCAGATTCCGGGTCAGGGAGGCTATTTCGGCCCGCAACCGGTTGCGGAGCTTGGCGTCGAGGTTGGACAGCGGTTCGTCCATCAGGAAGGCGGACGCGTGGCGGGCGATGGCCCGGCCCATGGCGACCCGCTGGCGCTCCCCGCCGGAGAGCTGACGGGGGTAGCGGTCGAGGAGGTCCTCGATGCCGAGCATCCGCGCGGTGGCGTCGACGCGGGGGCCCGGATCGGCGCCCGGGGCCTCGATGCGCAGCGGGAAACCGATGTTGTCGCGGTTGGTCATGGTCGGGTAGAGGGCGAAGTTCTGGAACACCATCGCGATGTCCCGGCCGGACGGCGGCAGATCGTTCGCGTACTCGCCGTCGAGCAGCAACCGCCCTTCGGTGATCTCCTCCAGCCCGGCGATCATCCGCAGCACCGTGGACTTCCCGCAGCCGGAGGGTCCGAGCAGCACGAGGAACTCCCCGGGCGCGATGTCCAGCGACAGCCGGTCCACCACGCGGGAACCACCGGTGCCGTAGGCCTTGCTCACGTCGTGCAGGGAGATGGCGCGTGTCATGACAGGAATCCCCGGGGCTCACGGACCCGCCGCCGCCCGCCCCGTCCGGATCGGGACGGGGCGGGCGGCGGGCGGACCCTGGGCGCGTGTGCTCGGCAGCCTCCGAAGGACCGAACGAGGCTGTGAGTCACGGAAGTTAACGGACGGTGCGCGCCCAGGGAAGGGAATCGGCCAGATCCGTGACCATGAGATGCCGGCGCCCCGCCCTCGGGAGCGGGCCCCGGCTCAGCGTGCCGGGCCGGCCCGGTCCCGGATCTGGGTCAGGTGGGCGAAGACCACGAGGTTGCCGGAGTAGCCGGACCTGCGGTCGAAGGTGCCGCCGCAGGTGATGAGCCGCAGTTCGGGGCGGCCCCGGTCGCCGTACACCTCCTGGTCGGGGAAGTCGGCCTTCTCGTAGTTCCTGATCCGGTCGACCCGGTAGACGGCGGTGCGCCCGTCGGCCCGGCGGACCTCGATGCGGCGGCCGGGCGAGAGTTCGGACAGGCCCGAGAAGACGGCCGGCCCGGTGTCGGTGTCGAGGTGGCCGACGGCGACGGCGGTGCCCGGCCCGCCCGGGGAGGGGCCGTCCGCGTACCAGCCCACCAGCTCGGGGTCGTCCTCCGGGGGCGCGGGCAGTCTGCGCCCGCCGTCCAGGCGGAGGTCCATGACCGGCGCGTCGAGGCCGAGGTACGGGATCGCCAGCCGGGTCGCGCGCGAGCGCGGGAGGACGTGAGGGCCCTTGGGAGCGGGCCGGGGTCGTGGCGTCGCCGCCCGGGGGGCGCCCGCGGCACCGGGGAGCGGCGCGGCGGAACGGGGACGGTCGGAGGGGGGCCGGGGGGAAGGGCGGGCGGCGGTGCCGGGGCGCGGGGCCCCCGCACGGGCGGCTCCCGGCGCGGGCGCGGTCCCCGTCGTGGACGGCGGCCGCCGGGGACCCGGCGACGGCGACACCGGCCGGGTCGGCCGCGGTCGCGAGGGCTCCGCCCGCTGCGGGGACTGCCGGGCCGCCCCCGCGGACGGTCCTCCCGGCGGGGACTGCCGGGGCCGTGCCGACGGGGCCCCCTGGCGCGACCGCCCCGGACGGGCGGAGGGCGCCGGCCGGCGGGGCTTCCCCGCGTGCGCCGACGGGGCCCCCGCCCCGTGGGCCGCCGGGGACGGCGCGCCCTCCGGCGGCCGCGCCGGTCCCGACAGCCCCGTCCCGTACCGGGCCTGCTCCGGACGTGCGCCCGGCGTGCCCTCGCCGGTGTCCGGCGAGGGCACGGACCCGGACCGCGGACGCGCCTGCCGGTCGGGGCCCCGAGCGTCCCCGGCCACGACGGCGGATCCGGCGGGGCGGGCCGCCGAGACCGCCGTGTCGGCGGGCTCCTCGGCACGGGCCCACCAGACGGCGCCCGCCATCAGCGTGACGGTCAGGGCGGCCGTCCTCGTCAGGCGGTAGGCGCGCGTCCGGTACCAGGGCCTGCGGATCCGCCTACGCGGCGCCATGCGAGCGGCGGCGCAGCCGGAACCACGCGGCTCCGCCGGCCGCGGCCAGGCCGACCGCCGCCGCACCGGCGACCGGGGTGAACGCGGCGTCGCGGGCCAGGCCGCCGCCGCCCGCCGGCGGGCCGCCGTGGGGGCCGCCGGCGTGGGGCGGCCGGTCGGGGCAGTCGAGCTTGAAGACCTTCGGACTGGCGGTGCTGACGCCGCCGCCGACGACGGTCCAGGCCAGCCGGTACTGCCCGGTGGGCAGCATCAGGTTCTCGGTGACCCCGGCGCCGTTGGCGAGGGTGACGACACCGGAGAGGGTGGCGCCGTTGCCGGCCTGCGCGGACTGCGGCGTGATGGTCCAGTTGATGCCCGGGGCGGTGTCGAAGTTGAAGGCGTCGAGGTAGAACCTGCAGACCTTGGGCTGGTTGGCCTGGGCGCGGACGGCGGTGCCCACCGTGTGCACCCTGACGTCTCCGTTCTCCCCTACGGCAGCGGCGGTCGGCGCTCCGAGGAGGACGGCTCCACCGGCGGCGAGGGCCGTCAGCGTGGCGGCCCTGCGTGGACGGGACGAGGTCGGCATCAGAGAACCTCCGAGTCAGATGATTTTCATACAAATCGGCTTGCATCTGACTGGATGTCACATCCCGGCCCGCCGATCGCGGAAGCACCGCGTGCCGCGCCTCAGATATCGCTCTTACGGCCCAACGAGGAACCGGTACGCCGCACTCCGCCCCGGCTCCCGGCATCGGCCCCGGCCCCGGCCCCGGCATCGGCATCGGCATCGGCATCGGCCCCGGCATCGGAAGCGTCTTCGCCGTCCGCCGCCCGCCCCCCGGGCCCGCCCCGCTCCGGG
Source organism: Streptomyces sp. NPDC014882 (assembly GCF_043081325.1). Lineage (NCBI taxonomy): Bacteria > Bacillati > Actinomycetota > Actinomycetes > Kitasatosporales > Streptomycetaceae > Streptomyces > Streptomyces sp. NPDC014882. The sequence continues at coordinate 73,480 of NZ_JBIBWL010000018.1, forward strand.
GAGCGCAGCGCCACTCCCGACGAGAGCAGCAACAGCCCGCCCAGCATCACGAACGGCGCCGCCACGCCCGCCACCCCGGCGATCAGACCCGCGGCGGCCGGCGCGGCGACCTGGCCGAGGCGGTTGCCGGTCAGCCGGAGCGCGAGGGCTGTGGAGCGGGCTCCGTCGGGCGCGGCCTGGACGACGGTCGTCATGGACAGGGGCTGCCCCGCCCCGAGGCAGAAGCCGAGCGCCGCGAGCATCACGGCCAGCGCCCACACCGGCACCGGCAGCGCGAGCCCGCCGCACAGCAGGGCCGCCAGCAGGCAGGTCACGGTGAGCAGAGCGGTCCGCCCGAGCAGCCTCAGCAGGGGCGTGAGGACCAGGCGGCAGGCGATGGTGGCGGCGGCCCGCAGGCTGAGCAGCAGGCCGATCACCGACGGGGCGATGCCCCGGTGCTCGCCGACCACCGGGAGATAGGCGGTGAGGATGTCGGTCGCGGACAGCACCGAGAGGCTGACGAGGATGCCCGCGGGCACGCCTCGGGTGCGCAGGATGCGGACGACGGGGACGACGGGGACACAGCCGCTCTTCGGCGTGCGCGACGTGGCGGAGGTGTCCGGGTGCTCGACGCGCCACAGCGAGGTGAACGCGACCGCGGCGCCCGCGCCGGCGACGAGGAGGGCCAGCGCGCTGGTGCCCGCCATGTCGGAGCCGCCGATCAGGGCGCCCGCGGCGATCGGGCCGGCCAGTTGGCCGAGCGAGGCACCGATCGTGAAGTGACCGAAGTTGCGGTCCTGTTCGTGCGGTGCGGACTGGCGGGCGACGAGCGACTGGGCGCCGATGACGAAGCAGAGGTGGCCGAGTCCCATGACGCCGCTCCACAGGGCCATCGTCCCCAGGGAGCCGGCGGCGCCGCTCAAGGCACAGCCGCCGGCTATCAGGACCACGCCGAAGGGCAGCAGGGGCGCGCACCGGCCGTGGTCGGTACGGCGTCCCAGCGGGACGGCGGCGAAGAGCGGAAGGAGGGCGTACACGCCGGCGATGACGCCGACCGCCCGTTCGTCCGCGCCCAGCGCGAGGGCCCGGTAGGAGACGGCGGGCCGGGCCATCGACACCGCCCCCTGCGCGAAGCCGAAGGCGATGACGAGGCGGAGCAGCCAGCCGCGGTTCCCACCGGGCCCCATGGTTGTTTCCTCCCTGACGGTCGGAGTCGAAGTCAAATGCGGATGCGGAACGAGTGTGGAGCCGAGCGAACCGGAGCGGGACGGCCCGGCGGGCCGCCGGGCCGCCGGGCCGCCGGGCCGCCGGGCCGCCGGGCCGCCGGGCCGCCGGGCCGCCGGGTCAGATGATCCCGAACAGCATGCCCGCCGCGAGGATCACCAGGCTGGTCAGGGCCGCCCACTTGACGACGAACCGCGTGTGGTCGCCGAACTCGACCTTGGCCATGCCGACGAGGACGTAGACGGCCGGGACGAGCGGGCTCGACATGTGCAGGGGCTGGCCCACCAGGGAGGCGCGGGCGATCTCCAGCGAGGAGACCCCGTGGGCCTGGCCGGCCTCGGCGAGGACGGGCAGGACGCCGAAGTAGAAGCCGTCGTTCGACATGAAGTAGGTGAGCGGGATGCTCAGGACGCCGGTGACGAAGGCCATGTGCGGGCCCATGCCGTCGGGGATGTTGTCCACCAGCCAGGTGGCCATGTGGTCGACCATGCCGGTGCCGGTGAGGACGCCGGTGAAGACGGCGGCGGCGAACACCATGCCGGCGACGTTGAGGACGTTCTCGGCGTGCGCGCCGAGGCGGGCCTTCTGGTCGGGCATGTGCGGGAAGTTGACGGTGAGCGCGAGCGCGGCGCCGAGCAGGAACAGCACCGGGATCGGCAGCCACTCCATGATCATGGCGGTGAGCAGCGTGACCGTGAGGAGCGCGTTGAACCAGTACAGCCGGGGACGCAGGGTGGCGCGGTTCGGGTCGAGCCCGGCGAGGCGCGCGTCCTCCTCGGGCTCGTCGGCGCCCGTACCGGCGTCCGTACCGGCGTCGGCGTCGGCGTCGGCGTCGGCGTCGGCGTCGGTGCCGGAACCCGAACCGCCCGCGGGGACGGTCTTCCTGCCGGCGCCTGTACCGGTACCGGTGCCGGCACCCACGAGCACCGTCTCGGGCTCCGTCTCCGTCTTCTCCACCAGGGCCTCGTCCAGCGTCAGCACGCCGAGCCGCTTGCGCTCGCGGCGGCCGAGGACGTACGAGAGGGCGATGACGCCCAGCAGGCCGACGGCCAGGGCCGGGATCATCGGGACGAAGATGTCGCCGGCGTCGAGCTTCAGGGCGGTGGCGGCGCGGGCGGTCGGGCCGCCCCAGGGCAGCGTGTTCATCACGCCGTTGGCCATCGCGGCGACACCGGTCATCACGACCAGGCTCATCTTCAGGCGCTTGTAGAGCGGGTACATCGCCGAGACGGTGATCATGAAGGTGGTGGAGCCGTCGCCGTCGAGCGAGACGATCGCGGCGAGGAGCGCCGTGCCGACGACGATGCGCAGCGGGTCGGCCTTGCAGAACTTCAGGATGGCCCGCACGATCGGGTCGAACAGGCCGACGTCGATCATCACACCGAAGTAGACGATCGCGAACATGAGCATCGCCGCGGTGGGGGCGAGGCTGGAGACGCCGTCGAGGACGTAGTCCCCGAGCTTGGCGCCCTTCCCGACGAAGACACAGAACAGTGCCGGGATCAGGACGAGCGCCGCGATCGGCGACATCTTCTTCAGCATGATCAGGACCAGGAAGGTCGCGATCATGGCGAAGCCGAGGATGGTCAGCATGAATGGATACCTAACGTTCGCCCTTGAACATCCCACCTGGGGGTCGGCGGTGCGTTGACGTTAGGACCGTTCAAACGGTGTTAACAAGATGTTGACGTGCGAGCAATAAGCGCAAAACTCCAGGTCAGCCGGTGGGGGTGAGTTCGACGGGCACGCCGTTGAGGACGGCGTTGCCGGACAGCGGGTCGAGCAGGCTGCCGTCGAGGAGCTGGTTGACGTTGACTCCGGGGTCGGCGCCGGCGTGGCCGAGCCGGGTGCCGGGGCGGTCGTGGCCCCAGCCGTGCGGGATGCTGACGACGCCCCGGCGCACCCCGTCGGTCACCTCGGCCGGCACGGTCACCTCTCCCCCGGCGCCCTTGACCCGCACCGGCTGCCCGTCGCGCAGCCCGAGCCGCTCGGCGTCCTCGGGGTGGACCTGGACGGTGCAGCGGTTGCTGCCGCCGGTGAGGGCGGGGACGTTGTGCATCCAGCTGTTGTTGGACCGCAGGTGCCGGCGGCCGACGAGGACGAGTCCGGCGGGTCGCTCGTCGGCCGCCCGCCGCAGCCGCGGCAGGTCGTCGGCGATCGGCCCGGGCAGCAGCTCGATCTTCCCGCTGCGGGTCTTCAGCGGCTGCGGCAGGCGCGGCCGCAGCGGCCCGAGGTCGATGCCGTGCGGGTGGTCGAGGAGCCGCTCCAGGCACAGCCCGTCGGGCCGGACGCCGAAGCCGTCGCCGTAGGGGCCGAGGCGCAGCATCATGTCGAGCCGGCGTTCGGGGCCGTTGTCGCCGGCGAGCCGGGCCGCGAGGTCCTCGGGGTCGCGGCCGTGCACGGGTGAGTGCGGGGCCGCGACCGCCTTGCCGAGGGTCTGCCCGATGACCAGGTCGTCGACGGCGCCGGGGTCGGCGCCGTGCATCCCGGTGACGGCCAGGACCAGCCGGGCGAGGATCTCGGTCTCGGCCATCCGGCCCGGCTCCAGCGGGACGGCGGGGCGGGTGTAGCGGACCTGGTTGCGGACGGCGAGGGCGTTGAAGGCGAAGTCGTGGTGGGGGCTCTGGGACGGCGGGGGCGGCGGCAGGACGACGTCGGCGTGGCGCGAGGTCTCGTTGAGGTACGGGTCCACGCTGACCATGAAGTCGAGCGAGTCGAGCGCCTTGTCGAGCCGGTCGCCGTCGGGGGCGGAGAGCACCGGGTTGGCGGCCACGGCGATCAGCGCCCGGACCGGGGTGCCCTCGTCCGTCGCGGTGTCGATCTCCTCGGCGAGCGCGGAGAGCGGCAGTTCGCCCTTGGCCTCGGGGTGCCGGCTCACGCGGGAGTGCCAGCGCCCGAGCGCGAAGCCCCGGCCGGGACCGGCGGGCCGGGGCGTGCGGTCCGTGGCGGCCTGCGGGAAGAGGGCGCCGCCGGGCCGGTCGAGGTTGCCGGTGAGGATGTTGAGGACGTCGACGAGCCAGCTCGCCAGGGTGCCGTGCGGGACGGTGCAGCTGCCGATGCGGCCGTAGACGGCGGCGGTGGGCGCGGCCGCGAGCTCGCGGGCGAGGGTGCGCACGAGCGCGGCGTCCACGTCGCAGGCGGCCGCCACCGCCTCCGGAGTGAACTCGCCGACCGCGTCCCGGAGTTCGCCGACACCCTGCACCTGCGCGCTCAACTCGCCCAGCCGCACGAGCCCTTCCTCGAACAGTACGTGCGCCATCGCCGCGAGCAGCAGGGCGTCGGTGCCGGGCCGGATCGCGATGTGCCGGTCGGCGAGCCGCGCGGTGCGGGTGCGGCGGGGGTCGACGACGGTGAGGGTGCCGCCGCGGGCCCTGAGCGCCTTGAGCTTGCCGGGGAAGTCGGGGGCGGTGCACAGACTCCCGTTGGACTCCAGGGGGTTGGCCCCGATCAGGAGCAGGTGGTCGGTGTGGTCCAGGTCCGGCACCGGGATGGCGCCCGCGTCACCGAAGAGGAGTCCGCTGGAGACGTGCTTGGGCATCTGGTCGACCGTGGAGGCGGTGAAGAGGCTGCGGGTGCCGAGTCCGGCGAGCAGCACGGGCGGGTAGAGCGCGCCGGCCACGGTGTGCACGTTGGGGTTGCCGAGGACGACGCCGACCGCGTGCGGGCCGTGGCGCTCGACGACCGGGCGGATCCCGGCGGCGACGGCGTCGAAGGCCTCCGCCCAGGTGGCCTCGCGCAGTTCGCCGTCGCGGCGGACCAGGGGTGCGCGCAGCCGGTCGGGGTCGCCGTCGACGGCGCCGAAGGAGGCGCCCTTGGGGCAGATGAACCCGTTGCTGAAGACGTCCTCGCGGTCGCCGCGGGCACCGGTGACCCGGGTTCCCTCGATGGTCAGGGTCAGCCCGCAGGTGGCCTCGCACAGGGGGCAGATTCGCAGGGCGGTGCGGGACACGGGTCCTCCTGGGAAGGCGGCGGCTGTGGCGCTCTCGTCCGCCGAGCATACCGACCGGTATGCATGCTGGGGAGGGCCTGGGCCGCGCGATCCGGCGGGCGCGTCAGTCCAGCACGCGGGCCAGGTACGCCCGCAGCAGTTCCCGCGCCTCCTCGATGATCCTCGGGTCGCCCTCGGGCGCCATCCGGAAGGCCAGGTGGACGAGGGTGTCCGCGGTCTCCACCGCGACCAGGAAGGTGCGGCGCAGATCCTCGTCGGGGGTCCGGCCGAGGTGGTCGGAGAGCAGGTCGGTGAGGCGGTCGGCGACGCGGTGGTTGGGTTCGCCGCGCGAGCCGATGGGGATCTGGTTGCCGAAGTCCACGAGCGAGAAGCCGGGCGCGGTGCGCTTCATGGCCAGGTACTCGTCGAGGACGGCGTCCGTCGCGGCCCGCCAGTCCCCCCGCCGGGCGTCCCGCAGCCGCCCGGTGACCCGTTCGGCGTACCGCTCGAGGTTGCGCTGGGCCAGCGCGTCGGCCATCTGCCTCTTGTTGCCGAAGAAGCGGTAGACCGACCCGATGGGGACGCCGGCCCGCTGGGCGACGGCACGGGTGCTCAGCGCGTCGTAGCCGACCTCGTCCAGGAGGTCGGCGCAGGCGTCGAGGATCCTGGTCAGCCGTTCGGCGCTGCGCCGCTGCACGGGCGCGCGACGGAGCGATGTCGCGTGGGGCACGGGCTTCATGATGCCTTTCCGCCGCGGTCCGGTGAACCTCGCCCCTCGGTACGCGCGAGGGTGGCCGGTGCACTCAACGCGGCGGGGGACGACGCGTCCGGGCCGCCCGGGGAACCCGATCCGACCCCCGTCCCCGCCTCCGGCTCCGGCCCCGTCCCCGCCTCCGGCCCCGACTCCGGCCGCGTCCCCGCCTCCGGCTCCGTCCGCGCTCCCGACCCCGTCCCCGTCCCCGCTCCCGGCTGCGGCTCCGCCTCCGGCCGCGTCTGCGGCTCCGCCTCGGGCTCCGAGGCCGTGATGTCCGCCGTGCTCTCCACCGGCTTCCCGTCGACCGCCCACACCGTGCCGTCGTCGGCGTACAGCCGTGCGGTGACCTGGTGGGTGCCGTGCGCGAGGTAGCCCTCGGGGATGCGGTAGGAGGGGTCGCGCAGGTCGGCGAGGGGCGAGCCGTCCACGAAGATCCGGGCGATGCCGCGGCCGCCGACCGCCGCCCGCGCACCGGACGGCGACAGGCGGAAGCCCCGCAGCTTCAGGCGCACGTCCCAGCCACCCTCGGCGTCGGGCTCCACCTCCAGACGGACCTGCGGCGCGCCCTTCCCGCCGATCTCCCGGTAGTGCCGCCCGTCGTCGTCCGTGTCGTCGAGCACCTTGCCGACGGGCGAGGGCGGGGGCGTGCTCCCGCGCCCGGCCGGCGCGGGCGCGCCACCGGTGCCGCAGCCCGCGGATCCGGTCACGAGCAGGACACAGACCGCGAGCGCGGGCAGGATTCCACGCGTCCACGACATGCCCGGGAGCGTAGAACACGGGTACGACACGGGGATCCTCCCGGGGTCTGTTTCCCGCCATCCGTGATCGTCCTCCGCAAGGAGGACCCATGTACCTCTTGCGTCCGGGAAACCGCAATCCTACGGTGATGCAGAGGAATCGGCGGTCGAGGGAGCACGCATGAACAGCGGGGACGCACGCAGGACGGCAGAGGGGCTGACGTACCTCACGGGATTCGGCAACGAGCACGCCTCCGAGGCCGTGCCCGGCGCCCTGCCCGAGGGACGCAACTCCCCGCAGCGCGCGCCCCTCGGGCTGTACGCGGAGCAGCTCAGCGGCTCCGCCTTCACCGAGCCGCGCGCCGACAACCGCCGCTCGTGGCTGTACCGGATCCGCCCCTCGGCCGCGCACCCGGCGTTCACCCGCGCGGACAACGGCGCTCTGCGCACCGCCCCCTTCACGGACACGGTCCCGGACCCGAACCGGCTGCGCTGGGACCCCCTCCCCGACCCCGCGCCGGGGACGGACTTCCTGGGGGGCCTGTGGACCCTGGGCGGCAACGGCGACGCCGCGCAGCGCGCCGGCATGGCCGTGCACCTCTACCACGCCGACACCGCCATGGACCGGGTGTTCAGCGACGCCGACGGCGAGCTGCTGATCGTGCCGGAGCGCGGCGGCCTGCTGCTGCGCACCGAGTTCGGCCTGCTGCACGCCGAGCCGGGGCACGTGGCGCTGATCCCGCGCGGGGTCCGCTTCCGGGTGGAACCGCTCGACGGGACGGCCCGCGGTTACGTGTGCGAGAACTACGGCGCCCCGTTCCGCCTCCCCGACCTCGGCCCCATCGGCGCCAACGGCCTGGCCAACCCGCGCGACTTCCGCGCGCCCGTCGCCGCGTACGAGGACGTGGAGGGGCCGGTGGAGGTGGTCAGCAAGTACTGCGGCAACCTCTGGACGGCGACCTACGACCACTCGCCCCTCGACGTCGTCGCCTGGCACGGCAACCACGTCCCGTACGTCTACGACCTGCGCCGCTTCAACGTCATCGGCACGATCTCGTACGACCACCCGGACCCGTCGATCTTCACGGTGCTGACGTCCCCGTCCGACACCCCGGGGCTGGCGGGCGTGGACTTCGTGGTCTTCGCGCCGCGCTGGCTGGTGGGCGAGGACACCTTCCGGCCGCCGTACTTCCACCGGAACGTGATGAGCGAGTACATGGGCCTGATCGAGGGGGCCTACGACGCCAAAGCGGAGGGCTTCGTGCCGGGCGGCGGCTCGCTGCACAACATGATGTCGGCGCACGGCCCGGACCGGGAGACGTTCGACCGGGCCAGCGCGGCCGACCTGGTGCCGCACAAGGTCGACGACGGGCTGGCGTTCATGTTCGAGACGCGGTGGCCGCTCGCCCTCACCCCGCAGGCGGCCGGCGCGGACCACCTGCAACAGGGGTACGACGAGGTGTGGTCGGGCCTCGAACGCCACTTCCGCCCCTTGCACTGAGGATTGCCGCCGGGTACGGATGGCCCCGTGACCTCCTTCGCGCCGGACTCGATCGTCCTGAACCGCAAGCTGCCGCTCTGGTACCAGGTGTCGCAGTCGCTGCGCGCCTCGATACTGGGGCGTTCGGCCGCGGACCCGCTGCGGCTGCCCACCGAGGAGCAGCTGGCCGGGCACTACGGGGTGAGCGTGCTGACCATGCGGCAGGCGCTCAAGGAGCTGGAGGACGAGGGGCTGATCACCCGGTACCGCCGCCGCGGCACGTTCATCGAGCCGACGGCCCGGCGGGGCGCCCCGGTCAGGCTGCTGGGCTCGGTCGACGCGATCGTGGCCCAGCAGTCGGGCATGGTGACGGAGCTGCTCTCGCACGGCCCGGCGCCGGTCCCGGCGGACGTCGCCGAGCACTTCCCGGACCTGGCGGAGGTGGCGGCGTACCACCGGCTGCGCGGTGACAAGAAGACGGGCGAGCCGACCAACCACGCCCGCAACTACGTCCGTCCGGAACTCGCCGCGGTGATCGACCCGCAGGACCTGGTGCGCTGGCCGATGACGAAGGTGCTGCGGGACGTGGTGGGCGCGGACATCGGCCGGATCACCGACACGGTCGAGGCCCGCCTCGCGGACCCGGAGACCGCCCGGCTGCTCCGGGTACCGCTGCTCAGCCCGATCCTGCACTACACGGGCGTCACCTACGACAGCGGCAACCGCCCGCTGGACGTGGCCGTCATCCAGTACCGCGGCGACCGCTTCTCCTTCACGGTCACCCTCGACGCGCACTGAGCACGTCGTACGATGCCAGGCGTGACGCGCGACGAAGCTCCGCCGCTGGCGGACCTCATGCCGTGGTCGGTCGCACCGCCGCGGCTCGGCCGGGAGTGGCCGGCGGCCCCCGATCCGGCTTCCCTGCGGGCCCGTTGGGACCGCCTCCTGGCGGCGGAGGGCGCGGATCGCGAGGCCCTCCTCCAGCCGACCCGCTCGCGCACCGCGCACACCGCGGTCGCACAGCTGCCCGGCGGGCCCGCCGGCACCGGGAGGCTGATCCGCGCCACCGGCCCCTGCCCCGAGCCGGTCCGGGTCCTGGCCGCCCCCTTCGACGAGCAGTGGCTCATCCCCGACCACCGGCTCATCGACGCGGCCCGCCCCGAGCTGTGGCGGGTGGCGGACGCGCACCAGGTCTTCGTGGTGGAGTCGGACGGGTCCCCGCACCTGCTGGCGACCTCCCGCTTCCCGACGCTGCGCGCCCGCCGGATCCGCCCCCTGTACCGCCGGCCCGGCGGCGGGGAACCCAACCTCGCGCCGGGCCTGCTGGAGCACCTCGGGCACTCCCGCGACCCGCTGGACTTCCTCGCCTGGACCCTCGCCGCGGTCCGTCCCGACCGCACGGTCCCGCTCACCCGGGACCCCGGGCTGTGGTCCCGCGGCGTCGCCCTGGGCCACCGTCTGCTGCGGCTGCTGCGCCGCGACGGCGAGCGCCCCAAGCTGCCCGGCGGCCGCCGGCCCTACGTCCGCGCCCCGCTGCCCGCCCTGCCCGTGACCGTCCGCTACGACCCCGCCGAGGAGGCCCTCCACCTCGACGGGGGACGCGTCTCCCCGGTCGCTCCGCGGGCCTGGGAGTTCGAGGCGGGCGGCGTCCGGGTCCTGGAGCGGTGGTTCGCGGTGCGCACCGCACCCGGCGAGGCCGGCACCCTCTCCGCCCTGCGTCCGCGCGCCTGGCCCCCGTCCTGGACCTCGGAACTGCTGGAACTCGTCACGGTGTTGACCCTGCTCACGGAACTCCTGCCCCAGCGGGCGGAGTTGCAGGTGACGGACGGTGTCACGACGTCGGACCTGCGCGCGGCGGGCGTACTGCCGGTACCGCACCGGGCCCGCCGCCCCGCCTCGGTCCTGACCCTGGACGAGGAGGGCCCGGAGGGCCAGCTGGCACTCCTCTAGGACGCTCCACGGCCCGGACCGGGGACTCCACCGCCCGGACCGGGGACTCCACCGCCCGCCGGGGGCTTCACCGCCCGGGCGCGAAGGCGTCCAGCACCCGCTCCATCGCGAACCCGAAGACGGCCTCCAGGTCGATCGGCCCGGGGTCCTCGGAGAAGGCCGCGGCCATCCGCGGATAGGCCCCGGTGGCGACCTGGCTCCCCAGGTAGGCGATCCGCACCGCGTTCTCCTGCTCCTCCGACCACGGCAGCGACCGCGTCCGCTCGGCGGTGGCCAGCTCGTTGGAGACGAACATCGTGACGACCCCGTTGAGCAGGCCGACGAGCTGCATCTTCATGCCGTAGGTCATGTCCAGCGGGTCCAGGCAGGCCAGGCAGTGCTCCAGGTACCGCAGCGCGTTCGGGCTGAACCCGTGGACCGGCGACATCAGCCGGGTCAGCCACGGGTGCCGGTGCATCAGCTCGCGGGTCTGCCTCCCCACCCGCAGCATGTCGGCCCGCCAGTCCCCGCCCGGCTCCCACAGCTCGTGCTCGCCGCTGACCGCGTCGACCATCAGCTCGTGCAGGTCCTCCTTGCGGGGGACGTAGTTGTACAGCGACATGGTGCCGCAGCCCAGCTCGGCAGCGACGTGCCGCATGGACACCGCGTCGAGTCCCCCGGCGTCGGCGATCCGCACGGCCGCCGCCGCGATGTCGGCACGCGTGTACGCGGGCTTCGGCCCCCGGCCCGTCCGCTCGGGACGGGCCCAGATCACTTCGGGTACGGCCGCTCGGCCCGCCATCGGTCATCACCTCGCCCACCATCGTAGTTACGTACACCGTACGTAGTGCGCTATGGTCGGCCCATGACTACTACGTACGCTGTACTTAGTGAGGGTCTGGAGAAGCGTTTCGGGCAGGTGCGTGCCCTGCGGGGCCTCGACCTCGCCGTCCCGCAGGGCACGGTCTGCGGGATCCTCGGGCGCAACGGGGCGGGCAAGACGACCGCCGTGCGCCTGCTGACGACGCTGCTGCGACCGGACGGGGGTTCGGCCCGGGTCGCGGGGCACGACCTCGTCCGCGAGGCGGCGGCCGTCCGGCGTGCCATCGGCGTCACGGGACAGGACACGACGGTCGACGGCGATCTCACCGGCCGGCAGAACCTGCGGCTGTTCGCCTGGCTGCACCGGGTGCGCGGGCCCGCCGGGCGCGTGGACGCGCTGCTGGAGCGCTTCGGCCTGACGGAGGCCGCCGACCGTGCCGCGTCGGGTTACTCGGGCGGCATGCGGCGGCGCCTGGACCTCGCGGCGAGCCTGGTGCGCCGGCCGCGGGTGCTGTTCCTCGACGAGCCGACCACCGGCCTCGACCCGGCCGGCCGGGGCGAGGTGTGGACCGCCGTCCGCGAGCTGCGCGACGAGGGCACGACGGTCCTGCTGACCACCCAGTACCTGGAGGAGGCCGACCGGCTCGCCGACGACGTCGTCCTGCTCGACCGGGGCCGCGTCGCGCGGGCCGGCTCGCCGCGGCACCTCAAGGCGCTGATCGGCTCGTACGCCGAGGCCGTCGTCGCGGACCCGGCCGCCCTGGCGAGGGCGGCGGGCGTCCTGGACCGCCTCACGGGCGGCGAACCGTCGTTCGACCACGCGCGGGCCGCCGTCGGCGCGGTCACCCGCGACGGCACGCTCACCCTGCCCCGGCTGGTCCGTGAACTCGACGCGGCGGGCGTGCCGTTGCTCGACGTCACGCTGAGACCGCCCACCCTCGACGAGGTGTTCCTGCGGCTCACCGGTGACGGGCGCGCGGGCGACCCCGTCGGGGGCGGCCGGGTCGGGGGCGACCGCCCGGTCGGCGACCGTCCCGCCGGCGACCGTCCCGCCGGCGACCGCCCCGCCGCCGGTGAGGAGGCCGCCGCGTGAGCGCCCTCGTCCTCGACGGCACGGCCATGGTGGGCCGCCAGCTGCTGCGCGTCCGCAACAGTCCGGCGCTGGTGGTCCTCACCCAGACCATGCCGATCACCATGCTGCTCTTCTTCGGCTACGTCTTCGGCAGCGCGCTGGCGATGCCGGGTGCGCAGTACCGCTCCCTCCTGGTGCCGGGCCTGCTGGTGGCGACCGCCGCCAACGGGATCATGACCGGCATGTTCCAGGCGGCCCAGGACGTCCACCGGGGCGTGGCGGACCGGCTGCGCACGCTGCCGGTGAGCCGGGCCGCGGTGCCGCTGGGGCAGGCGGTGGCCGACCTCGTCGTCACGGCGGCGGGGACCGTGCCGTTGCTGCTGGCCGGGCTCGCCGTGGGCTGGCGCGTGGAGGGGTCGGCGCTCGCCGCGACCGGCGCGGTGGGGCTGCTCCTGCTGTTCCGGTTCGCCTGCACCTGGGCGGGCATCCTCCTCGGACTGCTGTCCCGCAGCGAGGAGGCGGCCGGTCAGCTCGGCAGCGCGACCTTCGTGCTGCCGCTGCTGTCCAACGCCTACATCCCCACCGGCGGCCTGCCGGGCCCGCTGCGCACGCTCGCCGAGTGGAACCCGATCAGCGCGGTGACGACGGCCCTGCGGGACCTGTTCGGGAACGCGCCGGTCCCCGCGGGTTCCGCCTGGCCGGTGGCGCACCCGGTCGCCGGATCACTGGTGTGGTGCGGGCTGCTGATCGCGGTGTTCGCGCCGCTCGCCGTGCGGCGGTACGCGCGGCCATGACAGACCGGGGCCGCCCGGGACATGATCCACCCCATGGACCAGCAGCCCCCTCCCCCGCAGCCCCTGCCCCTCGAGGGCCTCACCGTCGTCGCCGTCGAGCAGGCCGTCGCGGCCCCGTTCGCCACCCGGCAGCTCGCCGACCTCGGCGCCCGGGTGATCAAGGTCGAGCGGATCGACGGCGGCGACTTCGCGCGCGGCTACGACACCGCCGCCCGCGGCCTCGCCTCGCACTTCGTGTGGTGCAACCGCGGTAAGGAGTCCATCGCGCTGGACCTGAAGGACCCGCGCGGTCTGGACGTCGTGCGCCGACTGGTCGCGGACGCGGACGTGTTCGTGCAGAACCTCGCGCAGGGGGCGGCGGCCCGGCTCGGACTGGACGCCGCCACCCTGTGCGCCGCGCACCCGCGCCTGGTCGCCGTCGACATCTCGGGGTACGGCGCGTCGGGGCCGTACGCGGACAAGCGGGCGTACGACATGCTCATGCAGTGCGAGGCGGGGCTGGTGTCGGTGACGGGGACGCCCGAGCGGCCGGTGAAGGCGGGCATCCCGGCGGCGGACGTCGCGGCGGCCATGTACGCCTTCTCGGGCGTGCTGGCGGCGCTGGTGCGACGCGGGACGACCGGGCGGGGCGGGCCGGTGGAGGTGTCGATGCTGGAGGCGCTGGCCGAGTGGATGGGGCATCCGCTGCACCACGCGATGCACGGCGGCTCGGCCCCCGCGCGCACCGGCCTCGCACACGCCGTGATCGCGCCCTACGACGCCTATGCGACGGCCGACGGCGGACGGGTGCTGCTGTCGGTGCAGAACGACCGGGAGTGGCGCCGGCTGGCGGAACGGGTGCTGGGGCGACCGGAGTGGGGAAGCGACCCGGCGTACGCGACGAACGCGGCACGGGTCGCGCACCGGGAGCGCGTCGACGCGCTGGTGGCGGGAGCGCTGGGCGCGCTGGACGCCGACGAGGCGCTGGCGCGTCTGGAGGCCGCGGGCATCGCGTGCGCGCGGCTGCGGGATCTGCACGAGGTGGCCGGACATCCGCAGCTGGCGGCCCGGGAGCGGTGGCGGGAGGTGGACTCGCCGGTCGGGCCGTTGCGGGCGCTGCTGCCTCCGATCACACTGCCGGGCGGGGCGGAGGCGCGGATGGGGGCCGTGCCCGCGCTCGGGGAGCACACCGAAGCCTTGCTGCGTGCCGTGGGGATGACGGACGAGGAGATCGCAGCGCTGCGCCGGGACGGTGTGGCCTCCTGAGCGCGGGCCTCAGTGCTTGTTGTTGCCGAACAGCGAACGGCGCAGCCGGCGCAGCGGCGCGAACAGCGAGACCCCGCTGATGCGGGCGCCCCTCGGGCTGCGGTGGGCGGGCGCGCGCGACGTCAGCTCCCGCATCAGGGAGGTCGCCTCGGCCGTCTCCCGCTGCGGTATGGCGGGTCCGGCCAGCACCGCGAGATGGCGGTCGAGGCGCGAACTGGTCGCGCTGCTCCCGCAGGTGACGGCAGGGACCCTCGCCCTGCTGCGCATCGTTATCTGTTCCATGTCACTCCCCACCCGTACGAGTCCACCCGGCCCGGGCAGGGTAACCCTATCGCCCCGGCGAGGCACACGTGTATCGCGGCCCCGGGAATCACCTTCCCCGTAAGGGTGTTGACGACCCCTCCACCATTACTCTCCGAATCCGACCGATTTCAGGGTGAGTTGGACAACCGGCTGGGTAGTGGGCTGCGGCGATCCCCCGTCGGGCTCGACGGTCACGGCGAGTGACGCCGACGAGGGCCCGAGCCCGGTGGCGACCAAGGGCGCGTCACCCTCGAAGAGGCCCAGGGAGCGCGGCCGCGCGTCGGGGCGCATGACCCAGAGCTGGTGCACCCGCCCGCCGGGCAGCCCTCCGTGTCCGCTCAACGTGACGACCGCCTCGCCCGTGGAAGCGGAGGCGACCACTCCGATCGTGCCGCCCCGCGCGTCCCTGCCGGTGCTCGCGCGGGCGTCCGGAGCGGCGAGAACGTGGGCGATCTCACGCGCCCGGGCCTGCTCGGCGTCGAGCCGGTCCTGGGTGCGGCCGGCCTGGACCGCGAAGAGGGAGGCGACGACGAGGGCGGCGGCGGCCGTCGCCGTGGCGAACGGCACGAACAGCGGGCGGCGCGCCCGGGGCGCACGGGAGCGTCCGGGCGGCGGCCGCATGCCCCAGACGTGCGGCGGAAGTCGGGGCGCGCGCTCCCGCGACGGTTCACGCGCGGGCTCCTGCGGCGTCGTCCGTACGGCGGCCAGGACCCGGTCCCGCATCGCGGCCGGGGGTGGCGCGGCCGTCGACCAGGCGAGCCGCACGGCGTCCTCGGACAGGGCGCGCACCTCGGCGGCGCAGCGGTCGCAGCCGTCCAGGTGCTTCTCGAAGCGGCGCCGCTCGCCGGATTCGAGGGCGTCGAGGGCGTAGGGCGCCGCCAGCGAGTGCGGGTCCTCGCGGCGGAGGAAGCCGAGAACGCTCACGCGGCACCTCCCAGGCAGTGGCGCAGCCGCGTGAGGCCGTCGCGCATCCGGGTCTTGACCGTGCCCAGCGGCAGCGAGAGCCGCTCGGCGACCTCGCGGTAGGTGTAGCCGTCGTAGTAGGCGAGGGTGACGGACTGCCGTTGCAGGGCCGTCAGCCGGTCCAGGCAGCGGCGCACCCACTCGCGCTCCAGGCCGGCCTCCACCTCCTCGGTCACCTGGTCGAAGGCGGGGTGGTGGGCGCGCCGGGCCTCGCGCTGCTCGCGCTCGCCGGCCGCGCGGGCGCTGCGCACCCGGTCGACGGCGCGGCGGTGGGCGAGGGTGAGGATCCACGACAGCGCGCTGCCGCGCCGGGGGTCGAACCTGGCGGCGGAGCGCCAGAGTTCGAGCAGCACCTCCTGGGAGACCTCCTCCGACTGCGCCGGGTCCCGCACCACGCGCCGCACGAGTCCGAACACCGGCCCGGACACGATGGCGTAGAGCCGTTCGAACGCGTTCTGGTCGCCTCCCGCGACGAGCACCAGCAGTTCGTCCGCCTCCATCCGGTCCCCCTCCCCGCGGCCGCACCCCGGCCGCCCCGTCGTACCAGGCATTCGCAACGCACACACCTCCGGCAGGGGTACGGATTCCAGGGGCGAAAACGCGGGTGAGCAGGAAAGAAAAAGTTTTTGTTCTCCGACCAATCCGGTCGGCGTCCCCATTCCGTATCACTGTCCGTCAGGCAAGTTGGCACGGAGGACGGACGGCATGACAGCTATCTCCAGGAGCGGATCCGGACGCAGGGGCGTCGCGACCCTCATATGCGGGGCACTGGCCACCGGAGGGCTCGCGGCCGCCGGTGTCGCCACGCTGGCGCCCGGGGAGGCGGCCGCCTCCAGCCACCGGGAGGCCCCGCTCGTCTCGGGCACCCCGCAGTACGACAACACCGACGTGTACGCCTTCGTGAGCCCGGACAAACCGGATACCACGACGATCGTCGCGAACTGGATCCCGTTCGAGGAGCCGGCCGGCGGCCCGAACTTCTTCCCGTTCGCGGAGGACGCCCAGTACGACATCCACGTCGACAACAACGGTGACGCGCAGGGCGATCTGCTCTTCCGCTACACCTTCAAGACGCATGTGAAGAACAAGAAGACGTTCCTCTACAACACCGGGGCGGTCGAGAGCCTGGACGACCCGGACCTGAACGTGACCCAGACGTACGACCTCGAACTGGTCAAACTGAGGAAGGGGAAGGCGGTCCACACGACGAAGCTCGCGGACGACGTGCCGGTGGCGCCGTCGAACGTCGGCAAGGCCTCGATGCCGGACTACGCCAAGCTGCGCAAGCAGGCGGTCTACAAGCTCTCCAACGGTTCGCAGACCTTCGCCGGCCAGGCGGACGACCCGTTCTTCCTCGACCTGCGCGTCTTCGACCTGCTGTACGGCGGGAACCTCTCCGAGGTCGGCAACGACACGCTCAAGGGCTACAACGTCAACTCGATCGCCCTCCAGGTGCCGACGGACCTGATCGCCGAGTCCGCGCACCAGCCGGTCGTGGGCATCTGGTCGACCACCCGGCGCCGTAACGCGCAGGGCTACTACACGCAGGTCTCCCGGCTGGGCAGCCCGCTGGTCAACGAGGTCGTCAACCCCATCAAGGACAAGGACAGGTTCAACGCGTCCGAGCCGAAGGACGACGGCCAGTTCCTGAAGAACGTCACCAACCCGGAGCTGCCGAAGCTCATCGAGGCGATCTACAAGATCAAGGCGCCCGCCGAGCCGCGCAACGACCTGGTGGACGTGTTCCTCAAGGGCGTGAAGGGGCTCAACCAGCCGCCGCACGTGACGCCTTCGGAGCAACTGCGCCTCAACACCTCGATCAAGCCGACCGCCTCCCCCAAGCGCCTCGGCGTGCTCGACGGCGACAACGCGGGCTTCCCGAACGGGCGCCGGCTCACCGACGACGTGATCGACGCCTCGCTCCAGGTCGTCGAGGGCGAACTGCTGGGCGCCAAGAACGACCTGGGTGACGCGGTCGACAAGAACGACAAGCACTTCGAGAAGGCCTTCCCCTACGTCGCGCTGCCGACCGAGGGTTCCCGCGGCCCGCTCGCCAAGGGCGTCGGCACGGGCAACGACGTCCGCAACCAGCTCGGCGACGCGCTCCGGCCCGCGGGCACCGCGTCCGGGACGGACACCACCGTGGTCGCCGCCTCGGCCGGCGCCGGCGCGGCCGGGGTCCTGCTCGTCGGCGGCGGCCTGATGTGGTGGCGCCGGACGAGCGGCGGCCACGGCCGACGGGCGTACCGGGGATAACACCGGTCCGGCCCACGGGTCCGCAGGCGGACCCCTTTCGTCCGGGCGGACCGGGGAGAATCCTGCGCTCCCCGGCCCGCCCCACCGACGGGCGCGGCCCGCGTACTCATCCCCCACGGCGCGGGCCGCGCCACCCCCACGCACGTGCGCAGGACGATTCACCCCAGGAGACCGAGGAGAGGGCATGCCCCCGCGTACGAACGACGGCGGACCGGAACGCGAGCGGCCGGCCTCCGGGCCCGGTGCCACCGCCCCGGTGGAGGAGACGGCGTCCGGGGAGACCGGGTCCGGGGAGACCGGGTCCGGGCTGACGGCGGGCACGCCGGCGGCACGGCCGGAGGCGACGGAGACCGCCGGTGCGGCCGGGGCTTCCGAAGCGGCGGGGACCGCGAAAGCCGCCGGAGCCGCCCCGGCCGCCGCGGTGCCCGAAGCGGCCCGGCCCGCCGAGGAGCGGGTCGCCGCCGTTCGGCGGGTCGCCGCCGCGGGGCGCCGTTGGCGGTCCGTGCGGCTCGGGGCCTGTGCCGCCCTGCTGGCCGTGGGCCTCACCGCGGGGGCGATCGCGTTCGGCGCGGTGCGGGACGGCGCGGACGCGCCGGTGGTGACGGCCGCCGCGGTCTCCCCCGGTCTGCTCGCGGCCGCCGACCTCGGCACCGGCATCGCCTCGCTCCAGGCCCATCTCCGCGACCAGCCGAAGGACTTCGGCGGCTGGGCCACCCTCGGCCTCGCCTACGTCGAGCAGGCCCGCACCCAGGGCGACCCCTCCCGCTACCCGCAGGCCGAGCGGGCGCTGAAGCGCTCCCTCGCCCTGCGCCCGGACAACGACCAGGCCCTGGCCGGCCGTGCCGCGCTCGCCGCGGCCCGCCACGAGTTCGCCGACGCGCTCGCCGACGCCGACCGGGCCCTGGAGCTGAACCCCTACAACGAACGCGCCCTGTGCTCCCGCATCGACGCGCTCGTCGAACTGGGCCGGTACGAGGAGGCGGCGCGGGCGGCCCGCACGGCCGACGAACGGCGGCCCGGCATACCGGTGTTCACCCGCTACGCGTACGTCCGGGAGCTGCACGGCGACGTCGCCGGCGCCCGCCGGGTCCTGGACCGGGCGCTCGCGGCCTCGACCGCGCCGGGCGACATCGCCTACGTGGCCACCCAGCTCGGCCTGCTCGCCTGGAACCAGGGCGACGACGCCACCGCCCTCACCCACTACGCCCGCGCCCTCGCCGCCGACGAGGACTACCTCCCGGCGCTGGAGGGCCGCGCCCGCGCCCTGGCGGCGAGCGGCCGGCAGGCGGAGGCGATCGAGGAGCTGGAGAACGTGGTCGCCCGCTTCCCGCTCCCCGGCCCGCTGGTCGCGTCGGGCGAGCTGTACGAGGTGCGCGGCGGGGAGGGCGACGCGGCGAAGGCGCGGGACCGGTACCGGCTCGTCGACGCCTGGACGGCGCTCGCCCGCGCGGGCGGCGTCAACGTCGACCTGGACACCGCGCTCGCCGCCGCCGACCACGGCGACCGGGCGGCGGCGCTGCGCGCGGCCCGCGCCGAGTGGAACCGCCGCCGCACCGTGCACACCGCCGACGCCCTCGCCTGGGCCCTGCACGTCAACGGCGAGGACGACGAGGCGCTCGGTCACGCCCGGCAGGCCACGGCCACCGGTTACCGCAACGCCGCCTTCCTCTACCACCGGGGCGTGATCGAACGGGCCACGGGCCACCCGGACGACGCCCGCGCCCACCTCACCGCGGCCCTGGAACTGAACCCCGGCTTCTCGGCCCTCGGGGCCCGCGAGGCCCGTGCCGCCCTGAAGGCGCTGGAGGCGGCCGAGTGACGCCCCGTCGCGCGTTCGCCTCCGTCGCGGCCGTCCTGACGGCCGGGTGCGCGCTCGTCCTGTTCCCCTCCGCCGGTGCGAGCGCGCACCCCCTGGGCAACTTCACCGTCAACCGGTACGACGGCCTCGTGGCCGCCCCCGGTCAGCTGCGCGTCGACCACGTGGAGGACCTCGCGGAGATCCCGGCGACCCAGGCGAAGCCGGACGTCGAACGGCTCGGTACGGCAGGGTGGGCCCGGCAGCGGTGCGCCACGGCCGCCGCGGACAGCCGCCTCACCGTCGACGGCCGTACGGTCGCCCTCACGGCCGGCGCCGCGAAGGCGGAGCTGCGGCCGGGGCAGGCGGGGCTGGACACCCTGCGCGTGCGGTGCCGGCTGACCGCTCCGCTGCCCCGGGCCGCGTCGGTGTCGCTCACCTTCCGGAGCGCGGGCGCCTCCTCCGGGCCCGGCTGGCGCGAGATCACCGCGCGCGGCGACCGGACCACGCTCACCGGCGCGGACGTACCGCGGGAGTCGGTGTCCGGGGAACTGACGCGTTATCCGGCCGAGTTGCTGTCCTCGCCCGCCGACACCGCGACCGCTTCCCTGCGGGTGCGGCCCGGCGGCCCGGCGCTCACCGGGGAAGAGGAGGACGACGCGCCCGCCGCGTCCGTGCTGCCCCGCGGCGCGGACCGCTGGACGCGGGCCCTGGACGGCCTGGTCGCCCGGCAGCACCTCACCCTCGGTTTCGCCGCGCTGGCGCTGGTCCTCGCCGTCGGCCTCGGGGCGATGCACGCCCTCGCGCCCGGACACGGCAAGACGCTCATGGCCGCGACGGCGGCCGCCCGCGGCGACCGGGCCCGCTTCAGGGACGTCCTGCCCCTGGCCGCGTCCGTCACCGTCACCCACACCCTCGGCGTGGTCGCCCTCGGCCTCCTGGTCACCGCCGGCTCGGCCGCCGCGCCCTCGGTGGTCGCCTGGCTGGGCCTGGCCAGCGGCGCCCTCGTCCTGTTCGCGGGCGCGACCCTCGTACGACGGGCCTGGCACCACCGGACCGGCGGCACCGGACACGGGCATCCGCATCCGCACCCGCACCCGCACCCGCACCCGCACCCGCCGGCGAAACCGCCCGCCCGCCGGCCGGCCCTGGTCGGCGCGCCCGCGGAGCACCCCGGCCGGACCACCGCTCACGAGCACCCGCGCGACCACGACCACGACCACGACCACGACCATCATCACCGCCACGACGGCGAGCACCGGCACGATCACGGGCACCACCACACGGACCCGGACACCCACACCCACGGAGGTGTGCCCCACAGCCACCCCACCGCCCCGACCCTGCGCGGCACGATCCTGCTCGGCTTCGCCGGGGGGCTGGTCCCCAGTCCCTCCGCGGTCGTCGTGCTGGTCGGCGCCGCGGCCCTCGGCCACGCGTGGTTCGGGCTGCTGCTCGTCGTCGCGTACGGGATCGGGCTGGCCCTGACCCTGACGGCCGCCGGGTTCGCCGTCGTCCGGCTGGGCGCGGGCGCGGCCCGGCTGCTGGACCGGAGCCCGCGCCGGACCGGTCACCCGGCGGTGGCGCTGGTGCGCCGGAACCTGCCCCTGTGGTCGGCGCTGGTGGTCGTGGCCCTCGGTGCCGGGCTGGTGTTCAAGGGGGCCGCGTCCGTCCTGGTCTGAGCTACGTTGGGGAGGTATTCACCGGGATGCGAAGGGGGAATGGGGTGCGCGGTGACCGAGGAGCCCGGCAGTGAGCGTCTGATCGCGGGCCGCTACCGTCTGCTGTCCCCGCTCGGCGAGGGCGGCATGGGCACGGTGTGGCGGGCCCGGGACGAGGTGCTGCACCGCGAGGTCGCCGTCAAGGAGGTCCGCGCCCCGGCCGGACTGCCGGCCTCGGACGTCGAGCGGCTGTACGCCCGGCTGGAGCGGGAGGCCTGGGCCGCCGCCCGGGTGGCGAACCGCAATGTGGTGACGGTGTACGACGTGGTCGTGCAGGACGGCCGGCCGTGGATCGTCATGGAGCTGGTGCGGGGCGTCTCCCTCGCCGAACTGCTCCGGGCCGAGGGCCCGTTGGAGCCCGCGCGGGCCGCGCGCATCGGGGCCGAGGTACTGGCCGCGCTGCGGGCGGCGCACGAGGCGGGCGTACTGCACCGGGACGTGAAACCCGCCAACGTGCTGATGTCCGACGACGGCCGGGTGGTGCTCACCGACTTCGGTATCGCCTCCGTCGAGGGCACCTCGGCGCTGACCATGACCGGCGAGGTCATCGGCTCGCCCGAGTTCCTCGCGCCGGAGCGGGCGCTGGGCCGCACGCCGGGTCCCGAGTCGGACCTGTGGTCGCTGGGCGTGCTGCTGTACGCGGCGGTCGAGGGCACCTCCCCCTTCCGGCACGACACGCCGTTGAGCACCCTGCGCGCGATCGTCGACGAGGAGCTGCCGCGGCCGCGCCGGGCGGGCGCGCTGGCCCCCGTCATCGAGGGGCTGCTGCGCAAGGACCCGGCCGAACGGGTGCCGGCCGAGGTGGCCGAGACCGATCTGCGGGCCGTCGCCGCGGGCGGCGCCGCCCGGCCCGGCGCGTTCCGGTCGGCGACGCCGTATCCGCCGACGGCCGCCGGACCGCCGGTGGCGTCGCGCACCGAGCCGTCGCCGGGACCGCCGCCGTCGCCGGGGCCGTCCTGGGCCGGCCCGCAGGGGGGCGCCGCCCGGACCGGGCCCGGCCGTGACCGGCGTGGCGCGGGGGTGCTGATCGCCGGCGTGGCGGCGCTGGCACTGGCGGTCGGCGGGCTGACGTACGCGCTGCTGAGCCGGGAGGACGGGGGCGGCGGCGACGGCGGTGGAGGGACCGTCAGCAGCCTTTCGCAGGGTGTGAGTCCGTCCGCGACACCGCGGGAGAGCGGGACCGCCGACAGCCGGGAACCCTCGCCGGAGGCGAGTCCGGGCGGGAGCGGGAGCGCCACGAGCGAGGCGCCGCCGCAGTCCGTGGCGGTCACGGTCACCGGATCGCACACGGACTACTCGGGGTCCTGCCCGCCGCCGGACGCGCGGGCGCCCGCGTTCACGGCGACCTTCACGGTGGGGCGGCTGCCCGCGCGGGTGTCCTACCGGTGGGTGTCGCGGGAGGGCGGACTCGTGGACACGGGCTGGAAGACCCTGGAACTTCCGGCCGGCGGCGGGACGTCGGGGCAGGACAGGGTGGTCGTGACCACGCCCGCCGAGAGCGGGACGTACCGCGACGCGATCGGTGTCGAGGTGCGCGAGCCGCGTCGCGTGACGTCGGAAGCGGTGCCGTTCTCGGTCACGTGCGAGACGGAGGCCCCGTCGGGCGGGGCCTCCCCCTCCGTGTCGTCCTCGGGGTGAGGACTCAGGCGGCGTTGTTGAGGACCGGCAGGTAGCCGCCCGACTGGCCGGACGCGGTCGGGTGGTAGGACTCACCGATGTTGAGCCAGTTGACGCTGTGCAGCCAGGAGCTGCCGGAGCAGATCTCGTGGCCGGTGAAGGTGGTGCGGACGTCTCCGAAGACGAAGCCGTGGGCGGCGGCGCGCTGGGCGGTGACGCTGTTGAGGAGGTCGGAGGCGTTGTTGATGGCGGTGCGCTTGGTCTCGGACAGCCCCAGGCAGGTCGTGCCGAGCTGGTAGAAGCGGGGGTAGCCGATGACGACGACGCGGGCGGCGGGCGCCTTGGAGCGGATCGCCGAGTAGACGCTGTCGAGCTGGCCGGGCAGCGTGGAACTGACGTAGGAACGCGCCGTGTTGATGCGGCTGAGGCAGGTGCTGTCGGAGCTGGTGACGCAGGTGGTCATGACGTCCGCGAAGCCGGCGTCGTTGCCGCCGACGCTGATGGAGACCAGGCCGGTGGAGGAGTTGAGCGGGCCGAGCTGTCCTGCGAGAACATCACCCGTTCGAGCGCCCGAGCAAGCGGTGAACGAGAACGAGGCGGGGGCGTGTGCGGCGTTCCAGAGGTACGGGAAGGCCTTCGTGCTGCGCTTGCAGTCGCCGCTGGAGCTGATGTAGCTGCCGGATCCGACACCTGAGGAGTAGGAGTCGCCGAGGGCCACATATCCCCCGGTCGCGGCGAGTTGGGCTCCCTGTGCCGAGGCCGCCCCGGTGAGGGCAGCGCCGAGGGCGAGGAGGAGCGAGCTGACGAGTACGGCAATGCGGGAACGTCTCATGGAACCTCCCTTAGCAGGATCTCTGCGCCAACCTTGGTACCAGCTACGCGCGTTGACAGGAAGTGTTCATGCCAAGTCTTTTCGGCCCGGCGGCGATCGATCATTTCCTGTTCGTTACGTGAACACGTCAATTTTGTTGACTGTCCTTCAACACCCTTGTTCTACGGCGGTAGATGACGGAGTCTTTACCCCGGCCGAGAGCGGAACGCCGCGACGCTCGACGCCGTGTGCGCCGACTCCGCGCGCACCCCCCACAGACGCGCGCCCCCACCCCGGCGCGCGCCGCCTAGAGGAGGACTCCCTCGTAATGGCACACCTTCGCAGCACCAAGGTCCGCGTCTCCGCCGCCGCCACCGTGGCGGCCGCCGCCCTCGTCGGCGGCCTGACCGCGCTTCCCGCCCAGGCCGCCCCGGCCGAGGGCCGGGTCCTCGCGGCCGGCTCCCCCACCGCCGTCAAGGACAGCTACATCGTCACCCTCAAGCAGGACGCCGGTTTCCGGGCGTCCTCGGCGACGGGCAAGGACCTCGTCGAGAGCTACGGCGGCTCGGTGAAGAAGACGTTCGGCGCCGCGCTGAACGGCTACACCGCGACCCTCTCCGCCGCCGAGGCGAGGAGACTGGCCGCCGACCCCGCGGTCGCGACCGTCGAGCAGAACCAGACCGTCCACGTGGACGCCACGCAGTCCAGCGCCCCCTGGGGCCTGGACCGCATCGACCAGACCTCGCTCCCGCTGTCCGGCACCTACACCTACCCGGACTCCGGCGGCAGCGGTGTGACGGCCTACGTCATCGACACCGGCGTGCGCATCACGCACTCCCAGATCAGCGGCCGGGCCGTCAACGGCTACGACGCCGTCGACGGCGACAACGTCGCCCAGGACGGCAACGGCCACGGCACCCACGTCGCCACCACGATCGCGGGCACCACCTACGGCGTCGCCAAGAAGGCGAAGATCGTGGCCGTCCGCGTGCTGAACAACTCCGGCTCCGGCACCACGGCCGGCGTGATCGCGGGCATCGACTGGGTGACCGCGAACCACTCCGGCCCCTCGGTCGCCAACATGTCCCTCGGCGGCGGCGTCTCCACCACCCTGGACGCGGCCGTGCGCCGCTCCATATCCAGCGGCGTCACCTACGCCGTCGCGGCGGGCAACAGCAACACCACCGCCTCCTCCTCGTCCCCCGCCCGGGTCACCGAGGCCATCACGGTCGGCGCCACCACCAGCACCGACGCCAGGGCGAGCTACTCCAACTACGGTTCGTCCCTGGACCTCTTCGCCCCCGGCTCCTCCATCACGGCGGGCTGGTACACCAGCGACACCGCCACGAACACCATCTCCGGCACGTCGATGGCGACCCCGCACGTCGCGGGCGCGGCCGCGGTCTACCTGGCGGGCCACACCTCGGCCACCCCGGCCCAGGTCGCCACGGCCCTGGTCAACGGCGCGACCACCGGCAAGGTCACCGGCGCGGGCACCGGTTCGCCGAACCGCCTGCTGAAGATCGTCCCGTGATCCGGCGCCGCTGAGGCGGCGACCGGTCACCCCCGTTCCCCGGAGGCACACCCGGCCTCCGGGGAGCGTTTGTGTCAGGTTCCTGACCATCGAGGTCCGTCCCGGTGCGGGACGACCCGTTGTGTAACGGTCAAACGAACAAAAAGGTGAGGCCTCGTTCCAGGTCTTGCCATACGGGCGTATTCGTCAATACCGTCAGACATCTCACCCGCATCGGACCGTCGGTAAGCGGCTGGGCCCTGTCGTCACCTTCCCGTCGTCCGCCCGGAGGGCGGGCCCCGCGGCGTCGGGTGCGTGCTCTCGGCGTGCCGGGCCCCGACCCTCGTACTGGATGTACCCGGGTCGGGGCCCGGTGCAGCGAGAGCACGTGCATGGCGTCGCGGGGCAGGCGAGAAGGTGACGACAGGGCCCGGGGGAGGGCTCAAGGACCGCGACGGTTTCCGGCGCGGGGCGCGGTAGGGGGGTGCCGTGCCCGGTGACCGAACCTGGTGACCGGGTCGTGCCGCGCAGTCGGCCGCCGTCTTCTTCCGGTGGCCGGTCAGCTTTGCCTGCTCACCCGGGGTGCGCGGAGAGGTCTTCCGCCTGCCCGGCCGCAGGGCCGACGGAGAGGCCTTCCGTCATGCCGTGCGGCCGCGGGTGACACCACAACCCCCCTTTCGAACCGGACTTACATCCGGGCCGCCCGGGGGTGGGCGGTCCACCGGACGAGAGGGACCAGACCCATGAGTTCCGTTCTGCATCCGGCGACACCGGGCCAGGATCGTCAGGCCCCGTCGACCGCCGGGAAGTACCGGCCCATCTCCTCCCACCTGGCCATCACGCCACCGGTGAGCGTCGTCATCCCGGCGATGAACGAGGCCGAGAACCTCCCGTACGTCTTCAAGACCCTGCCGGACTGGATCCACGAAGTGGTCCTGGTCGACGGCAACTCCACCGATGCCACCGTCGAGGTCGCGCGGGAACTGTGGCCCGGCGTCAAGGTCGTGGAGCAGCGCGGCCGGGGCAAGGGCGACGCCCTCATCACCGGCTTCGCGGCGTGCAGCGGCGACATCATCGTGATGGTCGACGCGGACGGCTCCGCCGACGGCGACGAGATCGTGTCGTACGTCTCCGCCCTCGTCTCGGGCGCGGACTTCGCCAAGGGCTCCCGCTTCGCCAACGGCGGCGGCACCGACGACATGACCTTCGTCCGCCGGCTCGGCAACCGCGCCCTGTGCGCCGTCGTCAACCGCAAGTTCGGCGCCCGCTACACCGACCTGTGCTACGGATACAACGCCTTCTGGCGGCACTGCCTGGACAAGATCGACCTGGACTGCACCGGCTTCGAGGTCGAGACCCTGATGAACATCCGGGTCGTCAAGGCCGGACTGAGGGTGCAGGAGATCCCCAGCCACGAGTACCTGCGCATCCACGGCGTCAGCAACCTGCGCGCCGTGCGCGACGGGCTGCGGGTGCTGCGGGTGATCCTCGGCGAACGGTCCAACCGGCGGGCGCTGCGCCGCGACCGCCGCACGCGGATGCTCGACGGGGGCCGGGGAGAGGTGTCTTGAGCGCGCACGACGCCCCGGCCGGCCGGCCCGGCCACGACTCCGCCGCCGACCGCGGATCCGCCGCCGGCCACGGCTCCTCCGCCGCCGTCCGCGTCTCCGTCGTCGTCTGCGTGTACACCGAGGACCGCTGGGAGGACATCCTCGCGGCGGTCGCCTCGGTGCGCGCGCAGAGCCGGCCGGCCCTGGAGACCCTGCTGGTCGTCGACCACAACCCGGTGCTCCTGGACCGGCTGAGCGGGGAGTACGAGGGGGTCGCCGGGGTGCGGGTGCTGCCCAACGCGGGCCCGCGCGGCCTGTCCGCCGGCCGCAACACCGGCATCGCGGCCTCCCGCGGCGAGGTGGTCGCCTTCCTCGACGACGACGCCGTCGCCGAACGCGACTGGCTGAGCCGGTTCGCCGCCGCCTACGACGACCCGCGGGTGATGGCCGTCGGCGGCCGGACCGAGCCGGTGTGGGCGTCCGGACGGCGTCCCGACTGGTTCCCCGACGAGTTCGACTGGGTGGTGGGCTGCTCCTACCGGGGCCTGCCGCCCGGCCTGGTCCGGGTCCGCAACGTCCTCGGCGGCAACGCCTCCTTCCGGCGGACCGCGTTCGACCTCGCGGGCGGCTTCGCCACCGGCATCGGCCGCGACGGCGACGAACGGCCGCTGGGAGGCGAGGAGACCGAGCTGTGCATCCGGCTCGGCCGCACCGATCCCGACGCCGTCCTGCTCGTCGACGACCGCGCGGTCATCCACCACCGGGTGCCCGAGGCGCGCGAGCACTTCGCGTACTTCCGCACCCGCACCTACGCCGAGGGCCTGTCCAAGGCGCTCGTCGCCCGCAGTGTCGGCGCCGGCAAGGGCCTGGAGTCCGAACGCCGGTACGTCACCCGCGTGTTGCCGGCCGGGGTGGTCCGGGGGCTGCGCGACCAGGCACTGGCCCGCCCCGGCGGAGCCCGGCGCGCGGGCGCGATCGTCGCCGGGGTGCTCACCGCCGCCGCCGGCTACGTGGTGGGCAGCCTACGGGCGCGGCGGAGCGGGACGGTGTTCCCGCCGGTGCGGATCGACGCGCCCGCCGGGGCGGACCGGGAGGCCGCCGCATGACGCAGGCGCGGATCCCGATCCTCATGTACCACGCGGTCGCGTCCGACCCGAACGACGCCACCCGGTCCCTCTCGGTCTCCCCGGCGGCGTTCGCCGGACAGATGGCGATGGTCGCCGACCGGGGCCTGACCCCGCTGACCACCGCGGACCTCGCGGCCCGCTGGCGCTCCGGCCGCCCGCTGCCCGCCCTGCCCGTCCTGATCACCTTCGACGACGGCTACGAGGGCGTGCACCGCCACGCCCTGCCCGCCCTGGCCGGACACGGCTTCCCGGCCACCCTGTTCGTCTCCACCGGCTGGCTCCGCGGCGCGCACGACACCGGCGGCGGCCCGGACACCATGCTGGACTGGCGGCAGGTGCGCGAACTGGCCCGCGCGGGCGTCGAGATCGGCGGCCACAGCCACAGCCACCCGCAGCTCGACCAGCTCGACGACACCGCGCTGCACGCCGAACTGGCCCGCTGCCGGGACATCGTCGCCGGCGAACTGGGCGCCCCGCCGGTGTCGTTCGCCTACCCGTACGGCTACTCCAGCAGACGGG
Source organism: Streptomyces sp. NPDC014882 (assembly GCF_043081325.1). Lineage (NCBI taxonomy): Bacteria > Bacillati > Actinomycetota > Actinomycetes > Kitasatosporales > Streptomycetaceae > Streptomyces > Streptomyces sp. NPDC014882. The sequence continues at coordinate 101,619 of NZ_JBIBWL010000018.1, forward strand.
TGCGCACGGCCGTGCGGGAGCACGGGTTCGCCCAGGCTCTCGCGGTCGGCAACGCGCTGGCCCGGCGCGCGCAGGGGCCGTACGCCCTGCGGCGGGTGACCGTGCGGCGCGGCACGTCCGTCCAGGAGTTCGAGCGGCTCCTCGACGGACGCGCCGTCGCCCGCGCCTTCGCCCGCGACCGCGCCCTCACCAAGGGGTACGCGGTGGTCCGCAGGACCCGGCGGATCCGCCGCAGGGCGGTGGGGGCCCTGTTCTGACGGTCCACGCCGCGAGGCGCGGCGCGGGCCGGTCCCGCGGTCCCTCGCGGGAGGGCGCGGCCGGGGAGGCGGCAGGGGTGGCGGGCCCCGGCCGCGCCCTCCGGCCGCGTCCTCCGGCACGGGACCGCGGCCGCGCCCCGCGCACCGGACAGATCCGGCACACCGGCGCGCGGTACGGAAACCGGGTGCACGCGGACCGTCCGTGCCGGATCATGGCGGGCATGTCCGCGCACCCACACGACGCCCTGCCGATGCGGCTCAACGTCGACGACTCCGACTCCCCGTCCGACGTCGTCGACGCGCTGTTCCTCGGCCGCTTCGCGACGGGCGAGCAGCCGTACTCCCACGCGGTGAACATCGACCGCGTCCGCTCCGGCGCCGACCTGGTCCCGCACGGCGCTCGCGTGCTGCGCGTCGCCCGCGACGACGACCGCAGCGCCACCCTCGCCGAGGGCGACGGCTGGACGCTGCTGGTGTCCCGCTGGAACCGCGGCGCGGACGTCACCGTCACCGCGACCAGCGCCGAACTCGCCGCGAAGGTCCTCGGCGAGGCGACCGACGGCGCGGCGGACGAGCCCGAACCCCAGCCGGAGAACGTCACCATGGGCTTCTGGTACGTCTCCCCGCGGCGCGGCCCGCACCGCACCACCCGCCAGATCGCCGCGGGCACCTGGGACGAGATCCGCCCCAACTACACGGCCCCCGTCGCCGAGGCGATGGACCGCCTGATGGGCACGACCCCCGACGACATCGCCGGCCGGCTGCTCCTGCTGCACGGCCCGCCCGGCACCGGCAAGACCTCCGCGCTGCGCACCCTCGCCCGCTCCTGGCGGGACTGGTGCCAGGTCGACTGCGTGCTGGATCCCGAGCGTCTGTTCTCCGACGTCGGCTACCTGATGGACATCGCGATCGGCGAGGAGGACGGCCCCGGCAAGGGCCGCTGGCGGCTGCTCCTGCTGGAGGACTGCGACGAGCTGATCCGCGGCGAGGCCAAGCACACCGCGGGCCAGGCCCTCTCCCGGCTGCTCAACCTCACCGACGGCCTGCTCGGCCAGGGGCGCAACGTCCTGGTCGGGGTGACCACCAACGAGGATCTGGAGCGGCTGCACCCGGCGGTCGTGCGGCCGGGCCGCTGCCTGGCCCGGATCGAGGTCGGTCCGCTGAGCCGCCGGGAGGCGGTGGACTGGCTCGGCACCGAGGAGGGCGTCGGCCGCGAGGGTGCCACCCTCGCCGAGTTGTACGCGCTGCGCCGGGGCACCTCCCCCACGTCACTGCCGGAACCCCGCGGCGGGGCCGACGCGGGGCTGTACCTGTAGGGCCCCGGCCGGCGGATCACGGCGGCGGGGGGCCGGCGGCGCCTCGGAGCCGGAGCGAGCGGGGCCGGGACGAGCGGGGGCCGGGACGAGCGGGGGCCGGCGGGTCCGGCCGCGAGGCGGAGGAGGGCGTCGACGCGACGGGAGCGCCCCCGCGGGGAAGGGCGCGCCGGACCCCGCGTCCCGCCCGGCACGGCCCGCCGGACCGGCACTGGTGCTTCGATGGAGGCGTGACCCTGTTCGTCGGCACGTCGGGCTGGCAGTACGAGGACTGGAGGGGCGTCCTGTACCCGGCCGGCGTGCCCGTGCGGCGGTGGCTGGAGGAGTACACGGCGCACTTCGCCACCGTCGAGATCAACAACGCCTTCTACCGGCTGCCCTCGCGGGAGACCTTCGCGTCCTGGGCCGAACGGGTGCCGCCGGGCTTCGTCGTCGCGGTCAAGGCGAGCCGCTACCTCACCCACGTCAAGCGGCTGCGGGACCCCGAGGAGCCGGTACGGCGCCTGACGGCCCACGCGGCCGGGCTCGGCGACCGCCTGGGCCCGGTCCTCCTCCAGCTGCCGCCGACCCTGCGCGCCGACCCGGACCTGCTGGACACCTGCCTGGCCCGCTTCCCGTCCGGCACCCGGGTCGCCGTCGAACCCCGCCACGACTCCTGGTGGACCCCCCGGGTCCGCGCGGTCCTGGAGCGCCGGGGCGCGGCCCTGTGCTGGGCCGACGCCCGGTCCCGCCCGGTGACCCCGCTGTGGCGGACCGCCGACTGGGGCTACGTCCGCTTCCACCAGGGCCGCGCCCGCCCGTGGCCGCGCTACGGCCGGCGCGCGCTGGAGACGTGGGCCGGCCGCATCGCCACCGCCTGGCCGGCCGGCGCCGACGTGTACGCCTACTTCAACAACGATCCCGGCGGCGCGGCGGTGGAGAACGCGCTGCTGTTCGGGCGGCTCGCGGAGCGGGCGGGCCTGCGCCCGGCACGGCCCCCCGCCGTGCCGGCGGACTGAACGGCCGGCCTCAGCCGTTGGCCGCCCGCAGGGCGTCCCGGACCGCCGCCAGGGCCTCCGCCTCGCCCAGGCCCAGCCGGCGGGCCCGCTCCGCGTAAGTCTGCGCGGCGGCGGCGAGCTCCCGCTCCGCCGCCGGGCCCGTGGCGGCGACGAAGGTGCCGTTGCGCCCGCGGGTCTCGATCACGCCGTCCGTCTCCAGTGCCCGGTAGGCCTTGGCGACCGTGTTCGCCGCCAGGCCCAGCGACTCGGCCAGGCCCCGTACGGTGGGCAGCCGATGGCCCACCGGCAGCGCCCCCGACCGGGCCTGCTCGGCGATCTGCGTCCTCACCTGTTCGTACGGCGCGACGCCCTCAACGATGTGGATCTTCAAGGTCACGGGCCGATTCTCCCGCACCCGCCGGAAAATGGGAGGCACCCCGGCGGACCGGACGCATAGCGTGCGGCGCATGACCGTCATCGTGCGTGATCTGCGTCCCGGGGCGCCGGCGGACGTGGAGGGCTTCGTCCGGGTGCGGCGGGCCGCCCTGCCGTTCATGGTGTCCACCCCGGAATCCGTGGTCCACGACCTCACCCGCACCCCTCCCGGCGCCCGTTTCCGCCAGCTCCTCGCCGAGGCCGGCGGCGAGATCGTCGGCACGGCCCAGGTGGGCCTCGCCCACGACAGCCCGGAGCCCGGCCAGGGCTCCCTCAACGTGTACGTGCACCCCGCGCGCCGCGGCCGCGGGGCGGGGTCGGCGCTGACCCGGGCGGGCGAGGAGCACCTGGCGGCGCACGGGGCGGCGCGGGTGTTCGCCTGGGTCCTGGACGAGCCGGACCACCGCGGCTTTGCCGGGCGGCGCGGCTACCGGGCGAGCCGCTCCGCGCACTTCCTGCGCCTGGACCTGGCGAACGGCTCGCTGCCCCCGCTCCAGGACCCTCCGGCCGGTGTCGAACTGCGCACCGCCGCCGACTTCGCGGCCGACCCCCGCCCGTTGTTCGACCTGGACGCCGAGGTGAGCGCGGACGAACCGGGCGACATCCAGGCCGGGCTCACCGACTACGAGGCCTGGCTGGAGGAGACCTGGCGGCATCCGCTGCTGGACCTCGGCCTGACCGTGGTCGCCGTCGCCGAGGGCCGTCCCGTCGCGTTCACCGCGGCCCGCACCGACGGCGCGGGCCGCTACTCCACGGGCATGACCGGCACGGCCCGCGCCCACCGCGGCCGGGGCCTGGCCAAGCTCGTCAAGAACGCCTCGCTGCACCGTGCCCGCGCCGCGGGACACCGGGAGGCGTTCACCGGCAACGACACCGGCAACGGCCCGATGCTCGCCGTCAACAAGTGGTTCGGCTACGAGATCTGTGCGACAGAGGTGCGCCATGCCCGTGAACTCGGCTGACCCCGCCCGTTTCGTGGACGTCGTCCTCGTCAAGGGCGGCCGGACGAAGATCCGTTACCCCGCCGGGCTGCTCTCCGACGACGGCACCCGGATCGCCGTCCGGGCCCCCTGGGCGGGCGAGGGCGTGCGGGACTTCGGCTTCGTGCGGTTCGAACCGGGCGACGTCTTCACGGAGTACTACTGGCGGGACCGCTGGTACTCCGTGAAGGAGGTCCGCGGCGCGTCCGGCGCGCTGAAGGGCTGGTACTGCGACGTCACCCGCCCCGCGACCCTCACCGGCACCGAGCTGGTCGTGGAGGATCTCGACCTGGACCTGTGGCGCTCCGCCGACGGCGACGACGTACGGCGGCTGGACGAGGACGAGTTCGCGGAGAGCGGGCTGGCCGAGCGGGACCCGCGGGCGGCGGCCGCCGCGGTGCGGGCGCTCGACGAACTGGAGGCGCTGGCCCGCGGGGACCGCTTCGGCGAGCTCACCGGGTAGGGGTGGCCGGTGGGCCGGAAGTCCCGCCCGCCCGGCGGGTCACCCCGCGGCCGCGGGGTCCGGCACGGCCGCCAGCACCGCGTACCGCTCGTCCTCCACCGGCCTCCCCCACAGCCGCGGGTCGTCCGAGAGCCGCTCCACGCGCGCGTGGCCGGTGAGCGGGGCCAGCAGGGCGGTGAGCAGGTCCGCCGGTATCCCGACGGGGCTGACGGCGCCCCACACGCCCTCGACCAGCACGAGCCGGCCGCCGGGGCGCAGCAGGCCGCACCAGCGCCGCAGGGCGCGACCGGGGTCGGGCAGGGTCCACAGCACGTGCCGTACGAGGACGGTGTCGAAGCGCTCCTCGCCGACCGGGGGCGCCGCCGCGTCACCGACCAGGAACACCGCGTCATGCCCGGCGAGTTTGGCGCGGGCCCGGTCGATCATGGCCGGGGAGAGGTCGACGCCGGTGACGCGGTGTCCGCGCTCGGCGGCCAGGAGCGACAGGCTGCCGGTGCCGCAGCCGAGGTCGAGGAGGTCGCCTGGGCGGTCCGGCAGCCAGGCGCGCAGCCGGTCCGCCCACGCGGCGCGCACGTCGGGGTCGCGCAGTCCGTGGTCCGGTTCCTCGTCGAAGGCGGCGGCCCGCGCGTCCCAGTCGACACGCGGCGAAGTCGTCCCGTCACTCTGGTTTGCCATGGGCCAAGAGTGACACCCACCACTGACATACGAATCGTGACAGCCGCCACTGACAGGACGGGCGGCGGTGAGGAACTCTCCCGGGACCGGTCCACCTCCGTGAGAGCGTGGAACCCGGTGGATCCCGGAGGAGGCAGCCATGCGCCGTACGACCGTGCAGAAGCCCCTGAAGAAGACGGAATCCCGCAGGACCCGCGAGGAGGCCGAGGAGCGCCCCGCCGGGCGTCCCGAGGTGCGCAAGGACATCGCACGCACCTGGTGGCCGGACGGGTGAGGCGCGCGGCGGCCCGCGTCAGTCCAGCCGTTTGCGGTAGTGGACGCGGTCGTAGGGCCCGTCGGCCCGGCGCTCCACGACCTCGTAGCCGTACCGCGGGTAGAGCCGCCGGTTCTCCCACATGAGCACGTTCGTGCAGAGCCTGACCTCGTGGAGTCCCCGCGCACGCGCGTGTGCGTCGACGAAGTGCAGCAGCCGTCGCCCCACGCCCGTCCCGCGGGCGTCGGGGTGGACGGCGACGCTCTCGAGGAACAGGTGGCCCGGCGGCTCGTCTGCGCGCTCCTCGACCACCACCAGGCCGATGACGGGATCTCCGGTGACGAACACCTTTCCGGCCGCGACGTCCGCCGCGTGGTCCGCCTCCATGGGCACCGGCACGAGGCCGATGCGCTCGATGTAGTGGCGGTACGCGGCGTCGGTCACCGCCTCGACGGCCGCTACGTCGGCCTGCGTCGCGGGCCGGATCCGGTCACTGGTCATGTCGTGCACGCTACCTGTCTGATCCCCGCCTCAGCAGGTCCTTAAGGGGACCCTAAAGATCGCCGACGCGGGTCCCCGCCGGGCGATTCCGGGGTTTCTTGGTTCCGGCACACACCAGCACCGGTTCCGAGGAGATCCCCCATGCCCGCACGCCGCAAGGCCGCCGCCGTCGCCGCCCTGGGCCTGACCCCGCCGGCCCTGACCGCGCTGGCCGTGCTGGCCGCGAGTCCCGCGGCCGCGCACGGTTCGATGGGCGACCCGGTCAGCCGCGTCGCGCAGTGTTACGCGGAGGGTCCCGAGAGTCCGCGGTCGGACGCCTGCAGGGCGGCGGTCGCGGCGGGCGGGACGCAGGCGCTGTACGACTGGAACGGCATCCGCATCGGCGACGCCGCCGGCCGGCACCGGGAGCTGATCCCGGACGGCAGGCTGTGCAGCGCGAACGACGCCGCGTTCAAGGGCCTCGACCTGGCCCGCGCGGACTGGCCGGCGACGAGCGCGCACGCCGGGTCCGCCACCTTCAGGTACCGGGTGACCGCCCCGCACAAGGGCACCTTCACGGTGTACGTCACCCGGCCCGGTTACGACCCGGCGCGGCCGCTGGCCTGGTCCGACCTGGATCTGGAGCATCCGGTGGCGACGGCCACCGACCCGGTCGCGGCCGGCGGCTTCTCCACGTTCTCCGGCACGCTGCCCGAGCGTTCGGGGCGGCACGTGCTGTACGCGGTGTGGCAGCGCTCGGACAGCCCGGAGGCGTTCTACTCCTGCTCGGACGTCGCCTTCGACGGGTCGGGGAGCGGTGCCGGGAGCGGTAGCGGAAGTGGTGCCGGGAGCGATACCGGAAGTGGTGCCGGGGGCGGTGCGGAGAACGGCCCGGGAAGCGGTTCCGCCGGCGTCGCCCCGGCCGGTTCCGCGAGCGGTCCGGGCGACGGCCCCGCCCCGGTGCCGGCCGCGTCCGCGCCGTCCGAGGAGCAGATCGAGGAGGGGGCCGGCAGGTCGACGGTCGAGCACGGCGGCCACGGCGACGACGACCCCGCCACGACGACGGACCCGACGCCGGTCTCCCCCGCGCCGGACGCCGACGCGCCGAAGGCGGCCGGGACCGGCGGCGCTCTCGCCGAGACCGGCGGCGACGGCGGCACGCCCCGCCTCGCGGCCGTCGGGGCGGCCGTGCTGGCACTGGGGGCGGGCGCGCTGTTCGCGTCGGCGCGGCGGCGTGCGGCGGCCGGCGGCCGGGGCGGCCGCTGACCCGACGGGCTCCGGGGCCCGACCGGCGGCTCAGGCCGGCCGGGCCCCGGCGGCACCACCTCCGTCAGCCGAGGACGGACGCGCAGGTGGTGGGGGTGGCGTGGGCCGGGTCGAGCGCGTTGGCCACCTCGTGGAAGACGATCCGGTCGGTCAGGGCGAGCAGCACGTGCTCGGAGAGATCGAGCGGGCAGAGGTCCTGGACGAGGACGTTCCTGACGTTCGGCCCGCTCAGGAACTGCGTCCGGTACGGCGTCACCACCTCGTCGTACCGGCTCGCGATGACGGTGTAGCGGACGCCGGGGACGGTGTCGCCGCCCTCGTTCAGTCTCGTCATGAAGTCGGAGCCGGCGATCTGCTGGGCGAGGGCCGGGGTGGCGGCGGTGAGGAGGTCCTCGGCGCCGGGGAAGTAGGGCAGCAGGCCGGTCAGTCCGGCGAGGGTGGTGCCGTGGCTGCTGGGGGCGATGCCGACGAGGGCGTTCACCTTGGCGGCTCCGCCGAGGAACTTGAGGTAGTGGCGGGGCATCATGCCGCCCTGCGAGTGGCCGACGAGGTCGGTCTCGGCGGCGCCGGTCGCGGCGAGGACCCGGTCGACGTAACCGGACAGCTGGTGTGCCGACCTGTCGACGGGGCCGAGTCCGTGGAAGAGGGGGACGCCGGGCAACTGGCCGTAGTCGAGGGAGAAGACGCAGTACCCGCGGTGCTTGAGGTACGGCGCGAGGCCGAGCCAGTTGTCGACGGAGTTGCCGAAGGTGCCGTGGACGAGGACGACGGGGCGGGGGTGGGCGGCGGAGGGCACGCAGTCGTAGTCGTTCCACCCTCCCCGGCCCGAGGCGGTGGTGGCGGCGTGGGCGGTGCTCGCGGCCGTGGCGGCGGGGACGGCGGTGGCCGCGATCGCCAGCAGCAGGGCGGTGAGCGGTCCGAGCAGGCGTTTCCAGGGCAGCATCGCGTGATCTCCTCGCGGCTCATGGGAGGTTCGACGGCCTTGCGCCTGGTGATCCGGATCACGAGGATGCTGTTCACCCGTCAAGTTACGGGCGAGTAGGTGAAGTGTGAAGTTACGCGTCGGTAAAAAGTTCCGGCGGCGGTCGACGGCGGCGGGGCGCCTGACGCCGGGTCACCAGGCGGGCCGGAGCGGGCCGGAGGGGGCGATCCGCCCCAGGCGGTCGCACAGCAGGCGCACCTCGTCCTCCCCGAGGACCTCGGCCCAGGCCCGTACGGCGTCGGCGGCGGCCTCCTCCGCGGCGCGGGTGCAGTCCCGGCCGCGTTCGGTGAGGACGATCAGCCGGGCCCGCGCGTCCACGGGGTGCGGCCGCCGCTCGACGTAGCCCTTGCGGACCAGTTCGTCGACGAACTGGCTGGCGGCCTGCTTGGTCACCCCGAGGTGCGCGGCCAGCTCGGTGACGGTCGCCCCGTCCGGCGCGAGCCGCGCGAAGGCGAAGCCGTGGGCGGGCCGCCCCTCGAAGCCGCGCGCCTCCACGCCGTCGTTGATGCGCCGCGTGAGATCACCGGCGGCGGCGAGCAGGGCGGCGGTCAGGGCGAGGGCTTCGGAGTTCTGCACGTCCGCATTCAAACACCCTTGACGTTTCGGTCAAGCAGCTTGACTATAAAGGCGACCCGTTCAGTCAAGCAGCTTGACCATATTCCGAGGGGACACCCATGCCGTTCGTCCGTTCCTCCGATGCCGTGACGCACGAGATCCACGGCGCCCGCTTCGTCTCGTACGCGACTCCCGGCACCGGCAGCAAGGAGCTGGCCGCCTGGCGGGGCGAGATCCCGCCGGGGACCGAGGCCCCCGCGCACACCGTCAGCCGGGAGGAGATCCTCCACGTGCTCGTCGGCGAGCTGGCCCTCACGCTCGACGGCCGCACCGAACGGGTCGGTGCGGGCGACACCGTGATCGTCAACGCCGGGTCGACCCTGAGCGTGGAGAACCCCACGGACCACACCGCGCTCACCTGGGTCACCACCTCCGTCGGCCTGACGGCGGAACTGGCCGACGGAACCCTGCTCACTCCCCCGTGGGCGAACTGACCCCGACGGCGAAGGCCTCGGTGTCGGACACCCCGACGCCGAACACCCCGACGCCGAACGCCCTGACGCCGAACGCCGCGGCGGCGAACACCCCGGAGCGGACCGGCTCCGGGGGCGGCCCACCCGGTTGCGGCCCGCGTCGTCGCGGCGGTCCTCCGGTACGGGGACGCGCCGTGGGGTGCCTTCAACGAGCGGCGAACGAGGTGACAAGCAACCCGCCAGTAGCTTTCGGATCGAAGGCCGGCCCCCGCGCAGTCGATATGGCGAGGGGGCCGAGTGGTGTGCGCTGGCGTCCAGGACGCGGCCGACTCGGGGTCGGTGGGGGCGGGGACCGCGAGGCCGACGGCACGGACCTGCCCCGGCTTGAAGATCTCGTCGAGCAGCGAGTCGAGGCTGACGTTGCCCGGATGCGCCTTGATGTCCGCCGGCGCTGCCGTACACCGGGCGCGGAAATCCGGGAACCGCTCCGGCCCGGTGGTCGAGCCAGGTAGGAGCCGCCCGGACGGGGGCCGTCGCGTCCCGGCGCCTGGAGCATACGGTCCGTGTCCGGGCCTCGGCAGCGGCAGGCCGGGCATCTGCGGGTGCCGCGGGTGCCGCCCGCCGAAGGTCCGTCGGGCGGAATACTCTGTCGGCATGAGCGAACGAGGAATGCAGGAGCTGGCCCTGCTGCTGCTGACGGCGCTGGCGAATGCCCCTCGGCACGGGTACGCCATCGCCCAGGAGGTCAAGACCATCACCGACGGCCGAGTGGCGCCGCGTACCGGGGCGCTCTACGGGGCGCTGGACAGGCTGCTGTCGGATGGTTTGATCCGGGTGGAGCGTGAGGAGGTGGTGGGCGGCCGGGCTCGTCGTGTCTTCGCTCTTGCTCCCGCCGGGCGGGAACGGCTGGAGGCGGAGGCGGAGCGGCTGGCCGCGACCGCCCGGGAGGTCAGGCGGCGTCTGGCCGACGGCGCGGCGGCGTCGGCGTGAGCGATCGCCTTGTCCGTCTGTATCCGGCTGCATACCGGGCTGCTCACGGGCAGGAAATCATCGACGTGCACCGGGAGATGACGGCGGACATGCCGCGTCCGGCCCGGCTGCGCGCGGACGCCGATCTGGTCGCGCACGCCCTGCGGGTCCGGCTGGGGCTTGACTCGGCGTCGTCTGCGGGGCGCTTCTTCGCCCTGGCTGCCCCGTTCGCACTGGCGGCTGGTGCGGTGGACAGCGGGCTGCATCTGACGCGCTGGTACGCCGGGCTTGTTCTCTCGCCGGCCCCGGTACGGGTACAGCTCTCCACCGTGGATGGTGCGTGGAGCCTGTACATGCTGCTCTCACTGCTGGTGTGCGTCGGCGCGGTCATCGCCCTGACCGGCCGGTGGGGGCCGGGGGTGGGGGTGGCGGTGTGCGGGCTGCTGGGGACGGCCGTGCAGTGGGCCGCCGGTGCTCGCGTGTACGGCGATGGGGCCATTGCTCCGGTCGCGGCGTTGCTGACCGTCGCCGTCGTCCTCGCCTGCCCTCTGGACCGCCGCGGTGACAGGCGGCTGTCGGCGGCGGCCGGAGCCATGGCTGCCGCGGGGTGGTTTCCCGTCGTCGTCGTGAATGCAGGGACCTATACAGGGGTTTTCGGTGTGACCACGGACTACGGCGCCTGGCCGATGCTGGTCCTCGCCTTCACGGGGGCCGTCCTCGCCCTGCGCGCGCGTTCCTCGGGTCTGCGCGAGATGGGCGCGATGGCCGTGGCCTCTCCGCCGCTGGTCGCCTACTCCTACGCGACTGTCTGGGGCGATCCCTGGCCCGTCCTCGGCACCCTTCTCCCGCTGTCGGTCGTGGCCGCGCTCACCGCGTCCTTCCAGGCAGTGCGCCGCCGACGCTGACCCCGCCTTTGCTTTCCGGCCGGCCGGCCGGCCGCCCGCCAGCGGGCGGCCGGCTTTGCCGTGCCGGCCATGTGTCTTGCCTGACGGCTTCCACGCCGGCAGCACACCGTGCCCCGAGCACGTTGCCATAGTCCGTTGAGATGAATAGTCTGCTCGAGGTTCTATCCGGGAGTGTTGTCCGGGCCGGCCGTGCGATCTCGGGTGCCCCCGGTGAAAGGGCGCCCGCAGCGTGACGTGCAGCGGCCCCCGCCCGGTCCCTTCCGAGCAGAGAAGAGCATCGGGTTGCCGTTCACCTTGTCCCACCCCGCAGCAGTGCTGCCGCTGATGCGTCGGCCCTTCGTTCCAGCGGCTCTGGTCGCGGGTGCCACGGCACCCGACGTCCCGTACTTCCTGGACGCCCTCGGCGTGTCCGAGACCAGCCCCCAGGACTGGTACGGGCCGCTCCTCAACGCCACGCAGACCCACTCGCTCGGTGTGGGCCTGGTGGTCGGTCCGCCCCTTGCCATCGGCCTGGTCGCCGCCTACCGGATGCTGCGCGCGCCGATCACAGCACTGCTCCCGTCCGGCCTCCGCCTTCCGGAACCCGAGCGGACAACCGGCCTGCCGGCCAAGGTCCGCCACACCATGTGGCTCCTGGTCTCCGCCCTGATCGGTATCGCCTCCCACCTCGCGTGGGACTCCTTCACCCACGGCGACGGCTTCCTGGTCACCCACGTGCAGTCGCTGCGCGCCCCGGCCCTGGGAGGCCTGACGGCCGCCCGGCTGCTGCAGTACGCGAGCACCGCCTTCGGCCTGGCGGCCGTCGGCTGGCATCTTTGGCTGCGTCGGGACCGTCTGCGCACCCACGTCGGCACCGACACCGTTGCCCGCCCGGGTCCCGTCATGCGGTGGAGCGTGGTGACTCTGCTGGTTGCGGCACCCGTGCTGGGCGGCGCCGTCAACAGCCGTGACGACTTCAACGCCTACCGCTATGCGACCGAAGTGGACTACAGCCAACCGACCACCGTCGACCTGGGCGACGGCGCGAGCGAGACCACCTATCCCTCCAGGACGGTCCAAGCTCCGTGGGGGACCCTCGCCGAAGGCGTGTTGACCGGAGCCGCCAAGAGAGCGGGCGCTTCGTTCACGGTCGCATTGCTGCTGTACTCCGCCACCTGGCAGATCGGCGCCATGTCGCGCCGGCCGGCGACGGTGTCCAGCCCCGCCCCTTCGCCGCAACCGGCTCAGCACGGGAAGTGACGGCGCTCGGCAGACGGGTGTCCGCGCCCTGACCGCCGAGGTGCCTGGTTCAGCCCCGGCGACGGGCGGCGGGGTCGCGCTACGCGACGTGCCGGGCGACCGCGTCGACGCCGGGGCGTACCGCTCCAGGGAACGCACGGAGGCGTGCCGGGAACGAGCCGGCAGCATCGGTGTGGAGGTTCCCGTCCTCGGCGTCGTGCGTGAGCACGGGATGCCGCGGCCGGTGCAAGGTCCAGCCGTTGTCCACCGCTTTGGGTCCCACCCTCGAGCCGGCGACCGACCGCCACATCGACCACGGAGAGCTACTTGTCACTTCGTTCGCCACTCGTCAACGGCGCCCCGTCGTACCCGCTGCAGCCGCTCCGCGCGTCCCCGGTGCCGGGCAGGATCGCGGCCGGTTCCGGGTGCCTGGCCCCCGGACGCGCGTACGGCATCCGTTCGGTCGCCTCCCGCCTGCGCGGGCGTCCTCGAAGCCGGACGGTGGGGACATGGCACAGACCGTCGGCGCACCCCCTCCCGACCGTTCCCTCCTCGCCGAGGTGGAGGACGCGGTCACTCCGCGCGCCACCCTGCTGGTCGTCGGCGTACTCGCCCTGCACCTGCTCTTCATCGCCTCCTACGTGGGCGCCCTGCACGACCCGCGCCCCAGGGACGTGCCCTTCGGGGTCGTCGCGCCCCGGGCCGTGGCCGAGCGGACGGTGACCCGGCTGGCGGGGCTCCCGGGCCGGCCGCTGGACCCGCGGGCGGTGGCCGACCGGGCGACGGCCCGGCAGCAGATCCTGCACCGGAAGACCGACGGCGCGCTCCTCGTCGACCCGGCCGGCACCACCGACACCCTCCTGGTCGCCACCGGGGGCGGCCGGGTGCTGGCCACCACCCTGGAGACGCTCACCACCCGCGTGGAGAGGTCCGAGGGCCGCACGGTACGGACCGTCGACGTGGCCCCGGCCGGGACCGGCGACGCGAACGGACTGTCGTCCTTCTACGTGACCGTGGGCTGGTGCGTGGGCGGCTACCTCTGCGCGTCGATCATGACGATCAGTGCGGGCGCCGCCCGTTCCACGCCGCGACGGGCGGCGATCCGGCTCGCCGCCATGATCCCCGTCGCGCTCCTCGGCGGACTCGGCGGCGCCCTGATCGCCGGGCCGGTCCTGGACGCGCTGCCCGGCAGCTTCCCGGCCCTCTGGGGGCTCGGCACCCTGGTCGTCTTCGCGGTGGGCGCGGCCACCCTCGCCTGTCAGGCCGTCTTCGGGCTCGCCGGCATCGGCCTGGCCATCCTGCTCGTGGTGATCCTGGGCAACCCGAGCGCGGGCGGCGCCCTCCCGGCCCCGCTGCTGCCGCCCTTCTGGAAGGCGATCGGCCCGGCCCTGCCGCCGGGCGCGGGCACCTGGGCGGCGCGGTCGATCGCCTACTTCGAGGGCAACGCCCTGACGTCCGCCCTGCTGGTCCTGTCGGCGTGGGCGGTCGCCGGAACCGCGATCACCCTGCTGGCGACGGCCCTGCGCACCCGGCGCACCGGCCCCTGAGGCGTCGGTACGGCGCGGAAGTCCCGCCCCCGCTCATCGCGTGGGGCGGGACTTCCGCGGGCCGGTCGGACCGGGGGCCGGGGGCCGGGCCGAGAGGTGAGGGCCGGGCCGGGCCGGAGGCCGGAGGCCCGGAGGTGTCAGCCGATCCGGGTGCCCGTCGCCGACAGCGCCTCCGTGACCGGCTGGAAGAACGTCTCCCCGCCCGAGGTGCAGTCGCCGCTGCCGCCGGAGGTGAGGCCGATCGCGCTGGAGCCCGCGAAGAGGGAGCCGCCGCTGTCGCCCGGCTCGGCGCAGACGTCGGTCTGGACGAGGCCGTCGACGATGTCGCCGTTGCCGTAGTTCACGGTGGCGTCCAGACCGGTGACCGTGCCGTCGTGCACCTGGGTCGTCGAGCCGCTGCGGGTGACCTTCATGCCGACGGTGGCCTCGGCGGCGCCGGTGATCGCCCGGGCCGAGCCGTCGTAGAGGTTCACCTCGCTCGGGTGGTCGACCTCGGCCGTGTACTTGACCAGGCCGTAGTCGTCGCCGGGGAAGCTGGAGGTCTCGTTGGTGCCGATCTCCGCACCGGAGGAGTCCGACCAGGTCGAGACGGACTCGGTGCAGTGGCCGGCGGTCAGGAAGTAGGGCTCGCCGCCCTTGACCACGTTGAAGCCGAGCGAGCAGCGCCCGCCACCGCCGGTGATCGCGTCGCCGCCCGCCACGAAGGGTGTGAACTCCCCCTTCGTGCGGCGGAGTTCGGCCTTTCCGCCGAGTCCCTCGACGACCTCGGTGAGCTTGTCCCACTCGGCTGCGGAGACCGTGCGGTCGGCGGTGACGACCACCTTGTTGCTGGTCGGGTCCGTCACCCAGGCGGTGCCCGGGACGGTCGCGTCCTCCTTGAGCGTCGCGCGGGCGCCGGTCAGTTCGGCGAGGGAGTTCCGGACGAGTCTGGCCCTGGCGCCGGCCGCCTCGACGGTCTTCGCGGCGGCCTCGTCGACCACGTTCACCACGAGGTTCTTGCTCCGCGCGTCGTAGTAGAGCCCGGCCGCGTCGGCGCCGAGGTCGGCGCGCAGCGTCGAGCCGAGCTTTCCGGCCGCGAGGGCGGAGAGCGGCCGGGGCTCGGGGGCGACCGGGGCCTCACTGGCGTTCGCGGTCTGGAAGGTGACACCCGCGGCGACGAGAGCGGCGATGCCCGCTCCGGCCATGACGGCCCGTCGCCCGGGTATGCGTCGGTGCTTCAACTCGGGTCCTCCTGTGGGGGGACGGGCCGGACGGCAGTGGGGGCCGTCCGGCCCGGAAGGCTGGGTTGACGGGCGCTCACTCTTCCGAACCGCACAGGGAGCACACAAGGTCGAACCGAGGACGCGCACAGGGTGAACACCGCGCGCCCTTACCGCCTTCACCACCCCGGGACCGGTCCGAGGGCCTGCTCGGGCCGCGTCAGAAGTGGTTCGCATCGCAAACACCAGCCGTCCCGCGGTCTCCCGCGGACGAGCGGGAGCCCCCGCACGCGGTGGGCGTGCGGGGGCTCCCCCGTGGTCGGCCGAAGGCCGTACGCCCGGGTGTCCGGGTGTCCGGGTGTCCGGGTGTCCGGGCGTACGGGCGTACGGATGTCCGGGCTAGAAGACGCTGACGCCGTACGCGTTCAGCGCCTCCACCACGGGCTGGAAGAACGTCGTGCCGCCGGAGGTGCAGTTGCCGCTGCCGCCGGAGGTCAGGCCGTAGGCCACGCCGTTGCTGCCGTAGAGCGAGCCGCCGGAGTCGCCGCCCTCGGCGCAGACGTTGGTCTGGATCATGCCGTAGACGACGTCGCCGCCACCGTAGTTGACGGTCGCGTTGAGCGCGGTGACCCGTCCGCTGTGGGTGCCGGTGGTCGAGCCGTCACGGTAGACGGTGGTGCCCACGGTCGGGGTGGCCGCGCGGGTGATGTCCACCCCGCCGGCGGTGCCCGACTTGGTGACCGAGGTGTTGGTGTACCGGACGATGCCGTAGTCGTTCGTCGGGAAGCTGGAGCCCGCCGTGGTGCCGAGCGTCGTGGTGTGCGACGAGTTGGACCACCACGTGCCGGCGCCGTCGGTGCAGTGCCCGGCCGTCAGGAAGTAGTAGTTGCCCGCGCTGTCACGGACGTTGAAGCCGAGGGAGCAGCGCCAGCTACTCGCATAGATGGCGTCGCCGCCCTGGATGTACTTCTGGAACTTGCCCTCGGTCCGCTTGATCGTCAGGGCGTCGGCGTTGCCGCCCGCCTGCTGCTTGATCTTCGCGATCTCGGCCTGGGACACCGTGCTGTCGACGGTGACGACGAGCCGGTTGGTCTTGCTGTCGACCGCCCAGGCGGTGCCCGGGACGTCGGCCTTGAGCACCGCGCTGCCGGCGCTCTTGAGTTCGGCGGCGCTGAAGGGGGTGGAGTCCGCGGCGCTCGCGTGGGGGATCGCGACGGCGGCAGCGGCCACGAGACCGGTGGTGACGGCGATCAGCCGGGTGCGTCTCGTGATGCCGTTGGTGGGGGTGGTGCGCTTGATCCTCACGTTTCGTTCCCTCCCAGGGGAAATCGGGGGCCCGCGTGGGGTCGGGGCCCGTGAGGCGCAGTCAAGGACCGTGGGGTGTCCGGATTACGAACAAGCCATGCCCCTGACAAGCGCTGAGGGGGAGTATTCGGTTGAACGGCCGCCCGGCGCAAGGGCACCTTTCGGCCGTCGCTCCTTGAACCACCGGTGCGAGCCGGACCCCCGCCACCCGCCCGGAGCACCTCCCGCCGCACCGCACGGAGCACCCTGTTGCAGAGCAACTCGCTTCGTATGCAAGGGTGTCGAGGCTTCGGTGCCGACGCCACGGGCACCACTCCCCCCTCTTCGGCCACCCGCACCGGGGGGTGTCCGGAATCCGCCCCTCCGGCACCTCACGCCGGCCCTCCCGCACCCCGGCCGAGCGGCCGGCCTGCCGGGGTCGAGCCGGCCGCGCTCGGCGAGCCGGACCGGCTCGGGACCGGGGTCGGCGTCGTCCGCCCCCGGCGGGTCGACGGCGGCGGGTCGACGGCGGCGGCCGGATGCGGCAGCCTTCGCCCGGACGGCCGGACCGACCGGAGAACGAGCGGAGAACGAGCGGAGAACGGCCCAGGACCGACCGGAGGACGAGCGGTTCAGCAGTCGCAGCAGCAGCCGTCGCAGCAGCAGCCGTCCCCGCAGTTCCCGCAGCAGTCACAGCAGTCGCAGCAGTCCGAGCAGCTCTCGCCGCGATGGCACAGGCCTTCCCTGGGCTCCCGCGTCCACGGGTCGTCGTACGTGCCGCAGCACATCTGGCAGGTGCAGGCGAGGCCGGACCACACCAGGCACCCGGCGAGCAGACCGCGCCGGTCGCGGTGCGGCGGGGGCGGCGGGCTGCCGGGGCCGGACGGGGCGTAGGGGTTGCCGGGCGGCGGCCCGTACTGCTCCGGTGCGTGCGTGTGTCCGCACGAGGCGGTGCCGAAGGCCCGGTCCACGGAGGTGCGCAGCTCGTGCACGAGCAGCGCGTGAGCGAGCCCGGCGTCCGTGAACTCGGCGTCGCGCAGCGCCAGCCGGATCCCGTGCACGGCGTCGTCCGCGAGCCGCCGCGCCTCCGTGAGGGAGGTCCCGGTGGCCGTGAGCGGGTTCCAGGCGCCGGACGCGGCGTCGCTCCCCCGGTCCTCGACGGCGTCCAGCAGGTGTGCGAGCCGGCCGAAGAGGCGGCCGGCCTCGGCGAGCGGTTCGGCGTTGCCGGGCCGGCCCGCCAGGACCGCGGTGTGGGCGAAGGCGGCGGCGGTGGCCGTCTCGGTCGGCTCGGTGACGGTCAGCAACGGCGTGCCGGGCCCGGCGAGCGCCTCGATGCCGACCTGCCGGTCCACGGCGTCCACCAGGACGGCCGTGTCGAAGCCGACGGCGGAGCCGCCGCGCGCGCCCGCCCGCCCCCAGCTCGCGGCCACCCGGCGCGCGGCCAGGGCGACCGGGCGGCGCGCCAGCAGTCCGTCCCCGTCGGCGACGTGGTCGCGCACCTTGGCGGCGGCCAGCACCAGCGAGACCGCCGCCGCGAGCCGGGCCCCCTCGCCCTGCGCGACGGACGCGGAGCGCATGCCGCGCAGCGGACAGGGCCCGGCCGTGCGCCGCGTGCCCTCGGGCCGTTCGGCCTGAGCCTCCGTCAGGACGGAGACGAGCAGGCCGTCGTAGTTGGTGACGATCCGCGCGAACTGTCCGTGATCGCGCCGCAGGGCGAGGCAGAGCCCGCACAAGTGCGCCATCCACTGGACCTTGAGTCCCTCACCGAGCCGGTGCCGGCACGGCCTGACGATCCCGAACATGTCCGTCCCCCGTGGTGTGTCCCGTGATGTGCGTCGGTCCCCGCGGCGTCGAGCCACCGGAAGGACCGCCGTCGGCCGCCGTCGGCCGCCGCATCGTACCGGCCGCCCGTCACGCGGGAACGGCACGCCCGGTTCACCCGTCCGCTCCGCCGCTCACCCGTCCGCCATGAAGAATCATATTTCACTCACAGTCAGCAGCCGTATGAGTCGCGACCCTTGGGGCACTTGGACTCTCGACGGATCGACTGTGCACCAGTAGCGTCACAAACCCCCCGCGCGGCGTCTATCCACTTGGCGCGACATCCGCATCATGGACGACCATGGGGAATGCGGAAAGCAAGAATGACCGCTGTGAGAGGAGGCGTCCATGGGATCGGTACGCAAGGCGAGTGCCTGGCTTGGCCTCGTCGACGACAACGATGACGAGCGTTACTACGACGACGACTATTCCGAGGGGACCGACCCCGGGGACGCCTGGGTCACCGACCCGCGGGTGAAGGTCGCCACGGACACGGCCCAGGAGAGGGGCCGCCGGATCGGCACCGTGACCCCGGACAGCTTCCGGGACGCGCGGGCGATCGGCGAGCTGTTCCGCGAGGGCGTCCCGGTCATCATGAACCTCACGGCCATGGAGGCCGCCGACGCCAAGCGCGTGGTGGACTTCGCGGCCGGGCTGATCTTCGGTCTGCGCGGTTCGATCGAGCGGGTGTCGACCCGGGTGTTCCTGCTCAGCCCCGCCAACACCGAGATCGTCAGCGGCGACCCGGCCGCGCGCCGCGCGGACGGCTTCTTCAACCAGAGCTGAGGCAGGGCCGCTCGCCGGCCCTGCCCCCTCCCGGGGTCAGCGGAAGGCGTCGAGTCCGGTGAGCGCCTTGCCCAGCACGAGCTGGTGCATCTCGACGGTGCCCTCGTAGGTCAGCACCGACTCGAGGTTGGTCGCGTGCCGCATGACGGGGTACTCGAGGGAGATCCCGTTGGCCCCGAGGATCGTCCGCGCCGTACGGCAGATCTCGATCGCCTCCCGCACGTTGTTGAGCTTGCCGAAGCTGACCTGTTCGGGCCGCAGACGGCCGGCGTCCATGCGCCGCCCCAGGTGGTGGGCGAGCAGGATGCCCTTGTGCAGTTCGACCGCCATGTCGGCGAGCTTGGCCTGGGTGAGCTGGAACCCGCCGATGGGCCGCCCGAACTGCTCCCGCGACTTCGCGTAGTCGACGGCGGTCTCGAAACTGGCCCGCGCCGCCCCCATGGCGCCCCACACGATCCCGTACCGGGCGTGGGACAGACAGCTGAGCGGGCCCTTGAGCCCGACGACCTCCGGCAGCACGGCGTCGGCGGGCAGCCGTACGTCGTCCAGCACGAGTTCGCTGGTGACGCTGGCCCGCAGGGACCACTTGTGCTTGATCTCGGGCGCGGAGAACCCGGGGGTGTCGGTGGGCACGACGAAGCCCCGGATGCCGTCCCCGGTCTGCGCCCACACCACGGCGACGCCCGCGACCGACCCGTTGGTGATCCACATCTTGCGCCCGTTCAGGACCCAGTCGGAACCGTCCCTCCTGGCGTGGGTCCGCATGCCGGCGGGGTCCGAACCGTGGTCGGGCTCGGTCAGCCCGAAGCAGCCGATGACCTCACCGGCGGCCATGCGCGGCAGCCAGGCCCGCTTCTGCTCCTCGCTGCCGAAGCGGTGGACGGCGTACATGGCGAGGGAGCCCTGGACGGAGACGAGCGAGCGGATCCCGGAGTCGGCGGCCTCCAGCTCCAGGCAGGCCAGCCCGTACTGCACGTGGGTGGCACCGGCGCACCCGTAGCCCGTGAGGGACATGCCGAGGGCCCCGATCCCGCCCAGCTCCCTCGCCAGTTCCCGGATCCGGGGCAGCTCGCCCGTCTCGTACCACTCGGCGACGTACGGCAGCACCCGGTCGGCGGCCCAGGAGCGCACGGTGTCCCGCACGGCGAGGTCCTCGTCGTCCAGGAGGTCGTCGATCCCGAGGGGGTCGGACGGGTCGAAAGGAGGCGGCACGGACGCCGAGGACGCCGAGGACGACAAGGACGACGAGAACGCCGACATGATTCCCTCCGAAACCTGAAAACTAGCACCGCTAGTCACGCGACTCCCCGACGTTACGACGCCCGGCGGACCCCGTCCAGCCCCCGCCCCACGCGCCCCGCCGGTGATCGCCGCGGGCGGCGCGCGGGCGGGAGGGCGGCCGTCAGGCCGGCACCCGCGGCTGTTCGGCCTCCCGGGGCGAGGGCACCCGCACCGCGGGGGCCTCGCACTGCATCACCCGCGGCAGCCGCAGCGCCATGACCGCGCCCAGCAGCAACAGCCCCGCGCTCACCAGCAGCGTCACGTGCAGGCCGTGCACGAAACAGTCCCGCGCCGTCTGCCGCAGGAGCTCCCCGGCGGGCCCGCCGAGCCGTCCGGCGACCTCGTACGCCTCGCCCAGCGAGTTCCCCGCCGCGGCCGACGCCGCGGCCGGCACCCCCGGCACCGACGACAGACCCGGCGCGTAGGCCGCGTTCATCACGCTGCCCAGCAGCGCGATCCCGATCCCGGCCCCCAGCTGGTACGACGTCTCGCCGATCGCCGCCGCCCCGCCCGCCTGCTCCGGCGGCGCCTCGCTCAGCATCGACTCGTACGCCCCGAACAGCGTCGTCTCCAGCCCGAACCCGAGCAGCAGGAAGCCGACCAGCAGCAGCGCCGGATTGTCCGCCCCGCCCATCGCGGTCAGGGTGACGACCGCGGCGGCGGTGAGGCAGAACCCGGCGCACACCATCCGCCGCGGCCCGAACCGCCGCAGCAGCCGCGCCCCGGCGAGCCCCGCGGCCATCGCCGCGAAGGTCAGCGGCAGCAGGCGCAGCCCCGTCTCCAGCGGGGACAGGTCCAGCACCAGCTGGAGGTACTGCGCCGCGATCAGTTCCAGACCCACCAGCGCCAGCATCGCCAGCACGATGCACCCCACCGCCGTACCGAACGCGGGCCGCGCGAACATGCGCAGGTCCACCAGCGGATGCGCACGCCGCCGCTGGCGGCGCACGAACAGCACGATCAGCAGTGCGCCGACGGCCAGCGCCAGCAGGGTGAGCGGGCCCAGTTCGCCGCTGCCCAGCCGCTTGACGCCCAGGACGGCGCCGAACAGTCCGGCGGCGGCCGTCAGCGCGCCCACGACGTCCCACGGCCCCTCCCCGGGGCCCTTGGACTCGGGCAGCAGCAGCCGGCCCACCGGCAGGCCGACCAGCATCAGGGGGATGTTGACGAGGAAGACCGAGCCCCACCAGAAGTGCTCCAGCAGGAAGCCGCCGAGCAGCGGCCCGACCGCCGCGCCGACCGCGGCGACGGCGCTCCAGATGCCGATGGCGAGCGCCCGCTCCCGCCGGTCGGGGAAGACCTGGCGCAGGATGGACAGCGTCGCGGGCATGATCATCGCGCCGCCGACGCCGAGCAGCGCCCGCGCGAGGACGAGCACCTCGCCGCTCCCGGCGAACGCCGCGAGCGCGGAGGCCGCGCCGAACAGCGTGTAACCGAGCAGCAGCACCCTTCTGCGGCCGACCCTGTCGCCGAGCGTGCCGAACAGGATCAGCAGCGAGGCGCAGACCAGGGGATAGGTGTCGACGATCCAGAGCAGTTCGATCGCGCCGGGCCGCAGGTCCTCGGTGACGGCGGGCACCGCCACGTGCAGCACGGTCGCATCGACGGCGACCAGGAGCAGGCTGACGCACAGGACCACCAGCACGACCCAGCGGTTGGCACCGGCCCCGGCCGCCCGACGGCGCCACCGAACGGCGGCCGTGGTCGTCCCGGACATGAACGTACCTCCCAGAGTTCCCTCGGTTCGGCGGGCTCGCGGGGCGGGGACTCCCCGGGGCTCGGCCGGAGAGGAGCGGTGGTCCCCGGCCCGCGCGACGAACGACGAGTGACACGCAGCGTACGCGAGTTCGCGCGTCGGCCACGTGGCGGACCTCTCACAGTCCCCGGCCGAACATGTGGCGTACGCCACTCGCCTCACGGCCCGTCGCACCCCGGCGCACCCTCCGTTTCCGGGTGCCTCCGATAATCGCCCTCGTGACCGATCTCGAGACCCGGGTGGCGCCGCCCGCCTCCCCGACCCTGCGCCGGGCGGCCCCCGCCCTCCTGGGGTACGCGGCCGTGCGCGCGCTGGGGCTGATCTCGCTGGCCGTGTGGAGCGCCGCGCGGGACAAGAGCGCGTACACCCTGCTGACGGCCCGCTGGGACTCCCTGTGGTACACCCGGGTCGCCGAACTGGGGTACGGCTACGAGGTGCGGCTGCCCAACGGCGACGTCCACTCCAACCTCGCCTTCTTCCCGCTGCTGCCGTGGCTGGCGCGCCTGCTGCGGGAGCTGACGCCGCTGTCGTACGCCGACGCCGGTCTCGCCGTCTCCCTGCTCTCCTCGCTCGCCGCGGCCTGGGGGATCTTCGCGGTCGCCGACCGTCTGTACGGGCGCCGGGCCGGGGTGTGCGCGGTGCTGCTGTGGGCGGTGCTGCCGGTCGGGATCGTGCAGTCGATGGCGTACAGCGAGTCGCTGTTCACCGCGCTGGCCGCCTGGTCGCTGTACGCGGTGCTCACCGGCCGCTGGGTGACCGCCGGTCTGCTGGCGTCGCTCGCCGGGCTGACCCGCCCGGTGGGGATCGCCGTGGTGGCGGCGGTGTGGACGGCGGGCGTGGTCTCGTTCGGGCGAGAGCGGAGCGGGGCGGACGCGCCGGGCGCGCGCGTCGCCCCGCGCGCCCTGGGTCTCCTCCTCGCTCCCCTGGGCGCCGCCGGGTACGTCCTGTGGGTCGGCCACCGCACCGGGAAGGGTCCGCTCGGCTATCTCGACGTCCAGGCGGGCTGGCGCAACGGTTTCGACGGCGGTCACGCCTTCGCCCTGTTCGTCATCGGCAAGTTCACGTCCGTCCCGTCGGCCTTCGCCGGTCTCGCCCTGGTCGTCGGCGTCGCCCTGCTGGTCCTGCTCCACGTCGCCGGCGTGCGCGCCCGTCAGCCCCTCCCGCTGCTGGTCCACACGGGGGTCGTCCTGGTGCTCGCGCTGTGCGCCTCGAGCTACTTCGGCTCGAAGCCGCGTCTGCTGCTGCCCGCCTTCCCCCTGCTGTTCCCCCTCGCCACGGCCCTCGCGCGGCTGCGGCCCCGGCGGTCGGCCCTGGTCCTCGGCGGTGTGGCGGTGGCGTCGGCCGTGTACGGCGCGTGGTGGCTGAACGGCTCCGGTCCGCCCTGAGCCGCCCCGGCGGGCGGATGAGCGGACGGGGAATGGCGGCCGTGCATTCGGTGAACGCATTCATAAGTAATCCAAAACCACTCCCCGGAATGATCAAAAGAATTGCGGGGAGCACGCTTCGGGGATTGCGGATTCCCGTCGAATATCCGCCCTTCTGAGAGCAATCCCACATCACATCGTCATCACAAAGCCGTGGATTCGGCGGGGAACTGCGCTCACTCGCTGTAACGTCGATTGGGTGCGTACCGAACGAAACCTCACCCGTCTGGACCGGGTGTTCGCAAGGCTCGACCGTGAGCCGGAACGACCGGCCCACCTCGACGTGCCGCAGATGAGCAGGCACCGGGTCGCGCTGTTCTCGGCGACCCTGGCCTTCTACCTGGCCATCGTGTGGCTCGTGGTGACCACCTCGTGGCTGGTCCGCCTCGACTGGCAGGTCATGTTCTTCCGGCCGTACCAGCAGTGGTCGGAGATCCACTGGTTCGTGGACTACTACGTGGTCCTCGGCCAGCGCGGACCCACCGCCGTCATGGTCTGCGCCTGGCTCGGCTGGAGATCCTGGCGCCAGCACACCCTGCGGCCCCTGCTCACGCTCGGCACGTCGCTGCTGCTGCTGAACCTCACCGTCGGTGCCGCCAAGATCGGCATGGGCCGCCTCGGACCGCACTACGCCACCGCCATCGGCTCGAACGAGATGGGCCTGGGCGGCGATATATTTCCCAGCGGTCACACCGCCAACGCGGTCGTGACCTGGGGAATCCTGGCCTATCTGGCCTCCACCCCACGAGCCCGCCGCTGGCTGTCCGCGCTCTCCGCGGTGACCTCGCTCGGTGTCGGCCTGGCCACCGTCTACCTCGGTACGCACTGGCTGAGCGACGTGATCCTCGGCTGGGCCGCGGGCCTGCTGATCCTGCTGGCACTGCCCGCGTTCGAGCCGCTGATCGCCCGCACCGAGGCCGGGATCTTCACCCTGCGCGACCGTCTGCGCGACCGCCGCGCGAGGACGGCACCCGTCACGGCGCCGGTGCCGGTGCCCGTGCCGCTCGCGCAGCGCGCCCCGGCCGTCCGGCCGGACGGGATCACCGCGGCCCGCGAGACGACGGCCCGTCCGCCCAGGACGCCGGTCTACCTCGCCCCCGGGCCGCACACGACCCGCGCGGAGCGCGCCCCGGTCACCCCGGCCGGCAGCCGGCGCCCGCCGCACGCGGACCGGCTTCCGCACGGCCAGGGCAACCCGGCCGCCCGCCCCCTGAGCGGTAGCTGAGCCGGCGCGGGGCCCACCGGTGCGCACACACCGGGCCCCTGCCGGCTCAGCCCTTCCAGGCCCGCGTCACCCGCCCGTCGCGCACCTCGAAGTTCAGTCGGCCCACGCGGTACTCCATGGTGATGATCGTCCCGGGCGCCAGCGAACGCACCGCCGACCACCCCCGCTCACGGGCGAGCCGCTCGGCCCGGCCGCTCTCGAGGCCGACGTATCCGTCCGGACTGTCCTGGGGCTCCGCCGGCGGAGTGGGAATGGGTTCCATGGCCGCAACGCTAGGCCGGGTCCGCCGTTCCGGGAACCCCGGACGGGAGATGTGGATCACTACGGTCACACTTCTGTCACAGGACCACGACGCGGGTTTCCGTACGACTCCCTCACCCGAACGGGCGGTTTCGTAAGCCTTCCGCACCTATTCGGTGGCCATTTCCGCGTGTCGTACCGACCCCTTCTCCTGACCGGCGGAAAGTTCCCGGAGAACCGTTCTCGGATCCCGTTTCCTTTCGATTCCGCAGAGCTCCGCGAGGGCCGGCCCCCATAGGAAAAACACGGCTCCCCCACACATTCTTCGTATGCCCTCTGCCGGGCGGGTGGCGTCGCGAGCATCATGACGACGGCTCGCGGGCACCCGTGCGGCGCGGCCGGTGCGGGGCCCGGGAGGCGGGACCCGGGACGCGGGACGCGGGACTCGACGAGCGAAGGGGCGAGCGGGCGATGGGGACGGAGACCGTACCGGCGACGGCGCGCACCGCGGGCGGGAGGCGGGGCCGGGTGGTCGTCGACTGGCTGACCACCACCGACCACAAGAAGATCGGACACCTCTACCTGGTCACGTCGTTCGCGTTCTTCCTGATCGGCGGGGTCATGGCGCTGGTCGTGCGGGCCGAACTGGCCCGCCCGGGCCTCCAGATCGTGACCAACCAGCAGTTCAACCAGCTGTTCACCCTGCACGGCACGATCATGCTGCTGTTGTTCGCGACCCCGTCCTTCGCGGGCTTCGCCAACGAGCTGATGCCGCTCCAGATCGGCGCCCCCGACGTCGCCTTCCCCCGGCTGAACATGCTGTCGTACTGGCTGTTCCTGTTCGGCGGACTGATCGTGCTCGGCTCGCTGCTGGTACCGGAGGGACCCGCCGCCTTCGGCTGGTTCGCCTACGCGCCGCTCAACGACGCCACGCACTCCCCCGGCCTCGGCCCCGACCTGTGGATCATGGGGCTGGCGCTGGCCGGCTTCGGCACGATCCTCGGCGCGGTCAACTTCATCGCGACCATCATCGGGATGCGCGCGCCCGGCATGACCATGTTCCGGATGCCGATCTTCACCTGGAACACGCTGTTCACGTCGATCCTGATCCTGCTGGCGTTCCCGGTGCTGGCGGCGGCCCTGCTGGTGCTCGAGGCGGACCGGCGGTTCGGCTCGCAGGTCTTCGAGGCGGCCAACGGCGGGGCGCTGCTGTGGCAGCACCTCTTCTGGTTCTTCGGGCATCCCGAGGTGTACATCATCGCGCTGCCGTTCTTCGGGATCATCACCGAGATCATCCCGGTCTTCAGCCGCAAGCCGGTCTTCGGCTACCTGACCCTGGTCGGCGTGACGATGGCCATCACCGGGCTGTCGGTGGTCGTCTGGGCCCACCACATGTTCGCCACCGGCGCGGTGCTGCTGCCGTTCTTCTCGCTGCTGTCGTTCCTGATCGCGGTGCCGACGGGCGTGAAGTTCTTCAACTGGACCGGGACCATGCTGAAGGGCTCGCTCTCCTTCGAGACGCCGATGCTGTGGGCGACCGGCTTCCTGGTGACGTTCCTGTTCGGCGGTCTGACCGGCGTGATCCTGGCTTCGCCGCCCCTGGACTTCCACGTCACCGACTCGTACTTCGTGGTGGCGCACTTCCACTACGTCGTCTTCGGCACCGTCGTCTTCGCGGTCTTCGCCGGGTTCTTCTTCTGGTGGCCGAAGTTCACCGGCAAGCTGCTCGACGAGCGGCTCGGGAAGATCCAGTTCTGGACGCTGTTCACCGGCTTCCACACCACGTTCCTGGTCCAGCACTGGCTGGGCGCCGAGGGCATGCCGCGCCGTTACCCGGACTACCTGGCCGCGGACGGCTTCACGGCCCTCAACACGCTCTCCACGATCGGCGCGTTCCTGCTCGGCCTGTCGACGCTCCCGTTCCTCCTCAACGTCTGGAAGACCGCCAGGTACGGCGAGAGGGTCGAGGTCGACGACCCCTGGGGCTTCGGCCGCTCCCTGGAGTGGACGACCTCCTGCCCGCCGCCCCGGCACAACTTCACCACGCTGCCGCGGATCCGCTCGGAGTCCCCGGCGTTCGACCTGCACCATCCCGAGTACGCGGCGGAGATCCCGCAGCCGGAGCTGAGGAAGCACCAGGCGGGCTCGTGAGCCCGGCCCCGCGGCCTCGCGGCCCCGCCCGGCGCGCACACCGGACGGGGCCGCGGGGCCGGGCGCCGTCAGAAGTTCAGGCGCAGGCCGGGCACGATCAGGTCGGGGTTCCCGCCGACGGCCGTCCTGTTCGCGTCGTAGAGGCGCTGCCAGGTGGTTCCGTGGCGCGCGGCGATCGTGCTGAGCGTCTCGCCCGCGCGGACGACGTGGTCGCCGTCGCCGCGGGAGGACGTACCGCGGGAGCCGTGGCCGGGAGAGTGCTCGGCGGCACCGGCCGCCTTCGAGGAGCCTCCCGCGGCCGAGCCCTTCCTCGGCGAGCCGTTCTTCGACGGCCCGTCGGCGGACGGGCCGCTCTTGCCCGAACCGTTCTCGACCGATCCGCTCGCGGTCGCGGGGGCGCCGCCGGAGGCCCCGGCGCGCGTGGAGCAGGTCGGCCACGCGCCCCAGCCCTGGGAGCGCTGGACCTCGGTGGCGACGGCGATCTGCTGCTCCCTGGTGGCCCGGTCGGCGGTCGGGGCGTAGGCCGTGCCGCCGTGGGCGCGCCAGGTGGAGGCGGAGAACTGGAGCCCTCCGTAGTAGCCGTTGCCGGTGTTGATGTGCCAGTTGCCGCCGCTCTCGCACCGGGCGATGCGGTCCCACACTCCGGCGTCCGCCGCGGCGGCGCTGCCGCCGGCGGTCAGCAGTCCCAGGGGGGCGAGAAGCGCCGCCCCGGCGAGGACCGCCGTCGTACGCGCCTTCGCGGCGCGCGCGTCGACGCGGGTGTCATCGGCACATTCGGACATGAGGTTCCCTCTCTACGAACCCGGGTCTCCCCCCGAGCGGAGCGCGCCGTCCGCGCGGGAACGCGGTCGTCGTGCTCCGCCCCGTCCGCCGGCGGTGGTGCTGCGCGCCGTCTGGCTCTGCGCGGCCGGCGGACGTACCCGGGCGGTGCTCGCTGCACACGGCCGAGGAATCTAGGGAATCCGACGGCCCGTCATCAATCGATCCGCCGTCGCCGCAGGCCAGCTGACCGTTACCGTCGGTATCGGCGAAATCAGGACACCCACTTCATTACCTGATTTCCGGATTTGTCGACCGTCGGCCCGCCTCGCCTGTGTTCCACCTCACGCGTTCAACTTCCGTGACCCTCCCGTTACTTGACGTTGAGTGGCCGATTCCGCGCGAACCGTGACCGTGCGCGCCGACCGGTTCGATTCCCTTCGCCCGGCAGCGTGACCCCCGCCACAACTCACCCGTTGTCTGTGCATGAGCCGGGGAGCCACCCGGCCCGCCCACGCACCGCATCCGAGGGAGTCACCCGTGCCGCGCATGCTCGACGTCAGCGACGAGGTACGTGCCGAGATCGGCGCCGAAGAAGCCGACCGGCTGATCGCCGGAGAGAACGCCCCGGGCAGCTACGACTGCACGTCCTGCCGCACCCCGGGCGACTCCGAGCACGAGCGCACCAGCACCGTCCTGTTCATCGGGGAGGAGACCGCCGTCCTCGCCTTCGCCCACGCCGGCTGCCTGCCCTCGCAGATCGTCCAGGTCACCGAGGAGCAGCTCCAGGGCGCCGTCCGCTCCATCAGCGGTGACACCGTCGACCTCGACCCCGGCAGGGTCGTGCCCGAGCAGGCCGTGCTCGGCGTGACCAGCGGACTGGTCCTGATCGCCGGGGAGTTGCACCCGGCCCTGGTCGTCGAGCCGACCGCGCCCATCGTGCGCCCCGGCGCCACCGACATCGGCGACGACTTCCTGCCGCTCCTCATCGAACAGGGCTTCATGCCGCTGTCCGAGCTGTCCGAGGTGCCGCCCGTGCGGCACGGCTGGTCCGTGCTGCTGGCGATGGGACAGCTGCACGCCGTGCTCCAGCCCTCGGTCAACGGCGGTCAGCCGGTGGCCTGGTGGCAGGCCCACCAGCCGTTGCAGGTGACGGAGGGCTGGCGGGCCGCCGCCAACAAGCACCAGCAGGTGCTGATGTTCGCGGCACCGGTGGGGGCGATCGGCCGTCAGCCCCGCGAGGACCTGCTGCGGGACGCGCTGGACAAGGCCGCGGCGAACGGCCAGCTGGTCGGGGCGGCGCTGCCCCTCGCCGGAACCTGAGCCGGCGGGGGCGGGGACGCCGGCCCCGCCCCCGCGTCCCCGAAGGCCGGTCACCGGCCGCATCCCCCGACCCCACACGTCGTTGGGACATACGTGCACACCTACGACGTCTCCCGCCGCCAGCCCTACCCGATCCCGTCCGCGCGATCGGCCCAGGACTCCCAGGACCCACAGGGCGGCCCCTCGGCCACGCCGATCTACGACGCGCTCTACGCCGAGTACGTCAGGTCGTTCCGTTCACTGCCCGGTGACCGCAGCGGTGAGGACGACCTGGGGTTCACCGCCTTCGGGAACATGCCGCACGGCACGGGGACGTACGCGGTGCCGCGGCCGGGGTCGTTCAGCAGCTCGTACAGCGCCTACAGCGCGGGCGCGCAGAGCGCGCGGCTCGGGCAGCCGCCGCAGCCGCCGGCGCCGTCCTCCTCGCAGGAGCGGGAACAGGCGCAGGGCCGGCCGCAGCCGCAGGCGCCGCAGTGGCAGCGGATCGGCCCGCTCGGGCAGCCCGCCCGGCCGCACACACCCGCCGGGACGCACCACGTCCCGGCGGCACTGCCCCCGGCGCCCCGGCGGAGCGTCTGAGGCACGCGGCGGGCGCGGCACGGTCGGGGGGGGGGGGGCCCCCCCGCGGGGGCCCCCCCCCCCCCCCCCCCCCCCCCCCCCCAAAAAAACAGCCAGCCCACCCCCACCCCCCCCCCCCCCGCGCGGGGGGGGGGGGGGGGGGGGGGGGGGGGGGGGGGGGGGGGGGGGGCCCCCCCGCCGCCCCCCCCCCCCCCCCCCGACCGTGCCGTCACGTCAGGTCACTTCTTCTTGCCGCGCTTCTCGCGCACCCGCACCGAGATGTGGATCGGCGTCCCCTCGAAGCCGAACTCCTCGCGCAGCCGGCGCTCGACGAAGCGCCGGTAGCCCGCCTCGATGAAGCCGGAGGCGAACAGCACGAACCGCGGCGGCTTGGTGCCCGCCTGGGTGCCGAAGAGGATGCGCGGCTGCTTGCCGCCCCGGATCGGGTGCGGGTGGGCGGCGACCAGCTCGCCGAGGAAGGCGTTCAGCCGGCCGGTCGGGACGCGCGTCTCCCAGCCCGCGAGGGCGGTCTCGATCGCCGGGACCAGCTTCTCCATGTGCCGTCCGGTGCGCGCCGAGACGTTCACCCGCGGCGCCCACGCCACCTGGGCCAGCTCGGTCTCGATCTCCCGCTCCAGGTAGTAGCGGCGTTCCTCCTCGAGGGTGTCCCACTTGTTGTAGGCGAGGACGATCGCGCGGCCCGCCTCCACCGCCATGGTGACGATCCGCTGGTCCTGCACGGAGATCGACTCGGAGGCGTCGATCAGGATGACCGCCACCTCGGCCTTCTCCACCGCGGCCGCCGTGCGCAGCGAGGCGTAGTAGTCGGCGCCCTGCTGGAGGTGGACCCGCTTGCGGATACCGGCCGTGTCGACGAACTTCCAGGTGACACCGCCCAGTTCGATCAGTTCGTCGACCGGGTCGCGAGTGGTGCCGGCCATCTCGTTGACGACGACGCGCTCCTCGCCGGCCACCTTGTTCAGCAGCGAGGACTTGCCGACGTTCGGACGGCCGATGAGGGCGATGCGGCGCGGACCGCCGACCGCCGTGCCGAAGGTCTGCGCGGGCGCCTCCGGCAGCGCCTCCAGGACGGCGTCCAGCATGTCCCCGGTGCCGCGGCCGTGCAGCGCGGAGACGGGGTGCGGCTCGCCGAGGCCCAGGGACCACAGGTAGGCGGCGTCCGCCTCACCGCTCTGGCCGTCCACCTTGTTGGCGGCGAGCACGACGGGCTTGCCCGCCTTGCGCAGCAGTCGTACGACCGCCTCGTCGGTGTCGGTGGCGCCGACCTTGGCGTCGACGACGAACACGACGGCGTCGGCGGCCTCGATCGCGTACTCGGCCTGTGCGGCCACGGAGGCGTCGATGCCGAGGACGTCCTGCTCCCAGCCGCCGGTGTCGACGACCTTGAAGCGGCGGCCCGCCCACTCGGCCTCGTAGGTGACCCGGTCGCGGGTGACGCCCGGCTTGTCCTCGACGACCGCCTCGCGCCGCCCGATGATCCGGTTGACGAGGGTCGACTTGCCGACGTTCGGGCGGCCGACGACCGCGAGGACGGGCAGCGGCCCGTGCCCGGCGGCCTCGATCGCGCCCTCGACGTCCTCGATGTCGAAGCCCTCGACCGCGGCGAGCTCCATGAACTCCGCGTACTCGGCATCGCCGAGCGCCCCGTGGTCGTGCTCGAAGGAGTCCGAGCCGTCGGGCTGGATGTGGTCGTTCATGAAGTCCGTACCTCTGCGTTCATTCGTGGTGATCGGTGGAGCATCCGTTTTCGGCGGTTTGATCCACTACTCAGTGTCGCCCAGCGTCCGCCCGGACGCCCGGCGTTTTCGTACCGTCTTCGTGCCGTCTTGGTGCCGTCGCGCCGCTACGCGTCGCGCCGTGGTCCGTCGTCCGCCGCGCGGCCGGTGAGCCGTCTGGCGTGTTCCAGGTGGGAGGCCAGGTGCTTCTGGATGCGCTCGGTGGCCTCGTCCAGCGCCTTGCGCGTGCGCCGCCCGCTGCCGTCGCCCGCCTCGAACGGGTCGCCGAAGACGACGTCGACGCGGGAACGCAGCGGGGGCAGCGCCTTGAACAACCGCCCGCGCCGCTCGGTGCTTCCCAGGACGGCCACGGGGACGATCGCCGCCCCGCTGCGCACCGCGAAGTAGGCGAGCCCCGCGCGCAGGGAGGCGAAGTCGCCCTCGCCCCGCGTGCCCTCCGGGAAGATCCCGAGGACGCCGCCGGCCTCCAGCACGCCCAGCGCGCGGGTGATGGCCTTGCGGTCGGTGGTGTGCCGGTCGACCTTGAGCTGGCCGATGCCGGTCAGGAACGGGTCGAGGGGGCCGACGAACGCCTCCTTCTTGATCAGGAAGTGCGTCGGCCGGGGGGCCACGCCCATGACCATCGGCCCGTCGATGTTGTGGGAGTGGTTGACGGCGAAGATCACGGGGCCGGTCACCGGAACCTTCCAGGCGCCCAGCACCCGCGGCCTCCACAGCCCGAACATCAGGCCGACGCCGATGCGCCGCCCGACCTCCGCCCCTCTCTCCGAGGGCAGCTCGCTCACCTCTCGGCCCGCTTCTCCCCGACGAGGGCGACCACGCGCTCGATGACCTGGACCAGCGTCAGCTCGGTGGTGTCCACCTCGACGGCGTCGTCCGCCTTGGCGAGCGGGGAGGTCTTGCGGGAGGAGTCGGCGGCGTCCCGCTTGATCAGCGCCTCGCGGGTGCTCCGCACGTCCGCGCCCTTCAGCTCGCCGCTGCGGCGGGCGGCACGGGCCTCCGGCGAGGCGGTGAGGAAGATCTTCAGGTCGGCGTCGGGCAGCACGGTCGTCCCGATGTCCCGTCCCTCGACGACGATGCCCTGCCCGGCGGAGGCCGCCAGCGCCCGCTG
This sequence comes from Streptomyces sp. NPDC014882, assembly GCF_043081325.1. Classification (NCBI taxonomy): domain Bacteria; kingdom Bacillati; phylum Actinomycetota; class Actinomycetes; order Kitasatosporales; family Streptomycetaceae; genus Streptomyces; species Streptomyces sp. NPDC014882. The sequence continues at coordinate 134,042 of NZ_JBIBWL010000018.1, forward strand.
CAGCTCGGTGATCCGCGACCGCACCTCGGGTACGGCGCTCACCGCGCTGACCTTGGAGGTGACCTCCTGGGTGCGGATCGGACCGGCCACGTCGACGCCGTCGACCGTGATCGTCGGGTCGGCAGGGTCGGTGCCGGAGACGATCTCGGGCTTGCCGGCGACGGCGGCGATCGCCGTGGGGTCCTCGATGTCGATCCCGTTGGTGACCATCCACCACGTGATCGCCCGGTACTGGGCGCCGGTGTCCAGGTAGCTCAGCCCGAGCCGGGCGGCCACGGCCTTGGACGTGCTGGACTTGCCCGTGCCGGAGGGACCGTCGATGGCGACGATCACGGGCTGGGCGGCGCCGTTTTCCACGGGAGGACACCTTCCTGGTGCGAGGTGGTGGGCTGCGGGACGACAATGTGCCCCGCACAAGGTTACTGGCTACGGGTCACTCGTCCGGCCGACGGCCGCGGAGCGGGCCGGTCCGGCCCGGTTCCCCGGCGCGGACCGGCCGTCCGGACGCCGGGCTACTGCCGCAGCGCCCAGCCCCGGTCCCGCAGCGCGGCGCTCAGCACGGACACCGCCTTCGGCTCCACCATCAGCTGCACCAGACCGGCCTGCTGCCCCGTCGCGTGCTCGATGCGCACGTCCTCGATGTTGACCCCGGCCCGGTCGGCGTCGGCGAAGATACGGGCCAGCTGCCCCGGCTGGTCGTCGATGAGCACCGCCACGACCTCGTACACCCGCGGGGCGGACCCGTGCTTGCCGGGGACCCGGACCTGACCGGCGTTGCCCCGCCGCAGGACGTCCTCGACGCCGTCGGCGCCGGTGCGCCGCTCGTCCTCGTCGGAGGACTGCAGGGCGCGCAGCGCCCGGACCGTCTCGTCGAGGTCGGCGGCGACGTCGCCGAGCAGGTCGGCGACCGGCCCGGGGTTCGCGGAGAGGATGTCGATCCACATCCGCGGGTCGGAGGCGGCGATCCGGGTCACGTCCCGGATGCCCTGCCCGCACAGCCGTACGGCGGCCTCCTCGGCGTTCTGCAGGCGGGCCGCGACCATGCTGGAGACCAGGTGGGGCATGTGGGAGACGAGCGCCACGGCCCGGTCGTGGGCGTCGGCGTCCATCACCACGGGGACGGCCCGGCAGTGCGAGACCAGCTCCAGGGCGAGGTTCAGCACCTCGGTGTCGGTGTCGCGGGTCGGCGTCAGCACCCAGGGGCGGCCCTCGAAGAGGTCGGCGGTCGCGGCCAGCGGGCCGGACTTCTCACGGCCGGACATGGGGTGGGTGCCGAGGTAGGCCGACAGGTCGAGGCCGAGCGCCTCCAGTTCCCGGCGCGGCCCGCCCTTGACGCTGGCGACGTCGAGGTAGCCGCGGGCCACGCCCCGGCGCATGGCGCCGGCGAGCACGGCGGCCACGTGGGCGGGCGGGGCGGCGACGACGGCGACGTCGACCGGGCCCTGGGGCGGGTCGTCGGTGCCGGCGCCGAGCGCCGCCGCCGTACGGGCCTGCTCGGGGTCGTGGTCCTCCAGGTGGACGACGACCCCGCGCCGGGCGAGGGCCAGGGCCGCGGAGGTGCCGATGAGCCCGGTTCCGATGACGAGCGCGGTCCTCACTGGGCGATGTCCTTGCGCAGGGCGGCCGCGGCACCGAGGTAGACGTGCTGGATCCCGGAGCGGGGCCGGTCCGACTCGATGTGCGCGAGGACGCGGACGACCCTCGGCATGGCGCCCCGGACGTCGAGTTCCCGGGCGCAGATCAGCGGTACGTCGACGATGCCCAGCTTGCGCGCGGCGGCCGCCGGGAAGTCGCTGTGCAGGTCGGGGGTGGCCGTGAACCAGATGCTGATCAGGTCGTCGACGGTGAGGGAGTTCCGCTCCATGACCTCGGTGAGCAGGGCCCCGACCCGCTCCTCCATGTGTCCGGCCTCGTCCCGCTCCAGCTGGACGGCCCCCCGGACCGCTCGTACCGCCACGGCGCTGCTCCTCGCTCACGTAGGTCACGGTTCTTCGCCGCCCAGCGTAGTCAGCGCGGACCGGGCCGGTGGCGCGGTGCCCGCCCGCTGAGACGCGCCCCGTGCGGGCGCCCGGCCCCCGTGGACCCGGGCCGCGCCTTCTGTGCCCCTCTGTCCCTCGGTTCCACCCGCCGCTGCCCCTTCCGCCTCTTCCGCCCCTTCCGCCTCTTGCCTCTCTTCCGCTTCCCCCGCACTTCCGGAGTGACGACATGACTCTCCCCGCCTCCCGCCGGACGGTTCTCCTCGCGACGGGCACGGCGGCGCTCGCCGTCGGCTGTGGCGCCCAGGACGCCGGGGGCGAAGCGTCCGGCCCCTCCCCCACCCCCGGTCAGGAGCTGGCGAGGACGGCCGACATCCCGGTCGGCGGCGGCAGGATCTTCAAGGACGCGAAGGTCGTGGTCACGCAGCCGGCGCAGGGGGACTTCAGGGCGTTCTCGGCGGTCTGCACGCATCAGGGCTGCATCGTGGCGACCGTCGCCGACGGCACCATCAACTGCGCCTGCCACAAGAGTAGTTTCGCCATCGGCGACGGCGCGGTGACGGCCGGCCCGGCGACCGAGCCGCTGCCCGCGGCGAGGATCGCGGTGAAGGGCGACGCCATCACGCTGGCGTGAGGTGAGCGCCGGTCACCGGCCGGAGGCCGACGACCAGCGGTCAGCGCTCACCGGTCCCACAGCGCCCCGAGGGTGACCAGCTCGCTCCGGTGCTCGACGCGGTCCGCCCACCGAGCCGGCCAGGCGTCGGCCCCGGCGTGGGCGCCCGCGAAGGCGCCGGCCAGGCAGGCGACGGAGTCGGAGTCGCCGGCGGAGCAGGCGGCCCGGCGCAGCGCGGTGACCGGTTCGTCGGGGAAGAGCAGGAAGCACAGCAGACCGGTCGCCAGCGCCTCCTCGGCGATCCAGCCCTCCCCGGTGGCCAGGCACGGGTCGGTCTCCGGCGAGGGGCTGCGCAGGGCCTCCCGGAGCCGCTCCAGGACGCCCAGGCAGTCGTCCCAGCCCCGCGCGATGAAGTGTTCCGGGGTCGGGTCCTGGGAGCGGGTCCACAGGTCGCCGAGCCAGCGGTGGTGGTAGCGGGTGCGGTTGTCGAGGGCGTACGACCGCAGCAGTCCGACGAGGCCCGTCGGTTCGGCGCCGTCCGCGAGCAGCCGTACGGCGTGGGCGGTGAGGTCGGAGGCGGCGAGCGCGGTGGGGTGGCCGTGGGTGAGGCCGGACTGGAGCTGGGCGGCGCCGGCCCGCTGCTCGTCGCTGAGACCGGGGGCGAGGCCGAGGGGCGCGACGCGCATGTTGGCGCCGCAGCCCTTGGAGCCGATCCGGGCGGCGTCCTGCCACGGGCGCCCGTCGTCCTCCAGCAGGCCGCAGGCGGTCAGGCAGGTCCGGCCGGGGGCGCGGTTGTTCTCGGGCGAGCGGTACCAGGCCACGAACTCCTCGCGCAGCGGCCCCTCCAGTCCGGCCGGCTCGAGCGGCCCGCGGTCCACGGCCGTGCGCAGGGCCCGGGCGACGGCCAGCGTCATCTGCGTGTCGTCGGAGACGAGGGCCCGCCCCGGCAGTTCCATCTCCCGCCACGGCCCGCACGTGGCGAGGATCGAGGGGACGTCATCGAACTCGGTGGGGAATCCGAGCGCGTCGCCCAGCGCGAGGCCCAGCAGGGCCCCCGTCGCGGCGCGCTTCCTGACGGTCGTGGTGGTCATGCGGAACGTCCTTCCCGGGGCGGTCGCAGCAGGGGCGGGTGGAGGGTGGTGGCGGTGCCCGCGCGGTAGAGGGCGGCCGGTTTGCCGCGGCCACCGGTCAGCCGCGCGGGGCCGCCGGGAACGGGTTCGACGAAGCCGGGGGTGGCGAGGACCTTGCGGCGGAAGTTGGGCCGGTCCAGGCCGGTGCCCCAGACGCCCTCGTAGACCTGCTGGAGCTCGCCGAGGGTGAACTCGGGCGGGCAGAAGGCGGTCGCGAGGCAGGTGTACTCGAGCTTGGCGCCGACCCGGTCGTGGGCGTCGGCCAGGATCCGGTCGTGGTCGAAGGCGAGCGGTGGGACGTCGCCGTACGGCCGCCAGCGGGCCTGGGCCGCGTCGCCGCCGCCGCGCGGTTCGGGAGCGTCGGGCAGCAGGGCGGCGAAGGCGACGGAGACGACCCGCATGCGGAGGTCGCGGCCGGGTTCGCTGTAGGTGCGCAGCTGTTCCAGGTGGAGGCCGGAGACGTCGGCGAGGCCGGTCTCCTCGGCGAGTTCGCGCCGGGCGGCGGCCTCGGCGGACTCGTCCGGCAGCACGAACCCGCCGGGCAGCGCCCAGCGGCCGAGGTACGGCTCCTGCCCGCGCTCGACGAGCAGCACGTGCAGGGCGCCCGCGCGCAGGGTGAGGACGGCGAGGTCCACGGTGACGGCGAAGGGCTCGAAGGCGTGCTTGTCGTAGCCCCGCATCCGCCCACCCCCTTTTAATGGTCGCGTCGACCATAAACCCGGCGGGTGTCCGGACACAAGGGAGCGGCCGGCCCCGGAGATCCGGGACCGGCCGCTCCAGCGGGCCGCCCTACAGGTCGACTTCCTTCATCAGCATGCCGACCTCGGTGTTGGACAGCCGGCGCAGCCAGCCCGACTTCTGGTCGCCCAGGGTGATCGGGCCGAAGGCCACGCGGACCAGCTTGTCGACCGGGAACCCGGCCTCCGCGAGCATCCGGCGCACGATGTGCTTGCGGCCCTCGTGGAGGGTGACCTCGACGAGGTAGTTCTTGCCGGTCTGCTCGACGACCCGGAAGTGGTCCGCCTTCGCGTACCCGTCCTCCAGCTGGATGCCGTCCTTGAGCCGCTTGCCCAGGTCGCGCGGGATCGGGCCCACGATGTGCGCGAGGTAGACCTTCTTCACGCCGTACTTGGGGTGCGTCAGGCGGTGCGCCAGTTCACCGTGGTTGGTGAGGAGGATGACGCCCTCGGTCTCGGTGTCGAGCCGCCCGACGTGGAAGAGGCGGGTCTCGCGGTTGGTGACGTAGTCGCCGAGGCACTGCCGGCCCTCGTTGTCCTCCATCGTCGAGACCACGCCGGCGGGCTTGTTCAGCGAGAAGAACTGGTACGACTGCGTCGCCACGGTCAGGCCGTCGACCTTGACCTCGTCCTTCTCCGGGTCGACCCGCTTGCCCTGCTCCAGGACGATCTCGCCGTTGACCTCGACCCGCGCCTGCTCGATCAGCTCCTCGCAGGCCCGCCGGGAGCCGTAGCCCGCGCGCGCGAGGATCTTCTGGAGCCGCTCGCCCTCCTGCTCGGCGCCCGGGAAGGTCTTGGGCAGCTTGACGTCCTTCTTGCCCGCGTACCGCTCGCGGTTGCGCTCCTCGGCCCGCGTCTCGTACTCGCGCGAGGTCGCCGGGACCGACGGCCCGCGCTGCTGGGGCTTCTTCGGACCGCCCTTGGCGCCGCCGCGGGCCGCGCCCCCGCGCCCCGCCTTCGGGCCCTCGTGGGACGCACCGGGGCCCACGTCGTAGCGGCGCTCCTCCGGGCGGGGCTTGCTGGGACGGCCCGGGGCCTGGCCCTGCCCCCGGCTCTGGGCCTGTCCCCGGCCCTGGCCCTGCTTCTGGCCCCTGTTGTCGCCGGCGCCGCGGGGGTTACCGCGCCCACCGCTCCTGCCGCTACCGCTGCCGCTGCTTCGCATCAGATTTCCGTCGTCGTCGTGTCCGTCGTGGGACCGTCGTCCGCATCCGGGGCGTCCGGATCGAACGACGGTACGGCTTCCTGGGTCTCGGCCTCGATCGCCTCCGCCTCCGGGAGGAAGGGCGCGAGCTCCGGGAGCTCGTCCAGACCGCGCAGGCCCATCCGCTCCAGGAAGTAGTTCGTCGTCCTGTACAGGATCGCACCTGTTTCGGGTTCCGCGCCCGCCTCCTCGACCAGACCGCGCTGGAGCAGGGTCCGCATCACGCCGTCGCAGTTCACCCCGCGCACCGCGGAGACCCGGCTGCGGCTGACCGGCTGGCGGTACGCGACCACCGCGAGGGTCTCCAGCGCCGCCTGGGTCAGCCGGGCCTGCTGGCCGTCCAGGACGTAACGCTCGACGGCCGGGGCGTAGTCGGCCCGGGTGGAGAACCGCCAGCCGCCCGCGACGAACCGCAGCTCGAAGCCGCGTCCCTGCGCGGTGTACTCGTCGGCCAGTTCCCGCAGCGCGTCCGCGACCTGGCGGCGCGGACGCTCCACGATCCTCGCCAGGTGCTCCTCGGTGGCGGGTTCGTCCACGACCATCAGCACGGCCTCCAGGGCGGGCTTGAGGTCGAGGGCGGCGACGGTACGCGGTCCGGCCGGGGCCGCCGTGGTCTCCTCGGCCGCCGTGGTCTCCTCGGTCTCCTCGGTCACGGCTCGCGCTCCTCCTCGGTCTTCTCCGGCGGCCGGTCGAACTCGTCGGTCACCCTGGGCCGGTCGTCCCCGTCCCCGCCGGTCCAGCGCACCCGCAGCTCCCCGAGCGCGGTCTCCTGGTCGAGCGCGACGGCCTTCTCCCGGTACAGCTCCAGCAGGGCCAGGAACCTCGCCACGACGGTGAGGGGGTCGTCGGTGTCCTCGACGAGCGTGCGGAAGCCGGCCTCGCCGAGCCGCCGCAGCCGTGCGACCACGATCCGGGCCTGCTCCTGCACGCTGACCAGCGGGGCGTGGATGTGGTCGACGTACACCTGCGGCGCGGGCCTCGGCTGCATCGCCTTGACGGCGAGCTTCGCGAAGCCCTCCGCGCCGATGCTGATGACGACCTCCGGCAGCAGTTCGGCGTGGTGCGGTTCGAGGCCGACGGTCCGCGGGTAGCGGCGGGCCTCGCCGTCCAGCCGTTCCGTGAAGATGTCGGCGATCCGTTTGTACGCGCGGTACTGCAGCAGCCGGGCGAACAGCAGGTCGCGGGCCTCGAAGAGGGCCAGGTCCGCCTCGTCCTCGACCTCGGCGGCGGGCAGCAGGCGGGCGGCCTTCAGGTCGAGCAGCGTCGCGGCGACGACGAGGAACTCGGTCGTCCGGTCCAGGTCCCAGTCGGGGCCCATCGCCCGGATGTGCGCCATGAACTCGTCGGTGACCTTCGACAGCGCGACCTCGGTGACGTCCAGCTTGTGCCGGGAGATCAACTGGAGCAGCAGGTCGAAGGGGCCCTCGAAGTTGGCGAGCCGGACCTTGAAGACCCCGTCGGAGGACTCCCCGGCGTGGTCCCGGCCGCCGTCCCGCACGCCCTCCCGCACGCCGCCGACGGGCTCGGCGGCGGGTGCCGGACCGGGCCCCGGCTCCGGTGGGGGTTCCGGCCCGCGCACCGGGGCCGGTGGGGGTTCCGGCCCGCGCACCGGGGTGGGGACGGGTGCCGGTTCCCGCACCGGCACCGGTACCGCGGGCGCCTCCCCCGGTCCCCGTCCCAGCGCACGCCGACGGCCGACGGGGACGCCGGAGCCGGGGGGAGGGGCGGGGGCGGGATCGTTCGAGGTCATGGCCCCCGCAGGCTACCGCTACCGCCCGCGAAGCCGTCGTACGAGGATGCTGGCGTCCCCGCGGCTCTCCAGGTCGGCGAGGACGACGGCGACCGCCTCGCGGACGATGCGTCCGCGGTCGACCGCGAGCCCGTGTTCGCCGCGGAGCACCAGGCGGGCGTGCTCGAGGTCCATCAGTTCCTCGGCGGACACGTACACGGTGATCTTCTCGTCGTGCCGTTCGCGGCCGCTGGGCCGGCGGGCGGAGGCCCGTCCGCGCTTGCGCGCCGGGGCGTCGCCTTGGGCGGCAGAACCTTCCTGCGCGCCCTGACGCGGGCCGGGACGCTCCCCGGTGCCCCGGGCGCCGCCCTGCTCGGCTCCGGCCGCCGCGTGTTCGGTTCCCTCGCCGTCCCCGCCCTGCGCGGGCACGGCGTTCGGCGCGTCGGCGGCGGAACCGGCCGCCGCCCCGGTGCTCTCCCCCGCCGGAGCGGGTACCCGGGCCTCGCCGCCCGCGGGGCGCCGGGGTGCGGACGGCTGGAGCGCCGTTCCCCCTGTCGTGCGGAAGAGTTCGTCGGCCCCCGGCAGACTCACTCGGCGTGACACCGGGCGAGCACCTCCCTGGCGAGCTGGCGGTAGGCGGCGGCGCCGACGGAGTTGGAGGCGTAGGTGGTGATCGGCTCACCGGCGACCGTGGTCTCCGGGAAGCGGACCGTGCGCCCGATGACCGTGTGGTAGACGTGGTCGTCGAAGGCCTCGACGACCCGCGCCAGCACCTCGCGGCTGTGCACCGTGCGCGAGTCGTACATGGTCGCCAGGATCCCGTCGAGCTCCAGCTCCGGGTTGAGCCGTTCCTGGACCTTCTCGATGGTCTCCGTCAGCAGGGCGACACCGCGCAGCGCGAAGAACTCGCACTCCAGCGGCACGATCACCTTGTGGGCGGCGGTGAGCGCGTTGACGGTGAGCAGGCCGAGCGAGGGCTGGCAGTCGATCACGATGTAGTCGTAGTCGTCCATCAGCGGCTTCAGCGCCCGCTGCAGCGTCGACTCGCGCGCGACCTCGGAGACCAGCTGGACCTCGGCGGCGGACAGGTCGATGTTGCTGGGCAGGAGGTCCATGTTGGGGACCGCCGTCTTCAGGAGCACCTCGTCGGCCGACATGCCCCGCTCCATGAGCAGGTTGTAGACCGTGAGGTCGAGCTCCATGGGGTTGACGCCCAGACCGACCGACAGCGCGCCCTGCGGGTCGAAGTCCACGAGCAGCACCCGGCGTCCGTACTCCGCGAGCGCGGCACCCAGGTTGATGGTCGACGTGGTCTTGCCGACGCCGCCCTTCTGGTTGCACATCGCGATGATCGTCGCGGGACCGTGGTCGGTCAGCGGTCCCGGGATCGGGAAGTACGGCAGCGGGCGACCGGTCGGGCCGATGCGCTCGCGGCGCTGGCGGGCAGCGTCGGGCGCGAGGGTGGCCGCGTACTCGGGGTCGGGCTCGTACTCGGCGTCGGGGTCGTAGAAGTGCCCCTCGGGCAGTTCGTCGTAGTCGGCGAAGTGGTTGCGGGGCGCGCCACTTCCGTCGCCGGCCATGGCGTTCACGTGATGGCCATCCATGCTCTGGTGTGCTGACAGAGCCGTGTGGGGGTCTGACCGGCTCTGACGGGCTGCGAAGGTTCGGACAGCGACGGAGCCGACAGCCTCGAGCCCCGTGGAGTCCTGACTCCGCGTAGGCATTCCTGGTTGACCACCCCCGGGAGAAAATGTCGACTCATTCACAAGTCGTCTTACCTCCTTGGTGACCAGGAAACTTCTAGACAAGGTCAGCGTGGCACCATGCCGACGGTTGGCGACTCTATGGCGTGTCGGGTGTTCGCAGCAACACAATCCGCCGGACCCGACTCGATGTGTCGACAATGAAACATCCCGCTGTCAAGGGCGTACGGCCGTCGCGCGGCAGGTTTCACCGGCGTACGAATCGGTCGAAGGGTCACGTTCGAGGCGAGTTGACCGAGAACCGCAAAGTGACCATACACACATCCGGCCGGACCTTGTCGGGCAAGGTCCGGCCGGCGGGACGCGATTGACGCCTCCTGTTGACGTATCGCCTTTACGGAAAGGTGACTTGCCCGGGCGTGTCAGCCGAGCAGCGTGTCGAGCTCCACGTGCGCCAGGCCGTGCGCCTCGGCGACCTCGCGGTAAACGACCTGGCCGTCGTGGGTGTTGAGACCCTTGGCCAGCGCGGCGTCGCGGCGCAGCGCCTCGACCCAGCCGTTGTTGGCGAGCGAGACGATGTAGGGCAGCGTGGCGTTGGTGAGGGCGTTGGTGGAGGTGTTGGGCACCGCGCCCGGCATGTTCGCGACGCAGTAGAAGACCGAGTTGTGCACCGGGAAGGTCGGCTCGGCGTGGGTGGTGGGGCGGGAGTCCTCGAAGCAGCCGCCCTGGTCGATCGCGATGTCGACAAGGACACTGCCGGGCTTCATCCGGGACACCAGTTCGTTGGTGACCAGCTTCGGCGCCTTGGCGCCCGGGATGAGCACGGCGCCGATGACGAGGTCGGCGTCGAGGACGGCCTTCTCCAGCTCGAAGGAGTTGGACATGACGGCCTTGACCCTGGTGCCGAAGATCTTGTCGGCCTCGCGCAGCTTGTTGATGTCGCGGTCCAGCAGGGTCACGTCGAAGCCCATGCCGACGGCGATCTGGGTGGCGTTCCAGCCCGACACGCCACCACCGATGACGACGGCCTTGGCCGGGGTGACGCCGGGGACGCCGCCGGGCAGGACGCCGCGGCCGCCGTTGGCCCGCATCAGGTGGTAGGCGCCGACCTGCGGGGCCAGCCGGCCCGCGACCTCGGACATCGGGGCGAGCAGCGGCAGCGCGCGGTTCGGCAGCTCGACGGTCTCGTAGGCGATCGCGGTGGTGCCGGACGCGACGAGGGCGTCGGTGCACTCCTTGGAGGCGGCCAGGTGCAGGTAGGTGAAGAGGGTCTGGTCCTTGCGGAGGCGGTGGTACTCCTCGGCGACGGGTTCCTTGACCTTCAGCAGCAGGTCCGCCGCGGCCCACACCTCGTCGGCGGTGTCCAGGATCCGCGCGCCGGCGGCGACGTACTCGCCGTCCGTGATCGACGATCCGACACCGGCGTCGCGCTCGATGACGACCTGGTGGCCGTTGCGCACCAGCTCGTGCACGCCGGCGGGGGTGATGGCCACCCGGAACTCGTTGTTCTTGACCTCGCGGGGGATGCCGACCTTCACGTCGATCACGGTCCTTGGCTCAGAGGGTGTGGGGGAACAGCAAGGCATACCCGGAGATAGCGGACGCACCGGGATGCACCGCAGGAGAAGGTGCGGCAGAGCCAGTTTAATGAAGGTGTTCCCGCTGTCTAGCCTTTCATTGCATCAATCTTCAGTGGGTGTACTGCGGATTTCGCAGGCGTTATCGCCGTGTTCCGGCTCCGGACCGCGCTCTCCGGGCTCATCTCCCAGGATGCGCTCGGCCGCGTCGCGGTGCAGGCGGGCGGCCTCGGGGTCGCCGAGGTGCTCCAGGGTGTCGGCCAGCCGGAGCTGGAGGGCGGCCTGCAGCCGGGTGTCGTCGGCGTGCCGGGCCCACTCCGCCGCCTCCTGGCAGGTGCGCAGCGACTCCTCCGGCCGCCCCGCGTACTCCTGGACCCGGGCCAGCTCGCTCAACGCCCGCGCGGACGCGGCCACATCGCCGGTTCTGCGGTGCCCGGCGGCCGCGGCCCGCCAGCCCCGCTGCGCCTCGCCGTACCGTCCGGCGTAGGTGTGGGCGGTGGCGATACGGCCGTACAGCCGGGCGGCGTCCGCGCGCTCGTCGCGGGCCAGCCGCTGGGCGAGGGCCCGGCCGAACCAGTCGGCGGCCCGGTCGTAGTCCCCCAGCTCCAGGTGTGCGCCGCCTACGGATTCCATCGCGCGGCCGGTCGCGTACGGGTCGTTCGCCTCCCGTCCGGCGTCCAGCGCGGCCCGGTAGCGCACCAGGGCCTCCGCCGTGCGCCCGGTGCGGGCGTCCACGTCGGCCAGGTTCAGCAGGGCGGCGGCCTTCTCGCGGGGCAGGTCGCGGCGCTCGGCCACGTCCAGGACGAGCTGGTGGACGCCGTACAGGTCGGGCGCGGCCCCCTGGGTGCCGAAGTGCGCGACCATCGCCCTGACCAGCTGGGACATCAGACGCCTGGCCAGGGTGTCCAGCTCGCCGTCGGCGACCGCGAGCCGGGCGGAGGCCAGCAGCGCGGGCCGGCGGGCGCGCAGCCAGTCGGCGGCCGCGCGCGGGGTGGCGAACCGCAGGGCGCGGGGCATCCCCTGGAGTTTCTCCCGGGCCTGCGGGTTGTCCGTCTCGGTGATCGCCCGGCAGGACTGGAGCAGCCGTACCGTCCGCTCCAGCATGCGGGCGCGGGCCAGCTGGAGCTCGGCCGGACGCTCGTGGGTCTCGGCGGCCTCCCGCAGCAGGGGCTGGAGGCAGCCGGGGACCTCGTACCGGGGTCCCGGCGGCGGCAGGGACCGCAGCAGGCCCAGGGCGACGAAGTCGTCCAGGGTGGTGCGCGCGGCGCCGATCGAGCAGCCGGCGAGCGCGGCGGCGGTGTGCGGGTCGACCAGGCCGGCCGGGGCGAGGCAGAGCAGTCGCAGTGTCCGGGCGGCGGCCGGGGGCAGGGTGGCGTGCACGAGCCGGAAGATCCGGCTGAGGGGGGTCCCGTCGTCGCCCTCGGCGTGCAGTTGCTTGGCGAGGTCGGCGATCGCCGACTTGGGCCGCGCGGCGAGCCAGCCGCCCGCCAGGATCAGCGCGGCGGGGTGCCCCTGGCAGGCCTCCACGAGGCCCTCGGCGGCACGCGGGTCGACGGTGACGCGGACCGAGCCGGTGTGGCGGGTGAGCAGTTCGAGGGCGGACTTGGTGTCGAGTCCGCCCAGGGTGCAGGGCCGCACGTCGGCGATCCCGGTGAGCGGTCCCGCCGAGACGGCCACGACCAGGCACTCGGGGGTGTCCGGGAGGAGCGCGTCGACCTGGTCGGCGCCGGCCGCGTCGTCGAGCAGGAGCAGTGCGCGCCGCTCGGCGAGGGCCTCGCGCAGGACGGCCGAGAGGTCGTCCGCGCCGGCGCCCGGCGGGACCGGCCGGCCGAGCGCGGTGAGCAGGTCGCGGGCGGCCCGCTCGACGGGCACGGGCGTGCCGTCGGGTTCGCCGAGCCGGACGCGCAGCACGCCGTCGCGGTAGCGCCCGGCGACCTGCCGGACGAACTCCTCGGCCAGCGCGGTACGGCCGGAACCGGGCCGTCCGGCGATGAGGAGCACGCGCGCGCGGGGGGCCTTCTTCCCGGAGAGGGTGTCCAGCCCCGCGCGTTCGATGTCGGCGCGCAGTTCCTTCAACTCCCGGGTGCGGCCCAGGAAATGGCCCTCCGACGCAGCGTGTCCGGACAGCTGCGCGCCGCCTGTGTCCACTGCCTGATCCGTCACGGGCCACACTCCCGTCCCACCGCACGCGCGAGCCCGCCGGAACTCCGGCCGGGCGGTTCCCGAGCCTAGTTCACGCTCTGCGACGTTCCGTGAGGAGCACGGCGGTGACGTCCCCCGATCGGATCAGCAGATCGTCACACCGCAAGGGCCGACGGGAGGGCGCGGGACGGGGTGACGCCCCGCAGGGACGGCGCCGCGCCCCGAGGAGCGGAATCACGCCCCGAAGAAGCGGGATCACGCCCCGAAGAAGCGGGGTCACGCCTCGAAGGGGCGGGCCGGCCACGGCGCCTGTGCCGGGCGCAGCGCGTCGAGCCCCTCGCCGCCGCGCGCGGCGACCAGCGACAGGACGCCCACGACGAGGCAGTTGTTGTGCAGCTCGCCGGCGAGCACCCCCCGTACGAGTTCGTCGACCGGCACCCGCGCGTGCTCCATGTCGGCCTCCTCGTCCTCGACCACGAAGCGCTCCCCCTCGGCCTCGGACAGACCGCGGGCCAGGAAGACGCGCACCGCCTCGTCGCAGCCGCCGGGGGTGGTGTAGACGTCGGTCAGTACCCGCCAGTCCTCGGCCTTGACGTGGGCCTCCTCGTACAGCTCCCGCTGGGCGGCGTGCAGCGGGTTCTCGCCGGGCACGTCGAGCAGGCCGGCCGGGATCTCCCACAGCTTCTGCCGCACGGGATGGCGGTACTGCTTGATCAGCAGGACGCGGTCCTCGTCGTCGAGGGCGAGGACGGCCACGGAGCCGGGGTGGACCTGGTAGTCGCGGTGGACGACGGAGCCGTCGGGCATGACCACCTCGTCCGTGCGGACGGAGGTCTTCTTGCCCACGAAGGGAGTCGTCGTCGCGCGGATCTCCCACGCCTGCGCGGTGTCCTTGATCGTCATGCCCTGTCCTTCCACACGTACAAAAGGAATCCGGCCGGAGGAGAACCGGCCGTGCCGAACCGGGGAACCAGAAGGAAGCGGCCGGGGTGCTCACCTGTGAAGGCGCGCACCCCGGCCACCGTACAACTGGTGTGTTACTTCGAGGTCTTCCGCTCGACCGCGGCCTTCACCAGCCCGGCGAACAGCGGGTGCGGTCGGGTCGGCCGCGAGCGCAGCTCCGGGTGGGCCTGCGTGGCGACCAGGTAGGGGTGGACGTCGCGCGGGTACTCCACGTACTCGACGAGCTTGCCGTCCGGCGAGGTGCCGGAGAACAGGACGCCCGCCTTCTTCTCCAGCTCCGCGCGGTAGGCGTTGTTGACCTCGTAGCGGTGCCGGTGGCGCTCCTCGACGTACTCCTTGCCGTCGTAGACCTCGCGCACGATCGAGCCCTCGGCCAGCTTCGCCGGGTACATGCCCAGTCGCATGGTGCCGCCCATGTCGCCCTCGCCGGCGACGATGTCGAGCTGCTCGGCCATCGTGGAGATGACCGGGTGGGCGGTGGCCGGGTCGAACTCGGTGGAGTTGGCGTCGCCGATGCCGGCGAGGTTGCGGGCCGCCTCGATCACGATGCACTGCAGGCCCAGGCACAGGCCGAGCAGCGGGATCCGGTTCTCGCGGGCGTAGCGGATCGCTCCGACCTTGCCCAGCACGCCGCGGTCGCCGAAGCCGCCGGGGATGCAGACGCCGTCCACGTCGGCGAGCTGCGCCTTGGCGCCCGCCGGCGTCTTGCAGTCGTCCGAGGTGACCCACTTGATCTTGACGCGGGCCTTGTTGGCGAAGCCGCCGGCGCGCAGCGCCTCGGTGACCGAGAGGTAGGCGTCGGGCAGGTCGATGTACTTGCCGACCAGGGCGAGGGTGATCTCGTGGTCGGGGTGGTGGACGCGGTCGAGCAGGTCGTCCCAGGTCGTCCAGTCCACGTCCCGGAACGGCAGGTCCAGCTTGCGGACGACGTAGGCGTCCAGGCCCTCGCCGTGCACGGTCTTGGGGATGTCGTAGATCGACTTGGCGTCGGGGCAGGCGACCACGGCGGCCTCGTCGACGTCGCACATCAGCGAGATCTTCCGCTTGATCGCGGTGGGGACCTCGCGGTCGCAGCGCAGCACGATCGCGTCCGGCTGGATGCCGATGTTGCGCAGGGCGGCCACGGAGTGCTGGGTGGGCTTGGTCTTCAGCTCGCCCGAGGGACCGATGTAGGGCAGGAGCGAGATGTGCACGACGAAGACGTTGTCCCGGCCGACCTCGTGGCGGACCTGGCGGACGGTCTCCAGGAACGGCAGCGACTCGATGTCGCCGACCGTGCCGCCGACCTCGGTGATCACCACGTCGACCTCGTCGGTCGCCATCCGCCGGATGCGGTGCTTGATCTCGTTGGTGATGTGCGGGATGACCTGCACGGTGTCGCCCAGGTACTCGCCGCGGCGCTCCTTGGCGATCACCGTGTTGTAGACCTGGCCGGTGGTGACGTTGGCGGAGCCGTCGAGGTCGCGGTCGAGGAAGCGCTCGTAGTGGCCGATGTCCAGGTCGGTCTCGGCGCCGTCGTTGGTGACGAACACCTCACCGTGCTGGAAGGGGTTCATCGTGCCGGGGTCGACGTTGAGATAGGGGTCGAGCTTCTGCATCACGACGCGCAGGCCCCGCGCCTTGAGCAGCATGCCGAGGCTGGAGGCGGTCAGCCCCTTGCCGAGGGAGGAGGCGACACCCCCGGTGACGAAGATGTGCTTGGTCGTCGTGGCGGAGCTGTTTCGGAAAGCAGCGGGCGGCATGGCCAAGAGGGGGCTCCCGTGGTCGCGATCTGGGGGTGCGGTGCGGCTCCCGGAAGAGGTCTCCGGCGGTGCGTGCCGGAGATCTCCGGGGGTGCCGTCGCTGCGGTTCGGGGGTTTCGTGCCCACCGGTCCACGGGCTACCAGGGTATCAGCGCCTCGGGGGGACGGCTTCCGGCCACGCTCCGCACACGGTCCTGCACTCCGGGGCACCGGCGCACCGGGTCCTCACCCGCTGCTCACCCGTTCGGCCCATCCGTGTTGCCCGGAGCGGCACACAGATCATCTACGTGCGTCGTATCCTGCTCGGACACTCGCTGCCGAGCCCGGTCGGCAAGACGGCACACCCCAGCCCGTACCCACCGGAACAATGAGAGCTCGTCAGTTCGTTGAGCAAGAATTGGCCTTTTGCCAACACGGTAGAGCGACTGCTTTGCTTCACCGCTCAACGACGCATGACACATTTTCCCTTGACCGCACCAAGCGACTGCCCCCGCCTGATGGGGGCTACGTGGCCGTTCGACTGGAGTTGCACGTGGCCGGGCGCATCGAAGACTACGCACTCATCGGAGACATGCAGACCGCCGCGCTGGTCTGCCGCGACGGGACGGTGGACTGGCTCTGTCTGCCCCGCTTCGACTCCCACGCGATCTTCGCCGGGCTGCTGGGCACCGAGGAGCACGGTTTCTGGCGGCTCGGCCCGGCGCACGCCGCCGACGCCGAACCGCCGCGGGCGGCCCGGCGCGGCTATCGGGGCGACTCGCTGATCCTGGAGTCCGAGTGGGACACCCCGCGCGGCACGGTCCGGGTGACCGATTTCATGCCCCCTCGCGACGGCGCCCCGCAGCTCATCCGGATCGTCGAGGGCGTCTCGGGCCGCGTCCCCATGCGCTCGACCCTGCGGATGCGCTTCTCCTACGGCCGCGTCGTGCCGTGGGTGCACAAGCACGAGGGCCGCACGGTCGCCGTCGCCGGTCCCGACTCGGTGTGGTTCGACACGGAGGCCGAGACCTACGGCAAGTCGCTGACGACGTACTCCGACTTCACGGTCGCCCCCGGTGACCGGATCGCGTTCACCATCTCGTGGGAGCCCTCGCACAAGGAGCCGCCCGCGCTGCCGGAGCCGGAGCAGTCGCTCCAGGCCACGGAGGACTTCTGGCGCGAGTGGGTCGAGCACTGCACGTACCACGGGCCCTACCGGGAGGCGGTGATCCGTTCGCTGATCACGCTGAAGGCGCTGACGTACGCCCCCACCGGCGGCATCGTGGCGGCGCCCACCACCTCCCTGCCCGAGGACATCGGCGGGGTCCGCAACTGGGACTACCGCTACACCTGGCTGCGCGACGCGGCCATCACCCTGTCCTCGCTGCTGCGCACCGGCTACCGCGAGGAGGCCCGCGCCTGGCGCGAGTGGCTGCTGCGCGCGGTCGCGGGCGATCCGGAGAACCTCCAGATCATGTACGGCATCGCCGGCGAGCGCGAGCTGGGCGAGGCGGAGCTGGACTGGCTGCCCGGCTACGAGGGCTCCGCCCCGGTCCGGGTCGGCAACGGCGCGGCGCACCAGCTCCAGCTGGACGTGTACGGCGAGGTCACCGAGGCGCTGCACCTGGGCCACATGACCGGCCTGGCCCGCAACGACTACGCCTCGCTGCTCCAGCTGAAGCTGATCCGCTACCTGGAGAAGCACTGGCAGGAACCGGACGAGGGCATCTGGGAGGTGCGCGGCCCGCGCCGCCACTTCGTGCACTCCAAGGTGATGGCCTGGGTGGCCGTGGACCGCACGATCAAGCTGATCGAGTCCGGTGACGCGGACGGCCCGCTGGAGCGCTGGCGCGAGCTGCGCGACGAGATCCACCGGGACGTGTGCGAGAAGGGGTACGACAAGGAGCGCAACACCTTCACGCAGTCCTACGGCTCGAGGGAGCTGGACGCGTCGCTGCTGCTGATCCCGCAGATGGGCTTCCTGCCCCCGGACGACAAGCGCGTGATCGGCACCATCGAGGCGATCCAGCGCGAGCTGTCCACGGAGGACGGCTTCATCCTGCGCTACCCGACCGAGGGCGAGAGCGAGGGCGTCGACGGCCTCCCCGGCGACGAGGGCGCCTTCCTGGCGTGCTCGTTCTGGATGGCGGACGACCTGGCGATGATCGGCCGCGTGGACGAGGCCCGCAAGCTGTTCGAGAAGCTCCTGTCGCTGCGCAACGACCTGGGGCTGCTCGCCGAGGAGTGGGACCCGCGCCTGCAGCGCCAGGTGGGCAACTTCCCCCAGGCCTTCAGCCACGTCCCCCTGATCGACACGGCCCTGCGCCTGACGGCCTCGGGGGCGTACGGCGGCTGAGCCCGCGGGTCCCCCCGGCCGCGGCGCCCTGCCGCGGCCGGGCGGGAGATGTGACCGGACGGGGTCCGCGGGTAGCGTCCGCTGCATGGACAGCCACGCGGACCACCGATTCGACAGCCGGGGCGCCGGCATCACCGTGCGGCGGGCGCTGGAGCTGCCCGGTCTGCGCAGCGGGCTGCCCGAGATCCTGGCGGGCGCGGAGCGGCTGGGCCGCACGGTGCGCTGGGTGCACGCCGGGGAGGTCCCGAACATCGCCTCCCTGCTCAAGGGCGGCGAGCTGCTGCTCACCACCGGGTACGGCCTCGGCGCCCGTCCGGCGGAGCAGCGGGCGTTCGTGCGCACGCTGGCCGAGCGGGGCATCGCGGCCCTGGTGGTCGAGCTGGGCCCCCGCTTCGCCCGGCTGCCGGCGGCGCTGGTGGAGACGGCCCGCGCGACCGGCCTGCCGCTGGTCCAGCTGCACCGCGAGGTGCCGTTCGTCACGGTCACCGAGGAGATCCACACCGAGATCGTCAACGGCCACTACGCGCTGCTCCAGCAGGCCGAGGAGGTGCACCGGCGCTGCACCCGGGCGCTGCTGGACGGCGGGGGGATCCCCCAGGTCCTCGGCATCCTGGCCGACTTCAGCGGCAACCCGGTGTTCCTGGAGACCACCGGCGGACAGCTGCTGTACGCCGCCGGCGCCGGGCCGGAGGGGGCGGACCCGCTCCAGGTGTGGGAGGGGCTGCGGGGCCCGCACAAGGACGCGCCGGCCGGTTCGGTGCTGGTGGACGTCCCCGGCGGCGGGCCGGGAACGGGTGCGGTGCGGGCCCGGCTGGTGCTGCTGCCGGTACGTGCCGCGCTCGCTCCCGTGCACCGGATCGCCGCCGAGCGGGCCGCCGGGATCCTGGCCGTGGTGCTGATGCAGGCGCGGCAGGAGGAGGAGCTGGCGGCACGCGGCCGGGGCGACTTCCTGACCGACCTCGCCGAGGGGCGCATCGCGGCGGAGGACGCTCCGGCGCAGGCGCGTGTCCTCGGCTTCAGGCCCGGCGACGGTCCGCTGCTGCCGGTCGTGATGCGGCTGGGCGACACGCTGTCCCCGGGCGGCGGCTGGGCGGTGCTGGCGCGGGCGGTGGCGGAGGAGCTGGCGTCGGTGGGGGTGCCGGCCCTGCTGGGCGTGCGGCCCGTGGAGGGCCGTGTGCCGCTGCTGCTGGGCCTGCGCGCGGAGTCGGAGCGGCCGGCGGTCGCGGACCGGGTCGCGGCGGCGCTGCGCGCCGGGGTGGAACGGGCCGGGATCCAGCGGCCGGGCGCCCGGCCGCCGGTCGTGGTGGTCGGCGTCGCGGGCGGCTGGGCGGCGGCCTCGGCGGGCCTCGGACACGCGGCGGAGACGGCGACGGCGGCGCAGGGCCTGCCGGACCTGCCCTGGTACGACGCCCGCCGTCTCGACATCGACCTGCTGCTGTGGCGGCTGCGCGACCATCCCGACCTGGCGGCCTTCGTGGACCGCGCGATCGGCCCGGTCCGTGACCACGACCACCGCTCCAAACCGCCCCTGCTGCCCACCCTGGAGACCTATCTGGCGCACGCGGGCCGCAAGGCGGAGACGGCCCGCGAGCTGCACCTGAACCGGCAGACGCTGTACAACCGGCTCGCGCGCATCGGTGAGTTGCTGGGCACCGACCTCGACGACCCGCAGACGGTGCTGGCGTTGAGCCTGGCGCTGCGGGCCCGACGGCTGGTGCCCTGAGCCGCCGTCGGCGGGTGCCGCGGGAGGGGTGCGCGGGTGCCGCGGGAGGGTGGCACGGGTGCGCGGGTGCGCGGGTGCGCGTCAGATCATCGGCAGCGGCTGCGTCAACTCGTCGTAGACGCTGAGGACCTGGGCGACGGTGTCGTCCTCGCTCGGCCAGGTGGCCGCCTGCCGGGCGCCCGACTCCCGGAGTCGCTCGCGGTGTTCGGGGGCGGCGAGCAGGCGTGCGACGGCGTCGGCGAAGGCCTCCGCGTCGCCGGGCGGGACCAGTTCGGCCGCGTCGCCGACGAGTTCGCGCACTCCGCCGGTCCGCGCCGCGACGAGCGGTACGCGCGCGTGGAGGGCCTCCTGCGCCAGGACCGAACGCGACTCCCCGGCGCCGGGCAGCAGGGCGAGGTCGGCGGCGGCCAGCAGTTCGCTCACGTCGTCGCGACGCCCGAGGAGCCGGACGGGCAGTCCCTCGTCCTCGATGCGGTGCTGGAGTTCCGGTCGCAGCGGCCCCTCCCCCGCGACCACGACCAGCGGCACGGGGTCCAGGCGGTTCCACGCGCGCGCGGCGTCGAGCAGGACGTCGTGACCGCAGAACCGGTCGAGGGAGCCGGCGGCCATCAGCAACGGGCGTTCGATCGCGCCGAGTTCGGCCCGCACCTTGGCCCGCGGCCGCTCCGGGTCCCCCTCGGTCCCGCGGGGTCCGGGCAGTCCCACGGCGGCGAGCCGGGCGTCCCGGGCGCCGGTGCGGCGGGCTCGGTCCACGAGGCCGGAGGTGGTGCCGAGCACCACGGCCGCCGCCCTGGCGACCCGCCGCTCCAGCAGGCGCAGCAGATGGGCGCGGGCTCCCTCGGCGTGCGCCCTGTTGTGCCAGGTGACCACGAGCGGGGTGCGCCGCCCGCTGAGCGCGAGCACGGCCCGGAAGGAGGCGTGCAGTCCGTGCGCGTGGACGAGGTCGGCGTCCGCACAGGCCGCCCGCAGTGCCGCCACGGACGCGGGATCGCTGCTGCGGGGCACGGGCACGTGGTCGGCTCCGGTGCCCGTGAAGTCGTGCAGGTGATCGGACTCGGCGGGGGCGCACACCGTCACCCGCACGCCCCGTGCGACGAGCCCCGCGGCCAGGGAGCGCACATGGGCGCTGCTGCCGGCGTTGCCCCCGCCCAGCACCTGCACGGTGCGCAGCGGCGACTGGCCGTGCGGTGAGTGGCTGCTCACGTGGCCGGGGCTCCTGGTTCGGCATCGGGGGGTCTCGAAGGAACGTACAGAAGGGACTCGGACGCGGGGGTGGACCACTCGCACTCCTCCGCGTCCTCCACCCAAGGATGCCAGGGCGCACGGGTGTTCCGTACCGCCGAGCACCCGCCGCCCCGGCAACACGCCACCACGCATCACCCACACGAGTGAAGGTGGGCGGATTTTCGTTCGGCGGGTGAGCCGGCCGCCGCGGCTCGGGCGAGGTCCTGTCACGAGACGACGGCGACCCCGGGGCGCGTGCGCGCCGGGCGGCCCGTGCGGTGCGCCGACCGGCGCGTGGCCGGATCCCCGGGCCCTGAAGGACCCGGAGGGGCTCGGAAGGGCCCTTCGGAGCCCTGACGGCACGTCGGCAGGAGATCCGGCCGCCCCGTTCACCCGGCCGCGTCGGCCGGCGCGTCCCGCCGAGCCGCCGCCGTCATGGCCGGCCACGTCCGCGCGCCTCCCCTCACACCGGCGTGCGCCCTCGCGCTGCCGCCCGCCGCCCGATCCGCACCGCCCCGCCCGTCCCGATCCGCGCCGGCCGGCTCACCCGGTCCCCGTACACCGCCGCGCCCGTCACCGCGACCGCGTGCGCCACGAGTCCCGCGCGTCCGCCGCCCACCGCGACCGCCGCCCCCAGGAGCGCGCCCAGCGCGTGCGCCCCGGTGTCACCGAGCATCGCGCGCTCCCCCAGGTCGTCCGGGAGCACGGCCGTCGCGACCCCCGTGGCCACCGCGGCCAGTTCCCCGGCGGGGCCGTCCCGCAGCAGCCCCGGCGCGCCCAGCGCGAGCACGGCGCCGGCGGCTCGTCCGGGCCGTACGTCCACGAGGTTGACGAGGTGCGCCGTCCCGGCGATCACGACGCCCGCGAGCACCTTGTCCAGGGGCCGTTCCCTCAGCAGGGCCCCGGCCAGCAGCCCCGCCGCGCCGATCCCGCCCAGTTTGACGGCCCCGCTGGTGACCTCGCCCCGGCGCAGCGCCCCCAGGTGCGCCCGGAAGCCGCGTCGCGGGTCACCGGCGCCCACGAGGTCGTCGTACGCCCCGCAGGCCCCGGCGGCCAGTACGGCCCCGGCCGCTGCCGGACGCACCCGTGCCGCCCCGAGCGCCGCCGCGAGGACGGCCGCCGGGCCGGCGTACAACTCCACGGTCCGTCCGGCGAAGTTCGTCCGCTCCCAGCGCGCCGGCCCGCCGGGCGCCGCCGCGCCCAGGGCGGCCGCCCCCGCTCGGGTGAGACCGGCCGCCGCCGCGAACGCGACCCTCCTGCTCCTTCGTGTGATCATCGGGTCAGCCTAGGGAGGCCGCCGCGGGAAGACCGAAGGGCGGGACCGGCCCGTGCGGCCCGCCGTCCCGCCCTCCGCCCGAGCCGCTACGCGTCCGCGCGTGCCGTCTCCAGCAGTTCCTCCGCGTGCGCGCGCGCCGTCTCCGAGTCCTCCTGGCCGGCGAGCATCCGGGACAGCTCCCGGATCCGCTCCTCGCCCTCCAGCACCTTCACACCGGACCGGGTCACGGACCCGTCGTGGGTCTTCTCGACCAGCAGCTGCCGGTCGGCGAAGGCCGCCACCTGCGGCAGGTGGGTGACGACGACGACCTGCGCGGTCTTCGCGAGCCGCGCCAGGCGCCGTCCGATCTCCACCGCCGCCTTGCCGCCCACACCCGCGTCGACCTCGTCGAAGAGGTACGTCGGCACGGGGTCCGTCCCCGCGAACACGACCTCGACGGCCAGCATCACGCGGGACAGCTCACCGCCGGACGCGCCCTTGGCGATGGGCCGCGGCGGCGCCCCCGGATGCGGGGCGAGCAGCAGTTCGACCTCGTCGGCGCCGGACGGCCCGTAGGCGACGGGACGGCCGTCGACCTCCACGCCCTCGGGGTCCTCGGTCTGCCGGATGTCGAACGACACGCGCGCGTGCGGCATCGCCAGCGAGGCCAGTTCGGCGGTCACGGCGGCGGCGAACCGCTCGGCGGTCTCCGTCCGCGCGTCGGTCAGGGACTGCGCCAGGCCGCCCAGTTCGGCCCGCAGCGCGTCGCGCTCGGCGGTCAGCTCGCCGATCCGCTCGTCGTCCCCGTCCAGTTCGCCGAGCCGGGCGGCACCCCGCTCGGCCCAGTCGAGGACCGCGTCGACGTCCTCGCCGTACTTCCGGGTCAGCGCGGTCAGCGCGGCCCGCCGCTCCTCGACGGCCGCCAGCCGCAGCGGATCGGCGTCGAGGTCGTCGGCGTACCCCGCCAGCTCCCCCGCCACGTCGCCCAGCAGGATCCCGATCTCCCCGATGCGGTCGGCGAGCGCGGCCAGCGCCGGATCGTGCGACCGCACGGCCTCCAGGGCCCGCTGGGCACCCGCGACGAGCGTGGTGGCGTCGATGCCCTCGGGGTCCTCGGGGTCGCCCGCGAGGGCGCCGTGGGCGGCCGTGGCGGCCGAGGACAGCGCCTCCGCGTGGCCGAGCCGCTCCGCCTCCTCCGCCAGTTCCGCGTCCTCGCCCGCGCGCGGCTCGACGCCGGCGATCTCGTCGAGGCCGTAGCGCAGCATGTCGGCCTCCTGGGCCCGTTCACGCGCGCGCGTGGTGATCTCGTCGAGCCGGGCGGAGACGGCCCGCAGCCGCCGGTAGGCCTCCGTGTACCGGGCGAGCGGCACGGCGACCGCGTCACCGGCGTACCGGTCGAGGGCCTGCCGCTGCCGGGACAGCTTCAGCAGCCCCTGCTGGTCGGTCTGTCCGTGCACGGCCACCAGCTCGTCCGCGAGCTCGGCGAGCACGCCGACGGGCACGCTCCGCCCGCCGACGTGCGCCCGCGACCGCCCTTCGGCGGACACGCTGCGGCTGATCAGCAGCGCTCCGTCGTCGAGTTCGGCCCCGGCCTCCTCGGCCCGTACGGCCACCGGAGCGCCCGCGGGCACGGCGATCCGCCCCTCCACGACCGCCTTGTCGGCGCCGAGCCGCACGAGCGCGGCGTCGGCGCGCCCGCCCAGCAGCAGCCCGAGGCTGGTGACCACCATGGTCTTGCCCGCGCCCGTCTCGCCGGTGACGGCAGTGAAGCCCGGCGACAGCTCGACGACCGCGTCGTCGATGACTCCGAGCGACCGTATCCGCATCTCCTCCAACACGTCCCCGACCATACGAGGTTTTGCCGGCGGCGTGCGACGCCGCCCCCCGTAACGATGGTCGGGCGTTACTTTTGTCAGCCGATCGTCGTTGCCCTGACAGGTCTGCGCCGTGGCGGGGACGATCCGTCGGGTCCGTCCCGGACGAGTCGTGGATGCGGTGCTCCCCGCCGACGCGGGGGCGGCCCGGCGCCCGGGCCGTACCGGGGCGCCGGCCTCTCCTGGAGGGTGTGTCGAAAGTCCCGCCCGCCCTTCGGACGGACGACGCTGCTTTCGAAACACGCCCTAGTGCCGCGCCCCGCGCCACCCGGAGACGGGCAGGGCGAACTTCGCCACCAGCCGGTCGGTGAAGGACGCGTGGTGCAGGCGGGCCAGGCGCACCGGCACGGCTCCGCGCCGCACCTCGACCCGGGCTCCCGGCGGCAGCTCGAAGGTGCGCCGCCCGTCGCACCACAGGACGCCCGGCGGGATGTGCGGCAGCAGCTCGACCGCGAGCACCGAGTTCGGCGAGGTGACCAGCGGCTTCGCGAACAGGGCGTGGGCGCTGATCGGCACCATCAGCAGTGCCTCGACCTCGGGCCACACCACGGGCCCGCCGGCCGAGAAGGCGTAGGCGGTGGAGCCGGTCGGCGTCGACAGCACGATCCCGTCGCAGCCGAACCCGGTGACCGGCCGCCCGTCGATCTCCAGCACCACCTCGAGCAGCTTCTCCGCGCCGGCCTTCTGCACGGCCGCCTCGTTCAGCGCCCAGTCGGTGTGCACGATGTCCCCGTTGCGGTGCACGACGACGTCGACGGTCATCCGCTCCTCGACCTCGTACGACTTCGTGACCACCCGGTCGACGACCTTGTCGAGGTCGTCGCGCTCGGCCTCCGCCAGGAAGCCGACGCTGCCGAGGTTCACGCCGAGCATCGGCACCCCGGACGCCCGCGCGAACTCCGCGCCGCGCAGCAGCGTCCCGTCACCGCCGAGGACGATGAGCAGCTCGCAGCCCTCCAGGCACTGCGGGGTGGCCTCGCAGACCAGCTCCACCTCGCCCGGCAGGGGCAGGTCGGCGGCCTCGTACTCCAGGACGCGCACCCCGATGCCCTCGCGCAGCAGCCCCTTCACCACCAGTTCCGCGCTGCGGATCGCGGCGGGCCGCCCGGTGTGGGCCAGCAGGAAAACAGTACGAGCTCGGTTCTGGGTCAACGCGGCCCCTCCGCAACTGCACGGTCGACATCGGCCGGGTCCAGGGCGGGCGCCCCGGCCCGGAGCCACAGAAAGTACTCGACGTTGCCGGAGGGCCCGGGCAGCGGGCTGGCGGTGACCCCCTTCACGCCGAGTCCCAGCTCCCACGCCTTGCGGGCCACGCCCCGCACCGCCTCGGCCCGCAGCTGGGGGCTGCGCACGACGCCCCCGCTGCCCAGCCGTTCCCTGCCCACCTCGAACTGCGGCTTGACCATCATCACCAGGTCCGCGTCCGGCGCGGCGCACCGTGCCAGGGCCGGCAGCACCAGCCCGAGCGGGATGAAGGACAAGTCCCCCACGACAAGATCCACTGGCTCCCCATCGATCGCTTCGAGCGTCAACTCGCGTACGTTCGTACGGTCCTTGACGGTGACGCGTTCATCGTTGCGGAGAGACCAGGCGAGTTGCCCGTAGCCGACGTCGACCGCGACGACGTGCGCGGCCCCCGCCCGCAGCAGCACGTCGGTGAAGCCGCCGGTGGACGCGCCGGCGTCCAGCGCCCGTCGTCCCCCGACCAGGAGTCCCCGCGGCACGAACGCCTCCAGGGCACCGGCGAGTTTGTGCCCGCCCCGCGACACGTAGTCGGGGTCGCTGTCGTCGGTGGAGACGACGATCGCCGCCGCCGTCTCCACCTGTGTGGCGGGTTTGGTGGCGACGGTCTTCCCGACCGAGACCCGCCCCGCGGCGATCAGCTGACCGGCGTGCTCACGCGAGCGCGCGAGTTTGCGGCGCACCAGCTCCGCGTCCAGACGACGACGTGCGACTCCTGCCACGTTCGGTTCAGCTCCTACTGCCATGCGTCGGATTGAAGGGGGACCCGCAGGGTCTCATTCAGGGGTGGTGGTCGGGTGACGGGTGGGGACCGGAGGTCCCGGGCGGGCGTCGAGCGCGGTGAGCGCGTCGCGCAGCCCCCGGTGTACATCCTCGTACACCTCGAGGTGTCCGTCCGTGGCGAGGTGGTCGGCGTCGGCCAGCCGGCCCAGGTGGGCGTCCACCCCGGCGTCCCCGGTGGGGGTGCGGGGCACCTGGAGCGGTGCGGGGGCGGAGGGGGCGTACTCCGGCTCCGGCTCAGGCTCCCTCTCCCGCTCCCGAGGCGTGACCGCCGTCTCCGGAAGTGTGTCGCTCATGCCCCGACGCTACCGCGAACCGCTGGGGTACCGTCGAGCGCGATGGCCACGATCGAGGAGTGCCGCGCCGCACTCGAGAAGTTCTCGCGGAGCATGGGCCGCGCCGAGGGGGACGCCCGCGCGGCCGCCGCCCTCGACCGGTCGGTGAGCTGCTGGATCACCGACCTGGACGTCACGTTCGTCGGCCGGATGACGGACGGCCGGATCGTCGTGCGGGACACCGTGCAGGGTCCTCCTGCCGAGCGGGCCGGGATCAGGTTGCGGATGGCCGGCGACGACCTGGTCGCGCTGGTCGACGGGGAGATGAACTTCGCCAAGGCGTGGGGCTCGGGCCGGGTGCGGCTGGAGGCGAGCCTCAGGGATCTGTTCCGGCTCAGGAAGCTCCTGTGACCTCGGGAAGCTCACGCGCTCTCGGGGGGGGCGCCCCCCGGTCCCCGGTGCCCCGGCTTCCCGGCCTGAGGCTTCCCGGCTTCCCGGCCCCCTGAGTTCCCGCCCCCGGCCTCCCGTGATCGTCAGGGGGCTTCCGTCACCGGCACGCGTGCGCGTGCCTTGCGTGCGGCCGGCACCACCAGCGGCGTCCCCGTCTCCGGGTCGTCGATGACCTGGCAGCGCAGTCCGAAGACCTCCTCGACCAGGGGCGCCGTGACGACGTCGCCGGGCGCGCCCTGCGCGATCACCGTGCCGCCCTTCAGCGCGATGAGGTGGGTGGCGTACCGGGCGGCGTGGTTGAGGTCGTGCAGGACGGCGACCAGGGTGCGGCCCTGCTCCTCGTGGAGTTCGGCGCACAGGTCGAGGACGTCGATCTGGTGCTGGATGTCCAGGTAGGTGGTCGGCTCGTCGAGGAGCAGCAGCGGGGTCTGCTGGGCGAGGGCCATCGCGATCCACACCCGCTGGCGCTGACCGCCGGACAGCTCGTCGACGTAGCGCTCGGCGAGTTCGGCGACCCCGGTCCGGGCCATGGACTCCTGGACGACCCGCTCGTCCTCGGCCGACCACTGGCGCAGGATGCCCTGGTGCGGGTAGCGGCCGCGGCCCACCAGGTCGGCGACCGTGATGCCGTCGGGCGCGATCGAGGACTGCGGCAGCAGCCCGAGCGTCCTGGCGACCTTCTTGGCGGGCATCGACTGGATGACCTGCCCGTCGAGGAGCACCCGGCCCCCGCTCGGCCTGAGCATCCGCGACAGCGCGCGCAGGAGCGTCGACTTGCCGCAGGCGTTGGGGCCGACGATCACCGTGAACGAGTTGTCGGGGATCTCCACCGACAGCCGCTCGGCGATGACCCGCTGGTCGTAGGCGAGGGTGACGTTCTCGGCGGACAGGCGGTTCACGGTGCTCCTTCGGTCGTCCGGCCCGCGGCCGGCACGGGTGGTGGGGCCGCTCATATCCGGCCCGCCCGGCGCTCGGTGACCAGCAGCCACAGCAGGTAGACGCCGCCGAGCACGCCGGTGACCACGCCCACGGGCAGTTGTCCGTCGCCGAACATCCGCTGCGCGGCCCAGTCGGCGGTGACCAGGAGGGCGGCGCCCATGAACAGGGCGGGTACGAGGTTCGGTCCGGGGGCGCGGGTCAGGCGGCGGGCGAGCTGGGGCGCGGTGAGCGCCACGAAGGCGACGGGGCCCGCGGCGGCGGTGGCGGAGGCGGTGAGGAGGACGGCGCACACCATGAGCAGCAGCCGTACCCGCTCCACGCGCACCCCGAGGGCGTGGGAGACGTCGTCGCCCATCTCCATCATGCGCAGCCCGCGCGCGTTGGCGAGGACGAGCGGGACGAGCACGCAGCACAGCGCGAGCAGCGGCCAGACCTGCTTCCAGTCCCGGCCGTCGAGCGATCCGGTCATCCACACGACGGCGCGGGCGGCGTCGACCAGGTCGGCCTTGGTGATCAGGTAGCCGTTGACCGCGGTCGCGATCGCCGACACGCCGATGCCGACGAGGACCAGGCGGTAGCCGTGCACGCCCCGCTTCCAGGCGAGCAGGTAGATGGCGGCGCCGGTGACCAGGCCGCCGACGAGGGCGCCGACGGCGACCTGGTTCGCGGAGCCGGACATCAGCACGATCACCACGAGCGCGCCGGCCGTCGCCCCCTGCCCGAGCCCGAGGACGTCCGGACTGCCCAGCGGGTTGCGGGAGACGGCCTGGAACACGGCGCCGCCCAGCCCCAGCGCGGCGCCGACCAGCAGCCCCACGACGACCCGCGGCAGCCGCAGTTCGTTGACGATGAACTCCTGGCCCTCGGTGCCGTTGCCGGCGAGTGTCCTCAGTACGTCGCCGGTGGAGATGGGGAAGTCGCCGGTGCCGATGAGCACCACGCTCGCGGCGAGGGCGGCCAGGGCCAGCACGAGCACGACGACCAGGGAACGCGGGTGCACCCGGAGGGACAGCCCGCCGGGCGTGCGCAGGGCTCTGATCGCGCCGGCGCCGCGACGTCCGGTCTCGGCGCCCTCCGGGGCTCCTGCCGTTCTCGTCGCTTCCGGCGCTTGCGCCGCTCCTTCTGTTCTCGTGGTGCGCTGCGGCTCGGGCTGGGGTGCGGTCTTCACAGCTGGGCCGTCCTCCGCCGTCGTACGAGATGGATGAAGACCGGGCCGCCGATGAGTGCGGTGATGATGCCCACCTGGACCTCCGAGGGGCGGGCGACGACCCGGCCGATCACGTCGGAGCCCAGCAGCAGCACGGGCGACAGGACCGCCGCGTACGGCATGATCCAGCGCAGGTCGGGCCCGGTGAAGGAGCGCACCGCGTGCGGGACCATCAGTCCGACGAACACGATGGGTCCGCAGGCGGCGGTCGCGGCCCCGCACAGCACGGTGGCGGCGAGCATGGACAGCGCCCGGGTGCGGTTGAGGTGGGCGCCGAGGGCCTTGGCGGTGTCGTCGCCCATGGCCATGGCGTTCAGCGGCCGGGCGAGCGCGAAGGCGAGCAGCGTGCCGACCGCCAGGAAGGGCAGCACCCGCCAGATCGTGTCGTTCGTCGCCGAGGTCAGCGAGCCGACCGTCCAGAAGCGCATCCGGGCGAGCGCCGCCTTGTCCATGATCATCACGGCCTGGACGTAACCGAAGAGCGCGGCGCTGAGCGCGGTGCCGGCGAGCGCGAGCCGCACGGGCGTGGCGCCCCGGCTGCCGCCCAGGAACCAGACCAGCGCGCCGACGGCCGCCGCGCCGAGGAAGGCGAACCAGACGTAGCCGCTGACGCTGGTCACGCCGAGGTAGGTGATGGCGGTGACCACCGCGGCCGAGGCGCCCGCGTTGATGCCGAGCAGTCCGGGGTCGGCCAGCGGATTGCGGGTCAGGGCCTGGAGCACCGTTCCGGACAGTCCCAGCGCGGCGCCGACCAGCAGTCCGAGCACGGTCCGCGACACCCGTTCCCCCACGACGACGTCGCCGTACGTCCCCGTGTCCTGGAACACGCCGTGCCACACCTGGTCCAGGGACAGCTCCTTGGCGCCGATGGCGATGCTCGCCACCGCCACCAGCAGCAGGACGGCGACGGACACGAGCAGCCCGAGGGACCGCGGGGTCCTGCGGGGCGGGGGCGCGGGGGCGCTCTCCGCGCGCTGTTCGGGAACACTGTCGACCAACACGCGGTTAGGTTAGCCTACCCTGCTATTTCTGTTCGCCGACTGGTCGAGGCCGTCGCCCGAAAGCCGCGACCACGCCCGCGGCCCCGGCCCCGGCCCCGGCCCGCGACCACGGCCGATCCCCCGCCGCAGGGGTCACCGCGGCGGCCGCGCCACCGGCCTACAGTCCCAGCCGGGCGAGCGCCTTCCCCCCGTCCAGCCCGCACGATCCGTCGCCCGCCGCGGTCCAGGCCGCCGCACACAGCGCCCGCAGCCCGTCCAGGTCGGTGCCCTCACCGTCGAGTTCGAGCCTCTCCGTCCCGGCCGACGCGGTCCATCCCCCGCACCGGAAGCCGTCCCCCTCCTCGGTGACCTCCGGCTGCCCGGTCAGCAGGCCGCGCAGATCGGCGTCCACGTACGTCGGCCGGTGCTGCGGCGGCGCCGCGAGGAGCCGCGCGCCGTCGGTCACCCCGGTCAGCACGAGCAGCGAGTCGACCCCGCCGTTGAACGCGCCCTCGATGTCGGTGTCCAGCCGGTCCCCGACCACCAGCGGCCGCTCGGCGCCGGTCCGCAGGATCGTCTCGCGGTGCATGGGGGGCAGCGGCTTGCCCGCGACCTGCGGCTCGGCCCCGGTCGCGATCCGCACGACCTCCACCGCCGCGCCGTTGCCCGGCGCGATGCCCCGCCCGCTCGGAATCGTCAGGTCGGTGTTGGACGCGAACCACGGCACACCGCGCGCGACGGCGTACGACGCCTCGGCGAACCGCCCCCACGGCAGGTCGGGCCCGCCGAACCCCTGCACCACGGCCGCCGGGTCGTCCTCCGCCGACTCGACGGGTTCGAGCCCGCGCTCGCGCAGCGCGACCCGCAGGCCCTCCCCGCCGATCACCAGGACCCGCGCCCCCGCCGGCACCTGTTCGGCGATCAGCCGGGCGACCGCCTGCGCCGAGGTGATGACGTCGTCCCCCGCGGTGGGTATCCCCAGCTCGGTGAGGTGGTCCGCCACGGCGTCGGGCGTGCGCAGCGCGTTGTTGGTGACGTACGCCAGCCGCATCCCGCCGTCACGGGCGGTGGCCAGCGACTCGACGGCGTGCACGATCGCGTTCCCGCCCGCGTACACCACCCCGTCCAGGTCGAGCAGCGCCGTGTCGTACGCCTCGCTCAGGGCCTGGCCACTGCCCTCGGGCCTCGTCCTGACGCTCCGGCTCATTCCGCATCGCTCCTCGTTCGATCGCTTTCCCCGATCATCCCGCATGCCACCGGCACACGTACGATGCCGGGATGAACTCAGCAGGTCACTCGGAAGCGGCGGCGCCCCGAGGCCTGGAACTCACCCCGTTCCGAGGCCTGCGCTACGACCCCGACCGGGTCGGCAGTCTCGCCGCCGTCACCTCCCCGCCGTACGACGTCGTGGTCCGCCCCGACGGCCTGCACCACCTCCAGGACGCGGACCCGCACAACATCGTCCGCCTGATCCTCCCTCAGGCCACCACCCCCGGCGCCCGCAACGAGCAGGCCGCGGACACCCTCCGCCGCTGGCTCGCCGAAGGCGTCCTGACGACCGACGCCGTACCCGCCCTGTACGTCTACGAGCAGCGGCACGCCGACGGCACGCTGCAGCGCGGCCTCATCGGCACCCTGCGGGTGTCCGAGCCCTCGGCCGGCGTCGTCCTCCCCCACGAGGACGTGATGCCGCATGTCGTCGCCGACCGCGCGGCCCTGATGCGCGCCACCCGGGCCAACCTCGAGCCGCTGCTGCTGACGTACCGCGGCGACGGTACGGCGACGGAGACCGTCGAGCGGACCGCGGAGCGGTCCCCGCTCCTGTCGACGACCACGGAGGACGGCTTCAGCCACCGGCTGTGGTCGATCACCGACCCCGCCGAGGTGGCGCGCGTCCAGGCCGACCTCGCCCGCCACCAGGCCCTGATCGCCGACGGCCACCACCGCTGGGCGACGTACCTGCGTCTACGCGCGGAGCACCCCTCCCCCGGTCCCTGGGACGACGGCCTGGTCCTCCTCGTGGACACGGCCCGCCACCCGCTGCGCGTCCGCGCCATCCACCGTCTCCTGCACGGCCTGCCGGTCGCCGAGGCCCTGGCCGCGGTGGAGGGGCTGTTCCGCGTGCGGCGCCTGGAGACGCCGCTGTCCCGGGCCCTCGGCGCCCTCGCGGACGCGACCGCCGCGGGCAACGCCTTCCTGCTGGCCGGCGACGGCGCCTTCCACCTCCTGGACCGCCCGGACCCGGCCCTCCTCGCCCGTACGGTCCCCGCCGACCGCCCGCGGGCCTGGCGCACCCTCGACGCGACGGTCCTGCACGCCGCGCTCCTCGACCACGTGTGGCACGTCCCCGAGGACGACCCCGCCCGCATCGCCTACATCCACGACGCGGCCGCGACGGTCGAGAAGGCGGAACGCGACGCCGGTACGGCCGTGCTGCTGCATCCGGTCCGCGAGGAGGTCGTCCGCGACCTCGCCCGGCAGGGCGTCATGATGCCCCGCAAGTCGACGTCGTTCGGCCCGAAACCGGCCTCGGGCCTGGTCCTGCGGGCACTGGACCTCTGACCGGGAGCCCGACCGGGAGAACGGAAAAGGGGGCTCGGCTCCGGTGCGGCACCGGAGCCGAGCCCCCTTTTCCTCATCCTCGTCAGTCCTGGTCGTCGGCCTTGCCCTCGGCCGGTCGCCCGTCCTCGGCGACGACGTCGTCGTTCTCGTCCTCGTCCAGCGCGTCGACGAACTCCACACCGTCCAGCTCGGCGAGCCGGTCGGAGGCGTCGGTGCTGCTGTCCCGGTCCGCCTCGACGGCCTTCGCGAACCACTCGCGCGCCTCGCTCCTGCGGTCGGCGGCGAGCAGCGCGTCGGCGTAGGCGTACCGCAGCCGCGCGGTCCACGGCTGCACGGAGTTCGAGGCCAGCTCGGGGCTCTGGAGCGTCACGATGGCCGCGTCCAGCTGGTCCATGTCACGCCGGGCGCCGGCCGCGACGAGCCGCATCTCCACCTGCCCGGCCTTGTCGAGCTTGTGCACCTCGGGCGCGCCGGCCATCTCCAGCGCCTTCTCCGGCCGCCCGAGCCCGCGCTCGCAGTCGGCCATGACGGGCCACAGTTCCACGGTCCCGGTCATCCGCCGGGCGGCACGGAACTCGGCCAGCGCCTCGCTGTACTTCTGGGTGGCGTACGCCGCGAATCCGGCCGCCTCCCGTACGGCGGCGACGCGCGACGCCAGCCGCAGCGCCACCTTCGCGTACCCGTAGGCGCGCTCGGGCTCCTCGTCGATGAGGCGCGCGACCATCACCAGGTTCTTGGCGACGTCCTCGGCGAGACCCTTGGGCAGGCTCTGCAGCTCCTGCCGTACGTCCTTGTCGATCTCCTCGCCGGTGACGTCCTCGGGGATCGGCAGCCGCTTGATGGGCTCGCGGTCCCGGTCCCGGTCCTCACGGAACCGACCGCCGCCACGCCGGTCGTCGCGGCGGTCGTCACGGCCGCCCCGGTCGTCACGCCCCCGGAAGCCACCGGGCCGGCCCCCGCGGTCGTCGCGGCCCTGGAAACCACCGGGCCTACCGCCACGGTCGTCACGGCCGCGGAACCCGCCGCGGTCGCCCCCGCGCTCACCGCCGCGGTTGTCGTCACGGCGGACGAAGCCGCCACCGCTGCTGCCGCCGCCGCGGTTGTCGTCGCGCTGGCGGAAGCCGCCGCGGTCACCGCGGTCGTC
>NZ_JBIBWL010000019.1:0-155920 GCF_043081325.1 Streptomyces sp. NPDC014882
CCCGCGGAGCGGGTACCCCATCGCTGCGCGATGGGCAAGCGAACACCCGGGCTGCGCCCGGGTGTTGCGCTCCCGCTCCGCGTTCGCGCTGCTGCCCGGCTGCGCCGGGCTGGTGACGCTCCGTCCGCTGCGCTCCCGGAGCTGTGGGGCCTGTGGCCCCATGGGTGGCCTCCGCTGCGCTCCGGTCACCTGGGGCGCGGTGCGCCCAAGAGGCCGGCCCCGCTGCGCGGGTCGGCCAGCGGGCCTACGGCCCGGGCAGCAAGGGTGGGGGGTGGCTGGGGTGGACTTGGCTGATTGTGGGAGGTGCTCGTTCGCGTGGGTTCCAGCGTATCGCACACGTTGCGTGATGCAGCATGTAGTGTTGGCAGAACCACGTGGGGTCCTACGTTGCGGAGTGATGAAGTGCAGAGTGTGCTGACACTGCTTGGAGCAATTCTCGGTGGAACTCTAGTTCTCTTAGGTGATTTCATTCGACGCAGAGTCGAAAAGCGCAAAGAAGAAGTGAATCGACTCGTAGAAGTAAGTGCGCGACTCTCCTCTATGTACAACCGGCTGTGTGGGCAGATAATTGACGCCTCTACAGCTGGTGTAGCGGTGTCAGATCTGGCCGTCGCAGATCCGCTCCGCTATGAAGTGACGACTCAGTTCTTCATGACTCCTGGTAGTGAGCAACTCCGCTCTCAGGCTTCCCGTCTGATGGATGCGTACTACCGGCTTCGGGATTCATACGGGCAGGATTCGGCCTGGGTCGCGGCTCGCGATGAACACGGCTTGGCGGTGCGCGAGTTCGAAGCGGCTGTTCGTGCCATCCTCCATCGTAATCACATCTGACGTTCTACTGGGTCTTCATCATTGCCGATATTGGAGAGGTAAGGGGAGGTCTGTGATTCAGCTCAAAGAACACCAGGTAGACCAGAAGTCGAGTTTCCGAAAATGGGTCGGATTTCCTGCAAGGTCATCTGTGCCGCCTCAGGGTGCCCGTGGCACGATCGTGTCAGCGACCGGGTCCGGTAAAACGATCATGGCTGCTGCGTGTGCGCTGGAGTGCTTCCGGGGCGGGCGGGTCCTTGTGACCGTGCCGACTCTGGACCTGCTCGTGCAGACCGCCCGGGCGTGGCGGCTGGTGGGCCATCAGGCGCCGATGGTCGCGGTGTGCTCGCTGGAGAACGATGCGGTGCTGAGTGAGCTGGGGGTGCGCACCACCACGAACCCGATCCAGCTCGCGCTGTGGGCCGGGGAGGGGCCGGTCGTCGTGTTCGCCACGTACGCCTCCCTCGTGGACCGTGACGACCCGGAGGGCACGACGGGCCAGCGGAAGGTGCGCGGGCCGCTGGAGGCCGCTCTGGCGGGCGGGGAGCGTCTGTACGGCCAGCAGATGGCAGGCTTCGACCTCGCCATCGTCGATGAGGCCCACGGGACCGCTGGTGATCTTGGTCGACCCTGGGCCGCGGTCCACGACAACCAGCGGATCCCTGCCGACTTCCGCCTCTACCTCACCGCCACCCCGCGCATCCTGGCCGCTCCCCAGCCGCGAAAGGGCTCGGGCAGCCAGGAGGTGGAAATCGCGACCATGGCCGACGACCCGGAGGGCACGTATGGCGCGTGGCTCGCCGAGCTCGGTCTCTCCGAGGCGATCGAGCGCGAGATCCTCGCTGGATTCGAGATCGACGTGCTGGAGATCCGCGATCCTTCGCCGGTTCTCGGGGAGTCGGAAGAAGCCCGGCGGGGCCGGCGCCTGGCGCTCCTGCAGACCGCGCTCCTGGAGCACGCCGCGGCGTACAACCTGCGTACGGTCATGACGTTCCACCAGAAGGTCGAGGAAGCCGCCGCGTTCGCGGAGAAGCTGCCCCAGACCGCAGCCGAACTGTATGCAGGTGATGTCACGGACGAGGACCTGGCCGCTGCGGGCCGGCTGCCCGCGTCATCGATCGACGCCGGGTTCTACGAGCTCGAGGCCGGCCGGCACGTCCCGCCGGACCGGGTGTGGTCGGCGTGGCTGTGCGGCGACCACCTCGTGACCGAACGACGCGAAGTCCTGCAGCAGTTCGCCAATGGGCTCGACGCCACCGGGCGGCGGGTACACCGGGCCTTCCTGGCAAGCTGCCGCGTCCTCGGGGAAGGCGTCGACATCACCGGCGAACGTGGAGTCGAGGCCGTCTGCTTCGCCGACACCCGCGGCTCCCAGGTCGAGATCGTCCAGAACATCGGCCGCGCACTCCGACTCAACAAAGACGGCAGCACGAAAGTGGCCAGGATCATCGTGCCGGTGTTCCTGGAGTCCGGTGAGGACCCGACGGACATGGTCGCCTCCGCGAGCTTCAGGCCGCTCGTGGCGGTGCTCCAGGGCCTGCGCTCCCACGATGAACGACTCGTCGAACAGCTCGCCTCCCGCCCCCTCACCAGCGGCAAACGCAAGGTCCACATCCAGCGCGACGAAGAAGGACGGATCATCGGGGCCGGCGGCCAGGGCGAGGACCAGGAGCACGACGACACCCAGGCTGCTGCCGAAGCCGCTCTGCTCCACTTCTCCAGCCCTCGCGGCGCCGCGACCATCGCGGCCTTCCTCCGTACCCGGGTCTACCGGCCCGAGTCGCTGGTCTGGCTGGAGGGCTACCAGGCACTGCTCCGTTGGCGCAGGGAGAACGAGATTACGGGCCTCCACGCCGTTCCCTACGACGTCGAGGTCGAGGTCGGGGCGACGAAGGCGTTTCCGCTTGGACGATGGGTCCACCAGCAGCGCAAGGCGCTGCGGGCCGGGGAGCTGGAGGAACGGCGCAGGGCGCTGCTGGACGCGCCGGAGGCCGGGATGGTCTGGGAACCCGGCGAAGAGGCGTGGGAGTCCAAACTCGCCGCGCTGCGCTCCTACCGGCGGGCCACGGGTCACCTCGCTCCCCGCCAGGACCAGGTGTGGGGCGAGAGCGAAGCCGAGGGCCTGGTTCCGGTCGGCCAGCACATGGCCAACCTCAGGCGGAAGGGCGGTCTCGGCAAGGACCAGCAGCGGGCCGCGGAGCGCGCCCAGCAGCTGGCCGCGATCGATGAGGACTGGAACTGCCCGTGGCCACTGCACTGGCAGCGCCATTACGCCGTGCTCCGCGACCTGGTCGACGCCGACGGCAGCCTGCCCAAGATCCAGCCCGGCGTGCTGTTCGAGGGCGATGACATCGGACGGTGGCTCCAGCGGCAGTCCCAGCCGGCTACTTGGGCGCAGCTGTCGACCGAGCAGCAGAAGCGGCTGGCGAAGCTGGGCGTGACGCCCGCTGAGGCCCCGACTCCCGCCCCGGCGGCCGCGCGCACGACGAAGGGCCCAAGCAAGGCGCAGGCGGCGTTCCAGCGGGGCTTGGCAGCCCTCACTCAGTGGGTAGAGCAAGAAGGCGCCCACCGGCCGGTACCACGCGGCGCAACCATCGAGATCGCGGTCGACGGCGAGGCGGAGCCGGTGACAGTGAAGCTGGGCGTATGGGTCTCGAACACCCGCGCCAGGCGCGACAGGCTCACCGCGGAGCAGCTCGCCGAGCTGGCAGCGCTGGGCATGCAGTGGGCGGGGCCGCCGCCATCCGGCCTTTGAGCCGGACGACGCGAGGTCCCACTGTGGTCAAACGCTCCACAACTCTGACCGGGCCTTACGGGTCGGATTTACTGTTCGCCAACAGAGCGCTCAGGTACCGGGTGTGTGCGGTGAGTAGTTTGATGGCGCGGTCGGTTCCTCCTGGGAAGAACGGCAGCAAGATCAAGGCCGGGACCGCTGCGGTGAGAGCGATGAGCACGGCGGGGGTGAGGAGCGTGACAAGCAGAACACGCTGGAGCGCGCCCAGCATGCGCGGTGAGGGGAGCCAGGGTGGCAGCACGGAAAGCCTCCTTGGAGAGGTCAAGGCTCAGGTCCACGAGGTGGTGAGGTAACTGTGCTGCCGTGAGTGGATAGTTCACGCCCGTCCGGAGCTTTGACGCAGGTAAAGTCCAGACAACGGCAGTGTTGTCCCGGGACGGGAGCGGACAACCATGTCCCGGGTACAGCAGTGGGGGATGCATGGCGGGTCGGGCAGGTAGGCCCTGGGGGCCGATTCGGGCCGAGAGCACCGAAGCGAGGGCACTCGCCGAGTTCCTGCGGAAACAGGTCGACGCCAGCGGCAAGACCCTGAGTACGCTGGCCAGCGAGATCCACCATTCCAAGAGCCGGATTAGCGAATACTTGGCCGGGAATGTGCCCAAGGACGAGTTCGTGGCCGCGTTGATCAGTGCAACGGTCCCGGAATTACGGCTGCGTCAGCGGCAGCTGGCTGAATCCCGGGCCCTGTTGAAGGCCGCGGCCCATCCCTCACCTGCCACCCCGCCGCCTTCGCCCGCTTCTGCTCTGGAACTCGCCCAGACTCGTGCGGAACAGGTGGAGATCTATGGTCGGCTCACCCGATCCTTGGAACAGCAGAACGAATTGCGGGAGGCCGCGGGGAACTCGGCGAAGCTCGTGATGGTCCTCCTTTCCATGGTCAGCACGCTAGAGCGGCGGATCACCGACCTGGCCAGTGAACGAGACCAGCTCCGGGCCGCGCAAGCAGATCCCGAAGTCCTCCTGCAGACACAGCGGCAGCTCGCCCGCGCACAGGAGCAGGAACAGCGCGCTCAGCAGGAACTTGAGCGGGCCAAGGAGAAACAGCGTCAGGCCGAGGAACTCGCTGCACGGGTTCAGGAGCAAGTCGACCAGCTCAACGACGAACTCGACCGTCTACGAACCGGCACAGCCGAGGAAGCCACAGAAGGCGGACATGATGCCTCGGCCGACGAACCCTCGCCTGCCACCTTGGTGGCCGATCCCGTCGGTGACGACATCGACCAGGCCCTCGCCCAGGCTGTGGCTGTCAATGACCAGGACGACCAGGTACTGCGACGCATCACCGACGACCTCCACCAGGACCCGGCCCCAGACGAGCGGGTCTATGAAGTTGTCCTGGACAATCCCCCAGACAACCTTTCATCCAGCGACAACGCCGCGGACAACTTTCACGATCTACATAGCGCGGCCACCATGCAGGAACTCGCCGCTCTTGTCGCCACCCTCTCCCACATGCCTCCAGGAGACGCTCAGGCAGCGATGACCGAAATTGCGGCCGAACGACCGATGCGGTCGCTGTGGCAGTGCTTGAGGTACCTGCGGACAGCAGGCCATCACGCTTGGGCCTCTCAGCTACTGCTGATGGCCGGGAAGACGCGGGAGAGCTCAATGCTGCCCCTCATTCTCGGATCGCTCGCCGACGGATGGGCAGACACCGTGCTGATCCTGAACGGCGCAAGGAGCAAGCCCGTGCAGCAGGTGCAGACGACTGTAGAGCGCTTGGACCAATTGGGCATGCGAGAGGAGGCAACGTACCTGAGACTGGCCTGCGGCATCTGGCAGAACGGCAGCGCCACACAGGAAGGATGGTTCACTTCACGGATCGGCCCAGTGAAAGAGTCTGCTGGAAATCCGCCCGTTCCTCCGGCAGGTGTCCCACCGCGGACCTTTACCGCGCTCACCACCCGCATCCGCATCAACATCCCCGGTTCCAAGCCGATCCTCCCGATCGTGCTGAGGAAACCGATCGACGCAGCTGGCAAAGACGGCCCGCAAGCCGATCTGACCTGACTCGCCGGGACGATGCCTCCGCCCTCGCGTGCCCGGGTTCCGGGTGATCGGCACCCGCGAGCGGATCGCTCGCTGCGCGCTGGGAGATCGTGCCGGCGGATCGTACAACCCGGGAGCCCGGCGAGCCGGGCGTGCGGCTGCGCTGCTTCCTGGACCTGCGCCAGGAACTCGACTCGGAACACTAGGCGGAGGGCTAGCTTGTTCCCGTCGGGCTGAACCAGCCGTGGACGTCGTCAAGAAATATAGTCGGGGTTCCGCTCACGCCCCAGCAGGACCGATCCAGCCCTCGTACGCGGCAGCCAGCTGCGTGCACGCGGCCTGGACAGCTCGCGGAATACTCCATACATGCCGCTCATTCGTGACATCACCCAGGCCGACTACTCGATGGTTGAGGAGCTGCTGTTTGCGAACGATCTGGGGAACGGCAGGTTCTACGAGCCCGAGGGCATAGACGTCATTGTGGCTGAACTCCACGGCTCCGTCGTGGGGGTCGCCGAGTTCAAGCTGCACTGCGACTTCGGACATGACGAACGCCGGGAAGCGCATCCTGGCGAGCAGACCTTCATCTTGACCATGGCCGTCGGGGATACCGCTCGTCGCAGCGGGGTCGGCCGGGCACTCCTCATCGAGATCGCCCGCCGGAGTCAGGAAGCCGGCAATACCTTCCTGGCCCTGGTCCCCCAGGAAGGCGAGGATGCGACCAGCAGACAGGCGTTCTTCAAGGCGTGCGGGCTCACGCTCTATGGACCTGACACACCGGGTGCAGCATGGGGCTGCCCGCTGTCAAGAATCCTCAATGCGGACGCCACCAGCTCCGGCATCTTCCCCTCCTGACATCATCGTCGCCCTGAGGCGGCACGGGCGCCGCGACCCCGGCCGACGCGCAATACGAGGGTGCTTCCCCGCCCGCCGCGTCCCAGCCGTCCAGAAAGGCGGCCAGGGCGCGGCGTTGTACTTCCTCGCGGGCGATCTGCCGGGCGAGGACGTCGCGGTCGATGTACGGGTCAACGACGGCGAGGACCAAGTGCCGGAGTTCGGCCAGCTCCAGTGCCTCCACCTCCCACTGCACCGGGCGGCGGGGGTCGAAGCCGTAGCGGCAGGCGAAGGCCAGCCACCTCGGATCGCCGCGCTTGCCCTCCGTCCGGCCCAGCAGAGGCGTGCAGCCGTGTTCGGTCTCTTCTGTCCCGGGCAGTGACGTCCCGGTTTCGAGAGCTGTCCCGCCGGGCGGTGCTGCGGCTGCGTCTTGGGCGTGCCCGGGTCAGGTCTGCTGCTGCACTGGACGGCCGATGGTCCACAGGTCGCTGGGAGCGCGAACGAACGCGCTGTGAGTCTGCATGTCCCGCTTCAGCTGTGCGGCGGAGATGATGTGGCCGCGCCGGGCGAGCATGTCTCGCAGCTCGCCGGGCGTCATGGGCCGTCCGCAGCGCGCGAGGTAACGGGCGGCCAGTTGCTCGCGGGTGGGATAGGCCGAGGGCTCCACCACCAGGAGCGAGTCGCTGAGCGCCCGGTACTCGATCATCGCCGCGTCGGCCAGCTCCAGCAGGGGCACCGTCGCCTTCCCGGCCCGCGCAAGGCGCTGCCGCCAGTTGTCGCGGGTCAGGTAGCCGTTTCGGTAGCACCACCCCAGCAGCCCGGCCACAGCGGCCGTCGCGAGCAGCGGGTGGCGTCCGGCGAGGACGACCAGGCGGTGAGCGCCTGCGCCGGACAGTCGCAATGCCCAGTCGATGACGGTCAGCGCGTTCGCAGCGGTGGCCTCCAGACCTGCGACGCGCATCATGCTCTGGACGACCGGAATCCAGTCGATGACGGCGAACCCGAAGTGGTGGAAGACGTTGTCCTGGGTGACGATGACGCACGGTCCGAGGAACTCCGCGAGCGCCATCGTGGGTGCGTCATCCGGATCGCCTCTGTACTTGCGCGGCATGTCCGGGTCAACGTGCAGGATGTGCCGGGTCCGCGGCGACAGGTGATCGCGGATCTCCAGGTCGACCACCCGCAGGGCGGGCAGGATCTGCCGGTTGAGCACGTGCCGCGCCTGGCGTTCGGGCACCTCAAAGTGGGCTGCCATCTTGGGGAGGTGTTCGTCGACCTCGCCAGGAACGTGCGCGGCAATGTACGGGGTGGCACGGCGGGTCGCGGCTAGCGCGGTAACGCTGTTGCATCGGCCGTTGTTCTTGGCCAGTGCGCAGGCTTCGGCCAGGAGGGCGTTGGCATCGAGGATGGGCAGCAGCATCGGCCGGTCCAGCACCATCGGGTTGATCGCCGATCCGGATGGGATCAGCAGCGGCGGTGCCGCATCGGCACGATCGAGCGTCATGGATCAAGTGTGGCCGCCGCCACTGACATTGAGGCAGATTTTTCGGGCCGGGTGCCAGTGTGCTCGGGCGGCTGTGAACGGCGGAGAGCTACGAGGCCCAGCCGGGCAGTGCCCCACGGGCTCGTGCGTCCTCTTTGGCGACGCGGACACGGGCGGTGGCCCACTGATCGGCGCCGCGCTCAACGTCCTGCCGGTAGGTGGCACGGGCTCCCACGGAAGCGGCTCCGGGTTCGTTGAGGCCGCAGCCCCAGCAGATGACCCGATCGGCGTCTGCCGGACAGGCGGTGCGGGTTCCGCACCGGGAGCAGGCATGCTCGGTGTCGCGGTCCAAGATGTCGCTGCTGGTGATCTGTGTGTGTACGGCAGAACCCGCAGCCCACGGTCACCGGCCGGGTCCAGTCGACGTGTCCTCGGTCGCGCGTGAGGGCGTAGTCCGCAGAATCCAGCACCCCGCCAACCCGAACAGACCGCCGGCACAGCTCTGCACGACTTGCCACCACCGCGAGCGCAGCTCCTCGGAAGTCTGGCTCGAGGAACCCCAGCAGGCCGGCGACTGCCGACGCGGCATCACCGCACAGCTGACGGGCGAGCACGGCGGCGGTCAGCACAGCCGGGCGGCGCACCGTCACCGAGGCCCGCACCCCATACGAACACAGCCGGGCGCCAGCCTTCCCACAGCAGCCAGGGTATCGTCCAGACACAGCGGCATACCGCGGTGCATTGCTAAGCCATGGAGATGTCCTACGATGCAAGAGACACCAGGGGACCACCCCGGACCCGAAGGGATCCTCACAGACCTGTAAAAGGACTGGGAGCCCCCGAAGGCCCGACGCTGGCTCCTACCCCAGCAATCGGGCCCCCGAGGTGCCGCAGTCACGAGCCCGGCCGTCTGGATCGCGGTCGGGCTCACTGCGTGAGCGCCCACCATCCGGCCGTCCCTCCCCTGGTCAGAACCAGAGGTACTGCAGCAGTCCCCAGACAACCTTGGCGATCACAGGCGCCCAGTCGACCCACGCCTGTCGCTTCGACAGACGGCGGCCGCACTGCGTGCAACGATCACCAGAAGATCCCTCCTCGGTCATCCGTTCATCCCTCCCTTCGGCCCCAGCAGGGACTCCCAAGTCAGACTCGGAAGCTTCGCCTCAGACCGAGGCGAACAACTGAGGTGAGACCTCCGGAAGGAACTGGCCCCAAGCATAAGGTCCTTCCCCGGATACGACGGCCCGGGGGAACACAACTTGTGGGCTGCTGAAGGCATCCAACCACTAGATGTAGGGCTTGCCTCATTCACCCAGGCCGTGTCGCGTGTCGCACCGGTGCCCTCACAAGGAGCGCACTGGCGGTCACATTCAGTACACGGAACCTTCCGTACACCGCCCTCCGTATGCAGAAGCATGGAGCCGTACCGCCTAACCACCCCAGGGCTGCCGTGAGCGTCAGAGGAAGAAGAAATGGGACTCCCACCAGCTGGGCCAGGCGGTTTGGGGATGTCAGGAAGGGAGTTGGGACTCTCGCACAGGGCCGGGCCGGACCCCCGGCACGCCGGGGCGCGAATGACAAACTGGGGCCACCCCATAAGGTGATCGGCCCCGGCGGCGAAGAGTACGACAAGCGGCTCTCACGTCCGCTGGGCAGCGCGTCAGCCGCACGCCCCGCCACATGATCAAGTCAGGCTATCCACGCTTTTTCACTCGAACTTGCGTTTGGCGCAACCTTTCGAAAGCAACTACCGTTGCCCAGCAGGGAGACATACCGAGAGGGGTCGACGCGGCCACTGCAGACAGCGCCACCATCGCTGTCCAAAGCCACTTCCAGCGGTCGGCTCAAGCCGATGCAGATGTTGTCGTCGCCCATGTCCACATCGTGGCGTTGTTTGCGAGATCGGACAGCAGATGTTCACGACTTCGGGAGGCACCGCCGCGCGGTGCTGTTCGATCCTCCACAGCGTTGCGAGTCGGCCACGGTCGGCTGAAGCGTGGGCATCGTGCCGCATGGTGGGGGATCGTTTGACTTGGCGACTGAACAGTCGCTGCCGCAGGGTGTGTCGCGACTGAAGGCGGGGGAATGCAGGACGCGATCTATGGGTTGCTCGGTGCCCTGGGCGGCGCTGCACTCGCAGCAGCGGGCGGCGCGACTGGGGCCGTCTCTCCGCTCCGGTGTCAGTGCCGCGTGCCACACTGCCGGCCATGTCGCTCGCTGATCTCACTCTCGACCTGTGGCGGACCTTCGACGAGGTCACCGCCCGGCGGATCGCCCAGAATGCCGCTGACCACGTGGGCGGCCGGGTATCTCTCGTCGAGGCCACGGAACACCTCGGTGCCCCGCTGCACCGCGTCCGGGTCGAGCGGGACGGTCAGGAGTTCGCCCTGATACCCGGAGGCCGGGTGTCCCTGGGCTTCGACGCCGACACCTGGAAGCCGACCGCGCAGCAGGCCGCTGACTACGCGGAGAGCCTGGAGCAGGGCTACGGTTACGGGCCCGATCTGGGGACCCACCTCGAGCGGATCCTCAGCGCCCGCCGCAGCGTTCACCTGGACACCGTCCTCATGGCTGTGGAGGACGAGAACCTGACCGAACCTCCGGCCGACATGCCTGCTGCCCTCTCCGTCCGTGGTCTGCGGTTGCCGAGCTCCGACGAGTGGGAGCACGCCTGCGGTGTCGGGTCGGACACCCTGTTCCGGTGGGGCGACGACTGCCCCCTCGACCGCATCCCCTACGGAGACGACACCGGCCCGCACAACAAGCTGAACGCCTTCGGCCTGCACATCGCCTACGACACCTACCGCGCCGAGCTGACCAGCGATGTCACATCGGTCCACGGCGGCGACGGGGGCGAGTCGGTGTGCGGCGGCTACGGCCACCTGCTGGCCTGGCTCCCCCTGGCGACCGCCAACCGCAACCCCGGCATGGCCGAGTTCGTGTACGGACCGGACGGAGAGGACATGTACGAAAGCTTCTCCACGCGACCGGTGCTCACGCTTTGAGCGGCCGCGCGCCGCCCGGCCGGCGACCGCCTCGCAGCTGGTAGGACAGACTCGCTCCCCCGCCCCGTGGTGAGGCCTTGAGCTGGCCGCCCCGGCGTTCGCTGAGGCGCAGCGAGGTGGCGAAATCCTCCAGCACAGCGTGGCGGATAGTCGGTCCGCGGGCATCGGGCGGGATGATCCGCCTCGGGCCGTCGGCGACCTCGAAAGCCAGTTGGTCGGCCACCTCCCGCACGCTCGGCTCGTTGCTGTTCGCGCATCGAGGAGACCTTCTCCTCGGCGGTGGGGCGCCGCACAGCCCGTCGACGGCGGCTAGG
Organism: Streptomyces sp. NPDC014882; assembly: GCF_043081325.1. Classification (NCBI taxonomy): domain Bacteria; kingdom Bacillati; phylum Actinomycetota; class Actinomycetes; order Kitasatosporales; family Streptomycetaceae; genus Streptomyces; species Streptomyces sp. NPDC014882. The sequence continues at coordinate 11,230 of NZ_JBIBWL010000019.1, forward strand.
GGCTGTCCGATGGGTCGTGTGACGCTCCTGTTGGGAACTCGTTCCGTGGGGCATGGGGCGGGGAGATCTTTCGGATGAAGAGTGGGCTCGGCTGGAGCCGCACTTGCCGGCAAATCGCGGGCGGGGTGGACGCTGGCAATGCCACCGTCGGGTAATCAACGGGATTCTGTTCCGGCAGCGGACCGGCCTCCCCTGGCGGGACCTGCCTCCCTGCTTCGGTAGTTGGAAGACGGTCCACGACCGTCATCGCAGGTGGTCGGAGGACGGGACGTGGGAGAGGATCCTGGGGGCCGTCCAGGCCGACGCCGATACCGAGGGCCGGATCGACTGGAGCATGGTCAGCGTCGATTCCACGACCTGCCGCGCTCATCAGCACGCGGCCGGCGCCTCCACCCGCGCCCCCAAGATCCCGGGTCGGCGCAGGAGCCCGGCGCGTCACCGTCCCGATGAGGCTCTGGGACGCTCGCGAGGCGGGCTCACAAGCAAGATCCACCTTGCCGGGGAAGGCGGGTGCCGCCCGCTCGGGTTTGTCATCACGCCCGGCCAGTGGGGGGATGCACCGCAGATGATTCCCGTCCTGGAAGAGATCCGCGTGCCCCGACAGGCTGGTGGACGACCGCGCACTCGGCCCGACCATGTCGGGGGCGATAAGGCCTACTCGTCACGCCGCAACCGGCGTCACCTGCGCAGACGTCAGATCAAGCACACGATCCCCGAGCCGAGGGACCAGCGGGCCAACCGTCGACGTCGTGGCAGCCAAGGCGGCCGGCCCACAGGGTTCGACAAGGCGATCTACCGCCGCCGCAACGAAGTCGAGCGGACTATCAACCGGCTCAAGAACTTCCGAGCCGTCGCCACGCGCTTCGACAAACGGGCGTACGTCTTCCACGGAACGGTCACCGTGGCGGCGATCCGCCTATGGCTGCGTCCGGAATGAAGTGCCCCGTCCAGAGATCCTCGGTACCCGGGTAGTGGTGGCGAAGTTCGCTAAGTACCCGCTCGTCAACAGCCCTGACGTCCCACGAGGAACTGTCGAACTCGGTCAGGACGATCGCCAGTTTGTCCTCGGCGAACCCACGTGCTTCGGCATCGATCAACTGGAGAAAGGGGGTCGTCAGCGACAACAAGGTCAACGTGTCCATGCCGGTGTCGGCGGACCGTCTCTCTATCTCGACACAGCGAGGATCAACGATCTCGTCGAACTTTATGCGCCACGTCAGGTCCAGGCCGAAGCTGCCGAGGCGAACCAGTAGCTCAGCCAGCGTCACGTAGTGCTTTCCGTGCCAGGCAGGAAACGTGATCCCCTTCATCCCCGTCTCTGCTTCAGCTGTGTCGCGTGCCATGCGGCCCCCTTCGTTCCAGCGAACCGTAGGCCGCCCGCCTGATCAGCTCATACGACCCATCGGACAGGCCCTAGCGGCAGCTTGCCCGGCGCTGCTTCGCCGGGAGCAGCGCCGCTCGCACGAGGGCGGTTGCGTTCTCCGTTTCGGACGCGCCCGGCCGCAGGCCGAGGTGTCTTCCGGAGGAGCCGTGCAGTTCACTGTCCTGCCCGTCCGTGGGCGGCCTGTCTCCCCCGCGCCTGCGCGAGCGGCCGGCTGCCGCGACCTGGCCCTGGGAAGCGGTGGCGGGCCTTGGCGTCAGGTGGTGGTGGGCCAGGTCCGCAGCAGAGCGGCGATCTTCCCCGTGGTGCAGGCGGGGTCAAGGAGCAGGTCCTTCAGAGCGATGGCGTCCTCACGGCCAGGCTTGACCGAAATGCCGGCGGCTTCGAGGTACATGACGCCGGACGCGGCGGCGACGGCCATGTTGGAGCGCTCCAGCCAGCGGCACCGGCCCAGTGTGTGCACCAGGGCGGCGGCTTTGGCGTAGGGGCCGCCGTAGACGGGCTGCTCGAAAATCTCGGCCCGGTGGCGGGCGACCGCCGAGACGGGGACGCCGTAGTCGTCGGGGGCCGGGTCGTCCGCGCCGGCGGCCTCGGCGACTTGCAGGATCCAGGGAACGTCGATGTGCAGGTCCATCAGGCCGCGCGTGCTCCCCGGGGTGTCTGCTGGGCTTGTTCGGCCTCGTCGAAGACGGCCTAGTGTTCGGCCAGGAAGCGGGCGGCCGCGTCCACCGCTCGGGCGCGCAGGCCGCTGGCATCGTCCTGTACCAGCCGGGCGAGGTAGTCCCCGATGCTCAGTCCCAGGTCGGCGGCGCGCTTCTTCGCGAGTTCGGCAACGTCCTCATCCACGCGCGCGCCCAGTTGTGTCTTCGCCATACCGTCACGGTAACAGCTGTTACCAAAATGGAGGGCCCGCCGCCGGAACGGCGGCCCCCTTCCAGTGCCCGTCGAAGAGGGCGGGGCGACCAGGCGCTCGTGATCAGCATCCAGTTGGCCCAGCCCGGCGCTTGAGGGGCCCCGGTCTTGGCCGCCGCTGGCCCGGGTGGTCACGACCGGCCAGGAGGGGGCCGCGGGCGGGCGCGGCCGGGCCGGCAACGCCGAGGGGGCCTGCCTCACCCGGGAAGATGCTCCATCCATGTCTCCAGAGTTGCTGTCATCGCTCGCAGCTCGTGAATGAGTCCCGCGACGTCGTTCCGGCTGGACAGCCGGCCGTCCTCGCCGGTCACCTCGACCTCGATGTGAGGCGGCTCCGGTGCGCCGTTGGGACATGCGCCGGATGTCAGGGTCAGCATGAACTCCAGCCAGCCCGCCCGGCCATGCCGGGGCACGGCAAGGCCCGGCCCCATCGCCATGTGCACAACGTCCTCGAGAGACGTGACACCTGTGTCTGCTTGGTGCTTCCAGTCGCACCAAGCGGGGCACGTGAAGGGCGGAAGGGCCGGTTGCGCCGTGGCAGTGTCCACGATCATGCATCCTGCCCGTTGCGCCGCTGACCGCGCCGGAAGGCACGCCGGACGCTGCGGCGTGAGCGACGGAGCGGCGTGGCCACGGCTGAGCGCATCGGGCCGGAACTACACAAGGGCCGCTGGAGCAGCGTTCTCGTCGGTCCAGTCTCCGTCGAAGAGGGCGTCGACCAGGCGTACGTGGTGGTCGGGGAGCTGCCCGGTGCGGTGCTTGGTGCGGGCCTTGGCGAGCCAGGTGCCGATTCTGACGGTGTCGCCGTCGACGCGGATCGTCTCGCGGGCGGCGGGGGCACGGCCTTCGCGGTGGAGGAAGAGTTCCAGGAGCTGGACGGTCTCTTCGAAGGTGCGGCGGGCGCGGCGGGCAGAGGTGAGGGGGTTGGTTTCGGGGGTCAGGCTGAGGGCGGTCATCATCTGCTGCTGGCCGGGGGCGAGGGTGTGCCAGGTGGTGATCTGGCGGTGCAGCCAGGAGCCGATCTTCACGCCAGCCAGGAGGGTGTCGCGGGTGAGTGTGGCGGGGTCGGCGCCGTCGGCGAGGTGGGCGCGCAGCAGGTGGTATTTGCGGTGCCAGTCCGGGCCGTGGGGCAGGCGCCAGTCGGCGGCGAGGGCGGTCAGTGCGTCGGTGCGGGTCTGATCGAGCTGGTTCTTGGAGGCGAGGTGGCGCTGTTCGGCGAGCCAGGCGCCGACGGGAGTGGTGGCGGGGGCGGCGAGGTGGCCGTGCGTGTGGTGGTATTCGGCGGCCGCGGCCAGGCGGGAGCGCCAGGCGGCTTCGTGCTTGTCCCAGATCATGCCCAGCGCGTCGAGTTCGGCCATCCAGTCCGCGTCGAGGCGGCCGGCGGTGTGTGCGTCGCGCATGGTGGTGATGAAGGTGCCGAGCCGGTAGCCGGTGTAGTCGGTGTAGTCGGCGGGGACGTCGAGGTGGCCGTATTGGTCGCGGTAGGACTGTGCGGCGGCGAGCCCGAGGCGGCGGGAGCGGGAGACGGCCGGGTCGCGGGGGTCGAAGGCGGCCAGGTCCATCGCTTGGGCGATGCGTTCGGGGTGGACGGTGAAGTCGAAGTGCCAGCGGCGCGCGATGACGTCGCTGGTCTCCCTGGGGAGGCGGTTGGCCTTGTCGGGGAGGCGTTCGAGGATGCGGTGGTCGTGGCTGGCCAGCGCGCAGGCGATCGCCCACACCGGCTCGTACGCGGTGCCCAGGATGTTCTCGCCGTCCGTGCCGGGCGGGATGTAGACGGGGACGATCAGGGAGGCGGTTTTGCCGGAGACGTCCAGGCGCAGGGCGCGGCCGAGGGCCTGGACGCAGCGGATGACGCTGCGGGTGGGGTCGGCGAAGACGATGGCGTCGACGCTGGGGATGTCGACGCCTTCGGCGATCAGACGCGAGTTGGCGAGGATCGCGGTGTCGGCGGCGGCGAAGGCGGCGAAGATGTCGGCGCGCTGGGCGGGGGTGTGCTCGCCGTGGGCGAAGAACAGCTTGGGGGTGATGTCCGGGACGAGGCCGGGGTCGGTGCGGGCCAGCAGGCGCAGGGTGTGGGGCAGTTCGCGGGTGAAGCGGCGGGCGTCGGAGACGAGGTTGAAGTAGACCAGCACCTTCTTCAGGTTGTGCTCGGTCATGGCGCGCAGGACGGACAGGTGCAGGGCGGTGGTGCGCAGTGCACCGTCGTCGTTCGCCTCCCGGGCCACGGCGGTGCCAGGGGTTGTGGTGCCGGGGGCGGGCAGGTTCAGGCGGCGGCGCAGGTCGGTGTCGGTGAGGGTGGGCACCACGATGCGGTAGTCCGCGGCCCGGCCGTCCGCCACGGCCGTTGCGAGGGGGTATTCCACGACCTTCTTGCCGTAGACGGCCTCGTTGTCCATGGAGTTGGCGAACGCATCCAGCTCCGGCCTCTGCGGGCGCCGGCGGCGCGGGCGGGTGAGGTCGGCGGACTCCGCCAGCTCCGGCGCGGCGAAAATGCGCGGGGTGGCGGTCATGTAGAGGCGGCGGTCCGCGCGGATGCGCTGCGCGTCGTTGACGATCGCCCACTTCTTGTCCGAGCGGCCCGCGATCCGGTGCGCCTCGTCCATGATCGCCAGGTCGAACGGCGGCACCGCGTACCCCGTGCGCTGGGTCTGCTCGATCTTGTCCAGGGAGTCGTAGGTGCAGATCACCGTCAGCGCACGGATCTGGTCCTCACCCTCCCCCACCACCGACATCAACCCGCCCAGCGCGTGCGGGTTCGTGGTCGACATGACCCGGGCCGCGACCAGGTCGTCCCGGCCGCTGGTGTCCAGGGAGGAGACGATCACCATGTGCTCGCCGTGACCGTCGCGGCGCCAGGCCAAGGCCGTCTGCGCCGCCAGATCCAGGGTGGGCACCACGAACAGCACCAGCCGCGCGCCGAGTTCGTCAGCCACCCGGATCGACACCAGCGTCTTGCCGGTGCCCGTCGCCGACACGAACAGACCCCGCGTCCCGGCGCGCCGCAGGTGCCCGGCCAGCCGCTTGACCGCCTCGGCCTGGTCGGGAAAGAGCCGCACGGGCTCGGGGCGGCCGGGGCGCGGCAGTTCCACCACAGTCATGTCAGCTCTTCTTTCGAGTCAGTGGCTCCAGTATTCGCGGCGCGGCAGTTCGACCCACACATCGGGCGGTCCGGTCACGGCGCGCCTGTCGGTCGGACGCAGGCCTGCGAAGGCGCAGGCGTAGGCGACGGCGTCGTGCTGGTAAAGGTAGGAGGCCAGCACCTGCTCGGCAGTGTCGTCCTCGTCCGGTCCTCCGCCAGGGTGCAGGTCTGAGCCCTCGATGATTCCGTGCCGGGCGATGCTGCCCTGGTTGCCGCTCTTGGGATTGGCGTAGAGGCCATAGCACAGAGTGCCGGCGGACAACCGGGTCAGCACGCCCGGCATCTGCGGCGCGTATCCCCAGGGCTGGGTGGCCACGCAGCCGCCCGGCACGGATGTCACGCCGACGATGTGCAGGCTGTCGTCCATGTCGTACGCGTAGGGATCCTCCAGCAGCTCGTCGATGAGTTCGCCGTCCGCCACCGGGGTCGCCTGAAGACGGCGCACCGCCTGGGCCGCGTCGATGCCCGCGATGCAGGCCAGGCCCGTGCCGTCGTAGTAGAACTCGCCCAATGCCGTGGTGAGGCGATGGGCCTCCTGCGCTGCCGCCCGCTCGGTGTCGCTCAGGGACACTCCTTCCGGTACCGGGAACAGCTCGGGCGTCGGTCCGGCCAGGCTCAGCCGCCCCGGCGACCAGCCGCCGAGCGACGGTCGCCAGGGGTCGGCCCCGGCGGCGGCGAGCGCCCGTGCGTTGGCCGGCTTGCGGGACAGGACGGCTTCCCACGGTGCCGTCACCCCGTTCTCCAGCGCGTCCACATCAGCAACCCGGCGGGCCAGTTCCGTCACATCCTCCGGGGAGCCGAACACCGCTGCCCGGTGCAGGGGCCTGCTTCCGTTCCAGCTCTCCGGATCGGCTCCTTGCTCCAGGCGTCGGCGGATGCCGTCGGCATCCGTCCAGTCCCAGCCCATACCCGCCCAGCCGTCACCTGCCGCCACCGCTCCCCCTCGAACACGTCGCATGCGCTCGCGCCACTTCGACCCGCTACCGCCCGGAACAGACACGGCACAAGCACACGTGCGCTACAGGCCGCTGGCTCGTCGTCCAGGTCCGCTGACTGGACGCTATCAGCCCGAACACCGCCCATATGCCAAATGTACGCGATCAGTACGCTTTTCGTACGTGATAGGTGCGCTTTGGGGGTAGGGTGAGGGATGGAGGTGTCCCATGTCCGAGTTGTTCGACGCGGTCGACGCGCTGGTCGCGTCCCGCTCCCCGCTGCCGCCGCCGGCTGAGCGCAGGCGGCTGCGGCAGGCGCACGCGCTCACCCTGGACGAGGTGGCCGCCGCTCTGGGCGTGCGGCGGGCGACCGTCGGCGCCTGGGAGTCGGGCCGGACCGAGCCGCGGCCGCCGGAGCGGGAGGCGTACGCGCGCCTGCTGAAGCAGCTCGCCACGCTCTACCCCGCCCCCGAGAGCACCGGCGCCCCGCAGGAGGACACGGACACCGCGGCGCCGCAGACATCCACCACCGCAGCGCCCGCAGCGCAGGCTGGGCCCGCGGGCGGGGCGGCGGAAGCTACGGCCGCGGCGGAGGCAGAGGAACCCCCCGCCGCTCCCCCAGCGCCTGTCCCGCACGCCGCACCGGCCGCGGTGTCGCTGCCGCGTGCCGAACGGGCGCCGCAGAGCTCGCGGCGCCCCCCTGCGAGGAAGGCCGCCCCGGCGAACACCCCTGCACCCGGCGGCGCGTACGCGCACGGTCCGCTGCTGGTCCTCGACGCCGACACCGAGAAGCAGGTGACCGGCTACGGCGTCGGCGGCCTGATCATGGACGTGCCCGCCAGGTCGCTGCCCGCGCTGGTGGAGTGGACGCTGACCGAGGCCCGGGTGGGGGCGCAGAAGCTGCACGGGTCGGGCAAGGACGCCGATCCGCTGCTGGTGCTCACCGAGGCGGCGTGCGAACGGTTCGGTCTGCCCGGGCGGTTGTCCGAGGCCGAGCGGCTCGCCTGGCGGCTGCCGGAGGGGCACAAGGCCATCAAGCAGCTTCAGCGGGCCGACTGGCAGCTCACCCGGCGGGGGCTGGGGCCATGGGCGCGGATCTACCGCCCCGTCCAGGGCGGCCGCCGCCAGTGTGTACAACTGTGCCTGCCCTCGTGGCACGCCCTGGACGACCGCGCCTGGGGGCACGCCGCCAGTCTGGAGCCGGCGGAGCTGGCCCGGGTACTGGGCGTGTACGCGGCCCGGGTGGCGACCCCAGTGGGCTCCACCGCGGTGACGGGGCTGCAGCTGATGACGGCGCTCAACCCGCCGACCCGCGCGAGCGAGCCGGACGAGACTGGCAAGCGGCACCGCGAGCACCGGCCCGGCTCCCTGGGCACCGAGCCGATGGACCCCGCGCCGTGCGAGGCGACCGACGGACACCCGGTCCTGGCCCATCTGCCCCGCTTCCACGTGCGCGGACCAGGCGAGAGGCTGTTCGAGGAGGCCTACGACTGGGCGCGGGATCTGACCGATGCCGAGTGCATGAAGCGCTGCCTGGTCGGCCTGGATGTGAACCTCGCCTTCGGCGCGGCCGCCAACGGCGCCGTCGTCGGCCTGGCCACGCCGCCCGTCCACGTCACCGGTCCGGTCTTCGATGCGGCGGTGCCCGGTTCCTGGCTGGTCGACCTCTCCCATGTGGATCTGTCGCGGGTGAAGGTGGGCAAGCAGTGGCGCGACCTCGACGGCAGCTTGCTGCCCAGCCCCTTCACGCCGAGCGGTGAGCGCCCGGCCGGGCCGGCTTGGTACGCCACCCCGACGGTGGCGTACGCGGTCGAGCTGGGCTACGACGTCGCGCCCGCCGAGGCATGGGTGCGCCGGGAGAGCGGCCGGTTCCTGGACGGCTGGTACAGGCGGCTGCGTGACGCCTACGTCGCCACCATGGCGGACCTCGGCGTGGGCGAGAAGCTGTCCCCGGCCGAGTTCCTGGCGGCGATGGACGGCTACAAGAGCCGTGATCCGGAGCTGGGGATCGTGGTGGACGCGGTGAAGATGACCGTGAAGGGTGGCATCGGCAAGTTGCAGGAGAAGGCGCGCGGCGGCGGCTGGAAGCCGGGGCAGGCCTGGCCCGCTCTGGCCCGCCCGACCTGGCGCCCGGACATCCGCGCCACCGTCATCTCCCGGGCCCGCATCAACATGCACCGCAAGATGGTCGCCCTGGCCGCGGCCACCGGCCGGTATCCGGTCGCAGTCCTGTCCGATTGCGCCGTCTACGCCGCCGACGGGCCCGGCCCGCTGGACGTGCTGCCCTACGGCGCCGACGGCAAGACGGTGCCCGGCAGCTTCCGGCTGGGGGTGTCGCCGGGGATGGTCAAGCACGAGGGGACGCAGAGCGTGCTGTGGGGTGCGGACGTGCTCGAGCAGCTCGCCGCCGACGGCGGGCATGTCGCCAACCTCGCCCGCTACATCAAGACCGGCGAGGTCAGCGCCAAGGACACCGGGGAATAGGAGGCAAGGGTGATGGTCACGGTCGCGGAGGAACTCGACAAGGCGGTGCAGGGCGCGTTCACACGCCCGATCCCTAAGTCTGCCGGGGCGCAGATGCGCTACCTGGTCAAGCAGCACGGCGGCAGGACGAAACCGGTCGCCGAGCTGCTCGGCATCAGCCAACGCACCGTGGAGCGCTATATGAAGAACCAGATCAGGCGCCCTCGGCCGGAGCTCGCCGACCGCCTCGCACACGAAGTGCGCACGCGTTGGCAGCCGCAGGTCCGGGCCAAGGCGAAGCAGGCCGCGGCCACCAGCCAGGGCCTCATGATCGACACCCGTGCCCGGTCCGGGTTCACCGCCGCTCCCGGCAGCACCGACGACGCCCGTATCCGGCACCTCACCCTCGCCCTGCCCCCGCAGCATGCCGCACGCCTCTTCCGGGCCCAGGAAACCGGCGCCGGCGAAGACCAGCTCCGTCAGATCGCCGCTGAGGCCCTGGGCGAGGTCTACTTCCGCGACAACGGCCGCCGCGCCCACGGTCTCGAAGTGGAACTCGCCGACATCGAACACCTCGAGTTCGAGCTGTAGGCGCCCGCGGGCGCCGGACCGGAGCGGGCCACGTGTGACTGAGCGTTTCACTTGGCGGGTGAAGGACTTGAGCTGGCGGCTATTGGGGAGACGGCGGGGCAGGAGGCTGCGGAACGGCGCCCGCGAGGATGGCGAGGCGGGTGCTGAGAGCGGTGGCCAGAAGGCTTTCGTCCAGTCTCATCTCGGCGTCGCGGGTGGAGTCGTTGGCGGGGATGCGGGTACGCCTGTCGATCAGCGCCGTCACGGCCGGCAACGCAGGGCGTGCGTGGCCGCCCATCCGGGCGAGACCCGTCAGGTAGTACTCGCCGACCGCGTAGTCGGCCAGGTGCGGTGTCATGAGGGCGAGCAGCCGGGACAGTGCGGAAGGACCGGCGTGTCGCAGCCACAGCGGGGCGCACTCCGCCTGTGAGCGGCCAGGGCGACGGAAGGTCAGGTTGTACAGCTGTGCCGCCTGCCGGAAGGTCAGCGGGCCGGCGTCCAGCAAGGCCTCGAAGATCTCGGGGGCGTGAGCGAGGCGGGCGATGCCCACAGGCTTGGCCGCAAGGAGCGCGGCGGCGGGTGCACTGTCGTAGACCGTCGCGGTGGACGGGATCCGGCGGGTCCTCGGGGACGGTGTGAAGGGGACTTCGGCGAGGAGAACTTCGTGCGTCCGCATCGCCGCCTCGGAGATCGAGGCTGTCGTGAGGGCCGCACCAAGAGCCGGGGTGACCCTCTGGCCGCGGTGCTGGACGAGCAGCGGCAGCAGCCTGACCGGGGCCACCCGCCAGTCGTGGCAAGCCTCGCGGGCCAGGTCGGCGCCGATGTCCCGGGAGCCGGGGTCGGCAAGGAGGCGGGCCACGAGGGCGTATGTGTCGTGCTCGCGCCTCAGTCTGTACAGGACCCGGCCCCAGATGTGCCCGATGTCCTCCAGGTGGTGCGCGGCATCCCGGACGTCGTCGAGGAGTGCGGCGTCCAGGGGGTTCCATCGCGTGGGTGGCGCTGCCCGCAGTGTCTCCAGGTGGGCGAGGAAGCGGACCGACGCGAGGTCATTGTCCGTCAGGTGGGCGGCGGCCGGGCCAAGCGCCCTGGCCAGGATGGTGCGCACGACAGGATCGGCGAGTTCGCCGAGGGCTGCGAGAACCAGGCCGGGCTGCCCGCGGTAGCCGAAGAGGCACGCGGCTCGGCGCCGCACTTCCTCGTCGGGGTCACTGAGCCGGGCCACTGCAGCGTTGACGGCCTCTGGCCAGGGCCGTTCGCGGGCCAGGCTGTGGAGGAGGTCCAAGGCCTCCCGGCGCACGAAGGGGGTGTCGGCGTGGGCGAGCCGGAGCAGCCGAGTGGCGACGGGGCCGGTGCGGTCGGCGCGTATCGCCTCGAAGAGCGCGATACGGGAAGGGTGGGCGGGCGTCGTGGCGGTGCCGTCGGCCACGGCCTCGTCCGGCCACGTCATCGGGCGGAGCGGAGGCCGCCCTTGCGTGCTGGAGCTTCGATCATGCGGCCGATCATCCCACACGACACAACATTGGGCAGGGCGTTGCAGCCTGAGCGCAATACGTGGCGAAACTCGCCCACTGAAGTGCTCAGTCACAACTGGCACGAATCTGAAAAGTCGCAGCCAGTGGTTATAGGTCGAACTCCAGGTGCTCGACGTCGGTGAACTGAACCTCGAGGCCGTGGGCGCGGCGGCCCCGTCGCGGAAGTACATCTCACCCAGGCCTTCAGCGGCGATGTCACGCAGCTGCTGCTCGCTGGCGCCGGTGTCGTGGGCGTCGAAGAGACGGGCCGCGTGCTGGGGGGCGAGGGCGATGGTGAGGTGGCGGACGCGGGCGGCATCGGATCACCCCGTTCGTCGGGTTCCACCAGGGCCAGCAGCGCGGGCCGCAACCCCGGATCAAGATCCGCGGACCTCTTCCGGCCACCACCATCCTGCGCACCCGGCCCAGGGGTTCCTCGCCGGCCTCCAGCTCGTCCACGCCCTTGCGGACCGTCGTCTCGCTGACCCGGGCCGCCCGCGGGACCGCCCGGATACCGCTGTGGCCCAGGATCCGGGCCTCGGCCCCCATCATCAGCCGTCGCTGCCGCTCGTCGAGGCGCGGGAACAACACCTGGAATCTCACAGCGAGTTGACTGCGAACCTTGCCGGAGACGCTCATACCACAACAACGATCCGCATCGCGGGAAGCAACACCTTGATTCTCTGCGAGCCCTTAGCCGTTGATATCCAAGGCCGTACCGTATAGCCGCTCCACCCTCAACCGAATGACGATCCTGCGCTCGGCGACCAACTGCTTGAGGAACGCATCTTCGTCCTCCGGCTTCGCGGCCGTCGGGATCATCGCGAGCAGCTCCCGCCCGACCGCGTCGCCTGGAACCGTAGTGATCTCGGAAGCCTCCGCCGCGCCCTCGGCGACGGCGAACGACCAGACGTCGTCACCCTGCACATGCAGCGCCGCGCGCGGGTTGCGCTGCAGGTGCTTGACCTTGATGCGGTCGGCCGTGGTGGACAGCCTCACGATGCGGGCCTCGGGGTCCCAGCTGTAGAGCATCGTGGTCAGGTGCGGATGGCCGCTTTGCTTGACAGTGGCGAGGGTCCCGAACTGCTGCCTGGCGAGTAGATCGGAGAGGGCTTCATTGGACAGGGAGCGAGGCGCTGGTCCTTGAGTCATGCTGTGATCAACTTCCGTAACGTCCCCGGCATTCCACGGCCCTCTTGTGCCCTACCGTCCACTTTCGCAACAGGCCCTCCTACTTCCAGCCGTAGGTCGTGATCTTGCTTGCGGGCGGCACGGGCGCGGGCGAGGGCTCGTCGGGGTTGGGCTGGTCTTCCGGGGTGTTCACGTGACTCCTCCTGTGGTTCGGCCCGGTGTGTGCCGGGTTGCTGGGTGTGCGGCTGCGGGGCCGTCGCCGGGGTGGGCTGCGGGCGGAGGCTGTGGGCGGCTTCGCGTGCCCGCCGGCTGTCCTGGAGCGTGGCGGCCACCTGTGCGGCGGCGGCTTCGAGGGTCTGGCGGGTCTGCTCCACCGCGTCGACTCCGGCCTCCGGCTCCGAGAAGCGGCCGTCCTCCCGGCCGGCGCGGAACGGCCGCGGGTGCGACCTCGAGGCGGCGGGCACCGCGACGGCGTACGGGCGGGAGCGGGAGCCCAGGCGCTCCGCTCGCCGCGCGGCACGGACCCGGGCGGCCAAGGCGCCGGCGGCAAGGCGGGCCCGCTCGGACCGGGGCAGCAGCGGTTCCACGAAGGCCCATTCGGCGTCGGACAGTTCATGGCGACGTATCACCCGGCCATGATCCCCGATCGAAGATCATTTGACGACAGACCCTAAGGGGCACGAGGGCCTCGATGGCTGCCGGGTTGGGCACCGAGTTGTTGCTGAGCCGGCGGACCACCTGGCCGAACGCGATGCCGAGTTTGGCCGGCAGTGGGACATCCGACCAGTGGAAGGAGGTCATCAGCAGCGTCAGCATGTCCTCGAACGCGCTCCGCAGGGCGTTGACGCTGCTGTAAGGACACAGCACCGGCGACCAGCAGGCTGCGGCCGCGTTCCAGCCGCTCGAGGACGGCCTTGAGCATCTTCAGGCCGAGGTCGCCGGCGTAGCGGTGGCGCTGGTCCACGCGGCTGAGCAGCTTGCCGTCCTGCACGCCTTCGTTCGGGTAGAAGCGGCTGAGCGTCTCGAACCATGCCTCCTGGCTGCTCAGCGAGTGGACGCCGCAGCCGATGAGGATCTGGTGGAGAACTTTCGCGCGCAGCGGGCGGGCGCCGCGCAGGACGGCTCCATAGGTGGCGTGCGAGTAGCCGGGAGCCTGCTGGGCGAGGGTGCGGTGGCTTACTGATCGTTTCAAAATGATGTCCGCAGGCGGCTACTGAGCTTGTCTGTCTCAGCCACAGGGGAAGGGAGTCCCCGGCACTGGGACCGGTGTCGTAGGAAGCCGGGCGGATCGGGGAGGGCTATTGGGGGTCGGGGCGGGGCTCGGGCAGGAGCTTCGCTCATCGTGACCGCCTCGCCGCCGGTGGCGGAGAGGGCCGTCACCGGCAGGCGCCCTGCCGGTAAATCCGGTTGTGTTCCAGGAGGACCTCCACCCGCGCCCGCACGTCCTCCCGCGGGCTGCCGAGCAGATCCCGCAGGAGGCAGGGGGTGCCGCGGAGCGCGCTGAGGGCGGTGCCGCGGACGCCGGGGTCGGGGTCATCGGCGAACGGCGGGAGCGCGTCGTCGGGCAAGGCACCGAGCATGCGCAGCGCGGACAGGGCGCGGGCGCGGATCCCGGCGTGCGGGTGACGGAGGAGGGGGTGCAGCAGGGCTGCGTCCTCGGGGTGCTCCTGCTCGGCGAGGCCGAGGACCGCGGCCGGGACGACGGTGGCCGGGGCGGCGCACAGTGCCTGGTAGTGCGCGCGGAGGTCGTACCCCTGCGTCCGGAGTTCTCGGCATGCCCTCGCGCGCACGCCTGCGGAGAGGTCCGTCAGGTACCGGGGCAGTTCGTGGCCGCGGCCGGCATGGCGCAGTCGTCCCACGGCGGCGGAGCGCACGAAGGTGTCCCGGGCGGAGAGCAGGCGGTCGAGGACCACGTCCCCTTCCGGGTGGGCGAGGACGGCCGCGCAGGCGTGGCGCCGGATCTTCCGGTACCGGTGGGTGGCGGCGAGAGTGGCGAGGTCGTCGACGTGGAGGAAGCCGGTCTCCACGGCGGTGGCGAAGGTGTTGAGGCGAAGACCGTAGGCGCGGTCGTTGTCGAGGTGGGCGAAGAACCGGGCCTTGGCGTCGTCCAGGACCGCCTGCTGCCCGGAGGCGAGCGCGAGACGTATCGCGGTGCGCACGCCCAGCGCACGCACGCCCTCGTCGCGGTCCTGCTCGGCCAGCGCCCAGGCCTGCTCCATGGCCGGCACCCCGTACATGGTGGCCGCCTCCAGGCCGGCGAGCCGGGACTCCCGGCCGTTCGTCAGGAGGTAGGTGAGCGTGTCGTCGGGCAGTGCGCCGAGGCGCCCCAGGACGGCCTCCCGCGCCCAGGCCCCGTACCACCTCCGCATCCCCACCAGGACGGCCAGGGAGGCCAGTTGACGCGGCAATGCCTTGCCGGAGTCGCCGAGCGCACGTTCGAGAACGGCGCGGGCGAGGGTCCGCACACGTTCATCGGTGTCCGCGCTCCGGATCAGAACGAGCGGCAGAACGGAGACGGGCAGTTCCGCCGACTCATCGAGCGCCAGCGCCGCCGCACGAACGCGGGGATCCCCGTGACACAGGCACAGAGCGATCTCGGACTCGGTGGGCGGCAGGCTCCAGGACGGGGCTCCGGTCCCGCCAAGGCCCTCCTGCCAGTACGGGGCCCGACGCCAGTCCGCGATCTCCCGCGTGTTCACCGACCAGAAGCCGACACGTATCCAGGAGGTCGACTTCCAGCCGCGGAACACGTGGCTGTAGGTGGCCCAATGGACGCGGCTGTCGAGCCGGATCCAGTCCTCGGCCCCTCCGGACCCGATCGCGGACTCCACACCCTTGCCGTGGAGCAGCCGCTCGAAGGGGGCATAGAGCTGGGTGGGGCCGAGGCCGTACGTTGTCATGCGCGACTGTAGCCCGGTCGCCCGCCCCTCCCGCCAACCGATTTCCAGCACGGGCGAAGAGGGCTCGGCCCGGCAGGCGACTCGTGTCCATAACCGAAGAAGCCGACAGACCCAGCAGGGTGTGCAACAAGACACAAGGCGCGACAGCAGGCCACCACCAAGATCCATAAGCATGAAGTTCGACGTGGTCAAGTACGCCGACAAGGGCTACGACTTCGACCACCTGCGCGGCTGGTTGCGCCGTCGACAGATCGTGCCACGCATCGCCGGCCGCGGCACCGAGCCGTCCGGTCGTCTGGGCCGGCATCGCTGGGTGGTCGAGCGCACGATGTCCTGGCTGAATGGCTGCCACCGTCTGCACCGCCGCTACAAGCGCACGGCCGAACACTTCCTCGCCTTCGTCGGCATCGCCAGCGCCCTCATCTGCTACCGCCGACTCACCCGATGAGGCGCGCCTTCCTCAGGGCCCAGCGCCAAGAGCGATCTACCAGTGGTGCCAGACCTCGGCGGGAGTGATGTCCCAGGAAGCGCCCGCGAGCTCTCCCGTGTTGAAGAACGACGCCCAGCTCAGGATCGTATCGCCAGCGCGCTGCCCGCCCCGATCGAACTCAAAGTGAGACCAGCGCAGGTCGCCCGTTAGGCGGTGTCTTCAAAGAGGGTTGAGCCAAAGGAGGAGGGATGCGATGGTGACGGCCGCCTGGTAGGACTCTCGGGTTTTGTCATAGCGAGTGGCGATCGCGTGGTACTGCTTGAGGCGGTTGAAGCAGCGTTCGACGACGTTGCGCTTCTTGTAGAGCTGCTTGTCGAAGGCGCGCGGTCTGCCTCCGTCGCGGCGTTTGCGGGTTCGGTTGGCCCGCTGGTCGCGGCGTTCGGGCATGGTGTGGCCGATCCCGCGTTTGCGCAGGTAGGCGCGTATCTTGCGGGAGCGGTAGCCCTTGTCGTCCAAGACGTGGTCCGGGCGGGTTCGGGGTCGTCCGGGCCCGGCTCTGCGGACCCGGATGGTGTCCATGACGTCCTCGAAGCGGGTGCAGTCGGCGGCGTTGCCGCCGGTGAGGACGAAGCCGAGCGGCCGGCCGCGACCGTCGCAGGCGAGGTGGATCTTCGTGGTCAGTCCGCCTCGGGATCGCCCGAGGGCGTGATCACATACTTCGTCCCCCGACTCCGCCTCTTTTTCGGGCGCCGGCGGCATGCTGGTGGGCCCGAG
This sequence comes from Streptomyces sp. NPDC014882, assembly GCF_043081325.1. NCBI lineage: Bacteria > Bacillati > Actinomycetota > Actinomycetes > Kitasatosporales > Streptomycetaceae > Streptomyces > Streptomyces sp. NPDC014882. Next base: position 27,376 of record NZ_JBIBWL010000019.1, read on the forward strand.
CGACCGTGGAGTCCACCGACACCAGCCAGTCGATGTCACCGGCGGCGTCCTTCTCCGCCTGGACCGCGGCCGACATCCGCGTGAAGGTCCCGTCCAGAGCCCACCTGCGAAAACGTGTGTACAGCGTCCAGGACCCGTACCGCTCCGGCACATCACGCCACGCCGACCCCGTCCGCAGCTTCCACACGATCCCATTCAGCACCCGCCGGTCGTCCAGCCGCGGCCGCCCCCAAGACGACTGCGGCAACAACCCGGACAACGCTTCCCACTCCACATGCGTCAGCTCATGACGACGCACCATACCGACATGATCCCCACCAGAACCCTTTGAAGACACTGCCTAGGTCCGCCAGCGGGAACATCATTGCCGAGGTCCTCGCCGCGCTGGTCGTTGCGGTCGTCGTCGAGGACTCCGCGGCTGGCCGCGTACTCACCAAGCGGGACGCCGCCGACCGCCCCGGTCTGCACAAGGAGGGCATGCTCACTGTGCCCTCGCGCCCCTCACCGTCGGGTGGAACCGCTGCAGAGGGCGGTTGGTTCGGTCACGGCCGAGTCGGCCCGGCAGGTGGCGCGGGGCCGGTGGAGAGGACGTGGTCGACGGCGGCGTTGAGGGTCTCGGTCTCGGCGATGAGGACGGATTCACGGGTCGGCAGGGCGCGTTCGACCGAGAGTCCGTTGAGGATGGTGAGAAGGAACCTGACGTTGCGGGTGTGGTCTCCCGGGGGCAGTACGCCTTCCTCGGCAAGCACGGTCAGCCAGTGTTCGACCCGGCGCTCCGCCTCCCGCTCATGGCCGAGGTACGCGGCGCGTACCGATTCGGTCGGCTCGGGTTCGATGAACGTCTTGTACGTCGCGCCCCATGCGGTTCGCGCTTCTTCGTTGGTGCCGGTCAGTGCGAGAACCTGCCGCAGGCAGTTCAGCAGCCGTTCGCGGGGCGGCAGGGCCCGGTCCCGGATCGGGTCGCCGGGCAGCAGGTGTTCGTAGATCCGCGCGAGCAAGCTGTCCTGCAGGGCGCGCTGGGTGGGGAAGTGGAACCTCAGCGAGCCGGTGCTCACTCCCGCACGCGCGGCGACCGCTCGCACGCTCAGCTTCGCGGCTACGTCCTCGGCGATCATCTCCGCAGCGGCCTTGAGGATCTTCTCGCGTGTGTCCATGCCCCGCTCTCCTTCGCCTCTCCCAACGCCCTTCACTCTACTAGCACGCCGTACTAGTACAGCGTGCTAGCGTCTTCCCTAACACGCTGTACTAGTGAGGGTGCGGCTGATGCACGAAGGGGCGGAGCATGGCGTTGAAGCGGTGGGCGGCATCGAGGCACCTCAAGCCGGGAGACGGCAGGGAGCTGCAGCGGTTCCGCTGGTGGCAGCTCCCCCTGCGCTCCCTGTTCTGGCTACGGCTTCCCGGTGCCGGCGGGCACGACCGCCTGCACGCCGTCGACGTACGGCACTGGGCGCGGTTGGACAGCGGCAAGATCCGGGCGCATCTCTTCCTGGACGGCAGGCACGTGGCCGAGTCGAAACTGCCCGCGGTCTTCCCTGTCGACGGAGGCGTCATCGAGGTGGCGATGAGCAGCTACGGCATCAAGCGCTGCCACTACCGCCCCTCGGGCGGACAGCCGCGGCAGCTCACGCCCGATCCGGCCTCGGCGGAGGGACGGCGGGCGCGCTTCGGTGCCCGCCGTCCGGGACTGAGCCGGGCGATCGCCATCGGATCGGTGCTGCTGCTTGTCATCGGTGTGGGCCTGAACCTGTTGCAGCTCGCTGAACCCCTCTCTCACATTCCTCCCGTCACACAGCGGGTCGGAACGTTCGAAGCGCCGATACACCTGCCGATCTGGCTGAACCTCACGCTGGGGGGCGGGGCCGTTCTGGCGAGCATGGAGCGCGCGCTCCGCCTGCGCTACTCCTCCCTGCTCGACGCGGCCGGTCGCTGACCCCCCGAAGCGAGGAAGGCGCGACCACGTCAGCCCTCTTCGGCCGGCCTCTCGCGCGACCGGCATGGCCGGGCTGCATGGAATGACACACGTAGGACGAAAGGAAGATCCTCATGATCCAGTTGAGGCGACGGACCGCCGCCCGGTACGGGGCGGCGTTCGCCGCAGCCCTCATGGTCCTGACGGGGTGTTCGTCCGGCGCCCCGGGGCCGCGCAGCATGTCCGCAGCGGGCACGTCGCCCCCGGTCCCCTCCCCGGCCCCGCTCGCTTGGAGCGCGTGCGGAAAGAACCTGGAATGCGCCACGATCAAGGTGCCGCAGGAATACACCGACCCCGAGGGCGCTCAGATTCCGCTCGCGGTCATGCGGCACCGGGCCACTGATCCCGACCACCGCATCGGCAGCCTGATCTTCAACCCGGGCGGACCCGGAGTCTCCGCCACCGAAACACTGCGCAACCTGCCCAGGACAGCCGGCACTCCCGGCGCCTTCTCGCCCGCGGTGCTCGCCGGATTCGACGTCATCGCGATGGACCCGCGCGGCGTCGGCGCATCGCAGGCCGTCCGCTGCCTGACCGACGAGCAGCGAGCCGACGCCGCCGGCACCGAATTCGACCCTTCCGTCCCCGGGGGCAAACCCCTGCCGCGGCTGCTGGCCGATGCCGTCGCGTTCACCGACGGCTGCGTCAAGCACCAGAGCAAGAAGTTCCTCGCCAGCCTGTCCACCGACAACGTGGCCCGCGACATCGACCAGGTGCGCTCCGCGCTCGGCGAGGACAAGATCACGTACTACGGCTTGTCCTACGGCACCGTGGTCGGCCCGATGTACGCCACCCTGTTCCCTCACCGCGTTCGCCAGATGGTGCTCGACGCGCCCGTCGACACCAACCAGTGGTTCGGCGACTCCCTCCCCTTCCAACACGACGTCGCCGTGGCGAGCGAACGAACCCTCAACGCCTGGTTCGAGACCTGCCGCTCCGAAGGGACCGCAGTGTGTCCGTTCGGCGCGGGAGACCCGCAGGCGGCGTTCGACACACTGATCGAGACGCTGGAAGCAACGCCGCTGAAGGTCGCCCCCGTCGAGGGCGTCACCCCGGGGGGCGAGCTCGACGGCGCCATGGCCCTGGAGACCACCCGGGCCCTGGCCGGCGACCAGAACGCCTGGCCCTTGCTGACCTCGGCGCTGCTGGCCGCGCAGAAGGGCAACGGTGCTGCCTTGCACACCATGTGGAGCAGCGTCACGGTCTCCCCCTTCCCCGTCCCTACCGCGATGTTCGAGACCCACACAGCGGTACGCTGCGCCGATTGGAAGACCCCGTCCGGCATCGCCGCGCACAAGGCCGCAGCCGCCAAGGCCACTGCCGAGGCGAAGCGGATCGGGGTCCGGGCCGCCTACTCCGCCCTGAACTGCGCCCGGTGGCCCGCGCCGAACAAGGACCGCGTCACCAAGCCGCTCACCGGCTCCGGTGCGCCCCCGGCACTGGTGGTCGCAGGTCGGCTGGACCCCGTCACCCCCCACCACTGGGCCGAGAACACGACCCGGACCCTGGACTCCGCGGTCCTGCTCACCCGTGAAGGAGTCGGACACGGCTCCTACGGCATCAACTCATGCGTCAACAAAGCAGTTGACGCTGCACTCCTCCACGGCACCCACCCCGCCGACGGCACAGTCTGCAAGACGGACACGCCCGCCACCACCCGCCCCCTTGTCCCCGCCGACCGTTGAGTCACAGCCGGTTCTCACCCGCATACGCATACGCATACGCATACGCAGGGCATGACCGTAGAGCGAGCAGAAGGACATGCTCGCCGGCTGACTGATGTTCAAGATTGGATCCGGTCGGCCGCGGCGGGTGGGCAATCGGCGTGGGGTTCTCCATTCTTGCCGGGGGCGTTCACTTGCCGATGCCGTCGGCCAGACCTTTGACGATGTAGCGCTGGCCGAAGAGGAACAGGAGTACGACGGGGAGCGCGGCGATCACCATGCCGGCGAACACGACGGGAAAGTCCGTGCCGTGCTTGCTCATCAGGCTCGTCAGGCCGACCGGCAGGGTCTGCATGTCATTGCCGTTGGTGAACACCATGGCGAACAGGTACTCGTTCCAGGCGAAGAGCACATGCAGCAGGACGGTGGACGTGATGATGGGCTTGCACATCGGCAGGATGATCCGCCAGAACGCGGTCCAGCGGCCGGCCCCGTCGATCTGTGCCGCCTCGTCCACCTCGCGCGGCAGGTCGATCATGTAGGCGCGGATGAGGAAGGTGGTGAAGGGGATGCGGAAGGCCGTGTAGAGGATGAGCAGTGCCCAGAAGCTGTTGTACAGGCCGATCGTCTGGAACATGCGCACGAGCGGGACCAGGGCGACGGTCGGGGTGAGCATGAGGCCGCCCAGGATGGCGGCGGTGAGCACCTTGTTGAGCGGGATGTCTACCCGTGTCAGTCCGTACGCCGCCCAGGCGCTGATGAAGACGGTCGCCACTGTGGACGTGACTGTGACCAGGACACTGGCCGCGAGGTAGTCGCTGACGCCGCGGTTCCACGCGTCGCGGTAGTTGCCGAAGCTCAGATCGGTGGGGAGCGCGAAGGGGTTGCCGAAGAGTTCAGCGTTGGTCTTGAAGCCGTTCAGGATCATCCACAGCAGCGGATAGAGCACCACGACCGCGAGACTCAGCAGGAAGGCCCACATGAACAGGCGTGCGATGACGCCGAGGAAGCCGAGACGGCTCACCATTCCACCCTTCTTCTTCGGGTGAACCACAGCTGTGCCATCGCGATCGTGAGGGTGATCACGAAGATGATGGTGCCGATGGCCGCGGCGTGGCCGAAGTCGTTGCGTACGAATCCGTTGCGGTACAGCCACGTGCCGAGCACGTGGGTCGAGTTGTCGGGTCCGCCGCTGGTCATCACCATGACCTCGTTGAACACCTGGAAGGCGCCCGACACGGTGACCAGGAGCATGAGTCCGGTCATCTCCCGCACGAGCGGGAGCGTCACCTGGAAGAAGCGGCGGATGGGTCCGGCGCCGTCCAGGGCGGCCGCTTCGTGGAGCTCTGCGGGGATTCGCTGGATGGCGACGGCGAACAGCAGCGTCGAGTAGCCGAAGCCCTGCCACTGGCTCATCGCGATGACCGCCGTCATGGCGGTGCTCTCCTGGCCCAGCCAGGCGTGGTCGAACGTGCCGGGCGCGACCGCCTCCAGGGCGTGGTTGAGCAGGCCGAGGTTGGGCTCGTAGATGAAGTAGAAGAGCAGTCCCGCGACGGTCAGTGAGATCGCGGAGGGGATGAAGTAGATCGTCCGGAGGGCGCGCTGCCACCGCGTACTGCGGATGCTTTCGACGAGTGCGGCGAGCAGGAGGGCACCGAAGACCTGGAAGACGACCGACAGCAGGGCATACCAGAGGTTGTTGGTGAAGGAGGTCCAGAAGACCGGGTCGGCGAACAGATCGCGATAGTTGTCCAGGCCGACGAACTGTTGGCTGCCGCTGTAGATGTCCCAGGTCAGCGTGGAGTAGCCGAAGTTCTGGACGAGTGGGAGGTAGACGAAGACCGCGAGCAGGACGAGGGCCGGTACGGTCCACGCGAGCCCGGCTGCTCTTCGGTACAGAGTACGCACCGGATTGATTTCCCTTCAGCCCGCGCAGGTCACTTGGCGGAGTCGGAGGCCCGGCGCACGCTGTCCATGACCTGCTCGGGCGACTTGCTGCCGCTGATGAGGGCCTCGCCGCCGGCCAGCCACGCGTCGGCGACCTCCGGTGCGGTGACCATGTCCAGCCAGCCGGCGAGCCGTGGGGCCTTGTTGACCAGGTCGATCCCCTCCTGGACGGCCTTGCTGGACGTCTGCGGCGTCACCGCGCCGACTACGGTGCTCGGCTGGCCGTAGGGCGGCGCGGACAGGGTTTTCGCGTGCGCGGTGCGCGTCACGAATTTCATGAAATCGACGGCGAGAGCCGCACGCGGAGACCGGGCGTTGACGAAGTACCCCTCGGGTGCGCCCTCGACGACCTTCGGGTCCCCCTTGGCCTCGGCGGCGGCGGGCAGCGGGAAGATGCCCAGGGCCCCGGGCTTGAGCATGCCGCCGGAGCTGGTGTTGTCGAATTCCAGGATCTCCTGGTAGTACATGGCGGCCTTGCCCTGCCCGAACGCCTCCTGTGCCGAGGTGTAGAGGACACCGTTGGTGCCGCGTCCGGTGTCGGTGCAGCCGGACACCAGGGTCTTGAACTGCTTGAGGGCGAGCAGGTAGCCCGGGTCGTTCCAGGTGGCGGTCTCCGGGGCGTAGTCGGCCTCGCGGACGTCGGTCGGCACGTTGTGGGCGAAGAGCTGCTGGAGGTAGTGCAGGGCGGGCCAGCCATCCTTGTTGCCGAAAGCGATGGGCTCGTAGCCGGCCTCGCGCAGATCCGGGCAGGCGGCGATCAGCTCTTCGAAGGTCTTCGGCACGTCGATGCCGGCCTTGTCGAAGGCAGACTTGTTGTAGCCCATGAACTTGCCGTTGTTGTACAGCGGGACGCCGTAGTAGCGACCGTCGTGGGCGAACGCCGACAGCGCCGACTCACTGAAGGTTTTGCCCCATGTGGTGCCGGGGCCGATCACCTTGGTGAGGTCCGCCGCGCGGCCTCCGCGGATGAAGTTCTCCGCCCAGTTGCCCGTCCAGGTGAAGTAGATGTCGGGCAGGGCGTCCGATGCGGTGAGCGTCTTGGTCTTGTCCTTGATGCTCTGGTCGGTCTCCTGGATCAGTTCGACGTTCACCTTCGGGTGCTTGCGCTCGTACGCGGCGGCGAGGTCCTCGAAGTAGGGCTCCAAGGGCTTGCCCGCGAACTTGGTGAGGACACTCAGGGTGCCGGAGTGCTCCGGCTTCGCGGTTACGTCGGCCGTGGGGCCCTTCGCCGGTCCGGCGAAGCAGCCGGTGAGGACGAGTGCCGAAGCCCCGAGGAGTGCCGCGGACCGTGTCAGTGCACGTGCGCGCATGGGCGTCCTTTCGTCGATGGGAAGGCCCGCCGAAGGCGCGGGCGCGTCGGATCCGCTGCGGGGTGTCCGGGGGACGGCCGCTGGCGTGCGGCGACTGTACAGAGAATCTGATACCGGTACCAGAGCCAGAGCGAAGATCTTCTTCGGGAAGGTGCGCGGGTGTGCCGCCGGGTGACCGCTTCCCTGCCCGTGCGGATCAATGAATTAGCACTTCAGAGCCGACTTTCGAGGCCGACGCATAGCGGTGGACGCCTCACCGCTGTTGACGCCGTCGATGCGCTGTGTCAGCGTGTGGCCCGCGTGATACCGGTATCAGGTCGCTCAGCGCCGCCGGCCGCACCCGTTCCCGAAAGGACGCGAAGATGCTCGGATTCGACGAGCCGGAATTCCTCTCCCAGCTGGCGAGCACGGTGGCCCTGCGCCCCCGGATCGAGGAACTCGCCGACCGTCTCACGGACGACGGCTTCGACAACCTCTTCCTCGTCGGCGCCGGCGGAACCTACGCCCAGATGTGGCCGTACGAACAGCTCGCCCGCCGCACCTCGAAGCTGCCCGTCCACGCCGTCATCGCGGCGGAGCTGGTCACCGGAGCAGAGGCGACGCTCGGCGAGCGCTCGATCGCCGTCTTCACCTCGGTGTCGGGCACCACCGAGGACAGCCTCCGGGCCATCGAGTACTGCAAGGCGAAGGGGGTTCGCACCGTCGGGTTCACGGGCTACGCCGAGTCCCCCATCGCCCGGAGCGTGGACGTGGCCCTCGTCTCCGAACCGAAGGCCTGGCCCTTCGACCCGCAGATGCTGCTGCTCGTGGGGCGGCTGCTCGCGCGCCGGGGCGAGTTCGAGGGGTACGAGAAGCTCGCCGACGAACTCGCCGGACTGCCCGGCATCCTGCTTGGCGTGGCACAGCAGGCCGAGCCGACGGCCGCCGCCTTCGCCGAGGCCCACAAAGACACGGACTACCACTTCCTGGTCGGCGGCGGAAACCTGTGGGGGTTCACCTACCTGTACTCCATGTGCATCCTCGAGGAGATGCAGTGGCTGCGCACCACCCGCGTGCACAGCGCCGAGTTCTTCCACGGCTCCCTGGAACTCATCGAAGAGGACACGAGCGTGCTCGTGTTCCAAGGCGAGGACGAGACCCGCGCCCTCACCGACCGGGTCGAAGCCTTCGCCAAGCGCATCTCCCGTGACGTGACCGTCTTCGACACCCGCGACTACCCGCTGCCCGGCATCAGCCCGGAGTTCCGCGGCCTGCTCGCACCGCTGGTGCTCGACACCGTCATGGGCCGGGTCAGCAAGCACCTGGAGCGGGTGCGCGGGCACTCGCTCGACCTGCGCCGCTACTACCGCGTCATGGACTACTAAGCCATGCAGCCGGCCGCTGCCTCACCGGGAACGACTCCGGCGGCAGCGGCCGGTCCGGCGCGGTCCCCCGTCCCGCCCGAGAACTGCGGCGCACGGCCGTCGTCTCGCCCACACACGGTCCGCAGTCCGCACCCGCCGCCCGGCACCGAGTCCGGTGCCGGGCGCCCGTCCGTGCCCCGCGCCCCCTGGCGCGCCGGGCCAGCGCACAGGAGAACCCATGAGAGTCCTCGGCTTCGGCGACAACATCGTCGACCGGTTCGTCGACCGCGGCGTCGACTACCCGGGCGGCAACAGCGTGAACGTGGCCGTCTACGCCAAACGCCTCGGTTTGGAAGCGGCGTACCTTGGTGTGTTCGGCGACGACACCCTCGGCCGTTTCCTGCGCGAGGCCATCGCGGACACCGGGGTGGCCGTCGATCACTGCGCCGTGCGCGACGGCGAGAGCGGCGTGTCCACCCTGCGGGTCGACTCCGGCGACCGTGTCTTCCTCGGCTGGAACGGAGGCGGCGTCACCGTGCGCGAGCCGCTGGTCCTCGACAGAGGTCTGCTCGCCTACGTGTCCTCCTTCGACCTAGTGCACTCCAGCGTGTACTCGGGCAGCGAGAGCGAACTGCCCAAGCTCGCCCGTCTCGACACGCTCACGACCTTTGACCTGTCCAGCGAAGAGGAGTACCGCACACCCGACTACCTGGACCGGGTCTGCCCGTACGCCGACCTCGTGCTGCTGTCCTGCTCCCACCTGAACGAGACGGCCACCCGCGACCTGCTGGTCGAGGCGGTGCGGCGCGGCGCCGGACTCGCCCTCGCCACCCGAGGCGCCGAGGGCGCCGTCGCCCACGACGGCCACGCGACCGTAGCGGCGCCCGCCCGCCCCCTGGACAACGGGGCACCCCTCGTCGACACGATGGGCTGCGGTGACGCCTTCCTCGCCGGTTTCGTGGTCTCACTGCTGCGCGCAGGATGGCGGAGACCGACCCCACCCGACCGCCACCAGATGGAACGCGCGCTGCGCGACGGCGCGGACGCCGCCCACGACCAGTGTTTCACCGAGGCGGCATTCGGCCGCGGCCGGCCCACCGGCTGTGCCTAGCATGTGGACAGCCGTCGATCACGAGAAGCGAGGTACCGAGCGATGCCAGGAGAGCGGCCCCGCCCATCGACGTCCCCGACGATCTCCGAGGTGGCCGCAGAGGCCGGTGTCGGCCGGGCAACCGCCGCCCGCACGCTCGGCGAATACGGATACGTCAGCCCGGAGCTGAAGGAACGGGTACTCGCCGCGGCCGAGAAACTCGGCTATCGCGCGAACGCGCTGGCCCGCAGCATGTCGACAGGAGTGACCCATACCCTCGGAGTCATCGTCGCGGACATCGGCAACCCGTTCTTCGCGGGTGTCGTACGCGGCATCTGCGACACTTCCCGCGCCCGCGGATTCGACACATTGGTCGTCAGTACGTACGAGAGGCTCGACGAGGAGGTGGCAGCGGCCAACCTCCTCGTCGACAAGCGCGTCGACGGCATGATCGTCGCGTCGGCGGCGGTCGACCGCTCCTCGGTGGGCCACATCCGCACAGCCCTCGACCGCGGAATCCCGGTGGTCCTCGTCGACCGTGCGGTGCCCTCGCTCGATCTGGACGCCGTCGTCATCGACAACCGGGACGCGGCCCGCGAAGCGGTGGAGAAGCTCATCGCGGCCGGGCACCGGCGTATCGGATTCATCTGGGGCCCGCCGGTGGACAAGGCTCCCGCGACCCGCCGGGGACTGATTGCCGCCGCGTCCCGCAATCTGTGGACCGACGGGGAGCGCCTGCGTGGATACCTCGACGCGCTCGACGACGCGGGCATCCCCTTCGACCCCGAACTGGTGATGGTCGGGCCGAAGGTGGAGGAGCGGGCGGCCCGGGAGGTTGCCCGGATGCTCGACCTCCCCGACCGCGTCACCGCACTGTTCTGCACCGAGACCGACGGCGTCACCGGTGCGCTGCGGACCATCCGCGCACGGGGGTTGTCGTGCCCCGGTGATGTGTCCCTGATCGGGTTCGACGACAGCGCCTGGGCCGCAGTCATGGTGCCGCCGCTGACCATGATCGAGCAGCCGGTGCACCGCCTCGGGTCCACGGCCGCCGAGGTGCTGCTCGACGTCCTCGCGGGAGCCGAACCCCGCCGAGAGACGCACACCCTGCGCACCCACCTTGTGGACCGTTCGTCGGTGGCGGCGCCGCCCGGCCGGGTGTGAGGACTCAGTGGCGCTTCGTCGGGTTCTGCCCTGTCTGCGGCGGCTTCATCAGGTGGTAAGGGCCGCCGCACGGTCCGAGCGCCCGGCGAGGTGTCCGGACCGTGCGCCTGACATCAGACCCCGGACGTGCCGACCGTCTCCGCCAGTACGGTGCGCCAGTCCTCACCCGTGCGCACCGCCGAGGAACTGCACTTCGGGCGGGCGGCCAAGACGTTCGCCATCTCCCAGCAGGCGCTGTCCAAGAGGATCGTGCGACTGGAATCCCTGCTCGCCGGCTCGTAGCGCACCAGACCCGCGAGTTGTCGACGCAGCACCGCGTCCTCATGCCGCGAAACCAGAAGTTCGGCGTCCTTGGGCGCCTACCGGAGCAGGAGCACAGCCAGGACCGACAGCAGCTTCCTCCCGCCGGGGCGAAGTGTACGCACTTAGGGCCTGTGTGAGGTTGTGATCAGTTGCCGGGTTCTGTGCTCTTTGCGGGGTGGAAGCCGGTAGGACTGTGGTCGTGACGCGTAGGCAACTCACCCATGCCCAGTGGAAGTTCATCGAGCCGTATCTGCCGATCGGTAGGTACGGCCCGTATCCGGAGCGTTTGCGGGAACAGTTCGAGGGGGTGATCTGGCGGTTCCGCTCCAGCGGTCAGTGGCGGGAGATGCCTGCCGAGTTCGGCCCATGAGCCACCGTCTACGGACGTTTCCGCGTCTGGCGAGACGCCGGTGTGTTCACCGCCCTGCTGGAAGGCCTGATCGCTCAGGCAGCCCACGCGGAGCAAACAGACTTGTCGCTGGTCAGCGTGGACTCCACCACGGTCCGCGCCCACCACGACGCCGCGGGGCTCCGCGTCAGCAAGCACCTCATGTCGGCCCTGGAGGAAGCCGCGCAGGAGCAGGAGACAGCCCGACAAAAAGGGGTGGCGCGGAGGAACAGAGCGGACAGGACGAACGCCGGCGCATCCGGCGCCGACGCAAGCTCCGCCTGAAGCAAGCCCTGCTCGGCCGGTCCCGGGGCGGCCTCACCAGCAAGATTCATCTCGCGGCGGATCGCAGATGCCGTCCGCTGGCCTTCGTCTTGACCGCCGGGCAGGCCGCGGACAGTCCGCAGTTCATCCCCGTGCTCGAGAAAATGCGAGTTCCTCTGCCGGTCGGCCGTCCCCGCACCAGACCTGGCGCAGTCGCCGGTGACAAGGCCTACTCATCACGCGGAAACCGCCACTACCTGCGAAAACACCACATCAAAGCAGCTATCCCGGAGAAGAAGGACCAAGCCGCACACCGCGAGAAGAGAGGCAGCCGGGGCGGGCGGCCCGTCAGCCACGACGCCGACCTCTACAAGGAACGCAACACCGTCGAACGCCTGATCAACAAGCTGAAAGCCTGGCGAGGCATCACCACCCGCTACGACAAGTCACCCGAAAGCTACCTCGCCGGCCTCCACCTCCGAGCCTCCATGATATGGATCGACGACCTGCTCAAGACCACCGCGTGATCACGACATCACACAGGCCCTAGGAGGTTCCTCCGCGCACGGCGTGCCCGACTGCGCCCCGAAGACGTGGGCATTCCCACCTCCGGTCGTCGCAGGGTGCCCGGTCTGCGCCGTGAGGAGGTAGCCACGCTCGCCGGGGTGAGCACCGACTACTACATGCGCCTGGAACAGGGACGCGAACGGCACCCGTCGCAGCAGATACTCGAGGCCGTCGCGCGGGCTCTGCAACTGGACGACGATGCGGTGGCCCACCTGTATCGCGTGGCCACCCCGACCCCCCGCCGTACGCGCCGCGCGCCGCGCGTCGAACGCGTCGCCCCGCACCTGCGGCGACTCCTCGACACGTGGAGCGACACGCCCGCCTTCGTCCTGGGCCCCGCATTGGACATCCTGGCCCGCAACCGGCTCGCAAGCGCCCTCCACTCCGGCTTCACCCACTCCGACAACCTGCTGCGCATGACGTTCCTGGACCCGGCCGCGCGGCACTTCTACCGCGACTGGGACCGGGCCGCCGAGCCGACCGTGGCCACACTGCGGCGGGCGGCCGGTATCGACCCCGAGGACCCACGGCTGAGCCAGGTGGTAGGCGAACTGTCCGTGAAGAGCGCCGACTTCCCCGTCCTGTGGGCGCGCCACGACGTGCGCGGCAAGACCCGCGAGGCCAAGCTCCTCCACCACGCCCAGGTCGGCGACCTGGAACTGCACCACGAGTCCTTCACCGTCAACAGTGCCCCCGCCCAGCACCTCGTCGTCTACCAAGCCGAACCGGGCAGCACCTCCGCCGACGCCCTCGCCCCGCTCGGCTCGCTCAGTGCCGGCCCCGTGCCCACACAGGACATGGCGACGGGCGCCGTCTCCGACTGATGCACGCTCACGGCGGTGAGTGGCCCAGCCCAGTCCCGCGTTTCCTCGGTGTGCGATGGCTCGGACCGGGCCCCGCGGCCCGAATCCCGTGGACGGCCGACCCCGCGGGTGCGGCATGGCCGGACGCCTGGACGTCCCGTCCCCGTCGGCCGGCATTCCCCTCCGCTAGGTTGGGGTCATGAGCGACGGCACTCCTTTGGGAGACTTCCTCAGAGCACGGCGCGAAGCCCTCAAGCCGCAGGACGTGGGCCTGCCGGAGCACGGGCGCAGGCGGGTGCCGGGGCTGCGCCGCGAGGAGGTCGCCCTGCTCGCGGGCGTGAGCTCCGACTACTACATGCGCCTGGAACAGGGCCGGGAGACCAGCCCGTCGCCCCAGGTGATCGACGCGATCGCCGCCGCCCTCCACCTCGACGACGAGGCACACGACCACCTGCGCAGACTCACCCGGGCGCCCCAGGAGCGCCGCGGCGTTCCCGCCGGTCACGCCGGGATCAGCCCTCAGCTTCTGCAGCTGATCGACAGCTGGCCCGAAACCCCCGCCTTCATCCTGGGACCGGCCCTGGACATCCTGGCGCACAACGCGCTCGCCGCGGCCCTGCACAGCGGATTCCAGCGGTTCGACAACCTGGCCCGCATGATCTTCCTGGACCCGGCCGGGCCCACGTTCTACCAGGACTGGGACAAGGCCGCGAACTCCTGCGTGGCCGAACTGCGCGCCGCCTACGGATACGACCCCGATTCCCCGCGGATCACCGAAGTCGTCGGCACGCTCTGCGCGAAGAGTCCCGAATTCGCCGAACTGTGGGCAAGGCACGAGGTGAGGGGCAAGACCCAGCAGGCGAAGAACCTCGCACACCCCGAGGTCGGCGCTCTGGAGATCCGGTTCTCGGCGTTCACCGTCAACGGTGCCCCGCACCAGCAGCTGGTCGTCTACCAGGCCGAGCCGGCCGGTGCCGCCGCGGCTGCCTTCGTCGAACTCCGGTCCCGCTCCGGCCGAGGGAAATCCGTACATGTGGTGCAGGGAGAATCCGGCCGGGCTCTCAGCGACAGCTGACTTCCTATGTGACGCGGGTACGAAACGGGCCCACGAGCATCAAGGAGAGACGGCCCTGCCACCTGCGCGAGCCGATGACACCGCCCACCGCGCCGGATACGGCCGGGATGGCACGCCCCTCTGATGGTTCGATCTTGCACGAGAAGGGTCCGCCGGCAAGCTGACGGACCCTTCCCGGCGGTTCCGAGCCGGAATCTCTGTTTGGCCTCACTGCCGGGCGCGCTCGTCGCCCTCGCGGTAGAGCACCAGATGCTCGTGGAAGAGAATGCCGTCGCGGATGTCGCCGGTGGCGGTGAAGCCGATGTCGTCGACGTAGTCGATGTGGTTACCGGTGACGGTGTAGCGGCCGGTATAGGCGCTCTGCCGGTTTCCGCGGGCCTCGTCGTAGCGGCCGTTCGGCAGCAGTTCCTGGCGAATGAATCCGTCCGCGGTCGCCCACATCCCGACGTACGGGTGAGGTGCGCGGGGCGTGTCGTTGCTGGTCATGGCTCCATGGTTGAGCCGGCGGCCGATGGCAACCAGGCCGCCGTCTCCCCAGGTGCGGGCTTCCTGGGGGCGGCGCACCCACGATCGCGAGGGAACGGCGCGGCAAGCTCAGGATGTCGACACAGGCGAGTCTCCCGGGCCCCTGTCACGAGCAGCGGGGCCGATCATGGGTGCCGCTCACCTGGGGATACGGCGGCCTGGTTCCGATTCCGCAGCGCGACGAACCTGATGGTCACGCAGCTGCTGTGGCTGCCGAGCGGCTGCCGCCCACCTGCACCGGCGCTCGCTTCGTACATCGGGCAGACCGATGAGCCGAACTCCCTGAGGAGCACCATGACCATCCCCGACACCGTGAGCTGGAACCCGAAGGCCCTCGACAAGATCGTCTCGAACGACGGTGGCCGTCCCGTCCTGTTCACCAACGCCCGGATCGTGACGATGGACCCGCTGATCGGGACCATGACCGGCGCCGACCTCCTGTTCGTCGGCTCTCTGCTCGTGGGCGTCGGCCCGGACATCATCACCGCGGCGGGCGACGACAACGCCATCGTCGTCGACTGCACGGGCACGACCATCGTCCCCGCCGTCGTGGACACCGTGGCGCTGGTCGGCGGCCGTGGCCACCGCTCCG
Source organism: Streptomyces sp. NPDC014882 (assembly GCF_043081325.1). Taxonomy (NCBI): domain Bacteria; kingdom Bacillati; phylum Actinomycetota; class Actinomycetes; order Kitasatosporales; family Streptomycetaceae; genus Streptomyces; species Streptomyces sp. NPDC014882. Next base: position 42,380 of record NZ_JBIBWL010000019.1, read on the forward strand.
AGTACGTCGCGACGCTGACCCCGGGCAACACCACCGACTTCCTGGTGGTGCCCGACGAACTCGCCACCGACGTGCCGAGCGCGGTAGCCACCCTCATGACCCGGCCGGAGCAGGTCCGCGCGCTGGTCGCGGCCGGCCGGCCCGTCCTGTGGGCCGGCACCGACGTCCCCGGCCGGGCCACCGCCCCCGAGGCGGACATCCCGGCCGCACCGGACCTGACCGGCAGCCCGCGGGTCGGCGTCTGGATCGACAGGAACGACTTCCTGCACCAGGAGCTCACCGCCGACGGCCGCTACGACGAGACGCGGGGCGGTCGCCCGCACGCCTACCAGGGCCGTTTCTGGATCGACGGTGACCGCATCGACTACCTCGACGACCTCGGCTTCTGGGCCTACGGAGAGTTCCAGGGCGACGAACTGCACCACGCGGGCTACGTCATGAAGCTGGGCTGACCTCTGCGCCCATCGGCGCCCCCACAGTCCCGATCCTGGTGCGCGACACCTGGGGAAACCGCGACCTGGTTGCCGTAGCGGGCGCGGCCGAGGCTGGTGTTCGAACAGCCTCGGCCGCCCCCGGCGAGCGACGCACCCCGCCTGTCCTCGGACGCCCCGGCGACCCACCCCTCCCACCCCTCTCCCGCGGACGGCCCCTTCTTCCAGCCCTGTCCGCCGTACGGAAAGAAGACCTCTCATGAACGTCGACGACACCACCAGCGCCGCCGCCCTCGAAGAGCTCCGGCGCCGCCCCGCCGGTCAGCGGCGCATCCTGTTCACCGGCGCGACCATCGTCACCATGGACCCCGACCTCGGCGTCATCGAGGGCGGCGACCTCCTCGTCGAGGGTGACACCATCACCGCCGTCGGCCGTGACCTCGACGCGGGTGACGCCGTGGTCGTCGACGCCACCGGCACCATCCTCAGCCCCGGCTTCGTCGACACCCACCGCCATGCCTGGGAGGCCCAGCTGCGCCGGATCATGCCGGACGTCGACGACCTCGGCGGCTACGTCATGGCCACCCTGGCCGGCTATGCCACGGTCTACCGGCCCGAGGACATGTACATCGGCACCAAGCTGGCCGCCCTCACCGCGATCGACAGCGGCATCACGACCATGCTCGACTTCTCCCACAACTCCCGCACCCGCGAGCACTCCGACGCTGCCATCGAGGCCCTCGTCGACACCGGCATCCGCGGCGTGCACGCCTCCATGGGCCCGCACTTCGGCGACTGGGACCGCCAGTGGCCCGGCGACCTGGCCCGCGTCAAGGACCAGTACTTCAGCAGCGACGACCAGCGGCTGACCCTGCGCCTGGCGACGCTCGCCACCGACGAGATCGCCGGACCGGCGCTCGCCTACGGTCCCGAACTTGCCCGCGTCGCCAAGGACCTGGGCATCGGAGTGAGCGTGGACGCCGTCTTCGGCACGTCCTCCTCCGAGGCAATCCTGCGCTGGGCCGAGGACGGCATCCTCAGCCCCGACGTCACCCTCATCCACTCCACCGGACTGACCCCCGAGGCGTGGAAGGCGATGGGGGAAACCGGCACCACCGTGGCACTGGCCCCCACCTCCGACGCCCAGATCGGCCTGGAGACCGCGATCCCCGCCGTCGACGAGGCCCTGTCCGTCGGCATCCGCCCCGGACTGAGCATCGACGTCGAAGTCGCCCTGGCAAGCGACATGTTCACGCAGATGCGGTCCCTGCACGCCATCCAGCGGATGCGCGCCGTCAACGCCGCCTACGGCACCGACCAGCAACCCCAGCGCATCACCACCCACGACGTCCTGGACTTCGCCACCCTCCAGGGCGCCCACACCAACGGCCTGGCCGCCGTCACCGGCTCGCTCACCCCGGGCAAGAAGGCCGACCTGCTGGTCATCCAGGCCGAGGACCTCAACAACATGCCGCTCAACGACCCGATCGGCACCGTCGTACTGGGCTCCGACTCCCGCAACATCAGCGCCGTCCTCATCAACGGCGAGCCCCGCAAGTGGAACGGCCACGTCCTCGACGTCGACCTGTCCGCCCTGCGCAGCGAGGTCCACGCCTCGCGCGAGTACGTGCTGAACACCCCGACTGCCTGAGCATCCCCCTTCATCGTCCCCCGGCCGGCCGCACGTCGGCCGGGGGAACCCATTGCCCCCGGCGGTGCCATCGGCCGATCGCGTCGCGCGCAAACACACGGGGCCGCCACCAGACGCCCCCTTCGGGAGTTCCCATGTCCCACCCCACCACAATCCCCAGGCACGCGGCCAAGAGCAGCCCGTCCGCCCAACCGCCGGGCTGGGCCCCGGCCGCCCCGACCACCCTCCTGCTGACCGCGCTCGGCGTCCTGATGGTCGGCCAGATGTACACCGTCCTGGCGCTGCTGCACCCCATGGCCACCGCGCTCGGCACCACACCGGAACAGGCCACCTGGACGGCGACCGCGTTCGGCTTCGCCTACGCCGCCGGATTCCTCGTCTCCGGTCCGCTCTCCGACCGCTACGGACCACGCGCCGTGATCACCGCAGGACTCGTGGCCGCCACGGTATCCACCGCCGCGGTCAGCGCCGCCCCCACCCTCCCCACCGCCATCGCCCTGCGCAGCCTGCAGGGACTGACCGCCGCGACCTTCGCACCCTCCGCGCTCTCCTACGTCGTCCACCACATCGGGCCGCAGCGCCGCGGCACTGCCCTCACCTGCGTCACCAGCGGCATGCTCGCCGCTGCCGTCGTCATGCAGACCGGCGCTCAGGCCGTATCGGCCGGGCTCGGCTGGCGCGCGGTCTTCTGGGGCGGTGCCGCCCTGATGGCCCTGAGCCTGATTCCGGTACGCCGAGTGCTGCGGCCCACCCCGCGCCACGGCACCGGCGGCGGGCTGCTTCAGGCATTCGCGGCGATGCCACGGCTGCTGCGCCGGCCTCGGCTGAGCGCCGTGTACCTCTGTCCACCGTCGCCCTGATGTCCGCCTTCGTCGCCCTCTATACGGCGGTGGCCATCGCCGGACCGCCGAGTATCGCCGGTAACTCCTTCGCGATCCTCGCCCTGCGCACCAGCGCCCTGCCCGCCCTGGTCGCCGTCCCCCTGCTCGCCCCCGTGCTCCAACGGCTGCACGCGGACAAGGCGTACGACATCCCCCACCTGCGGAAATGACTGCGAGGTAAACGCATCGGCGTGCGCATCGCACGCAAAGGCATCGAGTCCAGCGAACGACTGGGCCGCCGCCGCTGGGTCATCGAACGCACGATGTCCTGGCTGTCCGGCTACCGCCGCTTGAGCCCTCGCTACGAACGCGACCCCCGCAACCACCTGGTCTTTCTCGGACTCACCGCCACCCTCTGCTGCTACAAACGACTCGTCCGCCTCACCACATAGGACACCGTCTAATTGATCGCTGAGAGCGGCGCGTATGTGACGAGGCTCAGTCCACGGTAGGCGTCCAGGCTCAACGACTCGTAATGCATTGTGGTCTGGGTGCCGTCTCGGAGGAGGAACGTCTTCTCTCGGTCGCCGAGATGTCCGACGGTATTGAGCTCCCAGATCTGCTGGAACTCGATCGACGCGGCCGTGAGGTCTTCGATCAGTGTCATCGCGCGCGGGGTGTGGCTTTCCCAGCGGGCGAGCTCGGCACGGAAGGTCGCCACGGCCAGCTCTGCCTCGATGCGCCAGCCCGTGATCCGTGTCCGTGATTCGCGGTCCAGGAACAGAATGCGCAGCACATTACGGTCCTCAGGGCTCAGGGCCGCGTAGTCGCTGAGCACCCGGGCAGCGTCGGTGTTCCAGACGAGCACGTCCCAACACGGCGACTTCACGAACGCCGGCCACGGGGCCAGCTGATCGACAAGTCGCTGCAGCCGGGCTCGGCCGGCCGCGTCAGGGTCGTCGACGGGGTGGCCGATACTGCCGTAGGCGAGGAGGAAGGCGTGCTCTTTCTCCTCGGGGCGCAGCTGGAGGGCATCGCAGATGGCCTCCAGCACTGCGGCTGAGGGTGACCCGCCTCGTCCTTGTTCCAGGCGGGTCACCCACTCGACGCTGATATTGGCCAGGGCGGCGACTTCCGAACGGCGAACCCCGGGGGTGCGGCGCCTGGACGGGCGCGCACCCCCGGGCAGCTCGTCGGGTGCGAGCTGTTCTCGGCGTGCCCGCAGGAACGCGCCGAGCTCGTTGACACGGAAATCACTCATCGTGCCTCCATGCTGTCATGCCGCCCGCACGCGAGATCATCCGTCGATGTGCGCGTCGAGCCAGTCCAGGATCGGCTGCGGGCGGCGCTGGAACTCCAGGTAGCCGTCCCACCGCCTCGTGCTGTCCTCGACCCAGTACAGGGTCTTGTCCTTGGTGCCCAGTGCCTCGAACCCGGTCTCGATGTCCTCAGGCTCGGTCAGCGAGTCGTGGCGCACCGCGTACAGGTACGTCGGCACGGTCACGTACCGGGTCCATGCGGTGCCTGGCCGTGCGCCGAACGTCACGGAGGTGCCGCGTATCACCCTCTCATCCAGGTCCGCCAGGCGATCGCGGCCGACGCCGACGATGTCGAGCAGCTTGCTCATGATCACCGGGTCCGAGACCGGCTGGCATGCCACGAGGCCCTTGAGGTGCGCAAACTCCTCCGGAGCGTCGCGCATGGCGCCCAGAGTGGAGTTCGCGCCCAGACACCGGCTGAACAGCGCCGTTCGCATCGCCGCCGTATCGGACCGCTGCTTGGCGTAACGGACCGAGCCGATGACGTCGCGGGCCTCCAAGAGCCCCGATGTGACGGAACCGCCGTTGGCGGCGCCGCTGAGACCAAAGTTGCGCAGGTCGTAGGTCAGGACGTTGTATCCGGCGTCGTGGAGGATCTTGTAGTCGGGGATGAAGTTGACATCCATCGTGTTCCCGCTCGGACCCCAGATCGACTGCCACGGCTCCCTGCTGGTGGGCTGGCCGGCACGGCTGAACCCCATGGGATGGTTCGCGATCACGAGCCGGTCGCTGTCGGCGTGAATGAACCACCCCTCCAACGGGACACCGTCCGCCGAGGGGAACGTGACGGACTCGAACTCGAGGCCCGCATCGGCCGGGGTCCACAGGATCGGTGACCGCAGCGGGTTCACGAACGACGCTGCGATGCGATCAAGGATCTCCTCCGCCTCGGCACCGGTCACTCGCGGTGTTCCTGCCGCGGTCGTCTCCGGGCTCATGACCGCGCCCCGACGGGGGTGAGGTTCATGAGGGCCATGCCGGTCGTGAAGTCGACCGGCCAGGAGACGTGGTCGTGGATCATCAGCCACTGTCCGTCGATGAGCTGGAAGCAGTTGGTCGTGCGCGTCCACGCATCGATCGGGTTGCCGTACATGATGCCCGACATTCGTACCGCACAGCGTGCGATCGCAAGTTCTGCCTGGGCGTGGATGATCAGGTCGGCGATCTCCAGGCCGATCGGGCCATCGAACGAGTCGTAGAACGTCACCCAGTTCTGCCGCCACATCTCCCCGCCGGAGAACTCGAACGGCGGCATCAGATCGAAAGCGGTGAAACCCTCCGGCGCGTAGAAGGACATGATCGCATCGACGTCCTTCGACACGAACGCGCCCCGCCACGCAACCATCCGCTCACGCAGCTGCGCATTCAAGGACTGGTTCGTCGTCGTCTGCTCAGACATTGGTGTTCCCTCCCGCGGGTTCACCGTGAACCCGCAGTACAACTCTCCATCCGTGCACAGCAGCGAGCCAGCCTCGAACTATGGGGGTATAAAAAGTACTTCTGTCCATGAGCACGCCGCCTGGATCACGCGGAATGCATCGTCGGGTTGGTCAGCGCCGTTGCGGTTTCGGGTCACGGCCTCGCGGCTTTACGCTCAGCCCTCGGCGTCACGTCGTCGGCGGTGTCTCTCGGCGAGGGACGATGAGCACAGCGACGAGCGCGCCGACCGTGGCGGTGGCCACAGCGACCGGCAAGGCGGCGTCATAGCCGCCGCTGTCACCCGCACCGGCTGGTCCGGTCCCTGGGGTTGCCGCCGCGACGGAGACGAGGACAGCCAGACCGACGCTACCGCCGGCATGGCGGGTGGAGTCCACCAGGCCGCTGACCAGACCGGCTGCCCCGGGGTGGACACCGGTGTTGGCCAAGAACAATCCATGGCCCGGTCGGTGAGGTAGTGCAGTTCAAAGCTGGAAGACGCTGTCGGCCGCCGGTGGATCGGGTCGGTTTCGTGCGCTTCAGGTCCCGGATTGCACGGGGTCAGTAAGGGGACGAGCAGCCAGTCGTCATTCGCCATCGTTCGCCGACAGCATTAGCCTCGATCTTTCTTGACGGTCTGCCGACGGAGTCGGTGGACCGTTTCGCTTTCGGTGGCTGATGGCGGGCATTCCGAGGGCCCGAGTGTCGCCTCGGGTGGACGGCGGGCCCCACTGCTCCGGGCTGGTTCCTCTTCTTGTAGGGACAGGCGAATCCTCTGCTCAGCCGGGGTTCGGCAGGAGCGCAAGCCGTTCAAGGGCGGCGGTGATCTCGCCGGTCCAGGGCCAGTGGCGGGCGAGGCGGAGGATGCGGCGTCGGCCGGTGGTGACGAGCTGGGCGGCCGCGGAGAACAGGCGGAACCGCAGTCGGCGGGACTCCCAGAGGCGGGCCTGGTCGGTCAGGGCGAGCATGGGCATCCAGGCCAGCAGGTCAAGCGCGATCTGGACGATCTCCAGCCAGACCTTGTTCTGCGCGGTGTGGTGCAGGGGCAGGTTGCGCAGGCCGGTGGCCCGGGCGGCGCGGATGCGGTCCTCGGCCCGGGCCCGCAGCCGGTGACGGAGTTCGAACTCGGCGATCGGCCGGTCAGGAGGTTGGTGGCGAAGCTGGTGATTCGCATGCCGTCCGCGTCGGTGATCCTCAACTGGGCGCCGGGGTGGGGCCGTTCCTTGCGGACGATCAGCCGCATCCCCTTCGGCCAGCCGTCCAGCAGGCCGCCGGTGAGCTCGGCGACCCAGGCCCCGTCACGGACCTCACCGTTGGTCTCGACGGCCGCCGTCCAGGCCTGGGCGGGGACCTTCAGCACGTGTTCGTGGATCACTTCGGTGACCGTCATGCCGACCGACTAGGACAGCCGGCGTCCTCGCCTGGCGAGCCAGGCGAGGAAGTCGTGGGTGCCGCCGGCGGAGTCCGTGCGGATCAGCGTCTGCCGTCCTCGCCGGTAGCGCTTGGGCAGTTGGGCCAGGGCGAGTTGGGTGGTGGTGATGTGGTCGGCGGCCGTGTTCGATCCCGCGTTCCCCGGCCGCAGGAGGGCGGCGACCGGCTCTCCGGTTCCGCCCGGGCCGTGGTCGACGAAGGCCGTCAGAGGACGATGCCCATAGGTCTTCTTCCAGGTCGCGGCCGCGTCCTCCTTGTCGGAGTGCGCGATCACCAGGACGCCGTCGAGGTCGACCGTGACCTGACCGTCGGCGTCCGGGGTGTGCTTGCCTGCCAGCGACCAGACCCGGTTGCGCACCTCGGAGCGTGCGGACCGGATGGCCTGGATGGCCTTCTCGCCGGAGGCGGCGAGGGTGTCGATCGAGCGGGAGACCGTCGGGTCGGAGGCCACCGGCCCGAAGACGGCCGGCTCACAGCGCAGCATGGCGACATCCGCGAGGCAGTCCCCGCCCAGCGCGACCGCGAGGGCCACGTCCAGCAGGATCTTGCCCGGATCGTGCACCGTCCGGGCCTTCCGCCACGGGGACGGCGCCGCGGATATCGCGGTGTCCGGGCCGGCCTTGCGGACGGTCTCGACCAGCAGCATGCACGGCCTGCGAAACCACCGCCCGGCCGCCGCCCGCGATGCGGACGTGCGGATACGACCCGATACGCTTCTTCACCTGGAGAGTGCTTCTTTCCGTGCAGCCAACAGGACCCTAGACAAGTCCCACCGTTGCAGGTCAGGAGCACTCTCCGCTTATTTGATCAAGCCTCGGGCAACCCCACATCGTGAAAGCGCGAGGTTAGAGTCGTCGCCGCGCGGGGGCCTTTGTCCGGTTGATGGTCGGGTGGTGGTTTCGCAGCGTCGATCGAGCGGACGGCGTATCCGCGGTGGGAACACGCGGTGTCGGCGTGGGAGTTGCCCACCTCGGCAGCACGAATCCGGGAGGCAACGGCGCTGCCCCGGCTCGAGGCCGCGTCAGCGGCAGGCCGGAGAGGGCACGGAGGGTGGTGGAGCAGGGACTCGGCCGTTCAGCGGCTCCGGTCGACGTGGTCGACGAAGTCGCCGACCGCGGTGGCGAAGGCGGCGGGCGCCTCCTGCGCGACGAAATGCCCGACGGCCGGGATCGTGACCGCGGTGACGTCGCCGGCGACCTGGCGCATCGTCCGCTCGGTGAAGGGGGCGTTGATGCCGTCGACGGCGAGCACGGGAACGGTCAGCGGCCGCGACTCGGCCAGTGCCCGCATCCGGTCGCCGCCGGTCAGAGAGGAACGGTAGAGCCCCTCGGTGCCGAGCCAGCCGCCCGGCCGCGCGTAGGTGCGGGCGAACTCACCGAGGTCGGCCTCGGTGACCCCGCCCGGCACCATCGTCATCACCGAGACGGCCCAGTCGAGCATCACTCGCTCGCGGCCGGCCAGGAACAGCTCCGGAATTCCCGGGGCGGCCAGGAATCCCACGTGCCAGGAGCCGCCGTTCCTCACGTCGGCCAGCATCTCCCAGCCGTACCCCGGAAGGGTGGTCTCGACGCCGGTGAAGCTGAGGACGTCGCCGGGGTGCGTGGCCGCGAACGCGAAGACCGGCCCGCCGCTGATGTCCTGGCAGGTCACGTGCACGGGCCCGACGCCGAGGTGGGCGACCAGCCGGTGCAGGTCCTCCGCCATGGTGGCCAAGTCGTGGTCGCCGTCGGCGATGCCGGAGTCGCCGAAGCCGCGCAGGTCGACGGCGAACACCCGGTGGGTGGCGGCGAGCAGCGGGATGACGTCGCGGAAGGCCCACCAGGACTCCGGCCACCCGTGCACCAACAGGATCGGGGAGCCGGTGTCGCCCGCCGAGACGTAATGCAACGTGGTGCCGTTGACCTCGGCGGTGTGGTGCGTGACGCCCGCCACGGCGGGTGAGGCGTTCACGAAAGAGCTGGTCATGCGATGACTCCCGAAATAGACAACCAGGTTGACTCCAGTGTTGGTCAACCTGGTTGTCCAAGTCAAGGGAAGATCTAGACTGTGGTCATGTCCTCACGATCCGGCGCCGATCTCGCCCTGCTGCTCCTGGGCAGCTATCGCAATCTGGTGGACGAAGTGGTCCGGGAGCTGGCGGCCCGGGGATACCCCGACGCCCGGCCGTCGCACGAGTACGCGATCCGGGCCATCCGAGCCGGCGCCGACAGCGCCTCGGACTTGGCCCGCAGACTCGCCATCACCAAGCAGGCCGCGGCGAAGACGATCGCCGCGCTCGTCGAACGCGGGTACGTCACCACCGAGACCGACCCCGCCGACATCCGCCGCAAGAACATCCGGATCACCGATCACGGGATCGGGCTGATCACCGAGAGCACGGCGATCTTCGACGAGGTGCGGGCCCGCTGGGAAGTGCGTCTGGGCGCCGCCGAACTCGCCGAGCTGGAAACGCAGCTCGCCCAATTCGTCGGCGACTCGCCCATCAACCTCGACGCTCCGGGCTGGGCGGCGGGACAGGAACTGCGCTAGCGGTCAGCCGAGGGTCGTGGTCGGCCGGTCGGCGCCGCTTTCAGGGCCGCCGGAGACATTGCCCAGGGCCGCACCACCTTCGAACAGGTCATCAACGACCTGGACAGCCTGGCTGACCTCCCCGCCATCCAACTGGCCGCCGCCGAGGGCAGAGACCTCGATGGCGAGGCATCCTCACCATCGTCTGGGACGCCTACGGGTGTGAGTAGGTGGGGTACAGGAAATCCGGCGCTGTCACGTTGGCTGACCGGGTGGGATGATCTTCTGGTCGGTCGTGCCGGGAGGGGTCGTCCGTGGGCAGCGCACCGCCGTCGTACAAGGGGCACCGGTACCCGGTCGAAGTGATCGCGCACTGCGTGTGGCTGTACTTCCGCTTCCCGCTCAGCTTCCGCGAGGTCGAGGAGCTGATGCTCGAGCGCGGCGTGATGGTGGCCCACGAGACGATCCGCCGCTGGTGCGCGAAGTTCGGGCAGTCCTACGCCAACGGCCTGCGCCGCCGCCAGCCCCGGCCCGGGGACAAGCGGCACCCTGTCCGCGTTCAGCGGCATCCCACCCCACTTCCGACCCCGCCGCCACCTGATGAGCGCCCCCGGCTACCGATCCGAGATGGCCATCCGCTTCGCGATCTGGGATCAGATCACCGGCGCCGCCGGCCAGCCCGCCAAGGCTTGAGCACCGGCTCGAAACCCGGCCCTCCCCACGCCCCCGATACGCGGTCAGAGACCCACACATCCAATAATGTGACAGCGCCACTTCAGTCCATCAGTAGCTCGTCAAGGCGCCGAACAGAAGCCGGCGTGTCCCTCTCATCGGCCATAGCTACCAGGGTCGCGTAGTACTGCCGGGTGATGGGGAGAGCATCCTCGTAGATCCACGAGCACATGGTGTCGAACGCCAACGCCTCCTCACCGTGTGACAGCAGATGGCGCACATCCGTGATGACCGCCTCTGAGGCGAGCGGCGAGTCCTCAAGCAGCGATCGAATCGCGTCTCCCCATCAGCGGTCGGGTCGTCACGGGGCTCCGGGCGGCCAAGTCCCGTAAGCCATCCAGCGGCTCAACCTTTACAGCCGTACCCGAAGCCCCGGGGCCCTCCGATCCTACGAATGACCGGAGCAAGCCTGCCTCTTGAAGGTAGGACAGCCTTTGCTGAGCCGAGGCACGATAGTTGTCACGTAGGCAGGCTTGTTGTCACCTGCGGGGTGGTCCGTTGTCGATCGCTTCGGCCCAGCTGCTCGGCGTGGGCGTCACGGAACTGGGCTGACCTGAGTCAGGGCACGAACGTTGTGCCGTTGCCTGACTCAGACAGCGAGGGGGTTCGGGATGGTGGGCGATGTGCGGTGGGCAGGGGTTGAGCTGAGCGGGGCCCTCTGCGCTCAGCTGTAGTAGGCGATTTTGTCGTCGAGGACCTCCATGGCCCGGGACAGCGCCGCGACTCGCTGCTCCAGGGCGGCACGGCGCTCACGGAGGAAGGCGACCCGGTCCTGCGCAGAATGGTCGGCGCGCAGGATGGCGACGAATCCCCGCAGGTCCGCGATGCCGAGGCCGGCCTCACGAAAGCACGTGACCAGACCGATCCAGAAGACGTCGTCCTCGGTGTACTGCCTGCGTCCGCCGAGGGAGCGTTGGATCGGGCCGATCAGCCCTTCGCGCTCGTAGTAGCGCAGAGTGTCGAGGGAGACGCCGGTGCGGTCGGCAACTGCTGCCGGAGTGAGGAGGGTAGTCACTGGGGTTCCTTTTCTGACCGCTGCTACCGCGCTTCGGCGAAGCGCGCCAGGTGCTCGTCGTCGAGCTGCACACGGCGTGCGGCGAGTGCCTCCTCGATCTGCTCCACCCGGCTCGCACCGACGATGGGGTCGATCCCCTGCCGCATCAGCCATGCGAGGACGACCTGGTTCTTCGTGGCCGACAGCTCGCCGGCTATGTCGTCCAGGATCGAGAGCACCCGAGCAGTACCGGGATGATCATAAGTCTGCGGAAGCGACTTGCCCGCGCGCACGTAGGAACCCCACATCAGCGAGGTGTACGACCACACGGCGAGCCCCTCCGAATGCGCGAAGTCCAGGTCCTCGTCGGCGAGCAGGCGATGGCCGGCCTCCGCGAGAGGGGTGAGCGGGCGCGGCTGGACCAGTGAGTGGCGCAGTTGCAGGGCCGTCCACGGTTCTACGCCCTGCTCCCGGGCGAGCGACCGAGCGCGTTCGACGCGCCAGGCGGCATGATTGGCCGCCCCGACCCGCAGAGCCGCTCCCTTCGCGACCAGCGCGCCGAAGGCACCGACCGTCTCCTCCAGCGGCACGGTGCGGTCCTCGGCGTGGGCCCAGAGGAGATCGACGTGATCGACTCCGAGACGCCCCAGGCTCTCCTCGACGCCGGTTTGTACGGCGCGGGCGGAAAGTCCTTCGGCGCTCTGTGGCCAGGAGTGCGGGACGAGCGGATTCTGTCGGACCTTCGTCGCGATCCGTACCGCATCGCGCGCGCCGGGGCGGGCGCGGAGCCACGCGCCGATGACGCGCTCGCTGGCGCCGCCGACGCCGCTCGAATCGGCCCAGAAGGAGTAGCAGTTCGCGGTATCGAGCCAGACACCCCCTACGGCGACGAAGGAGTCGAGGATCGCGAAAGCTTCGTCCGGGCCGACGCGGGTGCCGAAGTCCATCGTGCCGAGGACGAGCTGGGGGCCGGTGATGTTGATGTCCATGCCCGCCATCCTCGGATCTGGTGCGCACTCCAGGTCAAGTGCGGTGGTGGAAACACATCGGGCTCCGGCCTCCGGCGGTCGGCGCCGCGTGTGGCGGACGCGCAAGACGACTCCCCCCGTCATCTTTTTCGCGGTCCTGCAAGAGGGCCGCCGGCCTCCGGGCCCGGCATGGCTGTTGCCCCCTGTCGGTGGGATGACCTGGGGGGGGTGGTGTCACCGGGTCCGAGGGTGCCGTCGGAGACGTTGATCAGAGGTCCGACCACTGCCCGGCCGGGCGTAGCGCCCGGCCGCCGAAGGGCGGCAGGTCTGCATAATGTGGATGCGCGAGATTTTCCATGTTCAACCTGTTCACGTTCAAGGACGGGAAGATCATCGAGAAGCGGGCCCACTACAACCTGGCCGACATCATGAACCAGCTCACGGCCGGCACGCCCGCCTGACGACACGGGCCTCGACAGGGCCACGCCCTGCGCCCCTGCACCGCCGCACACCGACGGCGCGCGCCTTGAGCGAAACGCTCCGACTGCCCACACCGAGAACCGCTGCGTCACCTTCTGGACGATGCCCCATCGCCCCGGGCTGCGCGGGCCGGGCACCGCCCTGGCCGTAACGAGCACCAGGGCGATCACCCAGCGCTACATGTTCGTTCGCCGCAGCCGTACGAGAACAGGGCCGAGTTCGCATCGTCGCAGCGCGCACCTCTCCAGCCGAGCGTCTCATTCTGGAACGATCAGTAAAGGGTGTTGCACAAGGCCGTGTGCGGGCAGGTCAGGGCCCGTGGAGGCAGTCTTCTGGTCATGACGCGAGCGCGAGGTTGTGCATGAGGGCGACGGCCTGGACCGCGTGATGAAGGCGGTCGCCGCGCTGCCGGCAGTCGCGGAGGATCTTGTCGTTCTTCATCCGGCCGCTCACATGCTCCACCCGCGCACGCACCTTGCGGTGGGCGGCATTGTCGGCTTCCTCACCCGGCAGCAGAGGCCGGTGCGGGCGTTTGCGGTGCGGCACCACCATCTGGCAGTTGAGGTAGGCGCCGTCACCCAGGACGGTGACGCCCTGGCAGTGCTCGGCCGACCCCGAGGCCCGCCAAGCGTGCGCGTCCGCGGTGGTGCCCGGCACCGGGCGGGCGGCGGCGATCACAAGGCGGGTGTCGGCATCGACGATGACCTGCACGTTCGCGGAGAACCGGTAGGTGCGTGACGATGAACAGACATGCCGGTCGCGGACCGGGACCAGGGTGCCGTCCACGATCCACAACCGGTCCGCCGCATCGGACGGGCGGGAGACGGGCTCGAGCGCCAGCAGCAGACCAAGCCGCTGGATCACACGGCACACCGCCCGCGGCTGTCGGGTACGTGATCGTCATCTCAGGTGCGGTGCTGGGACCGCTGTTTCCGGATCTTGCTACCGGCGCTCTCTCGTCCTCGCGGTCAGTCGGGTCCCGTCCAGTTGAAGGGGAAGTACTTGCTCGACTTTCCCGAGCGTTCCCAGGAGAAGCCGAACGCGTCGGCGCGGTCGGTGGTGGCCCGGCCCCAGGTGGCGATCTGGCCCGGTCCGACCTCGGCGCCGGGGGCGTTGTGGACCTGGACGCGTGCGCCCGTCGGTGTCGTGGGGCCGGTGAGTGCCTCGGCGGTAGCCGTGACCCGGCCGGGGATCTCGGCGCGCCAGGTGGCGAGGTCCTCGTCGATCTCCACCCGGATCGGAGCGACGTCCATGCCGCGCATCTCGGGCCGGAACATCTCCCCGAACCGTGCCGGCCAGCCGCCCGCCTCACCGCCGAAGACGGTCCCGAGTGCGGCACGCTGCTGGTCATCTGCGCGTTCGTCGAGGAAGACCGCGGCGTAGGGGTCGGTGTGTGTGCCGGCCCACGGGTTGCCCTCGAAGGAGCCGAGCATCAGGACGTTGAGATCGTCGAGCTGTATGTCGCCGTAGTCGCCCTCACGGATGTGCCAGACCAGCACGCCCTCGCAGTCGCCGTAGGTCGGGGGCTGCGCGAACGTGCAAGGGCACGGTATGGCGCACTTGCACACGTCGAACCAGTCGCCGCTCAGATGCCAGCGGGTCCCGGTGGTGACTTGTTCCGTCATCTCGCTTCCCTCCCCTCGAGCCCGAGGGAGTTCTGTCGGAGTGGCGAGACCGCGCTTCCCGAGCCCGCACGCGGATCGCGAGGCGGCCTCTTGCCTCCAGCTTGCCGCAGATGCTCACATGCCGTCCATCGAAGGCACAGATTCCCGCAGCCCCGGCAGCAGCCAACCCTGCAACGGCGCCAGCACGGCGAGCAGCACGGCGAGCACCAGGAAGACGATGCCGACCACTTTGGCGAGCCGGGGCCCGCGTGACCACAGCTTTTCCACGAAGATCAGCGTCGCCAGCCCGGCCATCGCCGCCACGTTCATCACTCCGAGCGGCACGAGGACGACCATCAGTCCTGCGCAGCAGCCGACGCAGTAGCCGCCGTGGTGGACGCCTACCCGTAGATCGCGGGCCGGCCGCCGGAACCCGGCGTAGCGCACCAGCTGGCTCATGGGGTCGCGGCAGTGCCGCAGACAGACGTTCTTGAGAGGACCGAGCTGGTAGAGGCCTGCCAGCAGGAAGGCTACTGCGCCGATCCAGCGTCCCGCGGCCGGATGATCGTCCACGAGGTCCCCGGTGAGGGCCAGAGCCGCGTAAGCGAGCATTCCGAAGGCCGTCCACACCAGCAGATAGCCGCCCACGAACTCCAGCGTGCGCACCGCCCGGCTCCACCCGGACGACCGCCGCCCGATCCCCCGCACCCAGGTGAGGGCCACCGGCGCCATGGACGGCAGCATCATGGCCGCCGTCATCGTCACCCAGAGCAACAAGAACAGCGGCAGCGCCAGCCCCATCGTGCCCGGCTCGACCCCCATGTCCCGCGCCTGCCCAACGGTCAGCACCCACGCCGGCACGACGACGAGGAGGATCAGCGACCATGCGACCGCGAGCTCCCGCGCCGGCAGCAGTCCTCCGCCCGCTCCGATCGGCGCGGGCGACCGGGCGGAGGCGAGGGCGGAAGTCCGGTGATGACGCATAGCTGAGCTCTCCTGCGTACATTCTCAGGACAGCACGTCCCCCGCCGCACCGCGACCGCACCGATTCCTGCGACGAAAGCCGGCGGGCGCACGGCGAGCGTGGGCAGCTCGGCCGCTCCCGTCGTCCGACGACCGGGGCGTCCTGCAAGAGCAGCAGTTCCCCCTCTGCGAGGGAGTCCAGGCCCACGAGTACGGCGCCGTCGAAGGCGAGCGGTAAGGACCGCTGCCGGGGCGGGGCGGTGGGGGCCGTGGGGGGGCGGTCGTCCGTGGCCGGTGCCCGCGCCGGTGGCGCGGGTCGTGCGTCAGCTCTTGGTCAGCGTGCAGGTGTAGGGGGAGGTGCCTGATCCGCTGTAGGTCTCGATGTCGACGTGGTAGGTGCCCGTGCCGGAGGCGGTGCGGGTGAAGGTGAGGGCCTCGTCTGTTCCGGTGCCGTTGTTGACGGAGCGTTCGAGGGTGCTGCCGGTGGAGTCGAGCCAGTACAGGTCGGCGTCGTAGGCGGCGGGTACCGAGCAGGTGAGGGAGGCGGTCTGGCCGGAGGCGAGAAGGACCTTGAAGTAGTCGCGGTCGACGGCGGACTTCATGTCGCCGGTGATCGTGGCGGGTGAGGGCAGGGTGGTGGCGTCGTCCGCGGTGTCGCGGGTGTCGTTCGGTTCGCTCTCGGTGAGGGCGCTGCCGCCGCCCTGGCCGCAGTCGGTGACGGGGGTGCCGTTGTAGAGGTTGGCGTCGGGCACGCCGGCGGTGACGCTGCGCAGGTAGTAGCCGCAGGTGGGCCGGTTGCCGAAGTCGAAGGTGGTGCCCGGTGTCAGTCGCCAGATCTTGAAGTTGGAGTAGGTCAGCGGTTTGCGGTCGACAGCCTGTTCGGGCTGGTGGTCGCCCAGGACGACGTAGGCGTCCTTGCCGTACTGGGTCCCCAGGCCGTTGCGGTCGATGAACAGGGAGCCGCCGCCCTCTTCGACGCCGACGCCCCAGGCCGCTCCGTCGGTGGTCAGACCGTCCTTGACGGCCCTGGCGACGAAGGCCATGGTGCGGCCCATGCGGTCGCGGGTGACGAAGTGGGAGTCGTTGACGACGCCGCCGTAGTGGGCCCACTGGAACATGCCGGTGGTGAAGCCGACGGCCCGGTCGTAGGGGTTGGCGAGCGCTTCGGGGCTGGTGACGCTGCCGTTGCAGGCGTCGTAGACGAGGGGACTGTTGATGTGGTGGCCGGCGCTGCCGCCGCCGGATCCGCCGCCCTTGGCGACGACCGACTCCACGGACGCCTCGAGTGCGGTGCCCTTCCAGGCGGCGTACCGGCACTGGTCGCCGCCGGCGAAGTAGACGAACTCGGCGTTGCGGATGTCGGTGTTGACCTGGCTGTTGTTGCCGTCGGCGGTGGTGGTGAGCGTCCATGTCGTACAGGAGTTGACGCCCGGGAGGGGCATGACGGTGTCGCACTCGGGTGTCCTGCTGCCCGAGGTGGGTGCCGAGCCGGCGAGGACGACGACGTCGAGGCTTCCGGTGCCGCCGCGGATGTCGTCGACGGCGCGGGTCATCGAGGACGCCACCACGGCGCCGGCGCCGTTCATCGTGAACGCGGGGCCGTTCCACGAGGTGCGGCTCACGTCGGTGGTGCTGCCGAGTCTGATCCTGTCCGCGGCCGCGTGGGCGGGCTGGTGGACGCCGAGCGGCAGGGCCAGGGCGCACAGCGCTACGGCGGCGTAGGCGGACTTGCGTGCCTGACGTGACGTCATGAGGGCTCCAGGGTGGTGGGATCGGTGCCGGTCGTGGGCGGGCGGCGCCTGCCCGCGACGGCCGGAAGCCGCAGCTTCTCCGGGTTGGTAGCGGAAGATACAAGTCGGCCGCCTGATACGGAAGATGTACGACGTCCTGCCCGCGATCCGGCGGGATCCTCGTGGAGAAGACGCAGGAAAACCCTTTCCGAGCGCGTTCTCCCCATCCGGCGAGGTGGCGTCACAGCAAAGTAACGTCCGATACATCTAGCCATTCATTCGTTCTGTCTGTAACTTCCCTGCTGTGTTGCCGACGGCAGGACAGGTCCGTCGGCAGAGATCCCGAGAGGTTCCACCACGATGAACGCTCGTCTCGCCCGGCGTGTGGCGACTGCCGCCACGACGGCCCTGGCCCTCACGACGCTCTCCGCCTGCCAGGAGGGCGACGACTCCGCCCCCGCGGCGAGCGGGACGGTCTCGGTCGCCGGGGTGAGGATCACCCAGGACCAGGCCCTGCACGACATGCTGCCGGAGCAGATCAAGAAAGCCGGAAAAGTCCGGGTGGCCACCGACGTGCCCTACCCGCCCTTCGAGATGTTCGTGAAGGAGGGCGGGAGCGAACTGACCGGCCTCGACCACGACCTGGGGCAGGCACTGGGCGCGAAGCTCGGTGTGACGTTCTCCTTCACCCCACAGAAGTTCGACGGGATCGTCCCGGCCCTGCAGGCCGGCAAGTTCGACGCCGCCATGTCGGCCATCACCGACAACAAGGAGCGCCAGAAGGTCGTCGACTTCGTCGACTACTCCCAGTCCGGCTCGGGGATCCTGGTCGCCGACGGCAACCCGTCCAAGATCGCCGACCTGGACGGTCTGTGCGGGCGGAAGGTCGCCGTGCAGGCCGCGACCAACCAGCTGGACCTGCTGAAGGCCCGACAGGCGGACTGCTCCGCCGCGGGCAAGGGGAAGATCGACATCCAGACCTTCCCCAAGGACTCCGACGCGCAGCTCGCCCTGCGTTCCGGCAAGGTCGTCGCGCAGGTGCTGACCAAGCCCGCCGCGGGCTGGGTGGCGAAGACCGCCGACGGCGGCAAGGCCTTCGACCTCGTCGAGGACCCCCAGGCCCCCGGCGGCTACAACGCCTCGCCCAACGGCATCGCCGTCAGCAAGGAGCTGCCCGAACTGACCGACGCGATCCAGAAGGCACTGCAGGCGCTGATCGACGACGGCACCGTGGGCAAGATCTACGACACGTACGGCGTGGCTTCGATCGCCGTGAAGGAAGCCACCAAGAACGCGGCGGTGGACTAGTGATGACCGCCACCAAGGACGCGACCGGCGCACCGCCGGCCCACGGTCCGCACGCTCGGGAGCCGGACGTGGTCCCGGTGCGCAACTACGGACGCTGGATCGCCGCCGTGGCCTGCCTGGCGGCGCTGGCCGGGCTGATCGGCTCGCTCGCCAAGAACGACAACCTGCGCTGGGACATCGTCGGCGACTACCTGTTCGCCGACCTCATCTTCGACGGGCTGGGCACCACGCTCTGGCTGACCGCCGCGGCCATGGGCCTGGGCCTGGGCCTGGGCACACTGATCGCCGTCATGCGGCTGTCGTCCAGCCCGGTGCTGTACGGCATGGCGTCCGCGTTCGTCTGGGTCTTCCGCGGCACCCCCCTGCTCGTGCAGATCATCTTCTGGGGATACGCCGCCGCCCTCTACAAGTACGTCAAGATCGGCGGCCCCTTCACCGACATCACCTTCTTCCAGGCCGAGACCAACAGCCTGCTCACCCCGGCGGTCGCCGCGCTGCTCGCCCTCGGGCTGAACGAGGCCGCCTACGCCTCCGAGATCGTCCGGGCCGGCATCCAGTCCGTCGACACCGGCCAGACCGAAGCCGCGCACTCCCTGGGTATGCGCCCGGCGCTGACCATGCGCCGGATCGTCCTGCCGCAGGCGATGCGCGTCATCATCCCCCCGATGGGCAACGAGGCCATCAACATGCTCAAGATGACCGCCCTGGTGTCGGTCATCGCCGCCCACGACCTGATGTCGAACATCCAGGACGTGTACGCGCAGAACTACCAGGTCATCCCCATGCTGGTGGTGGCCAGCATCTGGTATCTGGCGCTGGTGAGCGTGCTCAGCGTCCCCCAGGCGTGGCTGGAGCGCCGCTACGGGCGCGGCAGCGCCCGCGGCGGACACCTCTCCCCCCTGCGGCGGATGCTCGGCGGCGCCGCGGGGCTGCTCGGCAAGAAGGGCAAGGAGGACGGTCGATGACCACGGCCATGGTGCGGGCCGAGGGCGTGCGCAAGCGCTTCGGCAGGCTCGAGGTGCTCAAGGGCATCGACCTCACCGTCGAGCGCGGGCAGGTGTGCTGCCTGCTGGGACCCTCCGGCTCCGGCAAGTCGACCTTCCTGCGCTGCATCAACCATCTGGAGAAGGTCGACGGCGGCAGGCTCACCGTCGACGGCGACCTCGTGGGCTACCGCCGGCACGGCACCAGGCTGCACGAACTGCGCGAGCGGGAGGTTGCCCTGCGCCGCCGCGACATCGGCATGGTCTTCCAGCGCTTCAACCTGTTCCCGCACATGAGCGCGCTCGACAACGTCATGGAGGCGCCCGTGCGCGTCGCCGCCGTGAACAGGCGCGAGGCCCGCGAGCGGGCGCAGCTGCTGCTGGAGCAGGTCGGCCTGGCGGACCGGGGACACCACTACCCGGCCGAGCTGTCCGGGGGCCAGCAGCAGCGCGTCGCCATCGCCCGTGCGCTGGCGATGAGACCGAAGCTGATGCTCTTCGACGAGCCGACCTCCGCCCTGGACCCGGAGCTGGTCGGCGACGTCCTGGACGTGATGCGCCGGCTCGCCGCGGACGGGATGACCATGGTCGTCGTCACCCACGAGATCGGCTTCGCCCGCGAGGTAGGCGACACGGCCGTCTTCATGGACGAGGGCGTCGTCGTCGAGGCCGGCGACCCCCGCCGGGTCCTCGTCGACCCGGAGCAGGAACGCACCCGCGCCTTCCTGTCCAAGGTCCTGTGAGCGCGCCGGCCCGACGGCGGGAACTCGCCGCGGACCTGCTCGGCCTGGCACGCTCGCGCCACTCCCGGTACCTGCAGGACCTGCGGGAACTCGTCTCCATCGACTCCGGCTCCTACGACGCCGACGGCGTCGACCGGGTCGCCGACTGGGTGCAACAGCGCCTGCGGCAAACCGGCTTCACCGTCGAGCGCGTCCGCTTCCCCGCGGACGGGACCGCACGGACCGCGGACGCGCTCGTCGCCCGCAAGAAGGGCGCACTGCCCGCGCACGAGGGCGGCCGCAGGATCCTCCTCGCCGGCCACATGGACACCGTCTTCGAACGGGGAACCGCCGCCGCGCGGCCGTTCGAGCTGCGCGGGTCCCTCGCCCACGGGCCCGGCGTGAGCGACGACAAGGGAGGCCTGCTGGCGGGCCTGACGGCGCTGGACGTCCTCGACGCGCACGGCCTGACGGCCTACGACGAACTGGTGTTCCTCGCCACCCCGGACGAGGAGATCGGCTCCCCGGCCAGCCGCGGCCTCGTCGAACGCACGGCCCGCGGCGTGCACTACGGTCTCGGCCTGGAGTGTGCCCGCGAGAACGGCGACCTGGTCATCGGCCGCAAGGGCGTCGCCGACTTCCGCATCACCGTCACCGGCCGGGCGGCCCACGCCGGCATCGAACCCGAACGCGGGGCCAACGCCGCGCTGGCGGCCGCCCACCTGATCGTCGGCCTGCAAGCCCTCAACGGCCGGTGGGACGACGTCACCGTCAACGTGGGAACGGTGCGGGCCGGCAGCCGCGCCAACATCGTCTGCGCCGACGCCGAACTGCGCGTCGAGGTGCGGGCCGCCACCACCGCCGACGTGGACCGCGTCAGGCGGACGATCCAGGAAGCCGCCGACTCCCCCGTCGTCGCCGGCACCAGCATCACCGTCGAACAGCTCGACCTGTGCCCGCCGATGGAGGTGAGCGACGCCTCGCTCCGCATGCTCGGCCTGGCGCGGCAGGCCGCCCGGGAGGTCGGGGTGACGCTGGGGGCGACCACCACCGGCGGGGTCGGCGACGCCAACCTGATCGCCGGGACGGGCGTGCCGACCCTGGACGGGCTGGGCCCGGTCGGAGGAGCCGACCACACCCCCGAGGAGTGGCTCGACATCACCAGCGTCGCGCAGCGCGTCGCCGTGCTGGCCGCGCTCGTGGCGGCGCTCGGCCGCACCGCCTCGCCCTGACCGGGCGCCCCACACCGGTACCGCCCCTGCTCCCCCTCGCCTTCCCCTGCCACCGCCGGATCCGCCGGGGTCGCCGCCAGGCGGCCCCGGCCGGCCCGTCCCGTCCGACCCATGGAGAGACCATGCGCACATCTCACCGGCCCGCCCGCCGTGCGGCTCTCGCCGGCAGCCTCGCCCTCGCCCTCCTCGCCGCGGCCCCCGCCGCGCACGCCGCCGGCGGCGGGACCACGCCCCGCGAGGGGTCCCTGGTCCTCGTCGGCGGCGGCCTCAAGGACGACAACAGCCAGGTCTACGGCGAGATCATCGACCGTGCGGGTGGATCCGGCGCCCGCATCGGCGTCATCACCGCCGCCTCCGTGCCCGCCAGTCAGGACCCCGACGCGGCCGACCCCGACCGGTGCAGCAACTCCGCCTGCAACGGCGCCTACTACGCCGCCCTGTTCGAAAAGCACGGCGCGGCCGACGCCCAGTGGATCCCCATCGACCTCGACCACGTGGCCAACGCCGACTCCGACGCCGTTGTCGCCCAGGTCAACTCCATGACCGGCTTCTTCTTCGGCGGCGGGGACCAGTACCGCTACGTCAGGACACTGCTGCGCGGCCCGCGGCAGAAGGACTCCAAGGTCCTGGCCGCCGTCCGCGCGAAACTGGCCCACGGCGCCGTCGTCGCCGGATCCTCCGCCGGCGCCCAGATCGCCTCCGGACCGGACATGGTCAGCGGCGGCGAATCGTACGAAGCACTGCGCGACGGCAGCGCCCCCGGCTACTTCGAGGACCCGGCCCGCCTCGGCTACCTCCCCCGCGGCGGATTCGGCTTCCTGCGCTCGGCCCTCATCGACACCCACACCGGAGCCTACGGGCGCGAGGGCCGCGCCTACCGCCTGGCCGCCGACACCGGGCACGACCGCGTCTACGCCCTGGAGGAGAACACCGCCCTCGTCGTCGACCACCCCGGCAGCAACCACGAACAGCTCACCGTCGTGGGCCCCAACGGTGTCGCGATCCTGGACCTGCGCCACGCCCGCACCGCCACCTCCGCCGCGGGATGGACCCTGCGCGCCGCCCGCTACAGCCACCTCACCGACCACGACCGCTACGACGCGCACACCTGGCAGGTGCTCCCCGCCGCAGGCAAGAAGCGCCTGACGCCCACCGCCACCGCCCCCGTGCCCGCGAACACGGACGTCTTCCACTCCGCCGCCAACCCCGACGGCACCCCCTACTCCTTCCGCACCACGGCCCGGGCGCTCGCCGGAACCCGCACCCAGGACACCGCGACCGCCACCACCTTCGAGGACGCCCCCGGGTTCGGCGTCACCTTCACCAAGTCCGACCGGTTCACCGCCTGGAGCGGCGACGGCGGCACAGCCCACACCCTCGTCGGCCTGAACGTCACGATCGCGCCCCGCTGACCGCGACGAGGGCGGAGGGCGACCGGCAGACACCGCGTCCGCGGGAGCACGGCGCCTGCCGGCCGGCGCCGGACACCGGCCCCGCAGAGCCCGGGGAACGACCGGGGCGCGGGACGGGGGCGGACGGACCGGAGCGGCGCCCCGCACCTGCGGTCCTGCTCGGGCCGGTGCCCGCGGACCGTCTCCGTCCGCACCGCCTCACAGCAGGCCGGTGCGCCGGGCGATGTCCTCGCCGTCCTTCATGCGCCGGTGCGCGTCGGGGCCGAGCCGGTCGAGGACCGCGGAGACCAGCGTCTCGATGAGGGCCAGCGTCGGGGTGAGGCTGTCGTAGGCGGAGCCGGAAGCGACCTGGCTGATGAGCACGACGTCGGCGTGCGCCGACGCGGGCGAGAGCCAGGGATCGGTGAGGACGACGACCTTCCCGCCCCGTTCCCGGGCCAGCTCGGCGATGACGGTCAGATCCTCCTCGTAGCGCCGGTAGTCGAAGACGACCGTCACGTCACGGCGTGTCAGCTGGCTGAGGAACGACGTCCTCTCGACGTCCCGGTCCGGGAGAAAGGAGACCTGGTCGCGCACCTGCATCAGGTGCAGGCCCAGATACCGCGCCAGCAGGTGCGTGAAACGGCCACCGGCCAGGTGCACCCGGCGGCGGGGGTCGGCGAGGAACGTGACCGCCGTCTCGAACTCGTGCGGGGAGATCTCGTGGAAGGTCTGCGCCAGGGCCTGCTGCAGCAACGTCAGGCGCGGCACGGGCCACGGCGCGCCGTCCGCGGCCGCGTCCGGCCCCTCGGTCCGCGCCGGTCCGGCCGACTCGTACAGCGTGATGGGGGACGCGTTGCGGGCGTCGAGCTCGGCGCGGAGCGCCGCCTGCAGGTCGGGAAATCCCCGGTAACCGAGGCGGGAGGCACAGCGCAGGACCGTGGGGGTGGAGACCGCCGCGCGCTCGGCGATGGTGGCGACCGTTTCGAACACGGCGGCGGGATAGCCGGCCAGCAGCACCCGGGCCACTTTGCGTTCGGCCGGGCTGAGATCGCCCAGACGGCTGCGGATCTCGTCGGCCAGTGTGCCGCTCATGATGCGGTCCTCCCCAGATTCGTCGGGTCACAGCATGCGTCACGGGACCACCGGTACGACGTCCACCGGACACGTGAAGCCTGCCGGCAGCACCCCGTCCGGTGCGCGGCGCTCCCCGGTCGGCACCGACCCACCACAAAGGAGTACAACCGGCACACTGCCGTGAACCAATGTACCGTCCGTTACGGCATGTGGGCGGCTCTCTTGACGGCGTTCTGCTTGCTCTTGTTGCCCTTGCCGGAGATGAACCTGTCTCGGTCCTTGCGTCCGGACGGATGTCCGCCTTGTGCACACCGGCGGCAGCAGATGAGGGAACTGGCCAATCCAACGGAGGCGAGGAAGTGTTCAGCCTTCCGCGCGTAGCGACGACGCAGTCGACGGCAGCCGTTCAGGCACGACATCGTGCGCTCGACCACCCGGCGATGCCGCCCCGAACGAGCCGACGACTCGATGCCGCGGCGGGCAATGCGAGGCACTGTCTGTCGTCGCCGTAGCCAGTTGCGCAAGTGGTCGAAGTCGTAGGCCCTGTCTGCGTGCAGTGTGGCCGGCCTTCGGCGGCGCGCGGGTGGGCGGCCGAGGCGGGCCACCTCCTCGCCCCGACCGACGCCGCCTACCAGGGCTACCAGGTGGGCATCTGGCTGAAGAACGCGCGGGCTGCCGCTCACAAGGCGCAGTAGGACGTCACAGGTAGTGGCGGGCGAAGACGCCGGCCACCAGCTCGCGCCGGCTGTGCAGGCCGGTCTTGTCGAACACCGACTTGAGGTGATCCTGAACCGTGTGCGGGGACAGCCCGGCGCGGCGTGCGATGTCGGCGGTGGAGTGCCCGCGCAGAACCAGCCCGGTGACGTCCCTCTCGCGCGGTGTCAGCCCGTAGGCCGCGGCGATCAGCCCGAAGTGCTCGCCGAAGCCCGCCTTCTCGACGACCACGGCGGTGTGGGCCCCCGTCGTGTCGGAGCGGCCGAGACGCCAGGCGTGCAACCGCACGCAGCCGTAGGCGCGGCTGTGCAGCCAGGAGGTACAGGTCCCCGGCGCGTCCGGCGTCCGGACCGCGGCCGCCACGGCGTAGACGGCAGGAGGCAGCCGATCATCCGCGGACGGGGGCGCGGCGTCGGCCGGTTCGCCGGCCAGGCCCTCGAACCACGTGTTCACGGTGGGGGTGCGGTGCACCACCCGGTACTCCTCGTCCAGCAGCACCAGACCCGGTGCCGCCGCCGAAGCGCCGGCCTCGGCGAGCCGGGTCAGGTGCAGCTGACGCAGTACGGAGCCGAGGGGCTGAGCGAGCGAGGCCGCCACGGCCAGGTCGGACGGGGCGAATGCGGGCGCGTCCTGCGCGCGCCCCATGATCAGCGCGCCCCATGCTCCGTGCCGGTCACGCAGCAGCACCCGCAGTTCGTCCCGGAACCCCAGTGGCCGCATGATGTCCCGGTAGCGCGGGCTGCGTTCGAGACAGCCACCCGTCTCGCGGCTCAGCAGGCCCACGGGCGTCGCCCTGGTCGCCAGCTGGGACAGGTCGTTGGCGTCGCCCTCCCGGTACTCGATGTCGAGCATGCGCGGCATCATGGACGGCGGCAGTGCATCGCGGTAGTCGCCGCCGGTGTTCATCAGGGTCTGCGGGTCCACGGTCACACCGGCGCAGATGTCGAACCGCAGCGCCGGACGCGTGGCCCGTTTGACCTTCTCGAAGAACTCCTCCACGGTCCGCGCGGACCGCGCCGCCCGTAACGCCGCGTCCGTGACACGATCCGCGCGTAAGTCTCCCCCATTGCGCTTCATGGCCCCAGGCTAGCGCCCGGTGTCGTCGCCGGGCGTTGTTCGCGCAGGTGGGAGCCATGGCTCCGGTTGCCGCGAGCGGAGGAACCGGGAACGGCGGCGGACCCGGGCGAGCCGGTGAACCAGGTGACCCGCCCGGGCGTGGAACCGTGGGCCTGCCGACCGCGTGCGCCGCCGGGCTGGCTGCGACGTTCGGAGCGGCCCCGTCGGCCTCCGCCGCCCCGCCCGTGGCGGAGGCGAGCACCGCGACGGCCTCGACGTGGCGGGACATCGCCCTGACGGGGACGTTCACCATCTGCGACACGGCGGCCACCAGACGCGGTGTGACAGCGCGATCGCCTGCTCCCACTGCTCGCTCCCGGCCGCGGCGCGGAGCCGGCCGGCCGGCCGGCCGGCCGGCCGAGAAGTGGACGCCGAGGTCCTGGCGCGCATCTCCCCGGCCCGCGTCTCGGGCGGTGGTGGATCACTACGGCTCCCTCACCGTCGACCACGAGCACGAACTGGCCCAACTCGACGAGTGTGGACACCGGCCGTTGAGATCGTGGCCGCGGACGATCCCGGAGCCAGGCTGTAGAGCAGCGGCGTCACCTCGACGAGCCGAAGTGACGTGTCCGAGCTTGGTTCTCCTGGCCGAGCGGGCGCAGCGCCCGGCCCGATGATCTCGGGAACCGGGCGCTGGGCACTCGCGGCGCGGAGCGTCGGCGGTGGCGCGGCTCCGTCTCCGCGCCGCTGACGTGCGTTGCGTTGCATTGCGTTGGGCCGTGCCCCGGCCCGCTGCTCAGCAGCGGTTCGCGGTGCCGGTGGACCAGAGCGGGTGGGTGATGTCGCGGTAGATGGCGAAGTTGCCGTCGTTGCTGATCCGCGCGAACGTCGCACCCTGGCCCCAGGTGGCGGAGTCCCAGATCGGGATGTTCTCCTTGGTGTACACGACGAGGTTACCGTCGCCCTGGAAGACGGCGTAGGCACCGGGGTTGCCGTCGGTCGCGGTGTCCCACAGGTACTTGCCCGCAGGCGAGGTGCAGTAGAGGACGAAGTTGCCGTCCCCCTGCATGATCAGGTAGCCGCGGTCCGATTGGTAGTGGTCGTCGGGGTTGAAGCGGAAGCCGGGCTTGAAGTAGATGTTGGCCGCCTGCGCGGGCGAGGCGCTCGCCATGGCGATGCCAACCACCGCGAGGCATGCGGTGAGCATGATCATGAGTTTTCTTCGGAGCGGCACCAGTACCTCCTGGGACGGGGTTTCCGGTTGGTTTCGTCACCGGCGTCGGCTGACGTCGCCGGCCTGTCCTGATACTGACGAGGGCGCAGCAGGTACTCCATCCCAGAAATCTGGGGGGTGCGCACGGGGAGGGGGCGGTTCATTCCCCACGGGCACCCTTGAGGGGCGAGGGGCCGATCCCCCGCCGGCGCCGCGCGCCGGTCGGCGAGGACAGTCAGCGCTCTGACCGCGTAGGTTCGCCAGGTCGGTGGTTGCGGCGGTTGGATGCGCGGTGACGTCCGTTCGACCGCTGGAGGCGCGGTGGCTGAACCTGTCGGTGTGCACCCACTGACCGGCCAGGAGGGGCAGAGGCTGAGGCAGACCGTGCGCCGCTCCGCCAGGTATTCGGCTGAACCCGGCGGTCGGAGCTCCAGGTTCCACCCCATGGCGATCAGAGCTTCCATCTCCCTGACCCCGTATCGGATCGGCGCGTGCTCCCCGATGCCGCGGTCACGTACCGACTGAGGAAGCTGATACGGGCTGACCTGCCGCGTGTCTTCTCCTCCTGGCCGGCCAGGGGCGCTGGGCTCCAGAGTCATCTCGAGTGTTGCTGCGACCTCTCGAAACCTGGGCACTTCCTCGCCGGCCTCATACCCTTCCAACTGCTTCAACGCCCAAGCACGGAGTTCCTCCTGGTGGGCATAGCCAGCTATGAGCAGAAACCGTCGAAGGGCGGTGGCCAAGGAGACGTCCTCGTCCACAACGGCACGCTCAAGCTGATCCAGGCCCTCGATGTCGGGTGTCGTCACAGCAGTCAAGTGTGCCCTGCCCACCTCTGGCCGAGGAGGGTTTCACAGCACCCCGCCTGCCCGAACCTGCGGTGTGAACAACCCGGTGAACCTGTGCGGTCACAGCACTAGCGCCAGGGATCGAGGGCCAGTTTGCCCCGGGTCCGCCCCGCTTCCAGTCGTTGCAGTACTGCCGGCCCTTCGGCCAGGGGATGCACGTGGGGGGTGCCGGGCGGGTAGACGCCGTGGGCGATGAGCGCCTCGATCTCGACGAGCAAGGACTGGTGGAGGGACGGGGCCGCGACCGCCAGCGCGCCGATGTGCAGGCCCTTGATCTGGACCTGGTGGGTGAAGACCAGGTCGTGCGTGGACACAGCGGCGTCACCGGAAGCAGCGCCGAACACGACGACGCGTCCGGTGAAGGGCTTGGTGACCGACAGGCTGGCCTCGAACGTGGCCCGGCCCACCGATTCCAGGACCAGGTCGACCCCGCCGGTCAGGCGGGTGATCTCCTCAGCCAGATCGGGGCGCCGGCTGTCCAGCACCTCGTCGGCGCGGGCGGCGATCCACCGCGCCTCGCGTACAGCGGCCTCCCGTTCGGCGGCGGTCTCCGCTTCGGCGGTGAGCTCGGCCCGGACGACGACGTCGGTGTCCGGTCGTGCACGATGCCCGGTACCGCGGCGGCTCTCCGGCCGAGGCGAGGCCGCCGCCATGGCCCGCCGACTCCGTGCTTCTCCAGGAAACCGTCTGAACGACCGCGTCGAACAGGCAGACTGGCAGCCCACCGAGGAGTCGAGCGGAAGCTGTTGGGGAGCTGGAATGAAGTACGCGATGCTGGTGGGACCGGGCACCGCGCCGGAGGGCGCGGCGCGGCTCGAGGTGCCGGACGGCGCCACCCTGGACGACACCGCCGACGCGCTCGGCCTGCTGCTCGCGACCCGGCCGACGCCGGACCCCGTGGTCCTCGTCGTGGGCGGCACGGTCGTCGGGGTCACCACCCGGGCCCACCTGAGCACCGTGCGCGCGCTCGGGGTCGTGCGGGGCGCGGGCGAGGAGGACCGTGGCCGCCAGCCGGTCGAATCCACCCAGTACACGCTGTTGACCTTCCGCTGCCCGTCCTGCGAGCGGACGGTCTGGACCGCCTTCTACGACGAGCGGTACCGGCCGACGTGCGAGACGGACGGCCACGGGCCGATGGAACTGCGGTGAGCCGCGGATGAGCCAGGCCGGCCTCGCCACCGTCGCCACGGCACCCGCGGGCCTCGCCTCGGGCAGCTCCGGACGGTTCTTCCTCGTCTCCTACCTCCCCACCTACGCGGGGGCGTTGAGCATCCTGTGGCTGGTCTGGGCGGGCGCCCCCGGAGGCGCCCTCTCCATGCGCCGCGCCTGGCGCACCGCTGCCGGACTCGGCGCCGGCGAGATCGTGCTCATCGCCGCCGGCATCACCGTCGTCGCCGTCGTCTTCCAGCCCCTGCAACTGGCCATGGTGCGGCTGCTCCAGGGCGGCTGGCCCGACGCCCTCGGCGCGGGGCTGTGCCGCGCCCGGCAGCGCCGCCGTAAGGCCCGGCTCGAGCGCCGTACGGTCCTGCCCCCGGCCATGGGCGACGCGACGCCGACGGAGGTGACGGCGGCCGCCGTGCAGCGGGCCGGTGCGGCCGCCGCGCGACTGCGCCGCCGGTACCCGCTGCCCGACCACCTCGTCCGCCCCACCGCCCTGGGCAACGTCCTGACCGCCGCCTTCGACACCGCCGGCCGCGACCACGGCTGGGACGCGGCGGTGGCCTGGCCCCGGCTCTACCTGGTCCTCGGCGACCGGTCGCGCGCCTTCGTCGACGACTCCCGCGACTCCCTCGACGGTGCCGTGCGGCTCGCCGTCACCGGGGGCGCCACCGCGCTCACCGCCGCTGTACTGCTGTGTTCCAGCGGGTGGTGGCTCGCCCTCGCCCTGATCCCGCTGGCCGTCGCCCACCTCGCCTACCACGGAGCCGTTCAGGCGGCCGTCGCCTACGGAGACGCCGTACACACCGCGTTCGACCTGCACCGATTCGACCTGCTGCGGGCTCTGCACCTTCCGCTGCCGGCCGGCCTCGCCGAGGAGCGCGCCCGGGCCTCGGCCCTCTGCGCGTCCTGGCGCCAGGGGCTGCCGCCGCCGGACACCTACGAGCACCCCGAAGTACCGCCCGCCGTATGAACCGTTGAGGCACCGGCTCGGGCCGAAGCGCCCTACCGTGGCCCCATGGCAGCGATGGGGGAACACCGCCGCAACGACCGCGTCCGGGCTCTGCACGAGGGCGGACTGCGGGAACTCGACGACTACATCCGCTCCCGTGACCCCGCCGCCCTCGCACGGGCCCGGCTCGCGTTCCACACGACCGTGGCCGCCCTCGGCCCGCACACCCCCGACCGGCACGTCCACTTCCGGAACCTCGCCTACACCGAGGCACTGACGTACGAGGAGACCGGCGCCTCCGGCCCGCTGCAGGACGCCGTCGTCCTGTACCGCCAGGCCCTCGCCGAGGCTCCCGCCGACCACCCCTACCGGCCCGCCTACGCCTACGGGCTCGGACGCGCCCTGCGCCGGCTGTACGGAGAGACCGGCGACCCCGCTCACCTCGACGAGTCCGTCGAGTGGCAGCAGCGGGCACTGTCCGGCGGACCGGGCGCCCGGCTGGAGGCCGCCGCCCAGCTGGCCGGTCTCGCCGAGACGCTCCTCGACCGCAACCTCCTGACCGGTGACCTGGGTGACCTGGAGGAGTGCGTGGCGCTGTACCGCCAGGCCGTACGGCTCACGCCCGAGGCCGAGCAGGAGGACCTCGCGATCCGGCTGGTCAACTTCGGCTCCGCGCTCGGCGCGCTCCACGAGGCGACCCGGGACCCCGGCCACCGCGACGAGTCCATCGAGGCCCACTCCCGGGCCCTCACCCTGCTGCCCGCCGACCGCCCGCAGCAGCGGCGGGCCCTTCTCGACGCCCTCGCACAGGCAGTACAGGACCGCTACGACACCACCGGCCGGCTGGAGGACCTCGACACGGTGATCGCCCTGCGCCTGCGCGCCGTCGCGAACACCGACCCCGGCACCACCGACCACGGCGAGGCCGCACTGCATGCCGCCGACGCGCTCCTCGACCGGGCCGCCAGGACCGGCCGGCCCCACTTCGCCGACCAGGCGATCGCCGTACTCCGGCGCGCCGTCGCCGGCCGACCCGCCGACAGCGCCGAACGCGCCGTGCTGACCGGCGTACTCGGATCGGCGTACGGCACCCGGTACGACCTGACCGGGGAGGCCGCCTTCCTGGACCAGGCCGTCGCCCTGCTCCGAGCGGCCGTGGACACGCCCGGTATCGGGCACCACAACGACTGCGGCCTGCGCACCAAACTCTCCGCCGCCCTGCGGACCCGGCACTCGGCGCGCGGAGACCTCGCCGACCTCGAAGAGGCGGTCGCCGTGCACCGCGACGCACTGGCCACCGGGGCCGACCTGGACGCGGCACACCGGGCCCTCCACCAGGCGAGTCTCGCCGCGGGCATGAACCAGCGCTTCGGCGTCCACGGCGACATCACGGATCTCGACCGGTGCGCCGAACTGTGCCACCAGGCCCTGCTGGTACTGCCCGAGGGGGACGCGAACCGTCCGGTCGTCCTCGTGCTGCTCGGCGACACCCACCTCGCCCGGTTCTTCCACACCGCCCGTCCGGAGGCGCTCGGCCCGGCGCTCGGCGCCTTCCGGCAGGCCCTCGACGCCGCCGGTCCCCAGGTGCGGGCGGCCGCGATGAGCCACTTCGCCCGCGCCCTCCTCGCCCGCTTCGACCACGCCGGCGGCACACCGGCCGACCTGGACGAGGCGATCGGCCTGCAACGCCACGCCATGAGCCTGCTCCCCGCCCAGCGGGAGGTGACCGGACACAACCTCGCCCAGTCCCTGCGCAGCCGCTACGAGATCAGCCACGACCTCACCGACCTCGAGGAGGCCGTCGCCCTCCTCCGTACCGTCGTGCGGGACCGCCCCCGCGACGACCCCGGCCGGAGCGAGCCCGGCACGGCCCTCGCCGAGGGCCTGTACCGCCTGCATCTGCGGACCGGGGACCGTGATCTGCTCACCGAGGCCCTCACCGTCGCCCGCGACATCACCACGGTCACCTCCGCCCCGGTGCGC
Organism: Streptomyces sp. NPDC014882; assembly: GCF_043081325.1. Taxonomy (NCBI): domain Bacteria; kingdom Bacillati; phylum Actinomycetota; class Actinomycetes; order Kitasatosporales; family Streptomycetaceae; genus Streptomyces; species Streptomyces sp. NPDC014882. Next base: position 74,065 of record NZ_JBIBWL010000019.1, read on the forward strand.
GAACGGCTCGCCGCCCACGTCACCTGGGGCCAGGTGTCCGGCGTACTGGAGGACTGGGAGACGGCGTGGCGCGCCCTGCGCACGGCCACGTCGCTGCTGCCCGAGCTGGCGACGCGCAGCCTCACCCGCAGCGACCAGCAATACGCTCTGGCCCGCCTGCCCGGCATCGCGGCGGAGGCCGCCGCCTACGCCCTTCAGGCCGGACGGCCCCAGGAAGCCCTGGAAGTCCTCGAACACGGCAGGGGGGTGCTCCTCGGCCGGCTGCTGCGCACCCGCGACCTCGACCTCGACCGGCTGCGCCGACAGGCACCCGCCCTGGCCGACGAGTTCCTGCGGCTGCGCGAGGAGGAGGCCGGCGGGCCGGCCGGCCCCTCCGTACCGACGGCCACCACCGAACGGGCCGCCGAACAGCGTCGCGCCCACGCCGCCGCATGGCAGCGCCTGCTGGGCCGGATCCGGGCACTGCCGGGGTTCGACGGCTTCCTGCGCCCGCCCCCGGCCGAGGAGATCCTCCGCCAGGCGGGCGACGGACCCGTCGTGCTCCTCAACATCAGCATCCGCTGCGACGCCGTCATCGTGGCCGACGGCACGATCGACGTCCTGCCGCTGAAGGTGCGCTCCGGCACCGTGGCCGAGCAGGTGGCCGTCTTCCTCGACGCCATCCGCGCCGCCTCCCGGCCCGGAGCCTCCCTGGAGGAGATCTGGTCCGCGCAGGAGACCCTCTTCGGCGTACTGGAATGGCTGTGGGACACCATCACCGGACCCGTGCTCCAGCGCCTCGGCCACACCGAGCCGCCCGCCCCCGGGGGGTCGCCCCGGCGGGTCTGGTGGTGCCCGCAGGGCACGCTGGCCTTCCTGCCGCTGCACGCCGCCGGCTACCACGGCGCCCGGGCCGATCGGGACCGGCCGCGCTGCGCGCTCGACCTCGCCGTCTCCTCCTACACCCCGACCGTCGGCGCCCTGCACCACGCGCGCCGACGTCCCGAACCCGCCCCGTCAGGCGCGCGTCCGCCCCTGGTCGTGGCCATCCGCGACACGCCGGGGGCAGCGCCCCTGCCGAACGCCCCGCACGAAGCGGAAGCCGTGCGGACGCTGCTGCCCGGAACCACTCGGGCACCCCTGCTGACCGGCGCCGAGGCCACCCGCGACCGGGTCCTGGAGGCCCTGCGCTCCAGCCCGTACGTCCATCTCGTCTGCCACGCCGTCACCGACCCGCACGACCCCTCCGCCTCGCGCATCCTCACCCACGATCACGTCGAAAGGGCGCTGACCGTCGCCGACATCTCCGCCCTGCGGCCGTCGGGAGCCGGCCTGGCGTACCTCTCCAGTTGCTCCACCTCCGGAACCCGCCCCGAGCTCGCGGACGAGGCGATCCACATCACCAGCGCCTTCCAACTCGCCGGATACCGCCATGTCGTGGGCACGCTGTGGCCCGTGGCGGACGAGATCGCCCCGCGCATCGCCCAGTCCTTCTACGGCGGGCTCCCGCGCGGCGCCGCGCACGCGCTGCACGCGGCCGTCCGGCAGGCGCACACGGAGTATCCGCTGCTCCCGTCGCTGTGGGGAGCGCACATCCACCTCGGTCCGTGAGCGCCCGCCTGCGCCGGCCTCGTCTCCTAACCGCGAGCGGCGCGGACCATGCGCAGGTTCTCCCGGGCCTGCGCCGTGCGAGGGTCGGCCGTGCCGTGGAGCCGTTCGTAGCCGGCGACGACGAGGCGGCACTCCTCCTCGGCCCGGGCGTGCCGGCCCGCGTTGAAGAAGGTGGCGGCCAGGCTGGTGCGGTACTCCAGGACCTTCGGATGGTCGGGGCCGTGCAACAGCTCCATGCCCACGACGGCCGCCCGCAGCTCCGTCGCGGCCTCCTCGACCTTGCCGAGCGCCTGGAGCATGGCGCCCAGGGTGGCGTGTGCGGAGAGCGTGTCCGGGTGGCCGGCGCCCTTGATCTTCACCGACTGCCGCACCGCGTCGTGCATCGACCGCGCGGCCTGGGCGACATGCCCCAGGTGGTACTGGACGGCGGCGTGGTTGATCCGGGCCGTCAGGGTCAGCTCCGACTTCCGGCCCAGCAGCCGCTCGGCGTCGCGCAGCACCGAGAGGTAGAGCGCCCCGGCCTCCTCCAGCGCGCCCCGGGCTCGCAACACCCCGGCCAGGGTGTTCCGGCTGCCGAGCGTGTCCTCGTGCTCGGGCCCCAGCACCCGTGTCCGGCGTTCGAGCGCGGTGCGCGCCAGTCGCTCCGCCTCCTCGTGCCGCCCCAGGGCCAGCACGACGAGGGCCAGATCCCCGAGGGCAGTGAGCGTGTCCGGGTGGTCCGGGCCCGATGTCGCCTCGCGCTGGGCGAAGACGGAACGGCGCAGCCGCTCCGCGTCCTCCGGCCGTCCGCGATCCCGTAACAGGGAGGCGAGAGCGGTCTCTGCCGCGAGGGTGTCCGAGTGGGCGGGCCCCAGGTCCGCCCTGCGCTCCGCCACGACCCAGCGGAAGACCTCCTCGGCCTCGTCGAACTCTCCTTCCTGGCGGAGTTGCTCGGCCAGCTCGAACGAGAGCCGTACGACCTCCGGATGGTGCGGGCCGTGTTCGGTCGCGAGATGCCCCAGCTTCATGCGCGTCGTCCCGGACGGCGTCAGGGAGAGCTTCACCTTCATCACGGGGATGCCGTCCTCGCCCTCGTGATGGGTGATCCGGTACGAGCCCAGGCCTTCCAGCTCACCCTCGTCGGCCACCCCGTCCGGTGCCGGTGACGGCCCGGGCGCGGGGGCCGAGGAGGGCTGAGTCCGTGCGGCCGGGCTCTCCGTCCCCGAGCGCGCGCCCCGTCCGCGCCGGCGGAACGGCCACCTGTCCCGGCCCGCCCTCTCCGTATCGGTCATCCCCACTCCTTCGTCGACCGAGGGAGTCGTTCCCCGTCCACCGGCGGTCCACCCCCGCGCATCCGGCCTTGTCGTAGGGCCAGGCGCCGCTGGGGCCGGGCTCGGCCGTGGGTCGCTGGGCGTCGTCGCAGGTGCAGGTGGTGCCCCGCGGGCATCCCTGCCCGGTGCCCCGGGAGGGTGTTGACGACTTCGGCCGCCCGGATGCCGACCGTCTTGCCCGGCCCGACGGCGAAGACGAACGGGCCGTCTGCAAGGGCCCGTCGAGGTGGAGGACGTTCGTCGCGGCAGGTCTTCTCAGCCGTCCGGTTCCGGCAGGCCGCGGGCGTGGTGGCGGTCGTCGACCCGTTCGTGGGCCGAGGTGGCCGCGACGGGCGTCTTGTGCACGCGAGTCTCGTCGACCGGTTCGGTCACGGGCCCGCTTTCCAGGACCGGGCGCGGCACGAGGGTCGGCTGCCTCACCGGCGATCCGGTGTACCGCGACGAGGATGGGTATGACCTCCCTGTCGACGAGGCGGTGGACGGCCGCCGCCCCGGGCGTCGGGGAGGGCCCCGTACACGGCCGTGTCCGAGGAGCGCGTCCTCGCCGCCTGCCCCGACGTGCACGGCTGTACCGGGTGTCGGCGGAGGGCGGAGGACGGATCGTGACGGACGTGCTGCTCGCGCCGCACACTGCCGCGGACCCCGACCGTACGGCCGCGGTGCGGGGCGCCCTGACGGGTGCCGCGGCGGCCACGCCGCACGGCGGGCTCGTGGTCGTGGAAGCGGACCCGGTCGTGGGGCCGACGGGCAAGGTACGGAAGTTCCTGATGTGGTCGCGCCACCGGGCGCAGAGGGCGAGGGTGTGAGATGGGGATCGAGGAGGAGGCGGCGGACGCCGCCGGGATGGGCGCCGGGGACAAGGGCACCGGGCTGGCGACCCCCGCCGCGCCCGCCCCCGTCGAACGCGTGGCGGTGGAATTCGCCGGCGAGGGCGAAGGCCTGGAGGAGATGTCCTGGGGAATGTGGGAGATCTGGCAGGCGATGGGCCGGCAGCGCAACCAGCTGCCGATCGGCGGCCGGGTCGCGGTGGAGCCCGGCACGACGCTGGACGACCTCGCCGCCGAACTGCGCTACATGATGGAGCGCTTCCCCTCGCTGCGCACCCGGCTGCGCTTCGCCCCGGGAGGCCGGGCGCTCCAGCAGCTCTTCTCCACCGGGCGCGTCACGCTGGAGGTGTACGACGCCGCTCCGGACACCGACCCGCAGGAGGTCGCCGCCGCGGTCGAGGAGCGCTACCGCAGCGAGCCGTTCGACTTCGCCGGGCAGTGGCCGGTGCGGATGGCGGCCGTACGCCGGCACGGCCGTCCCGTCCAACAGGTCACCGTCATGCACCACCTGGTCACCGACGGCCTCGGCGGCGCGATCATGATGGACCAGTTACGGGCCCGGGAGACCGCGCCGGTCAGCGGGATGCAGCAGCTGGAGCAGGCGCGCTGGCAGCGGTCCGCCGCGGGGCGGCGGCAGAACGAGCGGGCGCTGCGGCACTTCGAGGGCGTCCTGCGGACGATGCCCGCGCAGCAGCTGCCCGGCCCCACCGACCCGCGCGAGCCACGGCACTGGGCCGCGCAGTTCCACTCGCCGGCGCTGACGGCGGCGTTGCCGACGATCGCCGCGCGGACGGGCACCACGGTACCGGGGATCCTGCTGGGCCTGTTCGCGGTCGGGCTGTACCGGGCCACGGGCATCAGCCCGGTGGTGGTGCGGCCGGTGGTCAACAACCGCTTCCGGGCGGTCTTCGCCGATGTGGTCTGCATGGTCGCGCAGGCGGGCGTGTGCGCGGTCGACGTCGCGGGAGTGAGCGCCGTGGAGGCCGTCGAGCGGGCCGGGCGGGGCAGCATGACCGCGTACAGGCACGCCTACTTCGATCCCGAGGGCCTGGACGACCTGGTCGAGCGGATCTCGATCGAGCGCGGCGAGGACGCGAGCATCAGGACCTACTTCAATGACCGCAGCACCTACGTCCTGCCGGCGGGCACCGATCGGGAGGTGGATCCTCGGGAGCTGGCGCAGGAGCTGCGGGCGGCCCGCCGGGAGACCGTCTTCCGCTGGTTCGCGCGGGAGGAGGTCCAGACGGAGCGGCTGTTCGTCCACGTCGACGACACCCCGGAGGGCGGGCTGCGCTTCGAGATCCGCATCGACACGCACTACGTCTCGCCCGCGCAGGCCGAGGCGTTCGCCCATGCCATGGAGGCGGCCGCGATCGAGGCGGCGTTCCAGGAGACGGCCGCGCAGACCACCGGGACGACCGCGCGGACGGCCGCACAGGCCGCACAGGCCGCTGCGGACGGCGACGCCGAGCGCGCCGGGGCGGCGCCGGACGCGGACGGACGCCCGGCCGGGGGCGCGTCGGCCGGGTCCGCGTAGGCTCGGCGGTGACAGCGTTCGCCGCGGTCGCCGCCTCCTTCCCTGAGCACCGTGTGCCGGCCGAGGAGCCCCCCGCGCAACTCGGCCGGACACGTATGCGGGTCACGATCTGCCGCCACCACCGGCTCGGGCAGGACCGCAGGGGTCCCGCGCAGGACCCAGAGCGCGCAGCGGTCCGCACCGGCCCCCGCGACGGGCGTCCGGGTATCACCACCGAGCCGGTGACCGCGTTCGTCGCACGGTCGGCGAACGCGCCTTCGCCACCGCGACCCGTAGCCCGGCGTCTCACGGCGCGATCACCTCGGTCCCTGCGCGTGGCCGAAGACGGCAGGCGCCGGTTCCCGCGCGGCCTCGTTCACGATGAGGTCCGCGATGTAGCGCATCATCGGCGCGCCGTACCGCTGCCAGCTGGTGTCCTCCCGCCACCGAAGCGTCATCGTCACCCGGTCCTGCCGCGTGCTGGCCATGAACATGCGCCGGGCGGCGGTCGTCCGGGGCGGCATCGGCTCCACGACGTCGCAAGCGGCGTCCCGGACGATCGCCGGCGGCCGGTCACCCCGCAACGCCGACTCGGGCATGAAGTTGAAGATCGCGCTGGTGACGGCGCTGTCGCGCAGGTCCCCGAGGACCTCTTCCGCGATCCCCCCGGTCAGCCGGTGGTCCGCGTTGGCGTGGCGGAAGGCCCGCACCTGCTGGACTGCGGCTCTCTCCACGGTCTCGGCGAAGTGCCCGGGCCGCGTCACGTCCAGGACGACCGGCGCGCTCATGACCGCGTTGCGGACCGAGCGCATCGCGGCCGAGGTGAGGCGGTTCGCCGAGAGCATCAAGGTGCCCACGAGGTCGACCCCCTCAGCGGCGCCGATGGCGTCGCTGAAGGCGGCGAGGTAGACCACCGCGGGCTGCACGCGCATCCGGTCGGCGACCACGGCGGCGGCCTCGGCGACCCGCACGGAGGTCAGTGTGCAACCGGGAAAGAGCCGCGGAGCCGCATCAGAGGAAGACGCGGTCGGCGGCACCGCGCCGTGGCCGCACAGACCGCGCGCCAGACGCTCGTACTGCTGCCTCCAATAGGCCAGGGCCCGCTCCGACTGCAGCGCGCCGGCGGGCGTGGCCGACTCCCACAGGGCGAGGTCGACCGGCTGCTCGACCGCTCCCGCGGGAGTCCAGCAGCCGTCCTCCGCCTGTGCCTGGAGCGCCGCGGTCAGGTCGTCCAAGAGCACGACGACGCCCAGACCGTCGGCGGCCCAGTGGTCGACGACGACGGCGATCCGGGAGACCCTCCCCTCCTCGATGCCCGTCAGCAGGATGAGCGGCCACTGCGAGGAGAGACGGAAGGTCGTGCGCCGCGCCGCCGCCACCGCGTCGTCCCACCCGTCGAGCGCCGAGGCCACCAGCACTTTCTCCCAGCCCGGATCGACCGCGTCGACCGCCTGGTACGCCGTGTCGCCCCGGCCGACGATGCGGCTGCGCAGGACCTCATGACGGCCGAGGACACCACGCACCGCACGACGTACGTCGTCGAGCCCCATGGCGGTGGCGAGACGAAGCTCCCGGAACTGGTTGTCCTCGTGCGAACCGACCTGGCGGTCGGGTTCCTCGGGCAACCACAGGCGCTGCACATGGGTCAGCGGTCCGGTCCGCTCGGGCGGCGGCTGCTGTTCCACCAGTGATGCCGGTTCGTTGTCAGACATCCGTGAAGGATCGCAGCGCCCGCCCCGGCACTCCAGGTAGGAGACCTGCAACTGTCCGGCAGAAATCGGCGGCCTGTCTCCGGAGCGCCGCACCGACGGCGAGGCGGCCCGTGACGGTGGGCGGCGGAGCGCACGGCGCCGGCCGTTCGACCGGGCGGGCGTGCGGTGGGACCCGGGACGGGTCACCCGGTACGGGATGGTGGGTGTGGCGGGCCGGAACATAGGTGTGTCTCCCCCATGCCCGGTCCGCCGCGGACGTGCAGGATTGGCGCGAACGACGTCGGGGCCGAGTGGGAGGCGTCCATGGATGAGCGACAGCGAAGTGCCCTGCGATTCCGCGTCCTGGGGCCCGTGCAGGCCGAGGCCGGCGGAAAGCCCCTGCGCTTGGGCCCGCTCAAACAGCGGCTGGTGCTCGCGGTACTGCTCTCGCAGCCCAACCGTCCGGTCTCGCTCGACGTGCTGACCGAGACGGTGTGGCACGGAGAACCGCCGCGGACGGCCCGGAAGAATCTCCACGTCTACGTCTCTGCCCTGCGCAGGGTCCTTACGGCGGACGCACCCGGCGCTCCGGCCACCGGCGGCCGGAAGGGCGGCGGCGAGGAGGGCGACGACGCCGTGGGCGACATGGGGACCGGCCCCGTCCGGCTCATGCACGAACACGGCGGCTACCTGCTGCGGGTGGAGCGCACCGAGCTGGACGCGCTGATCTTCGAGGACCTGACCCGGCAGGGCCGGGAGGCGGCGGCGGCCGGGGAACTCGACGCGGCCGCGGCGCTGCTGCGCCAGGCACTGGACTTATGGCGGGGAAGAGCCTTCGCCGACCTGCACGACGTTCCCCTTCTGCGGGCACAGGCGGAACGGCTGGAGGAGCACTTCCTCAGCGGCTACGAGGACTGGTCGGAAGCCGAGCTGGAACGAGGCGGCGCCTCCACCGTCGCGGCCACGATCGGCGAGCTGGTCGAGCGGCACCCGCTGCGCGAGCGCCTGCAGGCCGCCCGGATGAAGGCCTTCTATCTGCTCGGGCGCCAAGCCGAGGGACTCGCGGGCTACGACCGGTACCGCCAACTGCTCGCCCGGGAACTGGGGCTGACTCCCAGTCCGGCCCTCGAAGCGCAGTACCACGCCCTGCTCGCCGGCGGGCCCGGCCGCCCCTCCGCCGGGCCCGCGCGCACGGTACTGCCCGCTGACGCGGCGGACTTCACCGGCCGCAGCAGACAGGTCAGCGAGCTGACCGAGACGCTCGGCCCCGGGGGGCGGGTGGCCCTCCTCGTCGGCCCGACAGGGATCGGCAAGACGGCCCTGGCGGTGCGTGTCGCCCATCTGCTCCGGGGGCGGTTCCCCGACGGCCGGATACTGGTGGCACCGCGCACGGCGGGCGGGGCGCCTCGGTCGTGGCAGGCCACCCTGGCCGAACTCGCCCGGCTGGTGCGCCTGTCCGACCAGCCGGGCGACGACCCGGCGCGGACCCTCGCGCGCTGGCACGCCTGGCTCGCCGGCCGCAAGGTCCTGCTGATCCTCGACGACGTACCGGACGAGACGGTCGCCCGTGTGCTGCTGCCCGTCGAGGGCGAGAGCGCAACGTTGCTGACCTCACGCGCCCAGCTCGCCGGCCTGGCACCGGTCCGCCGGGTGGAGCTGCCGCCGTACACCATGTCCGAGGCGCTGGAACTGCTCGGCAGGATCATCGGCCGCCGCCGTCTGCACGGCGACCTCGACGCCGCGCGGGAGATCGTCACGGCGGGCGGGATGCTGCCGCTCGCGGTACGGGCCAGCGGGCTGAAGCTGGCCGTACTGCGCCATCTGCCGCTGCGGGAGTACGCCTCCCGGCTGGCCGACGAGGAGGCCGTGCTCGACGAACTCGCCGCCGGTGACATCGCCGTACGGCCCCGCCTGGCCCACGGCTGGCGGGATCTGTCCCCGTCGGGCCGCGCGGCGCTGCTGCGCCTCGGACGGCTCGCGCCGGGCCGGCCGTTCACCCTCGCCCGGGCGGCCGTCGCACTCGGCCGTGACGAAGCGGCGGCCCTGCGGGAGCTGGAAGCCTTGATCGGCGCCGGGGCGGTGACCTCACCGGCCGGTGAGGTCACCGTGGACCACGCGGTGTACGCACTGCCCCGGCTCATCCATCTCTACGCGCGGGAAGGCACCGCGTATCGGCTCGATCAGGGGAGGACCACCGCCTGAGCGCAGTGTCCCAGCCCGGAGCCGAAGCCGAGCAGCAGCGCCGGGCGGCCCGAGACGTCCCCCTGGGCCAATACCGACTCCATCGCCAGTGGTATGGACGCGGCCGAGGTGTTGCCGGATTCGACGACGTCACGCGCCACGCGGACGTGGTCGGGCAGGGCGAGAGAGGCGGCCAGGGAGTCGATGATCCGCAGATTGGCCTGGTGCGGCACGAACGCCGCGAGGTCCCGCACCGTCAGTCCGGCCCGTTCCAGCGCGCCGGCGGCGCCGCGGGGAACGGAGGAGGTGACCCATTTGAACACCTCCTGCCCCTCCATGCGGAGAAAGCGGTCCGCGGCTTCGGGCCGCTCCGGACCGCAGAGCCAGGCGTCGGGCTGGGCGATGGCGTCCGCTTCGGCGGGCTCGCTGCCCCAGTTCGGCGGGAAGATACCGGCCTCCTGCGACGGTCCGACCACCACGGCTCCGGCGCCGTCACCGAACAGGAAGGCGGTGGAGCGGTCGGCCGGGTCGACGATGTCGGACATCCGCTCGGCGCCGACCACCGCCACGTACTCGACGCTGCCGGTGGAGACCAGGGTCCTGGCCACCTCCAGCGCCTGGCAGAATCCGGCGCAGGCCCCCGACACGTCGAACGCGGCGCCGTGGAAGCCGTCGAGGAGGGCGCCGATCCGGGCGGCCAGCGGTGGCGCCTGATAGAGGTAGGTCATGGTGGCCGCGATGACCACACCGATCCGCGACGGCTCGACCCCGGCCCCGGCCAGCGCCTTGTCGACAGCGGCCGACGCCATCACCTCCAGCGTCTCGTCCGGTTCGGCGAAGCGCCTGCTCTCGATCCCGGTCCTGCGCCGGATCCACTGGTCGGTGGAGTCGAGGCGGCGGCAGATCTCCTCGTTGCCGACGACGCGTCGGGGCCGGTAGCCGCCGACCCCCGCGATCCTCGCCTGCCGCGGCCGTTCCGCGGCGTGTGCGTACTGCGACATCGGTGCGCCTTCCGTTGGGTGTGCCTGCCGCTCGACAGCCGACTGTTCTGCGTGCGTGCGTCTCGATATGACGGATTTGCATGTGCGTGCCGTTCGCCGTGAGCCGTCGTCGCGTGCGACCGCTGCCCGGTGCGCGTACCGCTCCGCGTCACTGCCCGGCGAGGGTGCGGTATCTGCTGCCGTGGAACACCAGCGGCGGGACGAGCGGATCGCTGCCCACGGCGTGCACGCGCAGCAGCACGATCCGGTGGTCCCCCGCACCGATCTCCCGCTCGGCGGAGCAGTCGAACCAGGCGCCGGCGCCGCTGAGCAGGACGGCGCCCTCGGCTGTGGAGTGCCAGTCGAGACCCGCGAAGCGGTCGGCGCCGGGGGCCGGTACCGGCGCCGACGTCGGTACCGGCCCCCGGCGTCGTCACGCCTGCTCGGCGCGGAATTCCTGGACCTGCTCCCACAGCATCCGGGGGGTGCGGAACATGTCGACGATCTGGAAGTCGTCCGGGATGACCAGGTCGTAGAGCTCCTCGATGGCCACCATGAGGCCCACCGTGGCCATCGAGTTGAGGCCCGCGTCGGCCAGCGGCGCATCCGGATCGAGCCCGCCGCCGTGCGCCGAGTCGGGCAGCACTCTGCCCAGCAGTTCCTCGAACCCCTCGTCCCAGGGGGCGGCGGGCTGCTCGGCTGTCGCCTCGTCCGCGGCGGGCGGCTCCGGCAGGCGGTCGAGGTCGACCGTCCCGGCACCGGTCAGCGGCCACTCGTTCACGGTGATCAGTACGTCGGGAATGAGAGGGCGCGGCAGCCTGCGGCCGGCCAGGGCACGGCGGATCCGGTCGGCCGAGAAGTCCTCCCCCGGTGCGGGCCGCACATACCCCGTCAGGCGGCCGAGTCGCTCGACCACCCGGCAGTCCAGCACCGAAGGGTGGAGTCCCAGCAGTTCCTGGGTGAGGTGGAGGCCGGCCGGTGCCATGGGCTCCAGTCTGCCGGAGCGGCCGATCCGGGCCGTGAGGCCGGTCGCCCGCGTCCGTCCGCCGCCGGGCGCCCCGGTGTCAGGTGTGCCGCCGACGCGTGCCCGGCCGACCACACCGACCGGTACGGGGCGGTCCTGGCGGTCCACCACTTCCAGCACCATGCCGCGCGGCGGTACACCGTCGTACGCCACCGGTCCGATCAAGCCGTCAGCCATGACGGTCTCGATCGTCCGGGCACGGGCCCGCAGCTCGGCCGACAGGGCGGGACCGGCCTCGACGTCGCCGCCGAGGAGGACCGTCAGCGGCCGCGGGGACCGGCCGAGGACCCGCTGTGCCACCAGCGGCGTCGTCCTGAGGTGCGTCACCTGCCCGGTGGCGATCAGCCGACCCATCTCGGGGAGGGCCTCGGGCACCGGCGCGGAGGTCATGGCGACGGTACCGCCGCCGGTCAGGGCCGTCAGCACGTCGAGCAGGGTCGCGGCGGTGACCGACGGCCCGGGGCACAGCCAGACCGATCCCGCGGCCGGGCCGGCGCCGCGCGCCTCCAGCTCACCGCGCAGATCGGCGAGCGCACGGGCCAGCTCATCGTGCGACACCACGGTCCGCGGGTCGCCGGGAAGAACGCACGCCGTGTCCACGGGCAGCGGTTCCGGCCGTTCGACGAGGTCGACGGCGCCCGCGGCCCGTACGCCCTCTCCAGCTGTAATGGCTCCGGCGGGAGGGACGGGGTCCCCGCGATCCGGCCCGAAGGTGAAGGCGGCGCCGGTCCGTACGACGGCGAGCAGCGCGGCGACCGAGTCGAGGGCGTCCCCGGACGCCAACGCGACCAGGGCACCGGGCCCGACGCCTCGTTCCCGCAGCTCCTGCGCGATCTCCCCGGTGCGCGCGTCGAGCTGCCGGTAGGTCACCCCGGCGTCGCCGCGGCGTACCGCGATCTCGCCGGGGTGCCGCGCCACGGCCAGGGCGAAGGCTCCGGTGACGGAGACCGGTGTGGGGGCCGGCTCCGCGCGGCGGTCCAGGCGGATCAGCGCTGCCCGCTCCGCCGCCGGGAGGCAGTCGGCGCGGGCGTCGCCGTCCGGGCCGAGCGCCATGCTTTCCAGCACGGTCCGGTAGAGCGCGGTGAGGCGCACCGCGGCCTCCCGGCTGAGCCGGTGACTGGTCGTATTGAGCTTGAGGACTCCCGAGATCGTGAAGACGTGCAGGGCGAATTCGTTGTCGTTGTCGTTGTACGTCGCGTCCTCGTCCACGAGCGAGGTGTCGACCTGGCGGAAGTCGAGATAGTTGAAGAACACGTCGAGCAGTCGGCCTCCCGGCCCGAGCTCCTGCTGGATGGTCTGCATCGGGAAGACGCGGTGCGGCCAGATCTCCGTCAGGCCCTCGTAGACGGACCGGACCAGGTCGCCCCAGGTCCGCGCCCCGGTGGGCATGACGAACGGGAGGGTGTTCAGGTACATGCCGAGCACGCGGTCGGCGCCCGGTACCTCGGGCCGCGCGTCGCACACCAGGCCCGTGTAGTAGTCCTCGGTCGCCACGACCATGCTCATCACCTTCAGGTGCGCGGCCAGCAGCACCGCCTTCATCGACGTGCCGGTCGCCGAGGCGAGCCTGCGCAGGTCGTCCTCGATGTCCCGAAAGTCCAGCGCGTGCTGGTAGCGCTCGCGGGCGAGTGACCGGTCGCCCTGCCAGGCGGTGGGCAGTGCGGCGCCGATGCGGCCCTCGATCCGGGCGCGCCAGAACTCCCGGTCCTCCTGGGACCTGCGCGCCGCCGCCTCGGCGGCGACGTGGTCCGCGTAGCGGAAGGGCACCGCCTCGGGCTCGGCGGGGGTGCCGCCGTCACGCATCACGCGGTAGCCGTCGAGGATCTCCATCAGCATCGTGTGGAAGCTGAAGCCTTCGAGAATCGGGTGGCACTCGGTGATGGTGATCCACCACTCCCGGGAGTCCTGGGCGGTGTGGGCGTGGACGCGGATCAGCGGCGCGCTCGCGATGGCCATCGGGGAGCTGCGCTCGTCGGCCGCGTACGCCTCCAGCAGCGGGCGCCACCCGCCGGCGCCGAGGACTCCGTGCTCGGTCACGCCGACGTCGATGCGCGCGGCGCGGTGCACCAGTTGGAGCGGTTCGGAACAGCGGTTGAGGTCGAAGCTGGTGCGCAGGACCTCGTGCCGGTCCACGACCAGTTGGGCCGCGCGTTGCAGAGCTGCGGCGTCGAGGGGGCGTTCGTCGTGGATCAGGTAGGACGTGGTGTCCTGGTAGGTGTTGACGTCGGGCCGCGCCCGCAACTCGACGATCATGCCGAGCTGGGTCGCGGTCAGCGGATAGGCGTCCGTCACGTCCGGCGGCAGGAGGGCGCGGTCCTGCGGGCTCAGCAGCGCGAAGGGAGCCACCGCGGCGGGCAGCACGGCGCCGCCGGACGCGTCCGGCGACTGCTCCACGCACCAGGCGGCCAGTTCCTCGACGGTCTGGTACGCGAAGACGTCGGTGGCCGACACGTCCAGGCCCTTCGCGCGCAGTCGGCCGGCCAGGGCGACGGCCCGCAGTGAATCGCCTCCGACGTCGAAGAAGTTGTCCTGGAGGCCGAGGTGTTCCACCTCCAGGATCTCGGTCCAGAGGCGGTGCATCGTCTCCACCAGCGCCGGCGTCGGTGCGGCCGGTGCGACCCGCGCCGGCGCGCCGTCCGGGGTGGGGCCCTCGGGCCGGGCCGGGCCTGGCGGGATCGGCTCGTCGGGGCGGCTCACCAAAGTGGCCAGCAACGCCTCCCATTCCTGCGCCCACACCCGGACCGTCTTCTCGTCGAGCACCGCAGCGGCGTATTCCAGCCGCGCGTGGAGCCGCCCGTCCGCGTCGACGGCCGTGTGCAGCGTCAGGTCGAATTTGGCGTCCGGTGCGGCCTCCCCCTCGAGCCGCTCGACCAGCAGGCCCGGGAGCCGGAAGCCGCCGCCCCCGGCTGCGTCCTCCATGTCGAAGGCCGCCTGGAACAGGGGGTTCCCGTCGAGCCCGCGGGCCGGATTGACCATGTCGACCACGCGCTCGAAAGGGGCGAAACGGTGGTCGAACGCGTCCAACACGCCTTCCCTGACCCGGGCGACCACATCGGTGAAGGTCAGGCCCACGGTGCGCTGCGAACGGACGGCGACGGTGTTCACGGTGTAGCCCAGCAGTCCGTCGAAGTCGGGGGTCCGGGTCGAGACGGGGATTCCCACCGTCACGTCCTCGACGCCGGTGAGCCGGGCGAGCATGACGTGATAGGCCGCCAGCAGCACCATGAAGGGGGTCGCGCGGTGCGCCGACGCCAAGCCGAGGACATCCGCGGCGGTCCCGGGGGCGATCGCCATCTCGACGAGGCCGCCCCTGCGGTCGGGGCGCACCGGACGGGGCCGGTCCAGCGGCAGGGGAAGGTCCCGCACACCGCTGAGGGCCTTGCGCCAGTGGTCGAGGTGGCGGCCGAGCGCGGCGTCGCGGGATGCCTCCCATGCGGCGAAGTCGGCGTACTGGACCTGCGGTTCGCCGAGGGCCGACGGCGTTCCCGACGTCTCCGCCGCGTAGAGCGCCTCCAGTTCGGCGGCGATGATCCGGTAGGAGTCCTCGTCGCAGGCGATGTGGTGGATGTTGACCACCATGAGGTGCAGTTCCGCATCGATTCTGATCAGCGTGACGCGCAGCGGTTGCTGCGCGGTCAGGTCGAACGGCCGGCTCCGCTCCCAGTCGGCGATCTGCCCGGCGCGCTCCTCGCGCCGCGCGGCCGGCTCCTCCGCCAGGTCGACGAAGCGCAGGGCGAAGGGGCCCGGTGGGTCGATGATCTGACGGGGTGTGTCGCCGAACCGCTGATAGCGCGTCCGCAAGATCTCGTGTCGGTCGGCCAGCCGCTCCCAGGACCGACGCAGCCCTTCCGCATGCAGCGGACCGGTGACCCGCAGCGTCCAGGTCATCAGGTAGGCGCGGCTGGCCGGGGCCAGTTGGTGCAGCAGCCACATCTGCCGCTGTCCGGAGGACAGGGGCAGCGGCCCGGCCCGGTCCGCCCACTCGATCGTCCGCGGTTGCTGTGTCCTGGCGGCCGGCATCAGGCGTTCCTCTCCGTCGATTCATCGTGCGGGGCCGGGCCGACCGGCCTCGGCCGGAGCTGTTCGCCGATCTCCCGGGCGAGTGCCCTCGCCGTCGGCAGGTCGAAGAACACCCGCATGGAGACCTCCACGCCGAAGGCCGTCTGGATGTTCCACAGCAGGCGTGCGGCGAGCAGCGAGGTGCCGCCGCGAGCCATGAAGTCGTCATCCGGGCCCACGTCCGGCTGGGCGAGAAGGTCGCGGACGTGGCCGAGGGCACTGTCGAGGTGCGCGGCCGTGTCGTCGTCCGGCCGCGGCGCCGCCTCGTCGTCCGGCTCCGGGGACACGGCTCCGGGCACGCCCTGCCGCACGTCGGCGAGCGGATCCGGCGCGCCGATCGCGGTCCCCGGGTCGGCCGCGAAGCGTTCGGCCAGGGCGCGCAGGGACCCGGCGAGGCCCGCGGCGACCTCTTCCCCGTAGAGCGCGGAGGCGTACTCCAGCACTCCGCCGTAGCGTCCGTCGGCGTGGGGCCACAAGGTGAGCGCCAGGTCGGTGCGTGAGACGCTCCACGCCTGGCCGAGCAGTTCGAGATCGCGGTCCCGCGGGACCTGCCCGACGGTCTCGTCCCCGGTCAGCGCGAACAGGTTCTGGAACAGCGCCGTGCGGGAGAGCCCGCGTGCCGGGGCGACGGCGTCGGCGACGGCCTCGAAGGGCACGGCGTGCCGCGCGAACGCCTCGCGGCAGGTGCGTTCCACGACGGACACCGCTTCGGTGAAGGCCAGCTCCGGTGTGAGCGCGGACCGCAGGACGACGGTGTTGAGGAAGAGTCCGACCAGGTCGTGCAGTTCGGGGCGGGTGCGTCCCGCGTGCGGGGAGCCGACCCCGAAGTCCCACTGGTCCGCGGCCCGCGCGAGCGTGACCGTCCAGAGCGTCAGCAGCACCACGAACGGCGTCGCCCCGCAGCGGCGGCCCAGGGCGAGCAGCGGCGCGACCGACTGGGCGGGCAGCTCCACCAGGACGGCGGCGCCGTCGATGCTGCGGTGGGCAGCGCGTTCGCGGCACGCGGGGAGTTCCAGGACGGGCAGGTCGGCCAGTTGTTCGCGCCAGTAGGCCATCTGCTCGGCCAGTTGTTCCTCGGTCAGTTGCGCCCTCATCCAGGCGACGGCGTCGACGTAGCGCAGCGCCGCCTCGGGGACGGCCGGTGCGCGGCCCTCCCGGATCGCCATGACCCTTTCGCGCAACTCCTGTTCGAGCAGCCGGGACGACCAGCCGTCACCGATGATGTGGTGGCACACCAGGAGCAGCAGCTGCTCCGGGCCGCCGTCCCTGATCAGGGCGGCCCGGAACATCGGCGCGGACGCCAGGTCGAAGCCCCTGCCCAGGTCTTCGGCGAGTGCGCCGGCCGTCCGTTCGGGCGTGGTGTCGACCGTCCGCAGCGCGACGGAGACGGCGCCGGGGGGTTCGACCACCGCAGCCAGACCCTGGGCGTCCATCTCGTAGCGGGTGCGCAGCACCTCGTGCCGTCGCACCAGCTGCGCCAGCGCGTTCTCCACCACGGGCGCAGGGATGTCGGAGGGGAGCCAGACGAGGATCGGCAGCAGGTATTCGCGGCTGCCCGGATCGATCCGGTCGAGCACCCAGAACCGCTCCTGCGCGTGGGACAGCGGGAGTCGTGCCCCGGGCGGCAGCGGTGCGATCGGCTGCGCCTTCGAGGCCCTGCCCAGGAGGGCGGCCTGCTGCCGCACGGTCGGCGCGGAGTGCAGGTCGCGCAGGGTGACGGCGAGCCCCGAGGCCCGGCCGAGCAGGGCGGTCAGCCGGGTGAGCTGCAGTGAGTGGCCGCCGAGCCGGAAGAAGTCGTCGTCAGGACCGATCTCGTCGGTGTCCAGCAGGTGCCGCCAGGCCGCGAGCACGATGCGTTCCTCGGCGGTCCGCGGCGTGCGGGCGCCGCCGGGCACGCCGGACCAGTCGGGTTGCGGCAGCCGTGTGCGGTCGGTCTTGCCGCTGGCGGTCCTGGGCAGGGTGTCGATCTCGACGACGACGGGAACGAGGGCGGGCGGCAGCCGGTCGCGCAGATAGCCCGTCAGCCGCTCGGCCGCACCGGGCCGTCCGGTGACCACCCAGGCGGCGAGCCGCCGGGGACCGTCGGGGCCGTCGGGCCCGTCGACCGCCCGTACGACCGCCTCGACGACCTCGGGATGGGCCTCGAGCGCCGCCTCGACCTCGCCGGGTTCGACGCGTACACCGTTGATCTTCACCTGGTCGTCGACCCGGCCGAGGAACTCCAGAGCCCCGTCCGGACGGCGGTGTACGAGGTCGCCGGTGCGGAACATCCGGGTGCCGGGCGGGCCGTCGGTGTCGGGCAGGAAGCGTTCCGCGGTGCGTGCCGCGTCCCCGTGGTATCCACGGGCGACTCCCGGACCGGACAGGAACAGCTCGAACGGCGCGTCGTCGCCGGTCGGCCCGTCGGCGGGCAGCAGTGTCACCCGGGTGTTGTCGACGGGCCGGCCGATCGGCACGGGGCCGGTGAGCTGGGCGGGGTCGAAGCGGTGCGCCAGCACGTCGATGGAGCACTCGGTGGGGCCGTAGGTGTTCCAGATCTCCACGTCGACCCGGTCGAGCACCCGGCGGCACAGTTCGGCGTTGAGCGGCTCCCCCGCGGAGCAGATCGTGCGCAGGGTCTTGCAGGAGGCCAGGTCGGGTGCCGCGGCCAGCAGCCGCAGCATCGTGGGGACGACCTGTACCACGGTGGCCTCCTGCTCGCGGACCGAGGCGAGAAGCTCCGCCGGGTCGCGTCCCGCGTCGGGCCGGCCGAAGACGACCGGCGCCCCGCAGACCAGCGGGCCGAAGATCTCCCAGCCGGCCGCGTCGAAGGTGAGGGGGGTCTTCTGCAGCACCCTGTCGTCCGGGGTCAGGCCCAGGGCCCGCACCCCCCACAGCACCCGGTTGGCGATGCCCGCGTGTTCGATGACGACGCCCTTGGGGGCTCCCGTGGAGCCGGAGGTGAAAATCATGTAGGCGGCCTGACGCGCGTCGCAGGCACGCACCGGGGTGTCCGGGTCCCCCGCCGCCATGAGCCGATCGACCTGGTGGACGGCGGTCGGCGGTGGGAGTTCCGCTCCTCGCGCGGGCCACGGCTCGTCCACCACGGCCAGGAGGGCGCCGGCGGCCTCCACCGTCTGCCGCAGCCGGGCGGGCGGGGCGAAGGGGTCGAGCGGCAGGTAGCAGCCGCCGGCCAGCCAGATGCCGAGCAGGGTCGCGACCAGGTCGGGGCCCGGCGGCATCATCACGGCGACCACCGACTCGTTCCGGACGCCGAGTCCGGTGAGCGCGCCGCCGATACGGCGGGCCGAGCGTGCCAGCTCCCGGTAGGAGACCTCGTCGGTGCCGTGCACGACCGCGGGCGCCTCGGGATGCGCGCGGGCCCGGTCGAGGAAGAGGTCGGGCAGCAGGGGGGTCATCGGCTACCTCGTCCCGGTCGACGCGGGAGGCTGTTCACCGCGGATGCTGAGCGGGCGCATGTCCGTCCAGATCTCCGTGATGTGGTCCAGGCACTGCTGCCTGTCGCCGGTGAACCCGCTGGGCCGCCAGCCCGCCGGCGGCCGGCGGTGGGCGTCCCAGATCGAGTACTGCTCCTCGTGATTGACGACTACTCGGTACGTCTTGTCCGCGGCCGTATCACTCACCGGGTCCCGCTTTCTGTCGTCTTCGGTCTCGTGGGTGGGAACGTCACAGCCGGGTCTGCAGCGACCGGGTGTCGACCTTGCCGTTGGCGGTCAGCGGGATCTCCTCGACGCCGAGGATCTGCGCGGGGACCATGTACTCGGGCAGGTCACCGGCCAGTTCGGAGCGGATCCGGGAGGGGTCGAGGCCGCACCCGGCGGCGGGGACGACGAACGCGGCCAGCCGCTGCGAGCCGGACCGCGTCACCCACGCGGTCACCACGGCCTCGCCGACGTCCGGGCGGCGCAGCAGCGCGGCCCGGACCTCACCCGGCTCGACACGATGGCCGCGGATCTTCACCTGGTGGTCGGTGCGGCCCAGGAACTCCAACCGGCCCTGCCGCCACCGGCCGCGGTCACCCGTGCGGTACAGGCGGCCGCCCGGCTCTCCGTAGGGGTCGGGCATGAAGCGTGCCGCGGTGAGGGCGGGGGCGCCGAAATACCCGCGGGCCACGCCCGCGCCGCCCACGTACACCTCGCCGGGGACGCCCTCGGGGACCGGTTCGAGGCAGTCGTCGAGGACGTACATCGTGGTGTTGGGGATGGGCAGGCCGAGCGGGACGAGCCCGTCGGCCGGCAGCTGTGTGACCATCTGGCCGGAGTTGCCGACGGTGATCTCCGTCGGACCGTACTCCGTGGCGACCGGTGTGCCGCCGGGGCCGACCAGTTCGCCCCACCGCCTGGCCAGTTCCGCCGGAAACGCGTCTCCGGCGGCGATGACCAGTCCGGCGAGGCCGTGCGTCTCCTCCGGCTCGAGGTCCGTGCTCAGCAGGTGCAGGTGGCCCGGGGTCATCTTGATGAAGCTGTACGGCGCGCCTGCGAGCAGGTGCACGCCGAGGTCGGCGGTGTCGAGCGGGTCGGGCAGCAGGTCCACGCGCTGGCCGACCACCAGCGGGGTGAACAGACTCGGGACACCGAGGTCGAAGCCGATCGAGCTGAAGTGCGGCGAACCGCCGGTGCCGCGGGCGGCGTACTCCAGGGCGGTCCAGAGCACGTAGTTCGCCAGGCCTCCGTGGTGCACCATGACGCCCTTGGGTTCGCCGGTGGATCCGGAGGTGTAGATGACATAGGCCAGGTGCGCCGGACCGACGGGGACGTCGACGGGGGTCGGTTCGACCGCGTCGATCGCCGCGCGCTCCCGGTCCAGCAGGACGCACTCGCCCTGGTCGAACGGACCGAGTGCGTCGAGGTGTTCGGAGCGGGTGACCATGAGGGCGCAGCCCGCGGCGGCGACCATGTGGCGCAGCCGGTGTACGGGCAGGTCCACATCGAGCGGCAGATACGCCGCGCCGGTCTTCCAGACCGCCAGCAGGGCCGGCAGCAGATCCGGGCCGCGGCGCAGGCTGACTCCGACGAGTGCTTCGGGGCGGGCGCCGCGGGCGAGCAGGTGGTGCGCGAGCCGGGTGGAGCACTCGTCCAGTTCGCGGTAGCTGAGGGTGCGGCCGCTCGCGCGAACGGCCGGCGCGTCGGGTGTCCGCGCGGCCTGCTGCCTGAAGAGTTCGAGCACCCCGGCGGGCTCCCAGGCGACGGTGCGTCCCACGGCCCATCGCCGCAGCACGGCGTCACGCTCGCCGTCCGGCAGCACGGCGGTCGCCGCGTCCGCCTCGGGCGCCGCCGCCATCGCTTCGAGGGCGCGCCGGTACATCACCGCCAGCCGGTCGAGGCCGGCGGCGTCGAGGTGGCCCGCGGCGCGCAGGATCAGCGTGCTCTCGCGCACGCCGACCCGCAGTCCGTACCGCCCGCTGCCGGGGACCGTGCCGGAGGCGTCGCCGGGGACCGTGTCGAGCGCGGCGCCGTCGGCGGCCAGGAGGACGCGGTCGGCCCGCGGCGAGCGGTCGTCGTCCGCGGCGGGCGCCGTCGTCGGCACCGGCTGCAGCGCGTGCAAGGCGGTTCCGGTCTGTTCGACCAGCTCGCGCCAGGTGCGCGCGCCGCCCGGTCGTATCTCCAGGGAGCGCGCACCCGCGCTGTCACCGGACGGCAGGACGTCGGTACGGAAGACCGCCTCCTCGACCAGGGAGTTCAGCACCTTGGCGTGCGCGGCGACCACGACGGCGAGCGTGTCGACGCGAGCGGCGGCTGCCAGGGCGTCCAGCGCGGGCACGAGGTCCGCGTATCCCACCTCGGCCGTGCGCGGGACCGGCCCGTCGGCGGCCGCGCACCGCCATGCGCTCGGCAGCCGGAAGTCTCCGGTGCTCACCCGCCGCCCCCTCGTACCAGCAGCCGTCGTGCGATCCGTCCCATCAGTGCTCCCGCCTCGTTGAGGATGTAGTGGTCCGCGTCCAGCAGGTGCAGGGCGAACTCCTTGGTGGTCTCGGCGCTCCACGCCGACATCGCCCGGGCGCTCACGAATCCGTCGCGGCGCCCGCCGATGACGGTGACCGGCAGGTCCAGCGCGGGCCCCGGGGAGTGTTCGAGGGTCTCGACGACCTGGTAGTCCGCCCGCAGAATGCGTTCGAACATGGCCATCAGGTCGGGGTCCTCCAAGACCTGTTGCGCCATTCCGCCGTAGGAGACGACCCTCGTGAGCAGCTCACGGCCGGGCAGTCGGTGCAGCGGCGGGTCCTCGACGACGCGCTCGCGCGGCCCCTCGGAGGAGGAGACCACCAGCTCGACCGGCAGGGGACCGCCGGCGGCGTGCAGCCGCCGTGTGAACTCGTGGGCCAGCATGCTCCCCGAGCAGTGCCCGACCACGGCGAACGGCACGTCGAGCAGGGGTACCAGGTGCGGTTCGACCTCGTCCAGCAGGGAGCGCCCGTCGGTGAGCAGGGCCTCGCGTATCCGGCTCTCCCGGCCGGGGGGCCGGATCGCGCAGAGGTCGACCTCGGGCGGCAGGTGCTCGAGCCAGGGTCTGAAGGCGGTCGCGCCCGCACCGACATGGGGGAAGCAGATGAGCCGCAGTCCGGGGTCCTCGGCGGGCCGCAGCCGTGCGATCGACCGGTCGGCGACCGGTCGGGAGGCGGTCGTCGTGGTCCGGGGGGCGGCCGCGGCCGCCGTCCTGGGGGCGGCGTTCATGCGTCCAGCACCTTCCTCATCAGGTCGGCCACCTGCCGGTCGCCGATGACCGGCAGCGAGCAGTCGAGTCCGAGGTCGAGCCGGTGGACCGTGAGCCGCTCGGCGTTGTCGTCCCACGCCCGCTCGGCCGGATGGGCGGAGCAGGTGTCGGCGACCAGGACGGCCCGGCCCGCGTAGGCCGGGTAGTCGTATTCCTGGACGGCGAGGGCGGTGCGGGCCCAGGCGAGCTGGAGCCGCGGCAGGTCCTGCGGCCGTGCCACGTGCTCGTACCAGCCGGCTTCACGGAGCCTGAGGTGGATGTCCTCGAGGCTCTCGCCGCCGGTGAGCGCGAACCGTCCGGCCAGCGCCGCCAGCCTCCTGGCCAGGAGATCGTCCAGGGTCGCGGCCGGCTCTTCGGCGGTGCGTCCGGCCGGTGGGGCGATCAGCGCCAGCAGGGCGACGGGATAGCCGCGCTCGCGCAGGCTGCGGGCCAGTTCGAGGGCGACCACCGCGCCATGGCCGAATCCTGCCAGCCGGTAGCCGTTCGCGGGCCGGTGGCGGAGCAGGGCGGGCAGACAACGGTCCGCCAGTTCGGCGAGAGTCCCACCGGGAGCGGTCGGGGCGCCCGTGTCCGGCAGCAGGTGGCCGACGGCCGCGCGTGCGCCCACCCAGGCCGCGACCGCGTCCCGTTCGGCACGTACATGGCTTTCCGAGTGCACCACGTGGAGCGCTTCCGCCGCGTCGCCGCCGGTGATGGGGATCGCCCGGACTTCCGTCCCGGCCGGATCCGCCGCCGTCGCCGAACCGGCGTACGGGTCGAGGGCGGCCGGCCGCGGGCCCGGCGCCGGAGCACGGGGCAGCGTCAGGTACTCCGCGAGCCGGGCAGGCACCGGATGCCGCAGGGCGTCCGAACTGCGGATCGGCAGCCCCAGCGCCCGCGCCGCGGTCGCGATCTCGATGATCGACAACGAGTCACCGCCCAGCTCGAACAAGTCGTCGTACGGCGAGACCGCGTGCCCGAAATGCTCACTGCAGATCTCGCACAGCAGGCGCTCCACTGCCTGGCAGCTGAGCGGTATTCCATTCCGCAAGGTCGGGTGCACGGCACTACTCCGTCTCTTGTGTCGAGCCTCCCGGAAAGCTTCATTTCCCGCGCGATCGCGGTACAGGCATCCGGCAGGCAAGTTCCGCTCCGCCAATTGCCGGTCCGCTGCCTGGATACGGCGGCAAGCAGCCGTAAAGACTCGCCGAGGGTCGCCAGAACGGCGATTTATGCAATCGCCCCAGGGATAACGCGGAATTCGGAAGAGGAGAGACGAGCGTGACCTCAACCATGGCGAGCGCGAACGCCGACCACGGAAATGAAACCGCGCTCCTCGAACTCACCGGTGAGGAACGGGCCGACCTCGCCGCGCTGGTCCGGCGGCTGACCCGCGCCGAACCGGCACTGGTGGACGATCCCGGCTGGCGGATCCACGCCCGCCGGGCGAGCTGCGGCCTGCCCGAGCGGCTGAGCGGGGCGATGCGGGACTTCAGCCACGACGCCGGACCCGACGGGACCCTGACCTTCAGCAACCTCCCGCTCTCCCCCGGTCCCCTGCCGCCCACCCCCACCGTGCGGGACTCGGTGGAACGCGTGGCCACGACCCCGGCGGCACTGGCGATGCTGCTGGGCAGCGCGCTCGGGACGGTCGTCGCCTACCGGAACGAGAAGCAGGGCGCGATGGTGCAGAACGTCGTCCCGGTCCCGGCGCTGGCCGACTCGCAGAGCAACGGCGGCTCGGTCCGCCTGGAGTTCCACACCGAGAACGCCTTCCACCCGCACCGCCCCGACTACGTCGGACTGCTGTGCCTGCGGCCCGCGCACGAGGACCTGGTCGGCACCCAGGTCGCCTCCATCCGGCGGGCGCTCGCGTTGATCGACGAGGAGACCCGTGCCGTCCTGCACGAACCGCGCTTCCTCACCGAGGCGCCGCCGTCCTTCCGTTCGACCGGTCCGTCCGGCCCGAGGCCGGTGCTCGACGGCGCTCCCGAGGATCCCGACATCTGCGTCGACTTCCACGCCACCAGCGGGCTCGACGAGAACGCCGAGAAGGCCCTGGCGCAGCTGCGGGAGGCGTTGTGGGCGGTGCGCACCGACGTCGTCCTGCGCCCCGGCGACATGATCTTCGTCGACAACCGCGTCGTGGTGCACGGCCGGGTCGCGTTCTCACCCCGCTACGACGGTGCGGACCGCTGGCTGCACCGCGTCTTCGTCCACCTGGACCACCGCCGCAGCCGCGGCTGTCGGCCCGGCGACGGGGCCGTCCTGATCTGACCCGGTCAGGGCGGCCGCCTCGGGCGTGGGCGGTGCGGAGCACAGCCGATCCATACCTCCGCCATACCGTCGTCGAACCCTGGCTTTTCTACCTTGGGGTGGCCCGCGCCCCGCCCCCTGCACCCCTGCGTCCCACTGACCGCGGCATCACCCGGACCGGACAGGAAGAGTGCCCATCCCATGTCCCCTGTGCGCTTCCCCCTGAGCCGAAGGCCCAGGATCCCCCCCACCGTCCACGGAATCCTCGCCCTTCTGCGGCTGCTCCCCCGGGTCGACCGGAGCAAGGCCGTACTGGGCCTGCTCGGCGTGCTGACCGCGGCGGTGCTGCCGATGGCCGGCGCGGTGGTGACCGGTCTGCTCATCGGCTCGATCCACGCCACGCTCGACGCGGGCCTGTCCTCACCCGCCGGCCGGCACACCTTCGTCCTGCTGGCCACGGCCGGCGCGCTGGTGCTGGTGCAGCAGACCCTGGCGCCGCTGCTGACCGCGTTCGGCGAGACCCTCGGCCGCGAGGTCGATCGGGACCTCCAGCAGCGGGTCATGGCGGCAGTGGGGCGCCCGGAGGGGACAGCGCATCTGACCGACCCCGAAGTGCTCGACGCGCTGCGGGTGGTGCGCGGGCTGGGGATGGCGGAGACCGACCGGCCCAGTCACGCAGTGACCGCCCTCGCGGTGGTCCTGCCGGCCTGGTTGCGCGCGCTGGCGGCAGCGGCCCTGCTGCTGGTCTTCCACTGGTGGATCGGGTTGCTGTGGCTGGTGGCCTGGCCGGTGGTCGTGCACTTCATGCAGCGCGAGTACTTCCGGGTGGGGCAGGTGGGCGGCGGGCGCAGCACCGCGCTGCGGCGGGCGGAGTACCTGCGCGATCTGGTGCTTTCCCGGCCCGCTGCCAAGGAAGTGCGGATCTGGGGCCTGCTGGACTGGCTGATCGAGCGGTTCGACCGCTCCTGGCGGGAGGCGACCGAGCCGGTGTGGCGGGAGCGCAGGCCCCGTGCCCGGGTCGTGCTGTGCTCCACCGGGGCGGTCGCGCTGGTCAACCTGGTGTCGTACGGCATGCTCGCCTGGGCCGCCGTGCACCACGACATCGGGATCGGCGCCGTGGCCGTGTACGCACAGGCGCTGGCCCTGGCCAACAACTACACGGCCTTCGACGACAACAACGCCTATCTCTCCTACGCCGGCGCCGCCGTCCCCCGCGTCCTGGGCCTGGACGCGCGGCTGTCCGTGCCGCCGCCGCCGCAGCAGCAGCGGATCGACAAGCTGCCCGTCGGTTTCCCGACCAGGAGCATCGACTTCAGCGGGGTCCGTTTCCGCTACCCAGGGACCGGCCGGGAGGCCCTGACCGGCGTCGATCTGCGGATCGCCGCGGGCCGCTCGATCGCCGTCGTCGGGGAGAACGGAGCGGGCAAGAGCTCGCTGGTGAAGCTGATCTGCGGATTGCACCGACCGACCGGCGGCAGCATCCGCGTCGACGGTCACGAACTGGCGGACCTCGACCCGGCGGCCTGGCGCGAGAAGATCGGCGTCCTGTTCCAGGACTTCGCGCGGTACGAACTGACCGCGGCCGAGAACATCTCGATGGGCGCCCCGCGCTGGGCCGCCGACCGTGACCGGCTGCGCGAGGCGGCGCACCGGGCCGGCGCGCTGACCATGATCGAGGGGCTCCCCCACGGCTGGGACACGGTGCTCTCACCGCAGTACACGGGGGGGACCGATCTGTCCGGCGGACAGTGGCAGCGGGTGGCGTTGGCGCGGGCGCTGTTCGCGGTGGACGCAGGCGCCCGGGTCCTGATCCTCGACGAGCCGACCGCGGCCCTCGACGTACGGGCCGAGGCGGAGATCTACGACCGGTTCCTGGAGTTGACCGCGGGACTCACCACGATCCTGATCTCGCACCGCTTCTCCACCGTCCGGCGCGCCGAACGGATAGTCGTACTCGAAGGAGGTGCGGTCGTGGAAGACGGCTCGCACGAGGAACTGCTGGCCCGGCGGGGACGGTACGCGGCGATGTTCGACCTGCAGGCGGCGCGCTTCGTGGCGCCGCGGCGGGGCCGGAACGCGCCCGTGGGACGCACGGCGGCCGCGGAGGCGAAACATGTTTAAGACGCTGCGCGGCTATCGGGAGCTGATGCGGATCGGCGTGGGGGCCGCCCCCTGGCACGCGGCGATGCAGTTCCTCACCGGCATCGTCTTCGAGGTCTCGGTGCCCGTCGGCGGTCTCGGCGCGAAGATGATCGTGGACGCCGCCGTCTCCGGGGACACCGGACTCGGCCTGGGCGCCGCGGTGATGCTGGCGGTCACCGTCGGTGTCGCCCTGGCTTCGGTCTTCTACTACGTGCACTGCCTGTTCACCGTCCAGGAACGCGCCACGGCGGCGGCCAGCCGGCGGCTGATGCGGCTGATCGGCGGCGCCGAGGGACTGGCGCACCACGAACGCCCCGAGTACCTGGACCAGGTGCAGCGGATCCGCGAGCAGCAGTTCCAGCTCTCGGGCATGGTCAACGCGACCGCGGGTGTGCTGCGGGTCGGTGCGACACTGATCGTCACCGCCGTCCTGCTGGCCGGGGTGGCCCCCCTGCTGCTGTGCCTGCCCGTGCTCGCGGTGGTGTCCTTCTGGCTCGGCAAGGTCAGCCGGGATCTGACGGTGCGGGCGCAGGAGGCGACCAGCGAGCAGGAGCGGCTGCGCCAGCACCTGTTCGAGCTCGGAACCTCCACCGACGCGGCGGGTGAACTGCGGGTCTACGGTCTGACGCACCTGCTCGGCTCCCGCCATCGGCAGGTCTCCGACACGGTGATCGGGCCGCGCAACCGCGCGAGTTGGCGCGGAGCGGGCCTGCAGGCGGCAGACGCGCTGATCACCACGCTCGGATACATCGCCGCCGTCACGCTCGTCATGGTGCTCGCGGTGCACGGCCGGGCCACGGCCGGCGATGTCGTCCTGGTCCTGGGCCTGGCCGCCCAGCTCACCATGACCGTGGGGACGGCGGTGCGCTACGGCACCTACTTCCTGGCGGTCCTGCGCGTGGGCGGGCGCCTGGTGTGGCTGGAGGACTACGTGGCCGACGAGCGGCGTGGCCGGACCACCTCCGCCGCCCTGCCCGACAGGCTGAGCCGGGGCATCGAGCTGCGGGATCTCGGCTTCGGCTATCCGGAGGCGGAAGGCGGTCGGGCCGTACTCGACCGGGTGAACCTGCTGCTGCCGCCCGGCGCCGTGGTCGCCCTGGTCGGGGACAACGGTGCGGGCAAGAGCACGCTGGTCAAGCTGCTGTGCGGCTTCTACCGACCGGACTCCGGTGCGATCCTGGTGGATGGGGTCGACCTGGCCGGCTGCGACATGGCGCAGTGGCGGGCCCGCTGTTCCGCGGCGTTCCAGGACCACGCGCGACTGGAGTTCCCGGTCGTGGAGACGGTGGGCGTCGGCGACCTGCCGCGGATCGAGGACCGGGCCGCGGTGAGCGCGGCCCTGGAGCGGGCTGATGCCTCGGGCGTCGTGGAGCGCCTGCCGCGGGGACTGGACACCCGGCTCGGCACACGCTGGGACGACGGGGTGGAGCTGTCCGGGGGCCAGTGGCAGCGCCTCGCACTGGCCCGCGGCCTGATGCGCACCGATCCGCTGATCACCGTGTTCGACGAGCCGACGGCCGCACTGGACGCGCACACCGAGAACGCGCTGTTCGAGCGCTTCGCGGCGGCGGGGCGAGCCGGCCGCAGCCGCAACACCGTCACGCTTCTGGTCTCCCACCGCTTCTCGACGGTGAGCACGGCCGATCTGATCGTCGTCCTGGACGGCGGGAGGATCAGGGAGCAGGGCAGCCATCGGGAGCTGATGGAGCAAGGCGGCCTCTACGCCGAGCTGTTCGAACTTCAATCTCAGGGGTATCGATGACCATCGGCTACACCGAAGGATTCACCCTGCTCGGTGCGCACCGGCCCACCTGGAACTCCCGGCGGCTCGCGGCGCTGCGCATCCAGCGTGGCTGGACGCAGGAGGAACTGGCCGAACACTCGGGACTGAGCGTACGCACCATCAGGAACCTGGAGCTGGGCCGGGTGCGCAACCCGCGCCGCTCCTCGGTGGATCTCCTGGTGAACGCGCTCGGCGTGGCCGACGAGCAGCAGCAGGGCGCGGAGCGGCCGGAGTCGGCCCGGTGGGGCGGGCTCGACGTGCCCTCCTCGGCGCTGGTCGGCAGCGGTTCCGCGCACCAGCAGCTCGCGCACACCGTCCGTACGCACCGGCTGACCACGTTCCTGGGCCCGGGCGGGGTCGGCAAGACCCGGATGGCCCTGGACGTGGCCGCCCGGATCGGCCATCTGTTCCGGGACGGTGTGGAGGCGGTGGAGCTCGGCGACCTGGAGGCAGAGGGCGCCGGGCACGGCGAGCAGACCGCCGTGGTGCTGAACCGGGTCCGGCGGCAGATGTCCCGGGGCCGTTCGCCGGAGCAGCCGGGCGCCGGACGCGGCGAACCCGGTCCCGACACCGACATGCTGCTGGTGCTGGACAACGCCGAGCACGTACCGGCCGGTGTGATGGCGGCCGTCCGGGAGCTCCAGGCCGGGTTCCCCGCCGTGCACATCCTCATCACCACGCGCCGCCGGCTCACCGAGCGGATGGGCGCCAACAGGGAGATCCAGCCGCTGACGCTGGACCACCCGTCCGGGGAACCGCTGTCCGCCGCACCCGCCGTGGAACTCTTCCTGAGACACGTCGGCAGCGAGTCCCCGGCCATCGCCGAGCTGGAGAAGGACCTGCCGCTGGTGGCCGAGCTGTGCCGGCGGCTGGGCGGCCTGCCCCGCTACATCGAATTCGCCGCGGAGTGCCTGCGCGCCATACCGATCCGGTTGATGATCTCGTACGGACCCACGCCGGAGATGCTCTGGTCCAACGACCACGCGCTGCTGCGCCATCAGCGGTCGGTGTCCGACAGCATCCTGTGGAGCGTGGACCTGCTCAGCAACGACCACCGGCTGCTGCTCGAACGCATCGCGGCGCTGCCCACGCACCGTTTCGCGCTGGACGAGATCAGCACGCGGTACGACCGGCCGGGGCACGGTTCCACGGCGAATCCGCTCACGCTCGTCTCGGACCTGCTGGACACCTCGCTCCTGCTGCCCGCTCCCCTTCACCCCTACCACTACCAGCTGGCCCCCTTCGTCGCCGAGGTGCTGCTGCGCACGGGCCGCCCGACGCCGGGGCCCGGTGATCCAGCGCGCGGCTGAACCACCGGGCCCGGACTGTCGGGCTCAGGCGATGTCGGGCCAGTCGTCGAGGTTGTCGCCGTGTGCGTGGATGAGGGCGGAGACGGTCCGTTCGAGTCCGAAGGCCATGCAGGAGCTGTGCGCCGGCCCCTGGCCCGCGAAGCCGATCGCGAACCGCTCGCCGAGGTGGTCCTTGTGGCTGTTGGCCGAGGCGATGGCGGTCCCCGGATCGCCCTCGTACACCTCGGTGTGGAACTCGTACTTGAGGTCCTGCTGGAGCTGGCTGCTGCGCATGAACCGGTCTCCGGGGCCGAAGAAGGGATCGCTCGCCTGCCGGACGGAGAACTTCAGGCCGAGCCCGGTGAACAGCGCCTCCGTACGGGAGATCCAGTCGTCCCGCCACTGCCAGGCCTCGTCCTTCCCGGCGACCACCACGAACTCGCGCATCCGGAAGGAGCGGAAACGGCCGTACTCGCTGGTCGCCTCGTGGCGGTAGCAGTGGCCGACCGCGTCGAAGAAGCGGGCCTCGTCGATCGTACGGTCGGCGATCTGCGGATAGACGCTGTAGCAGATGGCGGGGGCGAGCACCACGTCGGTCTCCGACCGGGCGGCGGCGAGATGCGGTGCGTCGGGGCTCGCGCCGGTCCGCAACGCGTGCACGGATCCCAGCAGTTGCGGAAAGGACTCGGCGTACTGGGCGCGGTCGATGTCGGCACGCGGTACGACCGGCGCGTACCAGGCCGGTCCGGTGGAGGCCGACGGGTCCGTCGCGGTCAGCGCCCGCTGGAGGTCGGCCAGGACCGCCTCGAACTTCGAGGTGAAGCTCAGCAGTCCGGGCACCCCGGTGGGCAGCACCCAGTCGGCATGGGTCGTTGTCATCGGAACGGTCACGCTCCTCGGGAAGGCGGGTGAAGGGTGGGCTACCAGCCGGCGCTCTCGGCGACCGTCTCGTAGGCGCTGTCCAAGCCGGCCATCAGCCTGGGGATCTGGTCCACGTCGAGCGAGATTCCGAACACCCGCTCCAGTTCAACGAGGAAATCGACGGCGAGCAAGGAATCGGTGTCCAGGTCCTGCGCGAAGTCCTCGGCCGCCTCCACGGCGCCGGGTTCCGCGGTGAAGACCGCGGCGGCGACGTCGCGGATCCGCGTGAGGCGGGCCGCCGGGTCGGCGTCGGTTCGTGTAGTGTCCATCGATTCACTCTCACTTCTTGGGATCAGCTCGCGTAGAGCGGCGGGAAGGGTGCCGGTCACCGCGGAACGCAGCAGACTCCGGTACTGCTCGGTCAGCCGAAGGGCCGCGCGCTCGGTGAACAGGGAGGTGTTGTACTTCAGCGTCGCCCGCAGGGTCCGGGCGTGCCGGGTCACCTGGAAAGTGAGCTCGAACTGGCCCTGCTGCTGCGGCAGGTAGTACTCGGCGGTGCGCAGGCCGGCGTGCTCCACCTCGCGGCCGGGTTCGAGCGCCGCGGCGATGGGGTCGTCCTTGTCGAGTTCGTTGAACACGAACAGGACGGTGATGAGTCCGGGGCGGCCGGGGTCGCGCGGCAGATCGACCAGGCGGGGCAGCAGTGCGAACGGGTAGTCGCGGTGCGGCAGGCCGCGCCACAGCCCGGCCGTGGTCCCCCGCAGCAGGGCGTCGAAGCCGTCGTCGGGGTCGACACGCACGCGCAGCGGCAAGGTGTTGACGAAGTAGCCGATGGCGCCCCGCAGCTCCGCGCCCCGGCGCTGCGTCACCGGGTAGCCGACCAGGAAGTCCGTCTGCCCGGTGGACCGGTGCAACAGCAGTTCGAGGACGGCCAGGAGGTAGGCGAAGGTGGTCACGTTGTGCGTGGCGACCGCCTCGTCCAGTCCTTCCACCAGGTCCGGTGGCAGGTCCAGGACGACCTCCGCGCCTTCGGCGCGGTAGACGTCGGGTCTGGGAAGGTCGGCGGGCACGGCGGTGTGCCGTGACACGCCCCGCAGTTCCTCCTGCCAGTGCCGCCGCGCCCGGTCGGCCCGCGGCGAGGCCAGATACGCGTACTGCTGCCGTGCGAACCGGTCGAAGGCCGCACCGGTGTCCCGGGCGGCGTAGGCCCGTCCCTCGCGCAGCGCCGCGTACCGGGAGAGGATCTCCCGGCACAGCAGCAACTGCGAGACGTTGTCCACCACGATGTGGTGGGCCGTGATCAGCAGGACGTCCGGCGCGTTCCGGCGTCGCAGCAGTGCGGTCCTGATCGGCGGCTCCCGGTCGAGGTCGAAGGGGCGCCGGGTCAGACCCAGTGCGAACGCCCGCAGTTCGTCCTCGTCGAGGTCCGGTTCGTACCGCTCCGTCAGCGCGGCCGTGGCTCCGGCCGGACGGCGACGGACGCGTCCGGAGTCGTCACAGCCGAACAGCGAGCCGAGCAGCGTGTGGTCCAGGACCGCGGCTCGGACGGCCGACTCCATGAGCTCGGCGTCCACCGGGAAGTGCAGGCTGAGCGCCGCGGTCACGTTATAGGCCACGCATTCCGGGTCGAGATTCTGGATCAGCCAGAGAGCTTCCTGACCAAGAGTCAGCTCACTGCCGACCGCGGGCGTGGAATTGCTCTGCATCATGGAGCAAGTACGGCACAAGGCCGCACGACCGGGCAAGGAATCAGGACGGCAACTTCCCTTCCTGCCGGAAACTGCCGGGCACTTGCCTGTCCACCGATCGCATCGGCTCCTACGCTGGGCTCATGACAATCGTCCCTGAATTCTCCGATGCGGGGTTGACGAGAATTGATGTATGAAAACGCGTACGAGATGATTCAGGACGATGTCTTCCTTCATCTCGACGGCGCGGCCGCGAATATCGACCTCTATCTGAAGATAGAGGGCCTCAATCCCGCCGGGTCGATCAAGCTGAAGACCGCCCGGAGCATGGTGGAGGACGCCGAGCGCCGGGGTTTCCTGAGCCGGGGCTCGCGTCTCATCGAGTCCTCCTCCGGCAGTCTGGGCATCGCCCTGGCCGTGGTCTCCGCCGCCAAGGGGTACCGCTTCCTGTGCGTCACCGATCCCAGTACCTCGGCGCTGAGCGTGGAGACCATGCGTGCTCTCGGCGCGGAAGTGGTCACCGTGAACCGCCCGGACGAGGGCGGCGGTTACCTGGGCACCCGCATCGCCTACATCCACGAGCAGTTGGCCGGGGACCCGGACCTCGTCTGGCTGAACCAGTACGTCAATCCGGCCAACTCCGCCGTGCACGACCGGTGCACCGCCGCAGCGATCAGCGCCATGATCCCGGACCTGGACTACCTGTTCGTCGGCACCGGCACCTCCGGGACGCTGATGGGCTGCATCCGCCACTTCCGCCGCGAGTCGCCGGGCACCCGGATCATCGCGGTGGACGCGGTCGGATCGGTGAACTTCGGCGGCGCGGCGGCGCGCCGCTTCATCCCCGGGATCGGCACCAGCCGGCGCCCGGAGATCCTGCGCAGCGAGCTGGTGGACGACATGGAGCTGGTCGCCGAGACCGACACCGTCAGGACCTGCCGCTGGCTCGCCCGCAGATACGGCTTCTTCGCCGGCGGGTCCACCGGCTCGGTGGTGCAGGCGGTTCTGCGACGCGCCCCCGAACTCCCCCCGGGTTCCCGCGTGGTGGCTGTCTCGCCCGACTTCGGTGATCGCTACGTCCAAACGATCTACAACGACGACTGGGTGGCCGAGACCTTCGGCCCCGAATGCCTCAACGACTCCGACGACCTGCTGTTCGAGCTGACGAGGGCGAGGAACTGATCGTATGTTCTCCTTCCAGGTGAGAGGCGGAAAGAGCGTCCGTGCCGTCATCGAGACCTCCCGACCGGAGATCCTCGCGCGGGTGAGGGAGACTCACCCGGCCCACCGCCGTGGCGCGGCGGTCGACCCCGACAGCCGCTTCCTGCGCTTCCCGGACAAGCCCGACGCGAGGATCATCGCCCTGCCCGCGGCCCTGTCCCCGGACGGATCTCCCGACGGCCCCGCGGACGCGACCGACGGCGCGGCCGAAGGTGGGGCCGAAGGTGGGGCCTGCATCAAGTGGATCGCCGGCTTTACCGGCGATCCGGCCCGCAACGTCCTGGAGTTCTTCCGCACGCTCGGCTGGTCCTTCACCGGGGTCGCCCTCCACGACACGGTCGCGGGCCACGCGAAGAAGCCGGCCGAGCACACCGAAGTGCCCGGTCACCGGGGCACCGCCCAGGAGCGTCCGGCCGGGGCGGCGGACCGCGCCGACCTCGTGGTGCCGGCGACGACCGCCGGGGGGCCGTACCTTCTCGCGCGCGCCGCCTTCGCGCCCGGCCGGACTGTGCTCGACGTCTCGCTGCGTGACATCGGTCCTGAGCCGATCGTCGCCTCCCGCGATGTCGTCGACGACGTCGAGCATCGTCTCGACGCCGGCACCTGCCCCCCATCCGGCGGTGCAGAAGTCCGGGCACCGGGACTTCGTCGACGGCACGGTCGCACAGCCGGTCCTCGGCGAGCTGGACCTCGGCCGGGACAGCGGCCGGGTGCAGGAAGTGCCGGACCTTCTCGCCGAGGTCGAACGACGGTGACGCCCGGCGCCCACCCGGCGGAACGGAGGCCGGCCCCATGACGAAACGCACCAGCGGTCACCTCATCTCCCTCGACGACCTCGCCGACTCCCAGCTACGGGGAATCGTGGAGCGGGGCGCGGAGCTGTCGAGCCGGGCGGCGAGGGGGGAAGGCGTCAACGGCACGGCGCTGGCCCGCGACGTCGTCGGCGTCTACTTCCGCAAGACCTCGACACGCACCCGTACGGCGTTCTCCTCCGGCGCGCTGCGGCTCGGGGCGGGTCTGGTCACCTTCGGTCCCGGTGACCTGCAGCTCAACACCGGGGAGACCACAGAGGACACCGGCCAGGTGATGTCCCGGATGCTCGACGTCCTGGTCGCGCGGACGGCCGGCAGTCCGCGGGAGTTGCGCGCCTGGGCCGCGCAGCGGCGGATGTCCGTGATCAACGCGATGAGCGCCGACGAGCACCCCACCCAGGCGCTCACCGACCTGACCACCCTCACCAGGCACTTCGGGGCGGTGGACGGGCTGACCGTCGTCTACGTCGGCGAGGGCAACAACTCCGCCGCCGCCCTCGCGCTGGGGCTGAGCCGCTACCGCGGGGTCCGGCTGGAGCTGCGCACACCGCCCGGCTACGGCCTGACCGGCGATGTGCTCGGCCGTGCCCGGCAGCACGCGGCGGCATACGGCTCCGCGGTGGAGGAACGGCACGATCTCGACGACCTGCCCGCAGACTTCGACGTCGCCTACACCACGCGCTGGCAGACCACCGGCACCAGCAAGCCGGACCCGGACTGGCGTACCGTCTTCGCCCCCTTCCAGGTGACGGAGCGGCTGATGGAGGGCTCACCCAAGGCAGTGTTCATGCACGACCTGCCGGCCCATCGCGGCGAGGAGGTCACCGCCGGGGTGCTCGACGGCCCCGCGAGCATCGCCTTCGACCAGGCCGAGAACAAGCTCTACAGCGCGATGGCCGTCCTGGAGTGGTGCCGTGCTGTATCTGCGTAGGGCCGTGTCCTTCATACCGGAGCACACCGCCGCCGTCACGGAGCTGCGCGAGTCGCTGGAGATCTCGCGCTCCGAGGTCAAGCTGCTGACCCGGTTCCTGGGGCTGGACCGGATCGTCGTCGCCGCGGGCCTGTCCACGCTCGACATGCTGCTGGCCATCGGCCAGGAGGCGCTCACCGGGACGGACCGCTCCCGGGTGCGCTTCCTGATCCACGCCCATACGGTGCAGCACGTCGCCCCACCGAGCCTGCGCTGGATGGATGTGCTGCGCACCAGGCTCGATGTGGAGGGGGCCACATCGTTCGCCGTGTCCCATCAGGGCTGCGCGGTCGGGCTGTCGGTGCTGAAGGTGGCCGAGAGCCTGCTCACGGCAGAGCCCGCCGGGAGCACGGCTCTGGTGCTCATCGGGGAGAAGGCGCTGTCCTCGGTGACGCAGCACCTGCCGGCGACCTCGGTCCTCGGGGACGCGACCGCCGGTGTCGTGGTCAGCCTCGACGGGCCGGGGGACGCGGTGCTGAGCACGGCCCACCGCACCCTCGGCGAATTCCACCAGGCCATGAAGATGCCCGAGGAGGCACAGCGCCGATACCGGCGCGCGTACACCCCGGAGCTGGCCGCGGTGATGCTCGACGCGGTGCGCCGCGCGGATCTCGAACTCGACGACATCGACCTCGTCCTGCCGCACAACGTGAACCGCTACTCGTGGAGTACCACCGCCAGGAAACTGGGGCTCCCGCTCGACCGGATCTACCTGGAGAACGTCTCGAAGACCGGCCACTGCTTCTGCGCGGACCCGTTCATGAACCTCTCGACGGCACGGGCCGAGGGCGCGGTGCGCCCGGGAACGCATGTGCTGCTGGTGTCGGCGGGCCAGGGCGGGACCTTCGCCGCCGCGGTGGCCAGAACCTCGACCGGACAGGAGTGACATGTCTGCACCACAAGGCACCGCGGCAGCCGGCGGATTCACGGCACGGCTGAAATCCGCCCTGGTCGGAGACCCGACCGCCCGATTCGTCTATGTGAACAACTTCGAGGTCGAGCGGGTCTGGGGCCGTGACGAGCCCGGCCTGCCCGGTGCCGGGCTGTCCTTCTCGTCGGCCACCGTGAACCGCATCGAGGAGGTCGGCGTCCTGCTCGCCGACGAGCACGACGTCGTGGTGCTCAAGGACGCGGTCGACCCCGGATACGCCGGCTATCTGACCGCGCTGGGAGCGGCCGACGGTGTCCGCCTGACGGTGGACCGCAATGTGCCCTCCCGGTCGGTCACCGAAGACGCGCTGGACTCCCCCCGGCTGCTGGCGGCCCTGCGCGCGCTCGCCGACGGTCGCACCTACCTGATGCCGCTCGGCATCTCACCGGACGAGGAACGGCTGGCCGAGGCCGCGGGGCTGCCCCTGGCCGGCCCGAGCGCCGCCGTCTGCAAAGAGGTGAACGGGAAGATCTTCAGCCGGGAGCTGGTGGACGCCACCGGTCTGCCCGCCGTCCCGGGAGCGGTCTGCCGGACGGTGGAGGAACTGGCGGCGGCGCTCGACGTCCATCTGGTCCGGGCCGGCTCCACCATGGTGGTCAAGGAGTCACTGGGCGTTTCGGGTCGCGGCATGGTCGTCGTGGAGGACCGCAAACGCGGCGAGCGGCTGCTGCGGATGATCGAACGCCGGGCCGGCGCGGACCGGCGCGCGTCCGTCGTCGTCGAGCGCTGGATCGACAAACAGGCCGACCTCAACTACCAGTTCGTCGTCGGCCGCGACGGCGAGGTCCGGTTCGAGACCGTGAAGACCGCGCTCACGGAGAACGGTGTGCACCGCGGACACCTGTTCCCGCCCGCGCTGCGGCCGGACCGGATCGACGAACTGCGGGCGGCGGCCGAGGTGATCGGCAAGCAGCTGGCGGTGGCCGGCTACTTCGGGCTGGTCGGGGTCGACGCGCTGCTCGCCGCGGACGGCACGCTCTACCCCTGCCTGGAGATCAATGCCCGTTTCAACATGGCGACGTATCAAAACCGGATCGCCGAACGTCTGATCACCGACGGCCGGCACGCGCTGGCCACGACCTTCGACCTCCGGCCCACCCGCGTGCACGGCTTCGAGGAGGTGCGAGCCGCGCTCGGCGAACTGCTCCTGGACGGCCCGCCGTCCTCGGCCCGCGGTGCGCGCGGCGTGCTGATCAACAACTTCGCCACCCTGAACGCCATGTTCCAGGCCGAGGGAAAGCCCTACGGCCGCGTCTACGCGATCTGCGTCGGCGACGACGAGGACGACGTACGGCGGACAAGGCAACAGGCCGAGACCCTGCTCGACGAAATGGTGGCCGGAGCATGAGTGACGAAGTCGACTGGAACGGTATCGCCGACACGTACGGCACCCCGACGTACGTGTACGACGGCGACTGGCTCGCCGACAACCTGCACGCCCTCCGCTCGGCGCTGCACCCTTCGCTGGAGATCTTCTACTCGCTCAAGTCGAACCCCAACAGGGGCGTCTACGACGTCCTGCACGCGGCCGGCGCCCGCGCCGAGGTCTCCTCCCTCGCGGAACTGCGGCTGGTCCTCGACGCGGGGACCGATCCGGAAGACATCGTCTTCCTCGGGCCGGGCAAGAGCGCGCAGGAGATCGAGGCCTGTGTCGACGCGGGGATCTACGCCGTCGTCTGCGAGTCGTTCGAGGAGCTGGAGCGGATCGACGAGGCGGCGCGGGCCCGCGACGTGCGCCAGCGGGTGCTGCTACGGGTCAATCCGGCGCTGTCCATCGCCGGTTCGCGGCTGACCATGGGCGGCAAGCCCCGCCAGTTCGGCATCGACGAGGCCCAGGTCCTCGCGGCCGGAAGAGCACTGACCGGCTTCGGGCACGCCGAAGTGGCCGGTATCCAGGTCTACCTGGGCACTCGCATCCTCGACACCGAGGTGGTCGTCAAGAACACCGCGTACGTCCTGGATCTCGCCGACCGGATCGCGCAGGCCACCGGGATCCCGCTGACGGCGGTGGACATCGGCGGCGGCCTGGGGGCGGCCTACTTCGAGGGCGAGCGGGAACTCGACGCGATCGAGCTGGCGAAGGACCTCAATCCGCTGCTCGACCGGTTCGCCTCGGCGCACCCGGGCACCCGGCTGATCATGGAGTCCGGCCGGTATCTGACGGCGCTGGGCGGCACCTATCTGATGCGGGTGCGCTACACGAAGCAGTCCATGGGCGAGAACTTCGCCGTGGCGGACGGCGGCACGCACCATCACATGGCCGCGGTCGGCATCGGCTCCTTCGTCAAGCGCAACTTCCCGATCGCACTGCTCTCCCGGTCGCCGGAGCCCGCCGAGGAACACGGCACCTGGAACATCGCCGGTCCGCTGTGCACCCCCAACGACACGGTCGCCAAGAGCGTGGCGCTGCCCGAGCTGCGCCCGGGGGACCTCATCGGCGTACTGCGCTCCGGCGCCTACGGCCCCTCCGCCTCCCCCGTGTACTTCCTCAGCCACGGCTACCCGGCCGAGGTCGTGCTGCGCCGCGGCCGGACGTACCTGGTCCGTCGCCGCGACACGCTCGACGACATCCTCGGCAGGCAGTCGACCCACCCCGAGCTGGGCCGAACCGACCGCCACGGCTGATTCCCGCCCATCCGAACCCCGTAAGGGAGCTGTGACCATGGTGAACACCGACAACGCCACGACGGCCGACGCGCTCCGGAACGCGCTCGCCGAGGTTCTGCACAAGGAACTGCCGGAGCTGGCCCCCAGCACGCGGCTGTTCAGCGATCTGGCCCTGGACTCCACCAGCGTGATCGAGCTGCTGATGGAGCTGGAGGACACCATCGGGCTGCAGATCGACCCCGACGAGCTGACCCCGGAGGTTTTCGAGACGGTCGGCAGCCTCAACGCGTACATCGACACGTGCCTGACCGGGGAAGAGAAGGCGTCCTGACCGATGCGGCTGACGACACACGCGCCACCGCGCGCGGCCGTGCGGCCGCCGGACGGCGCCAGGACACTGCGGCTCGCCCGGCCGGCCGTGCGGAGCTTCCCCGACCGGCCGGCCTCACTGACCGGCGTCGAGCTGAGGTTCATGACCCAGTTCCTCGCCGCCTTCGGCGAGGAGCCCGACCACGGGCAGTACGCGCGCGGCGGCGGCAACAGCTTCACCGCCATGACCCGGGAGCTGCTCGACTCCCTCGACCGGCCGCCGGCCGCGGCCGACCGGGTCCTCCTGGCCTACCACCTGCCCGACATGAGCGTCGTCGAGGTGGCGGGCTGCTATCTGGCCGAGTACTACCCGGGGAACCCGGAGGTGTTCTCGGTGTCGGGGCAGGGCGTCGGCGCCCCGTTCACGGCGCTGCGCATCCTGGACCGCACGCACACCGCGGGCGGCCTGCGCGAAGGAGCCGTGTTCGTGCTCGACCAGTCGACCCTCCCCTACTTCGACCCCGACGCCCACACGAGGCCGCACAGGGACAGCGCGGTCCTGCTGCGCACCGACAACGCCGAAGGAGACGACCCCGGGGCCGCCATGGAACTCGACCTCCTGGACGAGCGGGTGGCCGGTCCCGGCGCGGCGCTGACGCTGCTGCTCGGAGACGGACACGAGCCGGGGCAGGAACCGCGGACGAGGATCGTGGTCGGCCGGACACTCGCGGAACTGCTCGGTCCGGAGCCGCTCACCGGCCACGACCTGGTCATGGGGGCGCCGGACCGGCTCTGCACCAGTGCGTGGGCGGCGCTCGCCGAACACTGGTCGCCGGACCGGTACACCGTCGTCGCCGACTACGATCCGCACTCCGGCCGGCTGTTCCGGGCCGGGCTCCGTCCGGGAGCGGCCTCGTGAACGCGATCGGCGGGGACGAGCGGCAGCGGTTCCGGGACCTCGGACGCGAAGGCGGCCTGGCCGTCGGCCTGACCGCGGTGCTCGAAGGCCTCGACCCGGCCTCCGAGGCCCCCGGCGACGCCGCGGTGCTGCCCCTGTCCGCGGTGGGCGCGGACGCCGACGTCCGCCCCCATCCGTTCGCGGCGCTCGACGGGCTGGCCCTCGTCCGCTTCCCCCGGAGCGGCGCGGGCCCCGGGCCCGGACTGACCGGCCGGCGCGCCGCCCTCCTGGCCGCGGTGCGGGTCGGTGTGCTCTCCCGAATGCTGGACACGGCCGTGCGGCGCCTGTCGTCGCGCCGGTTCGGCGGAGTCCCGCTGATCGAGCACCAGCTCGTCGGCGGCGCGCTGGCCGATCTGGTCACCGAGATGGAGACGGACGCGGCCATGCCCGACAGCCCTTCCGCCGAGGCGGCCTGGGACCGGCACGAGCGGCTGACCGAGGCGGGCTGGGCGGCGACCCGGCTGTTCGGCGCGGAAGGCTACATCACCGATCATCCGGCGCGCTGCCTGTACCTGTCGGTGCTCACCGCCGATCTGTGGCTCGCACGGCCGGGCCCGCCGGAAGGAGGAGGGGGACGGTGACCGAACTCGACGAACGTCTCTCGGCGCTGCGCGGCGCCGCCGCCGACACCGCAGCCGAGCTGCGCGATCACGCGATGGCACTCGACGCGGCCCCGCACGAGGTGAAACCGCATCAGGGTGTCGCGGCCTTCGACCTGATCCGCCGCTGCACGACTCCGCGACGCTTCGGCGAGCCGCTCCGTGTCGGACGCTTCGCCTACTCCGCGGGCTCCTGCCTCGACACGCTGGTGTGGATGCTCGAACTGGCCCACGGCGACGCGGGAATGGTGCTGGCTGCCCCCGGTCCGACGCTGGCCGGGCTCCTGGTCGACCAGTTGGGCGACGAGCGGCAGCAGGACCACTTCTACCGTGCTGTGGCCGGCGAGGACGCCTACGCCTTCTTCGCCGTGACCGAACCGGACCGGGGCAGCGACGCCGGCGGTCTGGAGTGCGCCCTGCGTCGCGCGACGCCGACCGGCCCGTACCGGCTGCACGGCACGAAGAAGTACGTCGGCAACGGGGCCCGCGGCGGCGTCGGCGTGGTCTTCGCCCGGACCGGTGACGGCCCCGTGTCGATCCGGGCCGCGCTCGTCGAGGCCGGCGCTCCCGGGCTGTGGCGGCGGGAGCTGGACATGGTGGGGCTGCGTGGCGCGGCCCTGGGCGAGATCCGGCTCGACGGGGTCGCCGTGCCGGACGAGCTGCTCCTGGGCCGGCACCTCAAACCCACCAGGCGCGGGCTGTGGGGCGCGATGCGGGTGTTCAGCGCCGTACGGCCGCAGGTGGCGGCGCTCGCGGTCGGCACCGGCCTCGCCTGCGTGGACCTGGTGCGCGCCGAACGTCCGCACGCGCCGGGGCTGGAGGCCGTCGCGGCTCGGCTGGAGGGATGCCGCCGGCTGGTCTACCGGGCGGGCGCAGCCCTGGACCACGACCGCGACGACGCGGTGCTCTCCAGCGTGGCCAAGATCGCCGCGGTGTCCGCGGCGCGCGAGGCCGGTCGCTGGGCGGTGCGCTCGCTCGGCCCGGCAGCACTGGTGGAGCACCCGCTGTTGGAGAAGTGGAACCGCGACGTGTGCGCCTTCGAGTTCATGGAGGGCACCAGCGACATCCAGCGGCTGCACGTCTCGCGAGCGCGGGCCAGGAAGCCGATGCCGGCGGGGGGCGGGCCGTCATGAGGATCGGCGTCGACCTCCTGGAGATCGACCGGTTCGCGAGGATCGCCGCCCACCCGGGCGGGCGGCGGATCGTGTTCTCCGCGGCGGAGCTGGCCCGGGCCGACGGCCTGGGTGTCGGGCGCCGTACGGAATTCCTGGCGGGCCGCTTCTGCGCCAAGGAGGCCAGCGCGAAGGCGCTGGGCCGGGGTCTCGGTCAGGGCCTGGTCTGGCACGAGATCGAGGTGCTCAGCGATGCTCACGGAGCACCGCGCGTCCTGCTCGGCGGCGGGGCCCTGGCCGTCGCCGAGCAGGCCGGGATCGAGCGGATCGACGTGTCGCTCAGCCACCACGCCGGCCTGGTGGTCTGCGTGGCCATTGCCACTTGAATCCGAGGATGGACCGATGGACCTCAGCCTCTTCTTCTTCGCCGACACCGCGGCCGCCGACGACGGGGACCGGTACCGCCTGCTGCTGGAGAGCGCCCGCTTCGCGGACACGCACGGATTCCGCGCCGTGTGGACCCCGGAGCGGCATTTCCACACCTTCGGCGGCCAGTACCCGAACCCCTCCCTCACCGGGGCGGCGCTGGCCACCGTGACCGAACGGGTGGCGATCCGGGCGGGGAGCGTGGTCGCCCCGCTGCACCACCCGGTCCGCATCGCGGAGGAGTGGTCCGTCGTCGACAATCTGTCCGGCGGCCGGGCGGGCGTCTCCTTCGCCTCCGGCTGGCACGCCGGCGACTTCCTGCTTCAGCCACAGAATTACCAGGACCGCAAGAACATCATGGTGGAGACGGTCGGCACGGTGCAGCGGCTCTGGCGCGGCGAGGAGGCCGAGTTCGACGGCCCTGAGGGCGAGCGGCGCCGGATCCGGCTCTTCCCCCGCCCGGTGCAACGCGAGTTGCCCGTGTGGATCACCGCCGCCGCCTCCCCTCAGAGCTTCCGGATCGCGGGCGCTCTCGGAGCGGGCGTCCTCACCCATCAGCTCGGGCAGGCCGACGACGCGCTGGAACGCAACATCGCCACCTACCGGAGCGCGCTGGCCGATGAGCACGGCAGCGCGGCGCGTGGCCACGTCGTCGTGATGCTGCACACTCTGGTCGGTGAGGACCGCGAGCGGATCCGCGAGCAGGTGCGCGAGCCGCTCACCGGTTATCTGCGCAGCTCGATGGAGCTGATCGCGGCATCTCCCGCCGCGCCGGGCGCCGACGGCTTTGATCTCAACCGGATCTCCGACCAGGACAGGGAGTTCATGCTCGCCCGCCAGTTCGATCGACTCTTCACCCGCGCGGGCCTCTTCGGCACCGTCCAGGACGGCGTCGAGACGGTGCGCAGGCTCGCGGCGATGGGGGTGGACGAGATCGCCTGCCTGGTCGACTTCGGCGTGGACCGGGACGAAGTGCTGCGCGGGCTGCACCATCTCGACGCGGTCCGCGCCCGGGCAGCCGGGATCGGCGTCCCGATCGGGGTCTGACCCGCCGCCGGGCAATTCTGACCCGCCGCCGGGCAACGGATCAGGCGAACGCTGCCCGACGGGGGCGCGCGCCGGCCGGCGGAGGCAGGTGCTCGCGCAGGACGGTGGCCACCTGCCACAGCCAGGACGGAACCGCGGTGCCGTCCTCGTCGGGGGCGCCGGCGGCCGGGGCGCGCAGCGCGGCGAGGAACGCCTCGAGACCTGCGGCCGGGGTTCCCGTGGTCGGGGTCATGGGGCGTCTCCTCTGCGGCCGGGTGCCCGTTCAGGCCTGGAGCCGGGTGCCGTTGACCGCCACGCGGCGGCCCTCGCGGGTGTGCGGGAAGTAGTCCCAGACGGCGTGGTGCTGGACGCTGCGGTTGTCCCACAGCACCAGGGTCCGCTCCTGCCAGCGCACCCGGCAGTGCAGCAGCGGGGTGCCGGCCGTGTGGGCGTGCAGCAGCGCGAGCAGGGCGTCGCTCTCGGCACGGGAGAGCTGGGTGATGTGCGAGGTGTA
Organism: Streptomyces sp. NPDC014882; assembly: GCF_043081325.1. Classification (NCBI taxonomy): domain Bacteria; kingdom Bacillati; phylum Actinomycetota; class Actinomycetes; order Kitasatosporales; family Streptomycetaceae; genus Streptomyces; species Streptomyces sp. NPDC014882. Next base: position 117,437 of record NZ_JBIBWL010000019.1, read on the forward strand.
GGGCGCGTTGACGAACAGCAGTCTGCGGCCGTTCTCCGGGTGCCGTACGACGACGGGGTGCTCGGTGCGCGGCACGTCGTACTCGGGCGGCGGGGTCTGCCCGGCGGCGGTCCAGGGCAGGGCCCCGTCGTGGAGGGCGGTCAGGCCGTCGAGGAAGCCGCGCAGGGCGGGCGAGAGCAGGTCGTAGGCGAGGTGCATGTTGGCGAACAGGGTGTCGCCGCCGCCGCCCGCGGGCACGGTGGTCAGGTACAGCGCCGAGCCGAGGGAGGGTTCGGCGTCGGCGGTGCCGTCGGCGTGCCAGCCGTTGCCGGCGACGGCCTTCGACTCCCCGGTCGCCTTGATCTCGAGGATGTGGGGGTCGGATCCCTCGGGCGCGAGGGCGACGGGGTGCAGTTCGCCGAAGACGCCCGCGAACCGCTTGTGTTCCTCCGGGGTGATGTCCTGGTCGCGGAAGACCAGGACGTGGTGGGTGTGGAAGGCGTGCTTGAGTTCCTTCTCCTGCCGGGGTGTCAGCTCCCGGGACAGGTCGAGGCCGGTGACCTCGGCGCCCAGCAGCGGGGTGATCGGGGTGACGCGGAAGGTCTCGTAGGGCTCGGCGGGGCGGGTGGAGAGCCGTTCGACGGCCTTGAGCGCGTAGTCGTCCATGAGGAGCCTCCGTGGCTGGGGGTGGATCGGGCGGGGTGGGACGGGTCGGGCGGGACGGGGGTCGTCCTGGCCGACGGCGAACTTCGGCGTCCACAGGTCGGTGATGTCCAGCGGGTCGGGTTCGGCGACGGCGGTGCGCCAGAAGGACCGGGCGGGCAGGCGGGTGTACGGGTGCTGCACGGTGTCCTCCTCAGGGGTGTCCGGCGGACGGGGTCGGAGCGGCGCCGGGGTCGCCCGGGGCGGCCGCGAGGGCGGCGGCGACGGCCCGCACGTGAGGCTCGGCGACGATTCCGTAGTGCGTGGCGTCGACGTGGTGGAGGGCGAACGATGCGGGCAGGTGGGCGGTCCACGCGCCCGCGGGGGTCGGCTCCGGGGCGATGGCGCCGTCCTCGACGGGGCGTTCGGCGAGCCAGACCGTGGCGGGCGTCGTCTCGAGGCGGGGCGGCCGGTGCCCGGCCATGACCGCGAGGTTGGCGCGGCAGCAGTCGGCGAGGCGTTCGGCGTAGGCCCGGCCGGAACGGGTCAGCGCACCGCCGCCGTTGCCGGCCAGCTCGCGCGCGAACACGGCGTCGATCTGCCGTTCGTCGTAGGCGGCGAGCCGGTCGCCCGCGCCGGGCGGGGGCGGGTCGAGCAGGAAGACGGCGTCGGCGGGCCGGCCGGCCGCCTCGGCGAGCGCGGCCATCGACAGGGCGGTCCAGGCCCCGAACGACCAGCCGGCCAGTCGCAGTCCGCGGTCCGGTTCCGGGAACGCGGCGCGCACGGCCTCCAGGTAGTGGGCGGCGCGGTCGGCGACGGAGCGGGCGGGCAGGCCGGGGTCGCGCAGTCTCGGGTCGGCGATCAGGCAGACCGTCAGCTCCTCGGGGAGGGCGGCGACGAGCGGGCGGTAGGCCTGGACGTCACCGCCGATCGGATGGAGCAGGCACAGCACGTCCCGGCCGGTGCCGCGCTGCCACACCTCGACGTCCACCGCGGCGGACGCCGGCGTGCCCGCGCCCAGGTGGTGCAGGATCTCGGCGAGGCTCACCCGGTGGCCGAGCCGGGACAGTTCGACGTCGGTGCCGTAGCGGCGTTTGACCTCGTCGAGCAGTTCGAGCAGGGTCAGCGAGTCGGCGCCCAGGTCGTACAGCGCGTCCTGCGGGTCGAGGGCGTCCACGCCGAGCAGGCCGGTCAGGAACCGGGTGAGTTCGGCCTCGGGGTCGCCGTGCGCGGCCGCCGCGGGGGCCGTTCCCGGTGTGGCGGCCGGTTCGTAGAAGTGGTGTGCCCGCTCCAGGGGCGTGGTGCTGACCAGCAGGTGGGGCAGTTGCAGGTGCAGGGCCCGCTCGAACACCGCCGCGCCGTCGTCGGGGGTCAGCGCCACCGCGAGGTGGTCCTGGTGGCGGGTGCCGGCGACCGGGGCGCGCTGTGCCATGCCCACCTCGCGCCAGGCGTCCCAGCCGATGCTCAGGCGTACGGTGGTGTCCGGGCCGCCGGGGGGCGCGTAGTGGGCGCAGGCGTCCAGGCAGGCGTTGGCCGCGGCGTAGTCGAACTGTCCCACTCCCCCGTACCGGGCCGCCATCGACGAGCAGTAGGCGACGTAGCCGGGACGGTGTGCGGCGACGAGCAGTTCGACGAGCAGGGCCCCGCGCAGTTTGGCCGCGGTGGTGCGGCGGGCGGTCGCGGCGTCGCGGCGGGCGAGGAGCCGGCCGTCGGCGGTGCCGACGGCGTGCACGATCCCGGCGAGTTCCCCGAGGTGCGGGGCGAGCCGGTCCGCGAGGGCGGGCAGGTCGGCTGCGGCGAGGTCGGCCGCGACGTGCGTGACGCGGTCCCGGTGGGCGTGCAGCGCGGCCGGGAGGCCGCCTCCGCGGGACACCAGGACGACCCGGTCGCCGGGGTGCTCCAGCAGCCGCGCGGCCAGGGTGGAGCCGATCCCGCCGGTGCCGCCGAGCACCAGGTGGGTGCCGCCGGTCCCGGGGCGCGGCGCGCCCGGCGGGGTGCCGGGGACGGTGAGGGTGACGGGCTGGACGGTGCGGTGCCACCAGAAGCCGTCGCGCAGGGCGGTCGCGGAGTCGTGGAGCGTGTCGTCGAGCAGCAGGTCGGGCAGGCGGTCCGCCCATCGCGCGGGGTCCGGTGCGGGCAGGTCGGCCCAGCGCGTCGCGACCCCCGTCTCCTGCCGCGGGACTTCGAGGGCCGCGGCGAGCAGTCCGGCCGCGGGGGTGTCGACGCCGCCGCCGGCCGGCTGTGCCCCGTGGGACAGCAGCCAGACGCGCGGCCGGTGCGCCTCCGGGAGGTCGGCGAGGGCGCGGGCGAGTGCCGCGACGGTGTCGAGGCAGGCCCACTGGGCCCTCTCCACCGTGTGCTCGTCGAGGCCCGTGCCGAGGGCCAGGGGCAGGGCGTGCAGCCAGTCGGCGCCGGCGCCGGTCCGCGGGGCGAGGCGGTCGAGCAGGGCGGCCAGCTGTCCGGGGTCGGCCGGGTCGGCCGCGTAGTGGTCCTCGGCGAGGCGGGTGAGGTCCTGACCGGCGCTCACGGTCACCACGCGGGCGTAGTGCCGCTCCAGGAACCGCCACGACGCGGCGTCGGTCCCGGCCCCGGTGACCACCACGGCGGTGCGCGGGGAGCGGGGGGCGTCGGTGCGGGCGCGGCGCAGCCGTGTCCACACCGGCTGGTGCAGCCACTGTTCGGCGGGCAGCCGTCGCGGGGCGCCGTCGGCCGGCTGCCCGGCCTGCATGGTCTGCCCGGTGCCGGAAGCGCGCGGGAAGTCGTGGTCCGTGGTGTCGAAGGCGGGCGGCGGGAAGTTCCATGGCGCGGGGGCGGAGGCGGCGGACAGGCCGAGGAGGTGCCCGTCGGTCCAGGCCCGGGCGAGGGTGTGCGGGTCGCGTTCCTGGACCGGGAGCCGGTCGCGCGGGTCCGGCGTGGTGACGGCGAACGCGGAGTCGAGCCAGGCGACGGCGGAGGCGGCGTCCGGGCAGACCGCCGCCGCGCGCCGGCTCAGCGCCGGCCGGCCCGACTGGAGGTGGCGCAGCACCCGCGGGTAGTCCTGCGGATGCGTCCTCAGGTGGGCGGCGATGCGCCGTGCGTCCTGGCGGACCGCGGCCGTGGAGCTGCCGGACAGCACCAGGCAGGGCACCGCCTCGTCCGGGGCGGGGCCGGGGCCGGCCGCGGGCCGCGGGTGCTCCAGGAGCAGGTGGGCGTTGGTCCCGCCGATGCCGAAGCTGCTCACCGCGGCCACTCTCGGCGTGTCGTGCGGCCAGGTCTCGGCCGCCGCGGGGACGCGGAACGGGCCGTCGGCGATCTCGGGGTTGAGCCGGCCGAAGCCGACCGTGGGCGGGAGGACTCCGTGGTGCACGGCGAGCACGGCCCGCACGAGGCCGACGACTCCCGCGGCGGCGCCCAGATGGCCGATCTGGCTCTTCACGGAGGAGAGCGCCATGCGCGCGTCGTCGGCCAGGCCGTAGGCCTCCCGGAGCGCGGCGGCCTCCACCGGGTCCCCGAGCCGAGTGCCGGTGCCGTGCGCCTCGACGTATCCCACGTCGGTGCCCTCGCGTCCGCTGCGGGCCAGGGCCGTCCGGATCGCCTCCCGCTGCCCGGACCGGGAGGGGGCGCTGTAACCGAGCTTGTCGCCGCCGTCGTTGTTGACGCCCGAGCCGGTGACGACCGCGTAGACGGTGTCGCCGTCGCGGCGGGCGGCGGAGAGCCGCTTGAGGACGACCACGGCGGCGCCGCTGCCTCCGACGGTGCCCTGCGCCTCGGCGTCGAAGGGCCGGCAGTGCCCGTCGGGCGAGAAGATGTGCTGCGGCCGGTAGGTGTAGCCGTCGGTCAGTTCGGTGTCGACGAGGACACCGCCGACGAGCATCACGTCGGCGTCGCCCTCGCGCAGCATGCCCGCCGCGACGTGCACCCCCACGAGCGAGCTGGAACAGGCGGACTGGACCGTCAGCGCGGGACCGGTGAGGCCGAGGTGGTAGGCGGCCTTGGTGGCGAGGAAGTCCTTCTCGTGGTGCAGGGCCAGGCGGAAGTCGTCGGGCAGCGCGTCGGGGGCGCCCTCGCGCAGCATGCGCCGGAAGTAGGTGTTCTCCCCGCAGGAGGCCACGAGCCCGATCCGCTGTGCCCCCGGGTCGCCGAGCCCGGCGTGCGCGAGGGCCTCGACGCAGTTCATCAGCAGGTGCCGTTGCTGGGGGTCCATCAGCCGCGCCTCCTGCGGGCTGATCGTGAAGCGGCCGGGGTCGAAGGCGAGGGGGCCCCGCAGTTGGCTGCGGGCGCCGACGCGGCCGGCGGCGGGGAAGTGCTCGATGCCGCGCCGGCCGGAGGTGACCAGGTCCCAGAAGGCGGCGAGGTCGGGGGCGCCGGGCAGCCGGACGGCCATGCCGACGACGGCCACGGGGTCGTCGGTGCGCCGCTGCGGCGTCCCGTGTTCCGGTGTCCGCGGCGCCGGCCGCCCGGGCCGGTCCCGGCCGTCGAGGAGCCGCGCCAGGGCGCGCGGGGTGACGTGCTCGAACAGATCGGGCACGCCGAACGACAGGTCCCCCTCCCCCGCGCACCGCAGCTGGAAGCGCATCAGGTCCAGGCTGGTGGCGCCCGCGTCGAAGAACCGCTGGCCCGCGGCGATCGTCCGGCCGGTGACCTGCTCGAACAGGCCGGTCAGCCGCTGTTCCAGCGGGGTGAGGGAGGCGGTCGCGCCGGCCGGCGGCCGCAGGTCGCGGCCCGGGGCGGTGAGCGCCGCCCGGCGGTCCGCCTTGCCGCTGGGAGTGCGCGGCACGTCGGTCAGGCGGCGGAAGCGGGTGACGCGTACGTGGGCGGGCAGCAGGCGGGCCAGGTGGGCGGCGAGGTCCGCGGGGTCGGGGTCCTCACCCCGGCACTGCAGGGCCGCCACCAGCCGGCCGTCCTGCACCACCGCGATCGCGTTGGTCACGCCGGGGTACCGCAGCAGCGCGGCCTCGACCTGCCCCAGCTCCAGCCGGTGTCCGCCGAGCTTGACCTGGCCGTCGTCTCGGCCGACGTGGTGGAGCAGGCCCCGGTCGTCGAAGCGGGCGCGGTCCCCGGTGCGGTAGAGGGTGCCGAGTTCCGGGTCGTCGAGGAACCGGTCCTCGTGCGCGGCCGCGTCGCCCAGGTAGCAGCGTCCGGCCATCGGACCGCCGACGAGCAGCTCGCCGGTGGCGCCCGGTGGCACGGGCAGGCCGCCCTCGTCGACCACGCGCAGCACCGCGTGGGAGACGGGCCTGCCGATGGCGGGCCGCTCGGGCCAGCGGGCCGGGTCGCCCTCGAGGCACAGGCCGGTGACGACGTGGGTCTCGGTCGGCCCGTAGTGGTTGAACAGGCGCGCACCGGGCAGGCCGGCGAACCAGCGGCGGATCGCGTCGGTGCACACCAGCTGCTCGCCCGCGGTGACGACCTCACGGAGGCGGGACGGGAAGCGTCCGGTGCACACGCCGTGTTCGGCGAGGAGCTGCAGGGCCACGTACGGCAGGAAGATCCGTTCCGCTCCCCCGGTCTCCAGTTGTTCCAGCAGCGCCGGCACGTCCTGCCTCCAGGCGGGGTCCACGAGCCGCAGGAGTCCGCCGGAGCACAGGGTGGTGAGGATCTCCTGGAAGGAGACGTCGAAGGAGAGCATGGAGAACTGCTGCGTGACGGCGGGCCGGTCGAGGCCGCCCTCGGTGCGCTGCCAGGTGAGCAGGTTGCACAGGGTGGCGTCGGGGACCTGGACGCCCTTGGGGGTGCCGGTGGAGCCGGAGGTGAACAGGGTGTACAGGGGGCGCAGCGCCGGGTGCCGGTGGGGTACGGGCGCGGCCTGCGGGTCCCCGGCCAGGGTGAGCGGGTGCCTGGGCAGGGACGGCGGTGCGAGGGCGTCGAGCGCGTCGAGGTCCCCGGGGGCGGCCAGGACGCACAGGGGGTCGGCCTGGTCGAGTACGCGGCGCAGCAGGGCCGGCGGGTAGGCGGGGTCGAGGGGGACGACGGTGACGTTGAGCCGGGCGGCGGCCAGGAGGGCCACGACGTGCTCGGCGGACGGCTGGAGGTAGAGCGCGACGGCCGCCGGCGCGGCGGGGTCGGACGGCACCCGCGTGCGCAGGGCGGCGGCCAGTTCGTTCGCCTGGGCGTCGAGTTCGGCGTAGGTGAGGCTCAGTTCGCCGGAGCGGACGGCGGGTGCTCCGGGGGTGCGGGCCGCCTGCCGGGCGAAGCCCTCGGCGACGGTGGTGAAGTCGGGCCGCGGTGTGCCGCCCCGGCCGTGGTCGGGCAGGGAGTGCCGGTAGGGGGCGACCAGTTCGCGCAGGGTGGTGCCGTCGTCCGCGACGAGGTGGTCCAGGGCCTGTCGGAAGAGGCCGGCGGCCGCCTCGGCGCGCTCGGCGCCGAGGTCGTCGCGGTACTCCCACAGGCAGTCGAAGCCGGCCTCGTGCTCGACCACGGAGAGGGTCAGCGCGCACTTGGCGCCCAGGGGTTCGGGCCACAGCGGCCGTGTCTCGCAGCCGTCGAGGCGGAGCGTGGAGAACCGGGTGTTCTCCAGGACGAACAGGTAGTCGAACAGCGGGGTGCGTTCGCGCAGGGCGGGGCCGGTGAGGACGTCGGCGAGCGCGACGTCGTCCGCGGCGAGGACGGCGCGGACGGTGTCGGCGTGCGCGCTCAGGTGTGCCGTCAGGGAGTCGTCCGGCGTCGTGGCCAGGTCGAGGAGCACGGTGTTGGCGAACATGCCGACGGTGTCGGCGAACTCGGGGCGGGGCCGGTTCGCCACGGGCGCGGCGATCAGCGGGCGGTCCTGTCCGGTGACGCCGTGGACGCTCGCGGTGAACGCGGAGACCAGGAGCTGGAACCTGGTCAGGCCGAGCTGTGCGGCCCGCCGGTCCAGCGCGGTGCGGCGGACCAGGTCCAGGGAGGTGCGCAGCAGTCCGGCCCGGGGCCGGCCGGGTCCCGCGGGGGCGGGCAGGGGGGGTGCGGGCCGCGGTGTGCGGTCGTAGCGGGCGAGCAGCCCGGTGCGGCGGCGTGCGTAGGCCTCGGTGGCGTGCCAGGCGCCCTGCCAGCGGGCGAAGTCGGCGGGAGCGGTGGCGGGTTCGGGCTCGGGGACGTCGCCCCGGCAGGCGTCGGTGAGGTCGCGGAGGAGGAGGTTGAGGGACCAGCCGTCCACGGCCACGTGGTGCAGGTGCAACAGCAGGAGGCCGCCGTCGGGCCGGCGCACCCATCCCGCGCGCAGCATGTGCGGTTCGGTGAGGTCGAAGCGGTGGGCGAAGAAGCGGTCGGCGGTCCGCTGCCAGGGTTCCCCGGGACCGGTGTCCGGCTGCCGCCAGGGGTCGTAGGGCGCTTCGGTGCGCTGGAGCAGGCCGTCGGGGGTGGGGACCAGCCGGGTGCGCAGGGCCGGGTGCCGCTCGACCAGCGTGCGGAGCGCGCGGCGCAGGGCGGTCGTGTCGACGGGGCCCTCGGTCCGGAAGACGAGGGGGACGTCGTAGGAGCGGTCCGCGGGGTCGCGCTGGTGCAGCAGCCAGAGGCGTTCCTGCTCGCTGGTGGCCGGGGCGTCCGGTCCGGACCCGCCGGCCGGCACGGGCGGGTGGCCGTCCGTCGCGGCGCCGGGGGTGTGGACGGCGTCGGCCAGGGCGGCGAAGTCGGCGCGCAGCACCAGGTCCTGGGGGAGGTCGGCGCCGAGGCGGCCGAGGATCTCGAAGCGGAACCGCAGTGCCTTCAGGGAGTCGCCGCCGCTGGGGATCCAGCGGTCGTCGGGGCACAGGCCGGTGATGCCGAGGATCTCCTCGGCGATCTCCAGCACGGGCCGCTGTCCGGCGGTGATGCGGACCTCGCCGGCGCGGCTGCCGCGCCAGGGGGCGCCGGCGTCCCGCAGCAGGGCGGCCTGGTCGACCTTGCCGTTGGGGGTCAGCGGGAGTTCGGTCACCAGGTGGGTGTGGTGCGGGCGCATGTACACCGGCAGGGACGCGGTGAGGTGGCGCTCGTAGGCGTCGTGGGAGAGGTCGTCGCCCGGGACGAGGAAGGCCACCAGCTCGTTGCGGTCCGCGCTGTCGCGCCGGGTGCACACGTGGGCCCGGCGGACCGCGGGGTGGGCCAGCAGCTGCCGTTCGACCTCGCCGGGTTCGATGCGGAAGCCGCGCACCTTGACCTGCCGGTCGGCCCGGCCGACGTAGGTCACCGGGCCGTCGGCGTCCCGGCGGACGAGGTCGCCGGTGCGGTACCAGCGGCGTGGGGTGCCGTCGTCGTCCGGCAGCCGGACGAAGGCGTGTGCGGTCTGCTCGGGCAGGTTGCGGTAGCCGCGGGCCAGGGCCGGCCCGGACAGCCAGAGTTCGGCCACCTCGCCCGGTCCGGCGGTGCGTCCGTCGTCGGTCCGCAGCAGGACGCCGGTGCCGGGCAGCGCGGTGCCGACGGGTATCTCGTCGCCGGTGAGGTCGCGCGGGACGGGGTGGCACAGGGCGAACGTCGTTGCCTCCGTCGGCCCGTAGACGTTGTGCAGGACGGTGCGTGAGGAGGGGTTGGCCTCGTACCAGCGGCGTACCAGGGGCGCGTTGAGCCGTTCGCCGCCGATCAGGACCTGGGCGGCGCCGGCGAAGCAGCCGGGCACCTCCTCCACGACCGCGTCGAACAGGGCGGCGGTGATGAACAGCGTGTCGATGCGGCGGGCGCGCAGTGCGTCGGCGAGCCGGTGCGGGCTGTGCACCCGGGTGTCGTCGAGGACGACGCAGGCGCCTCCGGTCAGCAGCGGGGTCCAGATCTCGAAGCTGAGGGCGTCGAAGGCGGGGTTGGACAGGCAGGCGTAGCGGGCGCCGGGGCGCAGGTCGATGTAGCCGGGTTGGGCGAGGCGCAGCACGCCGTCGTCGGTGACCTCGACGCCCTTGGGACGGCCGGTGCTGCCGGAGGTGTAGAAGACGAAGGCGGTGCCGTCGTCGTCGCGCGCGGCGGCGTCCTCGGCCGGGTGGGTGCGGGGGGCCGGCTCGTGCGGGGCGAGGAGCGCCTCGGCGGACACGTCGTCGGGTGCGTGCGCCTCCTCGCGGACCACCGCCACGACGGCGCTGTCCCGGAGGATGTGGCGCCGGCGGTCGGGCGGGCTGAGGCGGTCCAGGGGGACGACGGCGGCCCCGGCCCGGCGGACGCCGAGCAGGACGCAGACGAGCTGCCAGGAGCGGGGCAGAGCGACGGCGACGGAGTGTCCGGGGCGGATGCCCAGTGCCCGCAGCCGTGCGGCCACCCGGCCGCTGAGCAGGTCGAGTTCGGCGTAGTCGAGCACCCGGGCGCCGTCCTCGACGGCCACGGCGCGGGGGGTGCGGCGGGCCTGGGCCAGGACGGCGGCGGCGAGCGGGCCGGGGGGTACGGGCTGGTCCATCACGCCTCCCGCGTGGACGTGGTCAGGGGTCGCGCGGGGGCGTGACCGGTGTCGTGGTGGGCCAGTTCGGCGGCGAGCAGCGCGCCGACGCGGGCGGCCCGGTCGCCCTCGAGGACCTCCCAGTGGTCGCACTCCAGCGTCTCGACGTGGAAGTCGCCCTCGGCGCGGCGTCGCCAGAAGTCGCGCACCTCGGCGTGGAAGGGGGTGTCGGCGCCGCCTGGCACGGCCTGGGCGAGCACCAGGCGGGCCGGTGAGGCGGCGGGCAGGTGGTCCCGGGCGGTCAGCCGGTTGTGGTTGTAGATCCGGAAGTAGCGTTCGACCTGGGCGTCGTCGATACCGGGGTACATCCCGTTGAACCGTACGAGCTTGTCGCGGAACTCGGCGGCGTCGACGGCCGTGATCCCCGCCCGGGCGGAGGCGTCGTCGGTGGCCTGGGTGTCGAGCAGCACGACGCTCACGTCCCGGCGTCCGGCCACGGCGAGCAGGCGTCCCATCTCGTGGGCGACGAGGCCTCCGTAGGACAGTCCGGTGAGGACGAGGGGGCCGTCTCCGAGGGGTTCGAGGAGGCGCAGGTACTCCTCGGCCATGGCCTCCACAGTCGGCAGGACGTCCTCCCCGGGGTTCACTCCGGGTGACTGGATGCCGTAGAGCCCGGTCCGTGGGGGCAGGAAGGCGGCCAGGGGCAGGTAGCAGAAGGCGGTGCCGCCGGCGGGGTGGACGCACACCACCCGGCTCGCGGTGCCGCGGCGGAACTCGACGAGGCTGCCGGGGGCGCGGTGCTCGCCCTCCTCGCGCAGCAGGGCGCCGAGCGATTCGATGGTGGGCCGCAGCATGACCTCCGCGACGGGCAGCGGGCGGCCGAAGGTCTCGGTGACCCGGTGGGCCATCTTGATGGCCGACAGCGAGGTGCCGCCGATGTCGAAGAAGTTGTCGCCGACGCCGATGCCGGGGTGGACCAGGACGTCCCGCCATATGCGGTACAGGGCGTGTTCGACGTGGTCGCGGGGGCTCGCCGTGTTGACCTGGACGGAGGTCCGTTCCTGCACGAGCCGCAGGAGTTCCGCCCGGTCGACCTTGCCGCTGCGGTTCAGCGGCAGGGAGTCCAGTTCGAGCACGACGGCAGGGATCATGTGGTCGGGCAGCCGGCGGGCGAGCGCGGTGCGCCGGTCGCCGGCGGTGCGGTCCGGCGCGCTCCCCCTGCCGATGCCGGCGACCAGCCGGGGCTGTCCGGCCGCGTCGCGGTCGGACAGGACCACGGCCTCGCGCACACCGGGCAGGGCCATGAGCGCGGCCTCGACCTCGGCCGGTTCGATGCGGAAGCCGCGCAGCTTGATCTGGTCGTCGGCGCGCCCCGCGTAATGGGCCTGGCCGTCCTGGTCCCGGCGGGCGAGGTCGCCGGTGCGGTAGAGGCGTTCACCGGGCACGAAGGGGTCCGGCACGAAGCGTTCCCCGGTCAGGTCGGGGCGGCCGAGGTAGCCGCGGGCCAGGGACGCGCCACCGAGGTAGACCTCCCCCACCACCCCGGGCGGAACCGGCCGCATGCGGCTGTCGAGCAGGTGGAAGCGGGTTCCGGGCAGCGGGCGGCCGATGGGGCACGGCCGCTCCAGCGGGCGCGGGTCGTAGTAGGCGGTGCTGTACAGGGTCGCCTCGGTGGGACCGTAGCCGAAGCAGATCCGCAGGCCGGGCAGGTGCTGCGTCATGCGGTGCAGGGCGGCCTCGGTCAGGGACTCGACGCCGGTCAGCAGGGTGCGCAGCGACAGGCCGCGCAGGCGTTCGGCGGGGTCCTCGTCGATCCACTTGACGTAGGCGGGCGGCAGGAACGCCTGCACGATGCGGTGGGTGCGCATCCACGCCATCAGGGCGTCCGGGTCGCCGCGCAGTTCCTCGGGGACGATGTGCAGGACCCCGCCGGTGGTCAGGGGCAGCAGCAGTTCGTGGATCGAGGCGTCGAAGCCGATGCTGGACCAGGCCGAACCGGCCTGCCCGGGCGCCGTGCCCATGCGCTCGTGCCAGACGGCGAACAGGTTGAGGACGCTGCGGTGTTCCACGGCGACGCCCTTGGGCCGTCCGGTGGACCCGGAGGTGAAGATGACGTAGGCGGTCCGGTCCGGGGCCCGGCCGGCGTCGGCCGGCGGGTGCTCCCCGGTCGTCCCCTCGGCCTCCACGGCGGTGAGGTCCAGCCAGTCCTCGGGGCGGTCCTGCGGCGCGTGGTCGCTGAGCACGAGGGGGCAGGCCGCGTCCGCGACGATCCCGGCGAGGCGTTCGCGGGGCTGCTGGGGGTCGAGGGGGAGATAGGCGGCGCCCGCCTTGAGGATGCCGAGGATGCCGACGGCCAGGTCGCGGGTGCGGCGCGCGTGCAGTCCCACGACGTCTCCGGGACGGACGGACCGGGCGGCGAGGGCGTGGGCGAGCCGGTTGGCGCGGTGGTCGAGCGTGGCGTGGTCCAGGGTGCCGTCCCCGTCGACGACCGCGGTCGAGGTGGGATGCCGGCGGGCCCGGTCCTCGAAGAGGGAGGCGATCCCGTCGGCGGTGCGCAGGGCGGCGGCCGTCGGGTCGGAGGGGGCGGGGACCGCGGGGTCGGAGGGGGCGGGGGCCGCGGTGTCGGAGGGGGCGGGGGCCGTGGTGTCGCCCTCCCGGATCAGCCGGAGCCGCTCGCCGGGTTCCATCAGTTCCAGGTCCCTGACGTCGCGCTCGGGGTGCCGGGCCAGGTCGGTGAGCAGACGGCGCAGGTGCGCCGCCCAGCGCCGGGCGGTGGCGTGGTCGACGAGCGCCGTGGCGTAGTCCAGGTGTCCGGTGATCCCGCCCTGCGACTCGGTCGCCGACAGGGCGAGGTCGAACTTGGCCGGAGCGTGGGCGATCGGGAGCGGTTCGGCCTCGACGCCGGGCAGTCGCAGCAGGTCCCGCCGGTCGGGCACCCACGCCAGCATGGTCTGGAACAGGGGGGTCCGGGAGGCGCTGCGCGGGGGGTTGACGAGTTCGACGATGCGCTCGAAGGGCAGGTCCTGGTGGTCGAGGGCGTCGCGCACGACGGTGCGGGTGCGGGTCAGCGCCTCGGACGCGGTGGGTGCGCCGGAGAGGTCGATGCGCAGCGGCAGGGAGTTGACGAGGAATCCGATGAGAGCGGACGCGCCGGGCCCGCGACGGCCGGCGACCGGGCTCCCGACAACGATGTCCTCCTGACCGGACAGGCGGGACAGCAGCACGGCCCAGCCGGTCAGGACGGCGACGAACAGGGTGGCGCCGTGCCGGCGCGCCAGGCCGCGCAGAGCGGTGGTGGTGGCGGGGTCGAGGGTGAACTCGACGCGCCCGCCGTCGTAGTCCTGTTCGGCGGGCCGCGGACGCTCGACGGGCAGTTCGAGCGCGCCCGGCGCGTCCCGCAGGGCCTGCTTCCAGTACTCCTCCTGAGCCCTGAGAGCGCCGCCCAGGACGGCCTCGCGCTGGGCGCGCGCGTGGTCGGCGTACTGGGACGGGAGCGCGGGCAGGGAGTCGGGGGCGCCGGTCAGCGACGCCGTGTAGAGCTCGGTGACCTCCCGCATCATCACGTTCATCGACGCGCCGTCGTAGATGCTGTGGTGGAACGTCAGGAGCAGTACGTGGTGCCGGGGGCCGACCGTCAGCAGGCGGCCGCGTCCGAGCGGGCCGCGCTCCAGGTCGAACGCCTTCTCGGCTTCCTGGAGTTGGCGGATCCGCACGCTCTCCTGCGGGTCGGCCTCGGCGCCGAGGTCCTCGAGGGTGAGCGCGAAACCGGCGCCCGGCGGGTCGATGTGCTGGCTGACGCCGCCCGCCTCGGCCACCAGGCGGGTGCGCAGGGTGGCGTGACGCACCGTCAGTGCGTCGAAGGCCGCCTTCAGGGCGTGCCGGTCGAGCGGACCGGTGAGCGTGAAGGCGATGGTCTCGTTGTAGGCGACGCTCGCGCCGGGGAGCTGGGCCAGGAACCACAGGCGTTGCTGGGCGAAGGAGGCGGGGCTCGTCACGGGAGCGGGCCGAGCGGGGTGGGGGGCGTGCTGCACCGGTAAGACCTGGCCTTCCTGTCGGGGTGGGACCCGGGCGCAGTGGAGAACGGCATCACGCGTGATGCCGTGAAGCGGAGGAATCCCCCGTCGGGGTTCCGGGGGTCCGGGAAAGTGGCGGTCGGTCACCTGGTCATGTCGTCGTGCGGTCACGCGAATTCCGGGGTTCTCGTGACATGGCTGAGATCGTCATTTACCGGCGGAGCGCATGTCAACACTTGACTTTGGCGGACCCGTCCGCATGGCCGCCGGTGCCGATTCGCGGCCGCACGTGACGGAACGGGAGACTCCGGACGAAGAAGCACCCTTCGGGGGACCGCATTCGTGCGAATTGACTTGTCAGGGTTTTCCCTCTTGTGTTCCGGGCCGCCCCGGTCGCACGGACGGCGACGGCGGCGGTCCGTCCGGCGGCGCCCCGCGCGGGGTCGCGGCGGGTCTCGCACGGGGTCGCGGCGGACCCGGTGGGGTGTCCGCCCCCTCGGCTCCCTCAGTTCCCTCGGCTCACCGCACGCTCCGCCGGAAGATCGTCCGCTCGATCCGGCCGAAGTCCTCGCAGGGTATTGCCCCGCGAACGGCTTCGCCGGGAGATGCCGACCCGCGCCGGCCGTCACCTCGTCAATTTCCTTTTCGACCATGGCAGTTGCCGGTCTCCTGTCGCCAGCCGTCCGTTATCCGCCGCCGACCGTCCGCTATCCGCCGTCGCGGGAGTCCGCGATCGAGCCGGCGGCACCCACGTCGGCGGACCGGCCCGAATCCGAATCGGCACGCCGGGACCGGGCGCCGTGAAGGACACGGACGGGGCCGGATTCCCTTCCGGCCCGCCCGCCCCGGAGCACCTGCCAGGCCCCGCCGAAGGACCGGAGCCGTTCGCCCGCCCGGCCTCCGCCCGGTCGGACCCGGCCGCGCAGAGCCCCGGGGTGGGAGCGAGGGAGCGGTCGAAGAACGGAGACCCGTGGGCTTCGGCGCTGTCGCTCCCCATGTTTCCGGGAACGAAACGAAGTTGACCGGGACGCATTAAAAGAAGCGGGGAGGAAAAGCTTCACCGGAAGGAGTTGCATTCCCTTTGGGAATCATCGCATCGGCAGCGGAAAATCCACCGGAAAGCATCATCGGGAGTGCGCGAGAAGGAGCCCGATGAATTCCGGAAAATGCCGGACAGGCCTTTTCCGGGGTGTTCTCCCGGTCGACGGGTACGGGAGCCCGGAGCCCGTGGCCCGGGCGACTGCCGGTACCTGCGCGGGTGCGGTCGTCGTGGTGGTCCGGGCGGTGGAGCGGGGCGGGCGGGCGCCGCAGGCCAGGACCTCGGAC
This sequence comes from Streptomyces sp. NPDC014882, assembly GCF_043081325.1. Lineage (NCBI taxonomy): Bacteria > Bacillati > Actinomycetota > Actinomycetes > Kitasatosporales > Streptomycetaceae > Streptomyces > Streptomyces sp. NPDC014882. The sequence continues at coordinate 132,680 of NZ_JBIBWL010000019.1, forward strand.
GGCGAACGGGTCGGTGTGGCCGGGCGACTGCCGCCCCGGGCGCAGGAACCGCTGGGCGCCCTGTTCGTCGCGTACGTACGCCAGGGCGGCCGCCTCCGGAGGGGAGCCCTGGGGGGCGATCTCGACGATGTCCTGCTGACGGGCGACCTGCCGGAGCATCCCCGCCCTATGACGTTCCACGGACGGGCCTTGACCCCTGACCTTGGACACGCGAGACACTGAGCCGTTTCCAACCTGGCTACTGGGCACGTCAGTTGGGCCGACAAGGGATACCGAGGCGCCGGGGGCACAGTCCGGGTTCCGTACGGGGGACGTCGGGAGAACCTCTCCACAGGCCAGAAGGCCGTCAACCGGTCTCGGGCAAAAATCCGAGCCCTGGTCGAGCAGGCCGTCGCCACCCTCAGGTCCTGGCGGCTCCTCCGCAAGCTGCGGTGCTCGACCACCCGCATCACGAGCCTCGTCCAAGCCGTCCTGACCCTGCGTCCGGCCGGCTCAGGCCGATGAGGGAAAAGGCTCACTGCCACCGCCCTCGACACGAGCACGCGGGTACAGCCCGACACGCTTGCTCACCTGGAGAGTGCTTCTTTCCGTGCAGCCGACAGGACCCTGGACATGTCCCATCGTTGCGGGTCAGAAGCACTCTCCGGTTATGCGGTCAGAACGTGGAGTGTCAGGCTGGGTGGCTGAGAACGGTCAGCCGGCGTCGCCGATCAGCTTCCAGGGCTCGTGGTCGGCGTCGGCCCCGGTGCCGGGGGCATTGCCCTGCGTCCACCACTTGGCCTTCCAGACCTTGCCGTTGTACTTGACCGTGGTCTGCTCGATCGGCTGGCTGGCCGGGGAGTAGACCTTGGTCGCGTCCCAGTTCCCGGCGCTGCATCCACCGGCCGGCGGGGTCGCCGAACCGAGTCCCTTGAGGTTGTCGGTCGCCGGCGCGTACGCCGTACCGCCGATCGACAGACTCGTGTTCACCGGACCGGTGATCGGGAGGTAGTAGATGATCGGCAGGTCGAGCGACTTCCCGGCCGGGATGATCTGGCAGTAGTCCAGCGTCGTACTGATCCGGTGGAGCGTTATACCGGGTGTCAGCTTCCACTGGCCGCCTTGGGCGTCGGTTTGCCAGTTGCCGTCCTTGACCAGCCATGACGTCGAGGCCGGGATGTCGAACGACAGCTTCGTGTCCTTGCCACCGCCGAGCGTGCGCCCGGTGTTGTTGGTGATCCGGACGGTCGGCTGCAACGGCCACAGGTTCGCCGTCGACGTCGGGTAGTTGACCAGCTCGACGCTCACGTCGGCCGTCACCGTCGGCGCGGCACCGCTGCTGCCGGTGCGCAGACTGTTGTCGTAGACGCCGATATTGCCCAGCTTCTCGTTCAGCCGGGTGGTCAGCGTGTACCCCATCCCGCACGGGGTGTCCGGCTGGACGTCGGCCGGGCAGGCGTAGTCGCCGCCGAGTTCCCACATCATCACGCCGCCCGCACCGGTCGACTTGACCAGATCGGTGACCGCGTCGATGCCCTGCTCGTCCTCGGTCGAGAGGAACACCTTCTTCTCGGCGTTCCACAGCCACGACGTCTTGGTGGTGTCGTCCCAGTACCGGGTGTAGTGGCCCGTGCGCCGGTCGGTGACGTCGGTGTGCGGCTTCAGCCCGACGCTGGGGGCGTAGACCGGGGTGATGTTCTTCTCCAGGTTCTCGGCATGCCACAGCGGGTTCGTCCCGGAGCCGAGTTCGCTGCCGTTGCTGGTCTCGTCGTGCCAGATGTTGTCGATGCCGAAGGCACCGTCACCGCACGGCCGTTTGATGCCCGTACCCGGCTCGCAGCCGTTCGGCTTGGACGACGTACCCCACAGGCCGTTGGTGCCGCCGGTGACGTTCTGCCAGCCGCGCGTGTAGTAGGGCACACCGATGTTGACGCGCCCGGCCTGCATCGCGCCGCGCATGTACTTCATCGCCCAGTCGGTGTTGAAGTACCCGATCCTCCCGTTCTCCGGGGTGGCGTACTGGTCGGCCAGTTCGGGGTCCTTGCCGTCGTCGTACAGTGCCGCGTTCGGGCCCACGACGTCGTTCCAGGTGCCGTGGTAGTCGTACGCCATCAGGTTGGTGAAGTCCTGGTACTTCAGCGCGGTCTGGTTCGCCATCCCGCGGGCCAGGTAGCCGGAGGCCGACGACGCCGAGGTGAGCAGGTAGTACTTGCCGTCCGCGGCCGAAGCCCGGTTCAGCGAGTCCCGCAGCGCCTTCATCAGCGCGGCGTATGTCGTGGGCAGGCCCTTGCGGCGCGGGTTCGACACCGCCCAGTCGGCCGGATTGCCGGTGTCCTCGAGGACCGTGGGGTACTCGAAGTCGATGTCGACACCGTCGAACCCGTAGGTCCGCAGGAAGTCCACGACCGAGCTCGAGAACGTGTCGATCCCGCCCTGGTTGACCGAGCCGTCGGCGTTGGTGGTCATCGTGTAGAAGCCACCGGAACCGGCCCAGCCACCGACGGATATCAGCGTCTTCACTCGCGGGTGCAGGCGCTTGTACTTCGTCAGCAGGTTGAAGTGCCCCTTGTAGGGCAGCGAGGGATCCATCTCGGCGCCGACCTCGCCGGGCCACTCCTTCTGGGTGGCGTTCGAGTCGACCTTGATCTTGTTGTTCTCCACCGACGCGAACGCGTAGTTGAGGTGGGTCACCTTCGACCACGGGATGTTCTTCACGAGGTAGTGCGGCGTGCCGTCGGCGCCCGTACGGCCACCGTTGAAGTAACCCACGACCCGGCGTCCCCGGCCCTGACCGAGCCATTCGCGGCCGTCGCTCTGGTAGACCTTGCAGTACGGTGTCGCCACGCCCGGCGTGGTGGCGAGCCCCTCCGGACGGCAGTCGCCGGTCGCGGCCGGCCGCGTACCCCCGTCGTCGCCACCGGGGTGCGACTCCATGGGGTCGCCGACACCGCCGTTGACACCGGGATCACCGGCACCGCCGTCGGTGCGGCTGCCGTCGCCGTAGCTCGGCACCAGCCAGCCCTCGATGTCACCGGCACCACTCGCCGCGGCCTCCTGGGCCGCCTTGGCTGCCTCGAGGGCGGTCTTCGCCCTCGAGGCCGTGGTCGTACCCCCGGAGCGGGTCAGGGTGAAGTCCTGGATCCCGTCGCCGTTCAGGTCGGCGAAGGTGCCGGTGGTGCCCTGGAACGGGTCGCCGGCGCGGATCACGCCCAGCGACTTCCAGCCGGAGGTGACGCTCCACGGCGAGCCGGTGTTCTCCCAGGCCCGGACGTCACCGGTGGTGAACTCGACCCGGACCGTGTCGGCCTTGCCGTCACCGGTGATGTCGGCGAAGGCGACCTGCGCGGCGGGCGACTCACCCGGAGTGCCGAAACCCGAGATCTTGCTCCAGCCGCCCGGAGTCGGCATGTCCTTGCCCTTGTTCTGCCAGGCGGTCGGGAAGCTCATCCGGTCCACCGTGATCAGGTCGTCGCGGTGGTCACCGTCGAGGTCGGTGAAGTACATCTGCGGCGGGTAGCCGAGGTTGTTCGCGACGATCGTCGCGGTGCCCCAACTGATGCTGTCGCCGCTGCTGGTGTTGCGTGACATCCGCATCGCGACGATGCCGGTCGGCGAGTCGTCCGGCGGCAGGATCCGGATGTAGTCGTCCTTGCCGTCACCGTCCAGGTCGGCGAAGTAGACCTCATCCGGGTCGTTCCCGCGGTCGGCCGGGCTGATGTCGCCCAGTGAGACCGCTTCCTTGGTCGGGTCGTCGTTGCGCCAGCCGGTGACCTTGCCGTCCGTACCGACCACCGCGTAGTCGGCCTTGCCGTCGCCGTTCAGGTCGGGGAAGGCGATCTTCGAGCCGGTCGCGGCGGCGTCCCGGATCTTGCCGATCGGCTTCCAGCCGTACGAGCGGCCGCTGATCATGTGCTGCAGGAGCGCGATCCGGATGCCTGCGGCGAAGGCGTCCGCGATCTTCTTGTAGCCGGCGTCGGTCGGGTAGATCTCGTTGGTGATGTCCTCCGTGGTCACCGCGCCCATGTCGACCAGCACCAGCCGTGCGCCGCCCTGGATCTTGGCGTAGGCCATCGTGCGGAGTGCGCTGTTGTAGGCGTCGATCCGGGCCTGGTACGTCGGGTTCGTCGACGGCGGCAGGGTGCCGAGCAGGACGGTCGTCGTCGGCGAGGTCCGGTGGATCTCGTCCAGGAAGCCCCGCATCTTCCCGGCCGTCGCGTCGCCGTCGGCACCGCCGGTCAGGTCGGCCGTGCCCGCGATCAGGGTCATCATGTTCGGCCGCAGTGTCGTCAGCGCGGGGATCGTCTGGGCCTTGATGTCGTCGATCCCCTTGTCCGCGAACCCCATGTGGTCGGGGTCGCCGCGCTTGCCGTTCTTCTGCTCACCGACGAAATCCGTGCGCTTGAAGATGAGACTGAGCGCGCCACCGAACAACGCGGCGATGGTCATGTTTTTCGCCTGGGTGTCCAGTCCGCCCCGGTAGCCGGTCTGGTCGGTGCTGTTCGCACCGACCGTGATCCCGTCACCGACCGGCATCACCCGGAGCTCGTCGATCTCCGGGCTGGCGCTGGGCGACGGGCTGGGGCTGGGCGACGGGCTGGTCCCGGCCGCGTTGAGCTGGCCTGACTGGACCGGCCGGTGGTCGGAGTTGCCCTCGGGCCGGACCGTGACCGGCGGCGGCGTGTCGTCGAAGTGGGTGGTGACGAAGTAGTCCAGCTCACCACCGTTCTGGTGGGTGGCCTGACCCGAGCGGCGGATCCGCATGGTCGGCGGGAAGCTGTCCCGGCCTGCGAGGACCTGCGGGTCGACGTTGAAGTCGCCACCGATCGTCGCGTGGTAGGTGACACCACGCTGGTTCCCGAGGGCCTCGATCCGGTCGTCGATGGCGTTCAGCATCGTCCCGGAGTCACCGCCACCGTTGGACAGGCCGTGCATGGTGAAGTACCACTCGTTGCCGAACCGCGCACCGAGCGCGTTCCGGCCGGCGTCGATCGGGTTGCCGACGACGATCAGCTCGTCGGGCGCCTCGCTCAGGACGAGCGCGGTGTTGACCCGGCCGCCGATCCGGCGCACGTTGGTCACGTCGTCGTCGGTCTGCAGGAAGTAGACCTCACGGGTCGGGATGGCATTGCGGTAACCGCTGCCGACGATCCAGGTCCGGTGCAGCACGGTGAACTGGTGCGTGGCGCCCTGGCTGTCGACCGTGGTGAAGGTCTGGTTGGGCTGTGCGTTGCTGTTCAGGGGCGGGTGCGGGCCGACCTCCTGAAGCATCAGGATCGGTGCCTGCAAGGCCAGCTGTTGGACCGTGTTGGACCACTTGCTGCCGTTCTCGTCCTTGTTATTGGCCCCCTCCATGTTCCAGGAGATCAAGGGCGTGGTGGCCGCAGGGAAATCGGTGGCGGCGGCCGGAACGACGAGTAACGCTGCCAGCCCGGCCATCATCACCACTGCGGAGATTAATCGGCGGAACAAGAGCTCCCCCCCGTTTCTCGCATCCAACAGAGCGGGTACGACCGAATCGTTGGAAATTGGATGGTGGCCCAACTGTAAGCGCTTGCAGCGTGGTCTCGGCAGGTTTCCCCTGGCGCAGTCCGATGGCGGGCAGCGCGGATGCGGTTCTCGGCCAGGGCGCCCGGACCGGTTTCCCGCAGGCGGGTGGTGATCCTATTGTGGCGGGCGGTGGTGACCTCGCTGGAGCGTCCCGGCTTCGCCGCCGAGATCCATATCAGGTTGCCCGTCTCGTCGGTCAGGGCGAGGAACAGCAGGCCGTGGGCTTTGTGTTTGCCCGAGAATAGTTCGGCCGGTTCTTATCCCCAGTGCGTCGGCGGGTGCGGACGAGGGTGCCGTCGAGCAGGACGACGACGCCACCCTTCCAGGCGATTTCCTTCAGGGCGCGGTCCAGGCGCGGGGCACGGGCCGACAGTGACTCGATCAATTCCAGCAGCCAGCGGCGCTGCCCCTGCCGAAAACCTCATCCGCCCTGGTGAAAGGCGGTGCGCGGGGGTGCACGGGTGCACGGGTGCACGGGTGCCCGAGGGGGTGCTCTCGCGTACCTGGTGGTTGTACCGACATGAGGGTCGGTCGTGCTGCTGCGACTGGCTTACCTGATCATGCCCCAAGCGTTCGCCATGGTCCGCCCGGCTCCTGGTGTTGCGGCTTGCGCGGGAAAATCCTGGTTGGGGGGATCGCCGCGTCCACGGCGAACTCCTCGTTCTTGGGATCGAGGTGGCCGCCTCCACCGTCTGGAAGATCCTCCAGGAGGCTGGGATCGACCCGGCACGGATGCCGCCCATAAACTCGATCATGGAACGGTGGGTGCGGACCTGCCGGCGCGAGCTGCCGGACCGCACCCTGATCTGGAACCTCGCCACCGATCACGCCGAACGCGAGGCTCACCGGCCTCGCTGCCGGCTACGGCGGCACCACCGTCCCCCGCGCCCCTGAGGCGTGGGGGCGGCTCACGCGCCGGCCCGGACGGACACATCGCACCGAACGAGCGGCGCCTCCGGCCGGGGCGTCTCCACGGTGCGGACGTGGCTCCCGCCGCCCGCGTCCGCTCGGAGTACGTCCGCAGCTCCAAGGACATGGCCGACGTGGGCACTTGGGGCGGCTGGCAGTACCCGGCGGTGCAGGCCGGAGAGGGGCGGCGCTACTTCACCGCTCCGGTGCGGAACGGGTGACCGCCGTCGCCGATCCGTAGCGTGCCCGAGCGGGGGCCCTGGGTCCATCTCAGTTCCAGGTACCAGCGCACCTCGCTCTTCGACGTGTGCGCGGTGACGTCCAGGACCAGGGGGGTCCCGGCGGACGCCTGGTACGGGAAGCCGCGCCTCGGGCTCACGGCCCGAGGCGCGGGAGCGTCCAGGTCCACGGCGAACGGGTGCTGTGCGTCTGCGCCTTGACAGTCCGCGTAGGTGACCTCGGCGGGCGGGGCTTCGGCGGACAGTACCCGGACGTCCATGGCGGTCATGGTCACGGGGCCCTCTGCCGTGCTTCGCACCTCCAGGCGGAACGTCGTGGGACGGGTCCGAGCGCCGTCCGTCCGGGGGCAGTCGTCGTCGGACGGGAAGACGGCCGCCGAGAGGGGGGCGTTTCCTCCGGTCGTCCCGACCTCCTCGGCCAACGGGTCGGGCACCATGACGGCCGGGACCGTCAGGTCCGGTACCGACTCGGCGCGGAACCGGTCGATGGCCAGCGCTCCGGAGGTGCTGAGGGCGACCACGGCGGCCCCCAGCAGGACGTACCGCGAGACGAGTCGGCGGGCTCGCGGCGTCGGCTCCGCGACGGTCGGCGGACTCTGGACGACCGGTACCGGCGCGGGCACCGGCACCTCCGCGCCCTCCGACGGGCTCGCCCCCCTCCCGCGCCGCGCCTCGTCCGCCACCGCCCATCGCCGGTGCAGCTCCAGCAGCTCCTCGGGGTCCGCCCGGCAGATCCGGCCGAAGCGTTCGAGCGGGGCGAACTCGGCCGGCACCGAGTCACCGGTGCAATAGCGGTGCAACGTCGAGGTGCTCAGGTGCAGCCGGCCCGCGAGAGCGCCGTAGCTGAGGCCTACGCGCTCCTTCAGCGAGCGCAGCATCTCGCCCAGCCCGGCCGCCGTATCGGCGTCCCTCACCGTCCCCACCCCACCCATACGTCCCACCCCGTGTCCCATGCGGCCGCATCCCGCCTGGTCAGGGGACGCGGAACGTCCCAGCGTCCCGGAACGGCCGTCCGGGCTGGCCCGGGACGGACGCCCCGGGCAGGCTGCGATCAGCAACCGGCGAGCCCGACAAAGGGATCATCACACATCTCGCCGGACGACTCGCGCGCACGCGCGGCCCTCCAGTGGAACGACCGATCCGCCCCAGGATGGAAATGATCACCGTCATACGCCAGACCCGCTCGTCCCGAAGACTGCTGATGCGCCGGCCGGCGACGGTGGCGAGAAGCACCGTGCTCGGTGTGCTCCTCGCCCTGCTGCTGTCCGTCTCCGGCGTCTTCCTCTCCGCCACCCCCGCCCGGGCGAACGACTACTACAGCAGCATCACCGAAGCCTCCGCGGCCAACGTCGACTGGATGTCACGCCTCCCGGACGGGACCGATCTCGCCTGGCTTTCGGTGCCCGGCACCCATGACAGCCTCGCGCTCTGCGGGGACACACCGGACCCGGACACGGGCCGGTGCTCGGGCATCGTCACCAGCATCACCCAGACGCAGGAGAACCACGGCTTCAGCGCGAAGACCCTGACCACCCAGTTCGACGCCGGCATCCGGGCGCTCGACATCCGGGTCCGGGTCGACAAGGGGGACGAGGGGCTGAAGTTCACCGTCCACCACGGCGCCACCTATCAGTACGCCAACTTCACCGACGTGCTGAAGGCCACCTACGGCTTCCTGAGCGACCACCCCGGCGAAACCGTCCTGATGAACCTGAAGGCGGAGTGCACCGGCTCCACCTTCTCCTGCAAGGACGCCGACGGGTTCGGGACCGACGAGTGGCGCAAGAAGATCTTCGACTCCTACCTGGACGGCCGCTCGTACACCGGGGACGGTGACGAGAGCACCCCGTCGACCGCCTGGCGCGACCTGTTCTGGGGCCCCTCGGTCACCGGCAAGAGCCAGTCCAGCCGCGTCCCGACGCTCGGCGAGGTACGCGGCAAGGTCGTCCTCCTCGGCTACCGGAACACCGGCGGCGGCATCTTCGGCGGCTACGGCCTCGAGCAGCCCTACCCGTCCGGCGGCTCCAACGAGGAGTACGTGCAGGACGACTTCGAGCTGTCCACCATCAGCGACATCGACGACAAGTGGGAGAAGGTCCGCGCGCACCTGCGCCGCACCAACGGCACCTGGGACGGCAGCCGCCCGGGTGAGAAGGACCACGAGTACAAGCAGGACTCCCTGTATGTGAACTACACCAGCGGTTCCGGGACCGGCGTCCACCCCTACACAGCGGCGGGCGGCACCCCGACGGCGACCGGTGTGAACAACTTCCTCATCCAGTGTCTGCGCGCCGAGAAGGACCGGTGCCCGGAGTTCTACGCAGGACGGGACGACCGGTTCGGCGGGCGGTCCGACCTGGACCGTACGGGCGTCATGATGATGGACTTCCCCGGCGGCAAGCTCATCGACGAGATCATCGCCCGCAACTCCGTGACGCACACCGACATCCGCGACGTCATGGTGGTCGGCGATTCCATCAGCCACGGGTACGAGGGCGACCACACCTGGCGCTACCGGCTGTGGGAGTGGGCCAGGAGCAGCAAGTGGCCGGTCACCTTCGTCGGACCGTACCGGGGCACCGTGCAGCAGGCCGACGCGCAGCCGCCGCGACCGCCGGTACTGGGCGAGAGCAGCGGCGGCGAGCCGACGGAGCCCTTTCCGGGCGACGCGCGCGTCCAGGGCGAGTACGCCGAGGACGTGAACGCCGCGTTCTCCGCCGGCGGCTCGGCTCACTACGCCCTCTGGGGCCGTTCACTGACCCGGACCGTGCCGACCGTCAAGCCGGCGATGCAGGAGCTGAGGGCCGAGGGCCGCACGCCCGACCTGCTCCTGGTCGAACTGGGCTTCAACGACATCGGCTGGTACGGGGCGGGCGCCGATCTGGTCGGCACCATGAAGAAGTTCGTGGACAACGCGCGGGCGGTCAACCCGGACGTGCGGATCGTCCTGGCCAACGTCCCCCAGCGGACCACCCTGGGCGACGCGAACCCCGGCCTCCCCCAGCGCATCAGCGACTACAACGCGGCCCTCGCCGAGGCGGCCCCCGGCTGGAGCACCAGCGCCTCGCCGGTGGAGCTGGCCGACCTGGACAAGGCGATGGGCTGCGACCCGAAGGCGACGGCCTGCGCCACCACCTACGACGGACTGCACCCCAACGCCCTCGGCGAGTACCGCATCGCCCAGGCGTTCGGCACCGTGCTGCACAAGGAGTTCGGCATCGGCGCCGCCGCGCCCGACGTACCGGACAGCACACCCAGCCGGTCGCTCGCCACGCCGTCCGGCATGAAGTTCGACGGCTCCCAGCAGGGCGTCACCGCCACCTGGAACAAGGTCTTCGGCGCGCACACCTACGACGTCCAGTGGCGCGACGTCACCGCCGACCCGAACGCGGACTGGCACGACGTGGTGCCCGGCGTGAGCTCCCCGCGCTACGACATGTCCTGGCAGTTCACCGACCAGCCCTACGACGGCCACACCTACGAGGTGCGGGCCCGCGCGGTCGCCGGTGACGGCGCGGCCAACCGTTCCCCGTGGTCCTCGGCGGTCCGGGGCAAGGCGGCGCCGACGACGGCGGGGCGGCCGCCGGGGCTCACCGCGACGGCCGGCGCGGGCTCGATCGACGTGCGCTGGTCGGCGCCGACCGACTCGCACAGCGGCTCGATCGTCCGGTACGCGGTGTGGGTGTACGACAAGAGCACCCCGATGAACCACTCCCGGATCATCGGTTACCCGGCCTCCGCCCGCTCCGCCGGGATCACGGGGGTCACGGCGGGTCACGAGTACGTGATCCTGGTCTGCGCCTGGAACGCGTCGGGTGAGGGGAAGCCGAGCATGAGCGACACGGTGGTCCCGGGCTAGCGACCGGATGCGCCGTCCGTGCCGAGCGCTCCGTCCGGGGACACGTTCCGGGTGGAGCGCTCGGCCACAGGCATCGAGGAGGGCACAGCGTGGCGATCAGGCGGATGGACGATGTCGGCATCGTCGTCGAGGACAGGGACACCGCCGCCGCGTTCTTCGAGGAGCTCGGCATGGACTGGAGAGCCGGGCAGAGGTGCGGGACGGCTTCCCCGACCGGTGCACCTGGCTCGACGGCGTCCACTGCGGCATCGCGATGCTCAGGATCCCGGACGGGCACAGCCGGCTGGAGCCGGCGAAGCACCGCGGCCCCGAGGTCATCGAGGGCGGGCCGCGCGACCGGCCGCACAACGTCCTGGGCACCCACCGTGTCATGTGCCGTCGACGACATCGAGGACACCGTCGCTCGCCCTGCGCCCGCACGGCGGTGAACTCGTGGGCAAGATTGCCCGGTTCGAGGACGACTACCTGCTCCGGGCCTTCGCCTGCGGCAAGGCCGGCAACGACCCGGCGGCCGGCGAGGGAATGCTCCTGAAGGCCACGCGCGCCGCGCTGAAGGAGGGTCGCCGGACACGGTCGAGAGCCAGGCGGCCACCGGCGTCGTCCACGACGTCCCGCTGTCCGGCGCGTCCGCGCCGTACCCGATGAACGCGGACGCGGTACGCGCCTGGGCAGCAGGACATCCCCTCCGACGCCGCCGCGGTCTTCTCTGCCGACGCCGTCCCCGCCACGCGCTTCCCCTCCTGTCCAACTGCACAGGTGTCTTCCGAGGGCTGCTGATCAGGGCCGGGGAAGCGGCAAAGCCCTCATGCTGGATGCTCCGATGAGGGCTGTCGTGTGGCCGGTGCACCGTGACGCCCGTAGGACAGCCCTTGGTCAGCGGACGGTTCGAGCATCGGCTCGAAGACGGACTCGTCGTCGTCGAGAACGTGGGGAAGGAACCCGTCGCGGAACTCACGGCACAACTCCTTGACGGGGACCTCTCCGCAGGCAGCTGATCGCCGGTACGGACGGACTGGGCCTCAGGTCGAGTTCGCGGGCATCCGACTGATCGGCATGAAGGTCTCGGCCGTTGACGCAGCCCTGATCCAGCACGTCGAAGAGCGAGATCCGGACCTGGTGGTCGGCTGTGGTGGCGATCTCGGGGTGGACGGTCTCCACATGTACGTACGAGCCAGCAGAGCCCGGGACACCATGGTGAGTGAGGCCCCCGACACGGCGACCTGCACACGAACCCAACTGCTCACAGTCCGAGCCGGATGACCACGTGAAGGCCCCTACGCCCGAAGAGGCCTCGTGCGCGGGGCATCTCGCTTTCCTGCCCGGAAGAGCACAGCGGGCCCTCGTGCTGAGGAACCACACCGACCTCTCGGTCTCGCGGGAGGCGGGGATTGTCTGACGCCCCATTGTGATTCGCGTGTGTACAACCCCCTGTGGGTGCCGGCTGTCTGTAAGGCGTTGGAGGGATGAGCCTCCGGTGTCTTTCCGTACAGATTGGGGACCAGGTGGGGAAGCAGGTCTGGAGAGTCGTCGTGGCCGGTGGCGCGGCGGTGGCGTTCACGGCCGTGGCCGCGGTGCCGGCCGGGGCGGCCGAGGGTGGGGCCTCGTTCTCCCGTGTCCAGGTGAACGGCGGCAAGCCGATTGTGATCGGGGCGTCGGGGGAGGTCGCGGTGCCCGCCTCCTTCCGGATGACGACCACGCACAAGTGGAAGTGGCCGGCGGTGTTCCTGTACCGCAAGGGGGCCGACCGGCTGTGGCACGCCATCGAGACAAGTGACTGCGTCAAGGTGAGCTCGGGCGTCTGCGACTTCAACGAGACGATGTACTTCGACCCGAGCGTGTGGGACATGCACAACAGCGAGGCCGGGGCCTGGAAGGTCGGGGCCGAGGTGTACTTCAAGGGCGGCGGCGGGGACGTCGACGACAAGGGGCTGACGGTCCACGTCAAGCGCAACTCCCGTCTCACCGTCAACGCCTCGCCCGGACCCGTGGCCAAGGGCAAGACCATCACCGTGACCGGAAAGGTCACCCGGGCCAACTGGGAGACCAGGAAGTACGCCTCTTACGGAGACCGTCTGGTGAGCCTGCAGTTCAAGCCCGCCGGCACTACCTCCTACACCACGGTGAAGAAGGTGTACTCGAACGGCTCGGGCAACCTCAAGACGACCGTGAAGGCCTCCAAGACGGGTACGTGGCGCTGGCTGTACAACGGAAACACCACCACCGGACCGTCGACGTCGTCCGGGGACCACGTCGTGGTGAAGTGATGTCCGCGGTGCCGGCGGGCTGGTGGGGGCCGAGCCGGCGGTAACGGCTGCGACGGTCCAGACGTCGGGTCCGCCACGATCGTGGCGGACCCGACGTCCTTGCGTCCTGGCCGACTCTGAGCGGCCGTGCACGGGCCTCGGCGCAACGTGAGCCGGTGCGCCGTACGGACCATGAGGCCGGTCCCCGCTCTGGTGGGCGGGCCCGGATCTCGATGAAACTGACGACGCCCCCGCCTGCTCAAGGGTGCCCAACACAGGCAAGCAGCCCGGCGCCCGCCGCAATCAGCGGTTACGGGACAGCCTGTAAATTGCTCGCGACCTGATCAACTCACCGCGGTGTTGCTACGACCCCTGGAATTCGCCCCGGCAGGGGCCTTTACGCCCCGCACGGGGCGCAGGAGCCGCGCTGTTTCCTCCTGCCTTCTGCGCACAGGACGGGCCCGCTGACCTGCCATGGGGTACCCGGTGGAGGGGGCCGGGGCGTCCACGGCGGGACGGCCCGGGGCCTCCTGGACGTGGATCTTCACCTCGTCGTCGACTGGCGGCCTCCCGACAACCAGTGTGCCGGTCTCGGCCTCGGGCACGCCCCGGGAGCTTCGTGACCACTTCAACCGTTGGCGGATGCGTTGCCGCGCCCAGAGCGCCGAGAGCGTGGACACGATCGCGGGGCGTTCATCGCGGCCGGAGGCTCAGGAACCAGCCACGTTTGCGGGCGCGGTCCAGCCGGTAGCCCGGATCCACTCGGCCAGGTCCAGGGTGGCCGGCTCGATCGAGCGCACCACCGCGAGGTCCGAAGGGTATGCCGCCGCCTTCGCGAACTCGCGGAACATCGCCTTGTCGAGGTCGTTGGGAAGCACACTCAACGGGAGGGCCTCGTACCGCGCCGGGAGCCCGGCGCGCGCGCCGAACGCCGCGGCGATCTGGGGGCCCGTCAGTTCGTCGCCGACGAGGTCGACGGCTCCGCCGGGCGCCTCCGCGATGTCGAGCAGGAGCGCGGCGGCGACCCGGCCGATGTCCCTGACCGAGATCATCTTCAGGGCGACGTCCTCCGGCAGCGGCAGCCTCAGCACGATCTCCCCGTGCTCCAGGCTCGGTGCCATCACGCTCGCGAAGTTCTCCATGAAGGCGGTCGCGCGAACCATCGCGGCCCTGAGGCCGGACTTCCTCAGGTACTCCTCGATCGAGTGCTTCGAGTCGTGGTGCGGCACACCCGACTCCCGGTCCGCTCCGAAGACCGAGTTGAACACGACGTGCGGAACGCCCGCCTCGACCGCCGCGTCGACGAGCGCGGTACCGATGCGGATCTCCGCCTCGACCTCTTCGAGACTGTTCGCCTCCGGGGTCATGAAGGAGAACCCCTCGACCGTCGCCAGCGCGGCGGCCAGCGACGCCGGGTCGTCGGCCCGGACGGCCGCCAGCTCGACGCCGCGGGCGGCCAGCGCCTGAGCCCGGTCGGACTGCGGGTCGCGGACCAAAGCCCGCACCCGCGCCTTGTGGTCCAGCAGCGCGTCGACCACCGCCCCGCCCTGTTGCCCCGTCGCGCCGAAGACCGCGATCGTGCCGGTCGTCTGTGTGCTCATCGCTGCCACCCTTCACTGGTTCATGGCGTGAACAAAATTAGTTCACGGCATGAACGTCGTCAAGGTACGGGTGTAGCGGGACCTCACGGTGTGATGGGCCGGTTCGAGGCGGGCGAAGAGAGGTCCGAGGTGTCCACGATGGCGGTGGCCACGCGCTCGAAGTCCCGCTGGTCGTCGGCGTCGAGGTTCCTCGCGATCTCGGGCAGGCGCTTGGCGACCTCGGCGTAAACGGCCTCGCCGAGCACCTTCCCCGCGGGCGTCGCACTGAGCATGACGACCCGTCGGTCCTGCGCCGAGCTCGCCCGGCCGACCAGCTCGCGCCGCGCGGTGCGATCGACCAGCTGGCTCAATGCGTTCTTGGTCATACCCAACGACGCGGCGAGATCAGCCATCTGCCGCGGCTCGTTCCTGACCGCGCAGAGCAGCGTGGCCTGCGAGGGGGTCAGGTCGAACCCGGCGCAGATCTGCGCGTACTTGCGCTGAATCACGACCGAGAGCCAGAAGAGCTTGTCGCCATAGTCCACGCCGACCTCCCGGTCCGATAACAAACGATCAGCCTACTCATCGCGGGCCGGCAGTCCGCACTGGGCGGCCTTCCAGGCTCGACCATTGGTATTCGTCCCACAATGCGGGTAATAACGGTACCGCCGGCCGCCTCCTGGCCGGTCCTGGCGTTGAGCCCCGCAGGCAAGGTGCGCGAACTGCCGCTCGCCCTCCACCGCCTCGGGCAGGCCCTTGAGCCCGTCGCAGACCAGCATGAGGACATCGCTGACGCCGCGGTTCTTGATCCAGGTTGAGGATGTGCAGCCAGTGCTTGGCGCCGTCAGCACCTTCAGCTACCTCCGGGGCGTCCAGGCCGACGACACTGGTACCGCCCGCGAGCTCGCCGGCGCCACGCCGCAGATGCCCGAGCCGCTCGTCGAGCCTGCCAGGCGGCTCGTCGTCCCGGTCACCGCGCTGCCCGGACCGGACACGGGCGGAGCCGAGCGAGGACAGCGTCGTCCCGGAGGCCCTCGGGCAAGTCTCCGTGACCTCGCTGCGGATCCGGGCGCAGGCCGGACCGGACACGGCGAAGGGTATCTCAGGTGGCAGGAGCTGTTCCTTTAGAGTGATCTTCATGGACATGCGGAGGATCGTCGCGGTACTGGTCGAGGAAGCTGAACAGCAGATCCAGGACCAGGTGTGGAAGCTGGCGCCGAGCGACCGCGCACTCGCTCTCGAGACCGAGGCCGGCCTGCGCAAAGTTGTCGGCCCGCCGGACGTCCAGGAAACCCTGCCGCAGATCAAGCGGCTCGAACACCTGCGGGAGACCCTCGCCGTCCTGGCCATCTCCCTTGCACGCACCCACGGCCGTCTGGCCTGGTTCCTCTCCGGTGCTCTCCATGCGCTCGAACCGGTCCTGCGCTGGCGTTCCCTGCCGGCTGACCGTGGCGGCGCCTTCGGCACTGTCCTCCCGAGTCCTGAGGAATACACGGAGGCGGAGGAGACCGTGCGCCGGCTCCAGGACGCCCTTGAAAGGATCGCCGCCGAGCCGGTCGACCTCGGCACCGTTCCTCCAGATCAGCAGGCAAACGGGACCTGATCGCTGTTTTCCGGCAGGATCCCGCCACGCCCGTCCTGTCCAACTTCGCGCGCGTCGGAGGCCATCGCCCGCGTGGGTATCGACTTCGCCACGCAGTTCCTCACCGAGGACCACGAGGACGTCGCCGATACCCTGCACCGGCTGGAGGCGGGCGGCTTCGGCGGCGGCTTCCTTGCGGGCGACGTCGTCGGTGTGGCAGGTGCCGCACACTGGCAGGTCCCCGGCGGTCCAAGGCGTCCGGCGGTGGGCTCCTCCCAGCGCTGGTCGGTGAACTTCTGCCCACACCGCTTGCGCCCCAGGCGCCGCCGCACCGCCGCATCCGCGCCGTGCTTCTGGAGCTGGTCCAAGGTGATGATGACGACGGGCACCGCCTGGCTGTGGTCCTTCGCCGTGATCCCCCGGTGGATGCTCCGGTACCGGCGGCGGAGCCCAGTAGCGGCGGCCGGCCTCCTCCAGCACGGCGACCGTGTTGGCGACCTTCGCCTCGGTGGTGTCTGCGAACACGAACGCGAGTGGCACCAGGCCCTCCCGGCCGGTCGGCGGACAGACCCGCCGCCACATGCGCACTGTCCCGTTGTTCAGGCCGTCTTTTGCTTGTCCGTGGGTTCGCGGTCGTCCCGGTCCACGACGCCGGTTTCCATGATGGCGGTGCTGTTGTAGAGGGTGGGGGGCTTGGTTCCGGCTGTGTACGTGAGGTAGGAGCACGAGCCGAGGAGTGTGAAACTGTTTCGGTCGAAGATCCACTCGTCTCGAGTTGCGGTGCCGGTCTCCTCGCGGGTGATTCCGATCCCGTGGCGCCCGGCGGCGTCGGTGGCGTCGGGAGTCACGCTCACGCCGGGGATCGTGGCGACGGTCTTGTACAGGGCCGCGGCATTGGCCGGCGGCATGACTGTTTCGTTCAGGAGATCGCCGATCTTCCTGAAGACGGCCTGGTCCTTCGATTCGTTTTCGAGGGGTCGAGTCCGGGCGTAGAGCAGTTTGCGCAGAGCGTCGGTGTCGGTGGGTAGCTTGGCCAGCCACTGGTAGGTGGGCCGGTCGATTCCGGCTGGGACTCCCTGCTCGGCACTGCCGTCAGGGGCGGCCGTCTCGATGGGAATCCGCTGCCCAGACAGGGGAACACCCTTTCCGGACTCACGGATCACCCCGGTGCGAGTGATCGGTGCGGAGTCCTGCGACACCCAGATTTCGCGGCGGTGTGGAGCGCCGAGCTTCACCGGGCCGTCGAAGGTGCCTTCGTTGCTGCGGACCAGGCTTCGGACGTAGACGAATTGGTCGTCGCGGACCGGTTTGACGTCGGCTTCCATGGACGCGGCGGCGATGCGGTCGAGCGTGAGCACTACGCCGTTCGCTGCGGCGTGCTTCGCGTCGGTCGCCTCTGCCTTGGCGCCAGGTTCCTGCTCCGTGCCGGGAAGCGTGAGGATCAGAGCGCCGGCGAGGGCCATGGCCGTGGCGGGCAGCAGGAAGACCGGACGCAGCCACCGCCGCTGAAGCGCGGGCGTCGCCGGGGTGGGGGCGGCCGTCTGCTCCTGGTCGATCTCGCGCAGCAGCACGTTCCGGTGGTGGAGGTGGCGGGTGGGCGGGAGGTCCCATTCGGGTGCGTCCGGCAACAGCCCGCGCAGATGTGCGGCGTCGTCGCCGGAACCGTCATGGCGGTTCGAGGCAGTCATCGGTTTTCCTCCTGTGAGCACGCGGCCGCGAATGCGGCCTGCTTCTTCACCTCTCGGCGGGGGCCGTGCGGTTCCATGTTTTTTGCACTGAGCCGATCGAGCCGTCGGCGGGCGCGCGCGAGCCGGGAGCGCACGGTGCCCAGGGGAATATCCAGTGCCTCGGCGCATTCCTGGTAGTTGAGGCCGGACCACACGCACAGGACGAGAACTTCACGGTCCTGGCTGCGCAGTCCGCTCAGGGCGCTGCGGACCACGGCCAGCCTGCGGGCGTCGTCGATCCGGCCCGCGCTCTCTTCGGCGAAGTCCGTCACCGCAGGTGGAGCCGGTTGGCGTGAGAGAAACTGGCGCTGTCGGCGCAGGCGGCGTGTGGCATTGTGCGCCTTATGAGTGGCGATCCCCAGGAGCCACGGTCTGAGCGACCCGCCCTCGGGGTTCAGGGAAGCCCGGGTCCGCCACGCGGCGAGGAACGTCTCGGACATGACGTCCTCCGCCAGTGACCAGTCCCCGGTCAGCCGCAGCCCATGGTTGTACACCGCACGCGCGTGTGCGTCGTACAGCGTGCCGAACGCATCGCGGTCCCCGGCTCTTATACGCGCACGTAGCTCATCATCTCGATCTGTGTCTCTCACATCATCTACTCTCCACAGCCACTCCGGGGTTCCCGTGGCCTGCGTCACACCCCTTCCGAGCCGGCACAACTCCACAGGGGGATCTCTCCCGCACCCGCGCAAACGGGCACACGCCCTGGAGCGACGCCCTTCCGCTCAACTGGGAGATGTTGGACGGGTCGCAGTGCAGTCGTAGCGCCTGCTTGCGCAGCGGGAGCGGGTCTGCCGCCGGGTCGAGGATCCAGAGCAGATCGACCAACGGCTCGGTGAGGTCCAGCTCCTCCAGACCGTCCCGCATGACGCCCGTGATGCGTGCGGCGAGCTGCACCACCTGATCAGCCCAGGCCGAACCACGACCTACTGATCAGAGAAGCCGCCTCTGGACAGTTGCTGTCCACGATCGGGATGCGGTGGTCGTGATGGGCGTCGTGGTCAACGCGGCCGTCGTCGCACCGCCGGTCGGCAATCCGCTCGGGCGGCTGCGTCCGCAGCGGCGCCTGAGCGACTGGGCGGCCGATCAGGTCCGCTTCACCAGAGCGTGGGTACGGGGCGACACCGGGCGGCCGGCTGTCGTCCTGGCCCACGCCATCACCGCGCCGCGCACCAACTGGCGCATGATGCGCGCCCCGGCCACCGAGACGCGGGTGTCTCCCCCAGCGCCCACAGGAGGTAGATCGTCGACTGCGGCCGGAAGGCGAAGTCGACGCCCGTGACCGTCACGCGGTGTCCGAGGGCGCCGGCCTTAGCACAGGGGGCCTGCCCCGCGACATGAAACCACAGCGCTCGAACAATGACAGACCGCACCGGATCACCGCGCCAGGATCGGGGCGAGGGCGGCGGGGGACGGACGAGGTCGCGGTGCTCAAGGCGGCGGGGCGGAGGCGATCTCCTTGGTCATGACGATGTGCCTGTCGGTGGTGAGGTCGCAGTGTTCCGTCCAGCCGTGGCGCTCCCAGAACCTCAGCGCGCTCTCCCAGCCGTCGTCCCCCTTGAAGACCTTGAGGTAGACGCCCTGACAGCCCTGACGGGCGAGCTCCTGGATCGCATATCGCACGAGCCGCGAGCCATGGCCGCCGCTGCGGTGATGCTCGTCGGTGACCAGATACTCCAGGTAGACCGGCCAGTTACGGCCGGCGATCGTCCGCGGACTCTTCCACCCGACGGTGAGCACGGCAATAACGGCACCACCGGAATCGATCACCCATCCCCCGCGCCGGGCGCGCAGTCCGTATTCCTCGTACTGCTGCAGGTCCTCGCTCCATCGGACCACATTGCTCTCCTGCCACGTGGGGACCTGAGCCAGGAGCCGGACCACCTCAGGAGCATCGGCGGAAGTAACCATGCGAGGCAGAGAGTTCGTCACGCGGCCAGTATCCAGCGGATGAGGGAACCGATGTGCGGCTGCTCGAGGCCCTCGCCGCTTTCGCCTCCCAGCGCGCTGTCAGGAACGGCGGCGGCTACGGGTGAGGAGAACGCGTACCCGCGCTCACGGGGCGGGGCGGGTACCGGGGGTGGCATGGATCTGCCGGCGTGCCCGCTCGCGCCGGGCACGCGCAACGAGTTCGCCGGTGGTCTGACGGCGCCGGATGCGGGGCAGGTGGCGGCGTTCGAGGACATCCGGTGGACGCCGTCCAGTCTGCTCCTGGGTCATGCCGGCGCCGACCTAGCCGGCAACCGCGCTTTCGCGTTGGTCGGTGACCAGCAGGGGACCAACATGAAGCCTCAGGTGCCGAAGCGGCCGAAGGGCCCCCGGTTCCCATGCACGAGCAGGTCGCCCGCCGCTTCTGGAGTGCTTGTCCCCCGTGCGAGCTACCCGAAGTGTCCACCGCAGGGGGACGGCTCCGGGCCGTTGCACCCATAGCCTCGTGATCTGAAGACACCATTCAACTGTGTGGTTTCAACGAACCAGGACGGGCAGTCGTTGAAATTCCGCAGTTTCGTAGAGGAGAACTCACGTGAGGCGAATTATCCGACGGGCAGCCAAGGCCACACTGGCAGCTGCCATCGCGGGGTCCTCGCTCATCGTCGCCCCCCAGTCCGCGTCCGCGATCGACTCCGTCGAGTGCTACAACATCAGCGAGTACCTCCACGTGTACTGGCACAGTTACTCCGGCGGCTCCTGGAGCGCCTTTCACACGTGTTATGCCAACGCCGGAGAACGGTCCTTCGAAAGGCCCGGCAGCCAATGGGTCGACCAGATTCAGACCGGCAACAACCGGGTCCAGTGGTACGGGGACGGGAGGTGGCAGCCCGACACCCCTATCGACAAGTGGACCACCTTCACCTGGCCGAACCATCCCGGCGGCGTCAGGATGGAGAAGATCAGGATTCTCTGATTCGCCGGTAAGCACCGCAGAACTGACCCGGCAGTCCTGACGAGCTCGTGACACGATCTTGTTGAGGTGTCCTGGCCGGGCGTGACCGATGTGACGATTCGGCCGTTCGGGAAGGTACGAGTACTCGGCCGTGGATCGTGGATGACGACTTGTGGACGCTGATCGAGCCGCTGTCGCCGCCCTGGCCGGAGCGATCTCCGGGGCCTCGGCCGGTGGCGGACCGGCTGTTTCTCCAGGGCGTCCTGTACGTGCTCCACAACGACACAGCCTGGCAACTGCTTCCCCTGGAGGTGGGGTTCGGCTCCGGACAGACCTGCTGGCGGCGGCCGCTGGACGAGTAAGTCCGAAGGCTTGGTCAGTGGTCGTAGGCGGTCAGTGATCGGGTGATGGCTCGGCCCGTGTCGCGGTTGTGCCAGATGGCGGCCGTCATGGCCAGGATGCGTTGTCCGACGCGGGCGGGGACGCCGGCCGGGGTTCTCGCTCCGTGGCGTTCGAGGTCGTCGTCACGCACAGCCCTCGCATGCGGTTCTGACCAGTGCGGCACAATCGCGGTCAACTGGACAGGCAACGGTGGGGGTGGGGGCGTGGGGCGTTTTGGCTCGCGAAGCCGGCGTAAGGGCATACCGGACGAGCCGGCGCTGCTGGCGGCGGCTGCTGAGAATCCTGGTGGCAGCGTTGCCGAGATCGATCCGGCGTATATCGACGACCCGAACGGCTACGTGCCGCCCGAGGCGATCCGCGGCGCGTGGTTGGTGGACAGCAGCGGAAAGCTGACAGGGGAGTACCAGGAGAATCCCCGTCACGGGGTGCCGCAGGACGACTTCAGCAAGCTCACTGACCCTGATCACTGGCTTGGCTGGCTCGGCGACGACCCTGCGACCGTTGTCCGGCAGGGCATCGAAGAGTCCTTGCGTGCCCAGGTGGCGGACGCGGTGGTCGAGTGGGTCAAGATCCGGGAGACGCCTCGGTTTCTCACGGCTGGGCGGCGGCATTCTGAGGACGAGCAGGTCATGTTGGTGACCCGTGCGGCACTCGCCGCACCGTTTGCGTTGTCCGTGCGCACCACGCAGCACGGGCGTTCCGTCCTTCTGGGGGTGTTCTCGTGGGTGGCGGTGAACCTCTCACCGCCTGAAGTCCGCAAGGATCGGCACTGGTTCGACCTGGGTGTCGGGCTGGACTGGGCCGGTGAACGGCTTCAAGGGCGGATCTATGAGATGGACGGTGCGGACGGCACCGCCGAGCGGTAGAGCGGGAAGTCACTCGGCATCGGTGGTCAGAGAGGGATGCGAGCGTTCAGGGGGCTTCAGGAAGCTGTTCGCTTGAGCAGGAAGGTTCGTCAGGCTCCTCGTAGGGGGCGCTGGACTGTGGGAATTCGCTGGCCGGTAGAGGGGCCGGCAGGGGATGCTGCACGCGTGATCGAGCGAGAAGCCGCCGTTCGTGCTGTCGAAGAGCAGTTGGAGCGCGACTATCGGCAGTGGCAGGCTGTGAGCGCGGACGCGATGAGGATGACTGTGACTCGTGTCAAGGAGCACGAGCTGGTGTGGATCGTCTCCTGGCAGTCCGAGGACTTCGTGCGCACCCGGGACTGGAAGTACGCACTGATCGGCAATGGGCCGTATCTGGTCGACCGCGTCGACGGGGGACTGCATCAGATCGGCGTCGTCTCCGCGGCGACCGGGGAATGGGAGGCCGACTACCGAGCCCGCATACGCGGGCTGCCGGTGCGCACCGCAGTGGACGATCTGCACGATGCGCTCCGCCGGGTCGCCGCCACGCGTGGACGCATGCATGCTGTGCGGATGCTGCGCCAGAGGCTGCCTGTGCTCTCGCCCGCGGAGGCCATCGCATACGTGAGCGCCCTGCTGGAAGGTGATATGCCCGCCCACCTCGTAGCCGTCGCCACCAAGGAACTCGTGGAGCCCCTCAACCCTGTCCTTGCGGTGAAGACCATTGTGAGCGGAGCGGCGATTCAGGCCGGTCAGAGACCTGAAGGGTGACGGGAAAGCCAGTCGGCGTGCCGGTTGCGCATCCGGTCCCGTTCTTCGGATGTGGTGAGGAAGACGTCGGCGCCACCGTCGTAGGGGTGGTGGATGCGCTGCATGAGAGTATCGGTGATGAGGACTCCCGCTACTTTGTGGTCGGCGGTATCTCGGAGCAAGTCGTCGATGCAGCCGCGCTGCCAGGGCCGGCGGGCGGCGAAGAGGTGGCAGTACGTGCGGAACTCAGGGTCGGGGTCGTCCCCCACCAGCAGGCTCTGCCAATACCCCGTTCCGGGTTCCGCTGGCGGAGCCTCGGCTTCGGTCGTCCAGAGCGGGGTGATCACGTACACGTCCGCACCAGCGAACAATTCGTCGAGGACGGTGTTGTACCGCTCCAGGACGATGATGTACTCGCTCTCGTCCTCCGGGTACCGCTTCGACTCCGGCAAGCTGTGAAAACGTACCCAGACGTCCCCATACGGGTCGCGGAGCTTGTACCCGACCGGAGGGCACCGGGGCCAACGCTGCTGCCACAGCTCTGTCAGATCTGTCTGCCCGTCTCCAGACACCTGCCTCACTCGTCCTCTCGCATATGAACCTAAGGGCTGTCCCGCAAGTGCGGCTGTGCCGTGATCTGAGGCCGCTCGATAGGGTCAGGGCCACAGCCGACGGAAGAGGATCGTTCGATGGCG